>CAZRRY010000030.1:0-2281 GCA_964602775.1 uncultured Candidatus Saccharibacteria bacterium | reverse complement strand
ATTCCTTTCGGTTATTTTCTACGAAAAAGTCCGACCTGCCGGCCGGATCTGTACTCCTCTAATATACCACCTTTAGCGCGGCAGCACAACTCCCATTTTCTTGGCGAGTTTTTCCAGATCTGCGTACATTGAGAGCAGCTTGTCGCTATCTGATAACCCTACGTACTTATTCTGAACTATCGGCTCGCGAAGATTATAAAAAAGTCTCGTAATTTCGCGTTCAATATCCGATAGCACTTGTTTGTCAACTTTAGTTAAGCTCATGCTCTTTATTATACCTCGAAATTACTAGAATGATCGTCATTAAAAAAAGCGGAAGGCCCGCGCTCCACCCCTTTGAGGGGCAGAGCGCGGGCCATGATGAGCTCTCAGTCTCACCACTTGCTGTCGACGATCTCAGACTCGAATCGAGCCCAGTCAGGACTGTAGTTGACAAGCACCTTGCGCTTGCCAACCCACCCCCAGATGAGAAAGAGGGCATGTCCGTCGGGAGTCCGCTGCTCGACCATTTCGAAGACCTTGACCGAAACCGAGGCAAGGCCGTTAGCACCCCCACTCTTGACTTGCACCCGAAAACTCAGGTACTCCCAGGTGTATTTTCCACCAAGGTAATTGGGCACCACCAGGTCACGAAGCTGAGTGAGCGTCTGCTTACATCCGAGCACCTTGACGCGGTCCACCCAGACCGGAACTGTGATATTCATTGCGAGATTCCTCTCGTCGTATGGCACTAAGGTCGCCATAAGTACCCGTTACTACGGACCATCCGCAGCCACTCAACCTCATTTGGCGAGAATTATTTACATTATATCAAATCTATGGTATTTTGTCAACTCTCTCATCTGTTATACTAGATAATAGTATGCAACTCTCTGATTTTCACTACCACATTCCCGAAGAACTCATCGCCGCTCATCCGCCCGAGGTGCGCGGTGAGGCGCGGTTACTTGTGCTCGATAGACAAACTGGCGAGATTGCCGACCGTCAGTACCCGGATGTCGTTGAATATCTGCAAGCTGGCGACTGCTTGGTGATAAACGATACAAAAGTTATCAAGGCCCGTCTCATTGCCCACAAGCCCTCTGGCGGTGAGCGTGAATTGGTACTGGTCGAAAAGCATGGCGCAGTGGACGATTGGCACCGCCACAAAGTGATTTATCGCCGCAAACTGAAAGCTGGCGACGAGCTGCTGATTGGTGATGACAAGCTAGTGGTCGAAGAAATCTGCGGCGACGGCATCGCTGTGGTGCGCGCCGAGCGAGATTTGCTCGACATCGCCGAAGAGCATGGCTCCGTGCCACTCCCACCCTATATGAACCGCATCGCCACGGCTGATGACATCGAGCGCTACCAGACAATATTTGCCCGCGAAAAAGGCTCGGTAGCAGCCCCGACTGCCAGTCTGAACATGACCGAAGACACGCTACAGGAACTAAAGGACAAAGGGGTGAATGTGGTTTACGCCACCCTCCATGTCGGCCTCGGTACGTTCTTGCCGATCCGCGTCGATGACGTTACGACCCACAAAATGCACCAAGAATATTTCGAAATCCCCGAGGAGACAGTCGCAGCGATTCAAGCCGCCAAAAAATCCGGCCACCGTGTGGTTGCGCTGGGTACCACCATCACCCGCACCCTAGAATACGCGCATGATGCCATATTGAACCAAAGACCCGCGCGCATCACTGGCGAAGCCGATATATTCATCTACCCAGGCTACGAGTTCAAAACCATCGATGGGCTGCTGACAAACTTTCACATGCCCGAAAGCACCGTCCTCATGCTCACAGCAGCCTTTGCCGGCTGGGACCACCTACGACCTGCCTACGAGCACGCTGTCGCTGAGAAGTATCATTTCTTTAGCTACGGCGACAGTATGCTTATCCTCTAGAAAAGCTAAGCCCGCACCGTGAGGAGCGAGCTCAACTCTGGTGCGGGCGTATGGCTAGTCGCCATGAAGGTACCTGGCTGAGAAGTCTCTGTTGAGCTTCTCGCCGTAGTCTGTGATCCTCCACTTGCCATTGTCACTGCGAATTGCGCCGATCTCGACCAATTCATCGAGCACGGCCGTCTTGCGAGCCTCATCAAGCTCCGTCAGAAGCAGCAGAATGCTGGTCTGAGGCTCAAGCCCTGCTGCATCATGGTCCAGAATGTGAAGCAGCAGGAAGGCGGCATACGTGTCTGCTGGATATAGACTCATGGCGATGCTCCTATCATATACTCGAACCCCCATTCCGTTTTGAATCAGGACACTCAAGTGCTACATAATAACCATCATGAA
>CAZRRY010000029.1:0-2368 GCA_964602775.1 uncultured Candidatus Saccharibacteria bacterium | reverse complement strand
GCAAGCGACACATTCTAACATCTAACAAAGTAGTGGCAAAAGTGATAAAATCGTCATAAGTGGTTTACCACTTATGGTCTAGAGCCACCTCACTCGAGGAAGGTATGACTAAAAATCTACATGGTAATATAAAGCTCGTCGTCAGAGCACTATTTCCATGTAGTTACGTTCCGAAAGGAGCGTAGGTAGCTTCGGCTATCACTGGCGGCGAGCTTTTTAGTTTGCCGGACTCTAACTATAAACGCCAGGAAAGGCAAGAAGGATAAAACTACATGGAAATCACAGTTATAGACGCATTGGTATTAGCGGGAGTCCAAGCATTACTAATGGTCAATTATGCTGCTCGCCGTATTGCTGCAGCGCAAGCTACGCGCGGACTCATAAAAGATCATATAAAAGACACTCGTCATCATAATCATGGAAAGACACTTCTCGTTTTGCGCAGTCGCATGTCAGCACTTACGGCTACGCTCGCTTTTACCGCATTGGCAACGATTTCAAGCTTCTTCGCGGCAGTATTTATTGTCTTTGGCTGGACAGTAATAGCAAAAATCGTCTTTGTTATCAGTATAGCTTTGGGGGTGATCGGTCTTTTTCAGTCGCTACGTGATTCTTATTTGTCGAACCAGTCGCATTTCTCAGAGCTTGACAACACGATATCGAAAGATGATCCTTACTACGGCGCAGGAGCACCATAAAAAATAACTACGGTATACTACAAATATGAAGAAAATACTCATCACAAGGCAGTTATCGCCTGAAAACACAGCTCAGCTCACTGATAAATATGATGTTGATATATACGAGAATACTGATACCGCCATACCACGCGATGAATTTCTTGCACGCGCCAAAGGTGCACACGGTATCTTGTGCATGCTCACCGATAAGGTAGATCAGCAGCTCCTCGATGCCGCCGGCGACCAGCTAGAGGTTGTCAGTACGATGTCGGTTGGTTTCGACCATGTCGATACACATTTGCTTAAAGAGCGAGGAGTCCGGCTTGGTTATACACCTGATGTTCTGACCGACTCGGTTGCCGATACCACCATTGCTCTGATGCTTGCAGCTTCGCGACGTATCCCCGAAGCTATCTCGGCAGCCAAGGACGGCGAATGGGGTACGTGGGCACCCTACTGGCTAACTGGTCAAGACCTTAGTCGTTCGACAGTCGGCATCATCGGACTCGGTGCAATCGGTGCTGAGGTGGCAAAACGTCTATCCGGCTTTGGTTGTAATGTTTTATATTCTAGTAGAACACGCAAAGAACAGCTCGAAGAAAGACTCAGTCTTGAGTATGTGTCACAGGAAGAGCTGCTCAAGAGGAGTGATTTTGTGAGCGTACATAGTGCGCTTACACCCGAAACAACAAATCTTTGTGACGATTCATTCTTCGCGCAGATGAAGTCGACGGCAGTTTTCGTAAACACAAGCCGAGGAGGATTGGTTGACCAAGACGCGCTTTACGATGCATTGAGCCAGAAAAAAATCTACGCAGCAGGTTTAGATGTCACCACACCAGAGCCACTACCGGTTGATAATCCGTTATTTAGTCTTAAGAACTGCGTCATATTGCCACACATTGGTAGTGCCAGTATACGAACACGAGAAGCAATGACGCAGATTGCTGTCGCCAATCTTGATCTCGCGCTTGGGGGTGAAGCCATGAAGCACGAGGTTGCTTTGTAAGCTTATGTCAAGAGAAAAAAGCTACAAACTCCTCATTCTCGACTATGGTGGTGTTTACTCTTTTGAGTATAATGTTACCGCGTTCGATACCATTATGAAAGAATCGTTTGGTGTTGTCCCAAGTGACTCTGACAGAGCAAGCATAGCACCACTATCCCGCCTTCTTGCGGCTAACCGCGTCACTACGGAACAGTATGTTGCCAGGGTAGCTGAAGTGCTTGGCTCTTCGTCGCAAGACGTTGCTCGCTTCGAAGCAGCCACCTTGCGAGTTACGTTTGATCCTTCCGAGCCGATGAGGGCATTAGTTGGCGAGGTTAAGGCGCGTGGGATAGCCGTATCGCTTTTATCTGATATGTACTTGTTTGAGGTTGAAAAGACACGCCCATGGGGTAGGTATGATCAATTCGATTATGCCGCATTTTCCGCTGAAGCTGGATTTACTAAGGCTGACCCAGAGTTTTTTATGCAAACGTTGCAGCACTTTAATCACAATCCAGGCGACGTATTGTTCGTCGATGATACAGAAAGTCACCTGCAGACCGCCCAAAAGCTCGGAATCGATACGCTACATGCTGATAAGACCATTTACCATACTCCTGATAATCTTGTCGAAGCGATAAAGACAAAACTCTCAATATAAATTTGATACGCTAAACCACCTCTGCCGTAAACTGTAAGC
>CAZRRY010000028.1:1268-3545 GCA_964602775.1 uncultured Candidatus Saccharibacteria bacterium | reverse complement strand
CACTTGAGCTGGTCAACTTCTTTGAGAGCACCAACACGAGCTATGAGGTCAATGCTGGTAATAGTGAGAGTACGCTCGGGCAAAGCCCTGCCGCCGACCGTGGTGAGGCAAGTCCTGAGAATCAGATAGATAAAGGTAACGAAGGCTAATTCCAGCGTCCTCAGACAATGCAAATACCCCGTGATCGCGGGGTATTTTGATGTCAGTTATGTTTGCAAAGAGGGTAGAGGGGCGATTATGATCTTTATATCTGGACGTTAATGCATGTTGTAAAATACGCAACTTAAAGCATGAGCACAATAGAGGTAAGTATAAGCAATACTTGACAAATAGTGCTTATGGTGTTGACGTATGTAAAACTATTTGTTACAATTGTTTAGTAAGCAATAGGCTTACCGGATTTTGATCGTTCCCCGCTACTTTGGTAGCGGGGTTCTGATTTTAACGCCAGTGCCTATCCTTATTGAGGCGATACTCGAAGTCTTCCGCATAAAAAATATCTGAAATGGTACCCTCGGCCTTGGCATCGATAAGCTCACGACCGATATGATCGCGTGCTCCAAAGACGTATGCTTGTTTGCTATATTGCTCGACGACAAACTTTAATGCATAGGCGAGGTCGCCATCACCAGAAAATACCACCACGGTATCATAATTATCCGTTTCCATCATCATATCAACCGCCATTTCGACATCGAGATCACACTTTTTTTCATAGCCAAATACGTTGTCAGCTGAATGGATGTATTTGACGCGTTTTGCGATGACTTGAAATCCATTCATCTTTGCACGAGTCAATAGATTTTCGGACCATTGAATCATCTGTGTCGAGTAATCACGCGGTCCATAATCGGCACCATAATAAAAACGCCGAAGATATCGCTGACCAGTTGAAAAATTCTTGACGAGGTTTGCCAGCTCTTGTATCCCTACTTGCCACTTCGTGCTGTGTTTCCACTTTTCGACATTTGCAAAATCAACAATCACGAGAGTGCGCTCCCGCTTGTCGCGGTATTCCTCGAAGAACTGTTTGATTTGCGTTGAATTCATAACTTTATAATACTCTCTGACATCAAGAATGACTATGCTGCCACAACCTCCTCTTATCAATGAGGTGCGAGGTGCGCTCGATACCTCTGGAAATACAGAGGTGTATCGGTATAATATGTGTATGATGAAGCGGAGGCAATTTCGGCGTGTTGTTGGGCTGCTGGGGCCGGCTTTTGTGGCCGCGGTGGCGTATGTCGATCCGGGCAATTTCGCCGCAAACTTCAGTGCGGGTGCCAAGTACAGTTATCTGCTACTGTGGGTGCTGGTCGTGGCAAATGTCATGGCGATGCTCGTGCAGTATCTCAGTGCAAAAGTCGGCCTCGTGACTGGCAAGAGTATGCCAGAGGTGGTTGCCGAAAAGCTCGGCCGTAAGAGCCGACTCGCCTACTGGGTGCAGGCTGAGCTGGTAGCTATCGCCTGTGATATCGCCGAGGTGGTCGGAGGTGCACTGGCACTCAACTTGTTGTTTGGAGTGCCACTCCTCCTGGGGGGAATCATCACCGGCGTCGTGTCGATGCTCCTGCTCGTCATCTATAATAGCCCGGAAAAGAAATACTTCGAGCGCGTCATCGTCGGACTGATGATGATCATCCCGATCGGTTTCATCGTCGGACTGTTCAATCATCCGCCGGATGCCCAGCAGGCGGCCGCCGGGCTCGTACCACGCTTTGATGGTGCTGAGACAGTACTCCTCGCCGCGGCTATGCTCGGCGCGACTATCATGCCGCATGTCGTCTACCTGCACTCCGCGCTTGCTCGCGACCGTCATGGACGCGTGCCGGCAGACAAGATTCGCACTTATCTGCGCGCCACCAAGATAGACGTTGGCGTCGCCATGGTGCTAGCAGGCGGCGTGAATATCTCGATGCTGCTCCTTGCAGCCAGTGCGCTCGCAGGCTTCGAGCATGTCGAGACGTTTCATGATATTCACGCCGCGCTCGGCCAGGGCACGGGCGCGTTGGTGGCGACACTCTTCGGCGTCGGACTGCTGGTCTCTGGGCTGACCTCCACGTCAGTCGCCAGCCAAGCGGGCTCGGTCATCATGCAAGGGCTGCTCGGCCGGTCGTTTAATGTCTTTTTTCGCCGGAGCATCACGCTCGTGCCAGCAATCCTTATCTTAGCGATAGGCTATGACCCGACGAGTGCACTCATCGTCTCGCAGATTGGTCTGTCATTTGGCGTGCCATTCGCGCTCATCCCACTCGCGATGATCACCGCCAGCCGCCG
>CAZRRY010000028.1:0-1168 GCA_964602775.1 uncultured Candidatus Saccharibacteria bacterium | reverse complement strand
TCGCTAGCTCTAAAGACATGGTGCGTGAATAAAAAGAATACGCCCGCACTTTCCGGGAGCCGAGGAACCTGGAGAGGTTCGACTGCGGGCGTATCCTGAATGGTGCGGGCGTGATGGGTTAGGTGGGGGTGGGCTGCTGGAAAGGTGCGGCAGCCACCTTGTCGGTGGGGCTTGCCTGTGACCGCGGACTGGCGCAGCGGCAGGCATCGATGATGCGCTGTCTGGCGGCGAGTGCGGTCTGCTGGTGCTCCGGCGGACCAGAGTAGGCATACGTGTCGTCCTCGTTGGAGTGCGGAAGTGGCATGGCACAGTCTCCTGTTCTCGTGTAAAAAGAGAATTCCTACCTTCGATATCTGTTATACTCCTGTTGCGAACAGACTGCAATAGGTATTTTTGGATAGCTAAAACCCCCGACGAGCGGGGGCCCTAGCCGAGCCAATAGTACACAGGCTGTCAATCGATTTTAAGGACTTGCCATGATCCACTTTTTTGGTAATAATAAAGCTATATTTGGGATAAGGTGTGCTATTGGTTGAGCGCGTTCATTATCGTCGCTTTCATACATGTAGAGTAGAATAAACAACACAGTACGCTATATATAGCGTAGGTCAATAAATGCGTGCTACAATGAAATCCCATGGAGGCGACAACTGACATGGGCAAACAAACAAAGTATATTTTTGTCACGGGGGGTGTACTCTCGGGGGTAGGAAAGGGAATCACCGCGGCTAGCATCGGCGCAGTATTGCAGGCCAAGGGCTATTCGCTTTCAATTCAAAAATGTGACCCGTATCTCAATGTAGATGCGGGTCTTCTCAATCCCGCGGAGCATGGCGAATGCTTCGTGACGAAGGATGGCGCTGAGACCGATCTCGACCTCGGTCACTATGAGCGCTTCCTCGACATAGAGCTGACGCAAAAGAATGCCACGCTGTCGGGCAAGTTATTATCAAATCTCATCGCGGACGAACGAGCGGGCAAGATGCGCGGCAAAACTGTACAGCTCGTGCCGCATCTCACAGGTGCTATCAAGTGTGCCATCAAAGAAGCAGGCGAGGGGAGTGACATCCATATCGTCGAGATCGGCGGGACGGTCGGCGACTACGAGGGGCTGAGCTTTATCGAGGCGATACGAGAATTTTCTCAGGCCGTGGGGCGTGAAAACTGC
>CAZRRY010000027.1:0-4696 GCA_964602775.1 uncultured Candidatus Saccharibacteria bacterium | reverse complement strand
GAAGGCCATACATCCCACGACCTTACGGTCGGGGTACTTGGGGCCTGGAATAGATAATACTCCGTGCCACTTTTTGAATACTCGGACCCACTATAAAGTAAGTCTACATGATTCCTATCTATCTCTACCCCAATCTCCTCGGTGACTTCACGCAGCATGCAGTCTATAGGCTCTTCATTATCTTCAGCCGTACCACCAGGCAAATCAGGGTCGATACCAAATCTCGGATGATCACTGTGATACATCAGCAAATGCTTACCCGCATCGTCAATCATGACTAATTTTGCAACTTTTTTCATAGTGGTTATTATGTCATACACTGTTCGTTGGATGGAATAGAATCAAAGAAACTATGAAAAAATGAAATAAAATCTCGGGCATCGTTGTACTACATATATAACAGCTATAAATGGAGAATTTATGAAGAAGAAAAATTACCCCTATTGGCCCTACGTTACCATGACTATTCTGGCAATCATGTTGTTGTCGACAGTTGCTTGGGCGATGAGCGAACGCAGCCAGGTCAATCAGCTGCGCCAAACGACAAACAGCCACAGCATGAGCGTGGCCGACGAGCTTGACGCTCATGGAATTGTCCCGCTAGGCAAAGAACAAGCCAGCAACAACAAAACAACCGCCGATGAGCTGGCCTACATGATAGAAGAAGAAAAACTAGCGCACGATGTCTATCAGGTGATGTATGATGCTTGGGGTGCACGGGTATTTGGCAATATCAAAAACAGCGAAACCACTCACCAAAACCTTGTACTTGCTGTCATGCAAAGCCGCAGCCTGGCCGACCCTCGCAGCAGCGAGCTCGGTGTATTTGCCAACCAGGACCTACAAAAGCTCTATGATCAAATGATAGCCCAAGGGAAGCAAAGTGCCACTGAAGCCTACAAGGTCGGTGCTGCTATCGAAGAAAGAGATATTGCCGATCTCAAAAAAACCATCGCAACACTGGATAGCAAAGATACTGACGTAAAAGAAGTGCTCGACATGCTTTTGCGAGGTTCGGAGAACCATTTGCGGGCGTTTTCTCGCCAAGCAAGTCGCTAATCTGCAATACTATATGGTATGACTGACGAAAAAATAGTGGAGCGAGTCATCGCTGGTGATACTGAAGCATACGGACAAATCATGCATCGCTATGAAACAAAACTCCTCCGCTATGTCACTTACCTTATCCACGACAAGGTAGCGGCACAAGATGTCGTACAAAACACCTTTATCAAAACCTACCAGCATTTGCGTCGTTTCAACCGGTCGTACAAGTTTTCGTCATGGATCTACCGTATTGCGCATAACGAAGCCATGAATGCGATCAAGCAGCAGCGCCACCATAGTGACGCCGACATTACAGAGCAGCCAGATGATTCATACAGCACCAACCTCGAATCCGCGATCGATGCAGGGATTGCAAAAGCCCACCTGCATGGCTGTCTGGGCAAGCTTGAACCAAAATACCGAGAGGTATTACAGCTCGTCTATCTTGAGCGTATGAAGTATGAAGAAGCCAGCGACGTGCTACACATCCCCACGTCAACCGTTGGCGTATGGCTGAGCCGCGCAAAGGCAAAGTTACGCACTATTTGCGAGCAGAAAGGAGTTCACCCATGAAAAAGCGAGCGAAATCGACCGTAGCAACCGTGGTACTCGAACAAATCCAGCGTGGTGACATAACGATGCGCCCTCGCTATTATTTCTGGCTGCTGAGTGCCGCCTCGCTCGTTGCCCTCTTTGCCGCAACCGTCTTGCTCGCATCGCTCATCAGTATGGTGCTGTATTGGCTACGCATCCAAACTGCTGATACGTTTGCCCGGGGAGCACGCGCCAATCTTAGCGATGCAATCAACACATTCCCGTGGTGGGCAGTTCCGGTTGGTGCACTCGCATTCATTGCTGCCATCTGGCTGACAAAAAAGTATGGTCGAATGTACCGATATAAGATATCGACGATTATGCTTTTTTTATCGATGGGTATCCTGGTGCTTGGAATTGTGTTCTACGCGATAAGTGCTGGCAGCCTGCATGAATCAGGTCAGCAACAAAATACCGGCCGTCCTGGCTGGCAGCGAATGTCACAATAAAGACACTTTTTGAACTACTGTATGAGTGTCCCACCGATTGCCTTTACATCCGGCAGCCCATGTAGATCGGTGACATTGGTGTAGCCAGCATTTTTTAGTAGTGTCGTCGTCTGACTAGAACGATTGCCGCTATGGCAATACAGATATATCTTGGTGTCCTTGGCTACATCCGGTAGTTTACCCGCCTGCATATCTTGCAGGCTCCAATTGATCGCTCCAGCAAAGTGCCCCGCTTTGTACTCGTCAGCCGTGCGAACATCATACAGCTTAGCGCCACCCCCAAGATCACTTGTGACTGATGCAAACGTGACATCTGCTGCTGTCTGCTGCTTATTTGATTGCCCTAGCCACACCAGGCCACCAACCAACGCAATAATCGCTGCCATCCAAATTAGTACTTGTTTCATATGCCCTCCTCATGACATTGTTTACATATTCCCGATACCGTCAGGCTGCCCGAGATCGAACAGTCAGCGCCAATCGCCTTCTCGATTGCTGGGCGGACCAAATCCCCTAACTGTGCATCGCGCAGCAACCCGCATTTCTCGCACATAAAATGATCGTGGGGCTCGAGGTTCGCGTCGTATCGCAGCACATTTGCCGCACCGCTCGGCGCCAATCGCAGCTCGCCGCGTTCGTATAATCTCGCGGTGATACGATGCACGGTCGTGGCGCTAATGTCTGGGTACGACTGCTTCAGCCACTGCAATACTTCGGCATTTGTCGCGTGACCGCGCGCCATCATCATGTCGCGCACCGCACTGATGTACTTGGTGGTACGGTCCTGAAGCGTCTGCATCTTATTGGTCTTTCTCTAGGTATTCGCGAATTTTTAATGCCGCTGTTGCACCATCACCTACCGCGCTCGCGATTTGCATGGTCGCGTGACTACGCACATCGCCCGCCACAAACACGCCTGGCACCGACGTCTGGAGATTTTCGTCTGACTTGACCAGCCCCACTTCGTCCAACTCGACACCGCTGCCTTCCAAAAACGAGGTGTTTGGCAGCAACCCGATAAACACAAACACGCCATCAGCCTCAATAACCTGCTCGTCACCTGTTTGCTTCTGCTTGATACGTGCCCCGGTCACTTTTTCATCTTTTGCAAGAATCTTCTCTACAGTGACGTTGGTATGCACCGTAATCTTGTCGCTCATCGTTTCGAGCTTGCGCTGTAGCACCTCGCTCGCACGCAGCTCACTACGCACGAGCAAATCAATGTGTGTCGCAAAGCGCGTCAAAAACATCGCTTCTTGTACACCACTATTGCCGCCGCCCACCACAATCAGCCGCTTCCCGGCATAGAACGCCCCATCACAGGTCGCACAGTAGTGTACGCCGCGCGCGTAGTATTCTTCTTCACCCGGCACGCCAAGTTTGCGGTAGTTGCTGCCGGTCGCAACCAACACAGCCCGCGCCTGAATCTCGTTGTCATCGACGGCTACCTTTATGACATCGCCATCTCGACGCAAGCTTTTCGCTTCTCCAAATTCTATCTTAGTGCCGAATCGTTCTGCTTGTCCACGCAATTCATCGGCAAGGCGCAGGCCTTCGATGCCCTTCATGTAGCCCGGATAGTTATCGATCCAGTCGGTCGTTGCAGCCAGTCCGCCAACGATGCCTTTTTCATACAGTATGGTGTCAATTTCTTCACGAGTGGTGTAGATGGCCGCTGCCAAGGCGGCCGGACCAGCACCGATGACAGCGAGTTCGTGTATGTCTTTTGTCTTGCTCATAATTTGTAGTATAAAGCCTTTACTTGTTAATGTAAATGGTTTACATTAGAGATTATTGATGTACGTAAAAAAAGGAGAATACAACATGAGCCGAGTCATCGTCGATGTACGCGAAAAATTTGAATACAAAATGGGCCACGTCAAAGGTGCTATTAACCTGCCGCCCGCCAAGCTCATGCAAGGCCTGCCCGACGAGCTTGCCGACCTACCAAAAGATACCGAAGTCGTACTGTATTGCCTCAGCGGCGCCCGCTCCGGTGCCTCGATCCGTATCTTGCAACAATATGGCTTTACGAATCTCGTGAATGGTATCAATAAAGACCATGTGAAGGCTAGGTACCTGTAGGAAACACCCCCTCTTCTCGAGAAACTAAGGATTTTTAGTCTCGTTAAACTTCATCTGCATCGTTTGGTTGCCGCGTGTCAGTTTTTTGATTGTTAGGCCTTGACCTTTGTCATTTGCGAGCAGAAACTCACCAAGGGATTATCCTTTAACAGATGAATTAACTTGAAATACTAAAAATACAGCTAGGAGAGGTCCTGAAGCTCCTTATCTCCGCGCGCACAGAACAATAAGCGAGCCGGCAACTAGGTCGCTCGCAGCTCTTTCATTCGTTCATGAAAATATGTAAACACATTTTCATTGCACTTATTTCACCGAACTGTGACCATGCGCAAAAAACAGTCCGGCAGCTGGGGGCGGTCGCTAAAGCTTCCTATTTCCGCTTGCTTACAAAACGAGCAAGCTAGTTTTGTTGCGCTGCGCTACACGAATCACTTTTGCTAAAGCAAAAGATCTGGTTCTCACGCCAGGTGCAAAAGCCAAATAAAATACCCATCCTTTCGGAGGGGCATTTTATTTGGCTC
>CAZRRY010000026.1:0-5382 GCA_964602775.1 uncultured Candidatus Saccharibacteria bacterium | reverse complement strand
AAAGGGCTTTTGAGAAGTGGCGATGGAGGGTATCGAGAACTTTCTACTGGCTGGGCCGGAGGGATTCGAACCCCCGAATACCAGGACCAAAACCTGGTGCCTTACCACTTGGCGACGGCCCAATACAGTCAGAAGAAAATACTCGAATTGTTAATAGCGGGATTCGACTCACCTTCGGCGAGCCCGCGACTTCATCTTTGAAAACATAGTTTTCAAGAGAAGATCGCCTTGCAGATTGCCGACGTGGCAATCTTCACCCCGAATGCATGGACCAAAACCATGTGCCCTACCACTAGGCAGAATTCTGTCAAATCTTTGATTTTACAGAATATAGCTGATGTTGGAATAAGATATTATTCTAACATCTTGCGTTCACCCTAGGTATACTTACCCTCACAAATTGTACTATGGTCTGCGCGATACCTCAAGGCTTACTGTGATATACTAATAACCATTAACAATTAAACAATATAACGAGTGCAGCGAGAGATCTAGCTTGATGACCTGCCAGCAACCTGCGAGTTTTTGCGTAAGGTGCTACATCTAGCCCGCTTGTACGGGGAAGATATGAGTTGTCAATCCTTTCCGCGTATGAGCAGAAAGGATATTTTTATGTCAATATTACAAACTGCAGAGAGTGTCTCGCCAAAGCATCCAGACAAGCTGTGCGACCAGATTTCAGATGCTATTTTGGATGCGTATCTCGCCACAGACCCTGAAGCTCGCGTGGCTGTCGAGGCAGTGGGTGGGCATGGCAAGGTATTTGTGGTCGGCGAAGTGACTTCCGAGGCTGCTGTCGAGGTAGAGCCGATCGTGCGTCGTATTGCGGGCGATCAGGAGATTGAAGTGCGGCTCGTCAAACAAAGTCCAGAGATTGCTCGTGGTGTCGATACGGGCGGGGCAGGCGACCAAGGAATTATGATTGGGTATGCATGTAGTGAAACGCCTGAACTGTTGCCGCTCGAGACAGTATTGGCCCGTAAACTTAATCAGACGCTGTATGAGATATGGCCCTATGACGGCAAGACACAGGTCACGACGAGCGACGGGGTAATTATTTCCGTGGTTGCGAGCTTCCAGAACTCCGAAAGAGGCGCGTTAGAAGCTGCAGTGCGCCAATGGCTTGCAGATGAGCCCCTGGCGACTGTCAGCGATGGTCTCGAGCTGCATCTCAATCCAACTGGCGACTGGCAGATAGGCGGATTTGATGCCGATACTGGTCTCACTGGCCGGAAGCTGATCGTCGATAATTATGGACCGCGTATTCCGATAGGAGGTGGGGCGTTTAGTGGTAAAGATCCAAGCAAGGTTGATCGTTCGGCTGCCTATGCAGCGCGCAAGGTCGCCGTCGACTATCTGCGTGCCCGTGGCGCAAAAGAAGTGCTGGTGCGTCTTGCCTATGCGATTGGCCATGACCAACCACTCGAAGCCTCGGTGACGGTGGACGGCAAGCAAGAAACGGTGGAGGGGTACGATCTCAGCCCCAACGGCATCACGGCATTTTTAGACCTCAAGCAGCCACAGTACGAAGCGACAGCGCGCTACGGTCACTTTGGGCATGGTGAGTTTTCTTGGGAGGGGTGATTTAGTTATTTCTGCAGGAGGGTCCCCACCCTTTTTGCTTGTATGGAAGATTACAAGGTGTTGAACTAATCACTTTGACGAAACTTAAAAATCGTTGCAAAAACTACTTTCTTTTCACGGGTTTTCACATAGTATGATAGAGCCATAAGCACAACTACTATCCGTGCTCGAAAAATGAAAAAAAGGAGTCGTACTATGAAGCTCGCTACAAAAACAGTCGCAACACTACTCGTCGCCGCAAGTATCGCTGCAGCCGTGCCGGGACTTACGCAGTTGCGTGTCACGAAGAGGCACCGCCAATCTCAGTTTGACCGCCTCTTGCAGCGTCACGATCGCAAAGGGGAGATACGTGCAGACCTGCTCGGCATGGATGCAGTGGAGTTTCGCCAGATAAGCCGCAGCCAGTCACTCGAGGAGATTATAAAAGCCAGCGGTATTGGTAGCAAGCGCGCGTTTCGTATCGCACTTGTCGGTAAGCTGCGTGATGAGCTACTGAGTAGAGGGTGGAGTCGCACACGGATCGACAGCTATGTCATGACGCGCGCCGTACGTATGGCGTAGCCGCGCAACTGCGCGTATACTGACAGTATGCAGATTGTGACACGACTTCTCGCAGACGGCTTACTGCTACCAATTGGGGTAGTAGCGGTCTATGCGCTGGTTGCAAAGACCCCAAAACACGAACGATACGACCGCTACACGAGGGTTGTGATGGCGGGTATCAGCTCGTATTTGCTCGCGAAGTTTGCTGGGGCAATGTGGCAGCCTGAGAAACTGCGTCCGTTTGAGCAGCTTGGTGTGAGTGCTGGTGCGTCGTCGCTCAATAATCCTGGTTTTCCGTCCGACCATGCACTGTTTGCAATGTTTTTGACACTTGCGGTGTGGTACGTGAGTCGTGATGTGCGTCTGACGGTCGCGATGTTTGCCATGACTGTTTTGATGTGTGTCGGCAGGGTAATGGCAATGGTCCACACCCCACTCGATGTGACTGGTGGCGTGCTGATCGCCTGCATAGGAGCGGTCTGGTATTTGCATGATAAAGATTTTTTCCAAAATCCTCTGGCAAAAAAGTCCAAAAGATAGTATACTATCTCAAACGAATGAGGAGTAATTTGTGAAAAAAGAATCAGTCTACGACGAGACCATGGTCACGACGCCTATGTCGCCCTTTGTTGGGATGGGGCTGGGTGAGCTTTTGAGAGTGCTTTTGTACGGCGTGGGAGTTGGTGTGCTTACCTCAGGTGTGGCGCTATTACTCAACAAATTTGTATTTGGAACAGTCCTCTGTCGACCGCAGTCAATCACCGAGTGTGCGCAGGCGCCAAATTACGCAATGATCGTGGCGATGATTGTCGGTGCAATCGCCGGGCTTGTCATGCTCGCGCGTCTTCGGGTGTATCGTCCGCTGCTCGTTGTGCTCGCTGCGACGATTGCTCTCTGGGGCATGCACGCGATGCTCTTAGGCGCTGATTGGTACTGGTCGCTAGTCATCTTTGCTGTACTATTTGGTCTCGCATATGCACTTTTTGCGTGGCTGGCTCGTGTTCGCAATTTTGTAATGGCGCTGGTGATAACGATTGTCGTGATTGTTGTGGTGCGGTTTTTGCTGGTCAGCTGAGGAAGATAGATCTTGGATCTTGGACCTTGGATCTTGGAGTGCGGACCTTATTATATCTTCAGGATATTCTCGGGCTCCAGGATGGACAGAGATGTGCTGGTAGGCATGTTAGCTTCAAAAGATATTTTTGCCGTACACTAAGACCCAAGATCTAGCGACAAAACACTGTACAATAAGATCATGGAAACAATCCTCATTATTCTTTTGGTAGTTATTATTCTCGGGCTTGGTGTGGTGCTCGCTGTGGTGCTAAGTAAGCTCAATGAGATCAAAAGTGCATCGGCAGTCGAGCTCATGAAAGGCGATGTGACCGAGCTCAGTCGCAGTATTGTCGCACTTCAGCAGTCGATGGGCGAAAAACTGACCGCAGGAAACGAATCGATGAGTCGCTCGATGACCAAGCAGCTCGCTGAAAGTTCCAAAATTGTGACAGAGGTCACGCAGCGTCTCGCAAAGCTCGATGAGACCAATCGTCGGGTGGTGGATGTGGCCGACGAACTGAAAACTCTGCAAAATGTCCTCAGTAACCCTAAGCAGCGTGGGGTCTTCGGTGAGTTTTATCTGACAAGTGTACTCGATAATGTGCTGCCAGCGAGCCAGTACCAGCTGCAGTACAAGTTCAAAGACGGCGAGATTGTCGACGCTGTCATGTTTTTGGACAAGGGTCGCATGCTGCCGATTGACAGCAAGTTCAGTCTCGAGAATTACAACCGCATGATTGAATCAAGCGGCAAAGAGCGCGAGGCGCTGCTGCTAAAAGTCAAAAATGACCTCAAAGGTCGTATCGACGAGACGAGCAAATATATCCGCCCCAGTGAGGGTACCATGGATTTTGCCTTTATGTTTATCCCGAGCGAGTCGCTGTACTACGACATGTTGATTGGTAGTGTGGGGAGTGGTGGAAGTTCGCGTGACCTGATAGAATACGCGTTTCGCGACAAACGAGTGATTATTGTTAGCCCGACCAGTTTTATGGCATATCTGCAGACGGTGCTGCAGGGGCTCAGGAGTCTGCAGATCGAGGAGCAAGCCAAAGATATCCAGCTGCGCGTTGGTAAGCTGGGGCAGCACCTCAATAAATACGGTGAGTTTATGAACAAGCTTGGCAGTAGCCTGGGCACGACGGTCAATCATTTCAACGCTGCTCACAAAGAGTTTGCCAAAGTCGACAAAGATGTGGTGAAGATTGCAGGGGGCGAAGCGAGTGTTGAGCCGCTGATG
The DNA here is from genome assembly GCA_964602775.1 of uncultured Candidatus Saccharibacteria bacterium. GTDB lineage: Bacteria > Patescibacteriota > Saccharimonadia > Saccharimonadales > Saccharimonadaceae > Saccharimonas. The sequence goes on along the minus strand of CAZRRY010000026.1, from coordinate 959 downwards.
ATTGATAAGCCGGTGCAGGAGTAGGAGTAGGAGGAAGGAGGGAGGAGAGAAGAGATCTTGGATCTTGGAGCTTGGATAATTGCGGAAGAGCGAGAATAGTGAGAATAGCTCTACGTTCTGAGTTCTGAGTTCTAAGAGAGTTGCAATCATGGTTATAGCTTGTCTCACAATCCACCTTACCCGTTATTATATGCCTAGCCTAGATGCATCTAGCCCGTCATCTCAGACTCGACCCAGAGCCTACCCGCTCGCCATTCATACCTCAATCCAGCATCACCTATCTACCACACTAGACTCGACTCACAACCTACCATCTATCATCCCAAACTCGCTCCATACTTGTTCTGTCATCCCGGACTTGATCCGGGATCCAGCTATATACCCCTTCTTCTGATACAACACCACTCTCTGCTAGTGGTACGATACCTTTAGCAAAGAAAGAAAATCAAAATGAAAAAATCGCCCCAGCCCGGGGCTGCTCCGAATGTGATGGAGCAGCCCCGCGGGGCGATGTCATTCGGCGCCGAAACCCTCGACGACGATCCCTCGACGCTTGCAGAAAATGCTGAGGCTCATGCCCACCATCATTCTCCGTGACTCCGAGGTGGGTCCGGTGTGCATGGCTGCCGCGACGCGGTAGACGAAGGACGTGAATTCGTCATTCGATTTCAAATGCGTGGCGCCAATGTTGGCGTACCCGGTGACAACGCTGAGCTCGATGCTGAGCGGGTACGGGTTCATGCTTCCGAGTACTTCGTTCAGCGCGTCGCTGATGGCGATGGGGGTCATTGCTGACGCTCCTGGTTCTTTGCGCAAGTGGTGACGAATGTCACCGGCAACTTGTGCAATCTAGTTAATTATATCATACTTATACAAAATATGCAAGAGCATACTCAAAACCACCTATCCACCCACCATACATCTTGCACACATTCCATCATCAGTAAACACTGAAAGGA
>CAZRRY010000025.1:0-6226 GCA_964602775.1 uncultured Candidatus Saccharibacteria bacterium | reverse complement strand
GAGCTCAACAAATACGACCCAAAGGCGCGCAAGCACGCTAAGTACGTCGAGACCAAGAAATCTCTTGGTCGCAACGAAGTCAAACCGCGCAAAGGCTAGGTAGCCCGCCCGGCACTGCCGCGCAAAGGCTAGGCAACGCCCCTTCATCATCTATAGAGTCTTCCGTCTGGGGACTCTATGTTTTTTCTGGCACTTCGCAGTATAGTGAGGCAGCATAGGAATCAATCGCCTCTGCCAGCCACAAACCATTTGACAAAAGAGAGTCAAGTTGCTGCTCGGTGGGGTGAGCACTTTCGAGGTACAGGTAGATGGTATTGTCTTCGATTTCAATACTTGCGTCTTGGAAATGGCTCATAATCACCTCGGTGACCGGCGGAGGAATCGTCTTTTCGATATCGAGCGCATACGTTGGCCGCCCATAGACCGTATATTCTTGATAAAATGCCTGTGGATAGGGCGCCAGCGCACCGATATAGAGTGGCATCAGTTGCTCAAACGAGGCCATAAATGCCGTACTGTGCGCCCGATGCCCAATATAAAGATGCGGCACTTCGACCTTGGTATGAAGGTCGACCGTGAGAATAAGCCAATGACATCGCTGCTCGCGCTGATCTTTTTTGGTGAGCACAATATCGTTGCGAAGGACAATAGCGACATCGTACCCACGCAGCGAGCCAACCGCATAGTGGTTGTCGATATGAGTATGCGAGACAGTGTGCCCGCGAATGAGCCTCAGCTCTTCGTCGTTGCGGTGTATCGTGCCAAAGTAAACCATACCGGCTTTTTCGGCAAATCGCCGAATCGCCGACGATACAAAGCGAGATTTGACAATATATTTAGGAGACATATGTCGAATCACGCGCTTGGTGCGAGCGTAGAGTCGTTTTCGATTGAGTTTCATTGCCATAAGATTATTTGTCCGTGAGGGTATCGAGGAGCGTCGAGAGATACTCTGCCTGGCTCCAGGCGAGCGGCGACACCGAGACAGCCTCGCCAGTTCGTGGGTCAATTTGCTCAGTCAGCGCACCCGTATCTTCCATGCTGTGTCGTGTCCAGTCGATAATCTGCCGAGCATCGTCTTCGCGCCCCACTTCAAGGTAATACTGCGCCATCCATAGCGAGGTCACGAACCACACATTGCCAAGTGAATGCTCGTCGGCGCGCCGATATGTGTCGTGCTCGTAGCGCGGAAAGCCTACTTTTGTCAGTACCGACCGTAGTGTTGACTCAGCAGTGGCGACTGCCTGGACGGTCTCTTTGCTATCGACCGGAAAGAGCCCAAACATATACGCACCATAGATACTGGAAAGGTCGATCGTGCTGTCATACTCAACCTTGCCATCTTTATCGGTACGAATGCCTTTGTAGAATGCTTGTCGATCTGAGTTAAATAGCAACTGCTTGGCGGCAGAGTGAATATCATCGGCTGCAGATCGCCATTTGACCGCGCTGTCGCTGTCGTTGCGCAGCTCTGCGAGATCAGCAGCAGCGAGGAGAGCTGAATAGGTCACGCCAGTTGTGTAGGTAGTGGTCATGAAGCGCTCTTCCCACAGATCATAGCTCGGCTTTGGGAGATTTGTCTGCGCGTCGACATAGCTTGCCAAAAAATCCGCCATCGGCTGGACCATGGGACTATAAAACTCTTTGAGCAAGACATGGTCGCCGTGCATCTGGTAAAACTGGCTAAATACGAACAGCACCAGCGCTGTTTCATCGGTCTGAATAGGAGGTGCCACGACGCCATTTTCGTGTTGGTATGGGTGCCAGCTCGAGCCTAGCGCGCCGTCGGCACGATATTTATGCATGAGATAGCCACTTGGATGCAACGCGCGTCGGCAAAAATCAAAGAATCGATACGGCTCATCCTTGTACCCCATACGGATTAACGGCCACAGTACATGGGCGCCATCTCTTGGCCAGCAGTAGGCGTAGGCATCACGCCAGTAGTTAAGCATCGAGCTATCAGTGCTCGCGATGACTGCTCCACGTTTGTCGATATGCGAGCGCACAATCATGACACTTTCGATGAAGCTCTGTCGATACACTGGGTCGAGTTTGCGTGCAACTTTTTCGGCGGGCGCAAGCCACTGATGCCACGACTTGCTCGTCACCGCAAAACGCGCAGCCAGGCCTTGCTTTTTGAGCTGCTTATGAATGTAGAGCGCCTCACGAATCGACGTACCGCATGCCACCCAGTAACTGACGCGTCGCGAACTTGCCGCAGGGATCGTGAATTTGAAACGAAGCGTCGAGTCCACTCGTCCATGCTCGACAGGAGAGCCACTTAGCTCGCCATCCTCAGCGTCACGATACGTGCCTTCGCGTCCTTCGATTGCAAATAATCCAATGGCGAACTGGTCAAAGGGCTCGTCGCTATCATCTTGCGCGCTCACCACAAACGCTCGTCTGCCTCGATAGTGCAAGATGACACTGTCGTCTGGTAGATACTGTGCCGTGTCGGTGTTGCTTCTAGCGTCACCAATCACAAATGCCTGATGGAAGAAGACGCGGATATCTCGCTCGGATGATTGCAAATTGATAACGTGAACGGTACGCATGAACGCGCTAAACTCAGCATCGACGGTGTCATCAAATTCAAGTAGTACCCCAAGAGATGTGTTTTTTGCAGAGATGTGCCCGATCAATGAACCGTGCGGATAGCTAAAACCAAATTCCCATGTGCCGTCATCGAGCCAACTGACGCCTCCGTCGACCCACACGCCGACAAGATGACGCAGATACTGACCGGCGGCATGGTTTTCGAGCCCAACATACGGAAAATAAAAATCATGTACCAATCCAAACTTGTTGATGCCTACATGCAGCTCGCCGTTGCCAAGCACAATAGGTCGAGCCACCGGCCTATACCTCGTGCCCAAGTTGCATCAGTCGGTACTGTACGTCGCGAACAGCATTCATGAAGTACATAAAACCGTCATAGGGCGACTCATAGGGGCTAAAGTAGGCGTGAACATCGCCATCACTAAACCATTTGGTGCACATATAGTAGACATGGTCAGATGTTTGGAGTTTGCGCCAGTCAGCAATTAGGTCGAGATTGCCGCTCGCAAGCACAGCTTGTTCTTGGTCATAGATAAATTTGATGGCTTGTTGCTGCATGGCATTGCCAAGCCACGCACTAAGATCTCGCTCATTGTCAGCCCAAGTGATGGTCTGCGGGCAATCAAGTACGTCGACTGCTTCAAATGTTTCAGCAGCCTCAGTCACCGTCATAAATGTGTGGTCGCTATGTGACATCCAGGCACCGGGCAGTGACTCAAGAAACTCGAAAATACCCGTCTCGCCCCACTGATGTTCGCCAAACGTTTCGTAATCCATAAACAGATTGATGAGCGGTTGATCCCATGATTGATTGACCCAGCTCATGAATTTGCCGGTCGTCAGTGGATAGTCTTGCCACTCTTTGTTGCCAAACCGAAATGCAATATCATCGCTCAGCTTGTAGTTTTTGGTCAGAATTTTGATCGACTCAGTGCCAGATGGCTGGTAGACAAAGTTTGGACTTCGCCACCCCAATACTGCATCCCAGCCTTCCGCCAAAATCGCCTTGTAGCCAGCCTGGTCGGCCCACTGCGCAAGTTCGTTGTTGTAACTGAGCTCGGTGTTACGAAAGGCTGTTGGCGTCACACCAAAGACTGCTTGGATTTTTTCACGATGCATCGCGACTTGCGCCTCGAATTCTTGGCGCGAGAAAAAGAAGGCAAGTGAGTGGTAATACGTCTCGGCTACAATCTCAACTCTGCCTGTAGCTACCAGCGCCTTGAAACTCTCAAGCACTTCTGGCTGATATTGCTCAAATTGCTCAATCACCGTACCAGTAATCGAGAGTGACAGCTTGAATTCTGGATGAGTTTGGAGCATGCGGAGCAATCGCTGGTTGGTCGGGAGATACGATTTGTCAGCCACTTTGCGCAAAATATCGGCATTGTTTTCGCGTGCACCCGCTGGCTGGTCAAAATAGTTATGGCTATAACCAGCATCAAAAATTGTATAAGGTCGCACGCGATACGGCTGGTGAACGTGAAGATAGAGGACAATAGCGCGCTTGGTCATGCGGCAGCTCCCAGCAGTGTTCGCTGACGTTTCACGACACGGTGATACTGCGCATGGATATCACGCGACACAGGCGCCCACGTATGGAGCGACTGCTCGAGTCGTGCATTACGGAGGAGGTCGTCGTGAAGCGCGGTGCTCTCAAGTACTGCACAAATCTGGTCGGCCATACGGTAGGCATTCCAGTAGTCAGACTTGAGGACATGTTGCAGCGCTTCAGCGATGCCCGACTGCTTTGAGATCAGAGCCGGCGCACCGTAGGCAACAGACTCATAAGGAACCATGCCGAGCGGCTCAGAAACAGACGGCATGACAAAAAGATCTGCAACGCGGAACCCGTCACGCCACTGCTTGCCGATTCCTTCCACACGACCAGTAAAGATTACGTTACGTGCGATACCGAGCGACGCAGCCTGTTCGAGTAGCTCAGGAATCTGTTCACCGCCACCCATCAGCAAAAAAAGTGTCTTTGGGCGCTTCTCGATCACCAGTTTGGCAGCCTCAAGCAAGTAGTAGATGCCTTTTTGGACGGTCATGCGGCCGGCATTTATCACCACACCGTAGCCAGCGTCGCGCATCGCCTGAATATAGCGATAGGTCTCGTGCTGCTCGTTGATAAGTGTCGGCGAAATCTCCATGACATTACGCGCCACCGTAATTTTGTCCGCCGGTAGGTCGTACTGCTCGATGAGCGTTTGTTTGGTGCGCTGACTCACTGCAAAAATATGGTCGGCCATGTGCAGTCCCATATACTCAATCTCCCTGACGAGCGGGTTGCCATACCCACCGCCCGCGCGATCGTACTCGGTCGCATGGATATGCACAAAAAGCGGAAGACCGCTGATTCGCTTTGCTTCGATTCCGGCTTTGAGCGTCAGCCAGTCGTGGACATGAATCACATCAAAACTGCCGAGTTTGACCGTGTGGCGGAGGTTATGGGCGAAGGCATGCACCTGTTCGTAAAGCGTACGTGTCTTTTTTTCGCCACTAGCAGTCGTGATCTCGTAGTATGTCGAGTCGTAGGTGCCGCCGCTTTTCATCAAGGTTGTCGCATCTTGGTCGAGAGCAGCGGTGACTTTCATGTGAGAGATGCTGGAGTAGTTGCCCTGAAAGGGGAGGACGAACTCGATATCTGCCCCGTCTTTGGCCATTTGACGTGTCAGTTGATCGCAAACCACACCCATGCCCCCGACATAGTGTGGCGGCAACTCCCACCCTAGCATTAGTATGTTCATGTCAATCGTGGTGGACGCTTGACGTCCGCGCTATTCCCTCTGTTGTTTATACTTTCTACAAATTCATTATAAACCCGCTTACGCTCATGTGCAACCAAATATAAGCGTTTTCCACAACTTTATACAGATAACGTACTTTTTTGGAATCTTTGACGACAGGACTGAGAGTGAGCTTGGAGTATATTGCTATGTTTGGTGTAGCTTTTTGTTATACTATCACCAATGGGCATGCAGCAAAAAAATGGCTTTACGATGGTTGAATTTATGATCGCGATCGTTGTGATTGCCATCATCGCGACGATCAGTATCGTCAGCTATTCTGGGCTTAGAGCGAGGTCGGAAAATGCCAAGACTATCCAGGGAGTCAAAGCCTATGCCAATGCGCTCGATAGCTATGCTGTCTTTAATCGAAGCTACCCTGTCACGACCGTATTTCCTTGTCTAGGATCGGCGAGCACTTGCTCGCGAGTCGTCGGCGCTACAAATTGCTTCGGGGCAGGAGGTGCCTCGTCCAATAGTACATTCAACGCAGCAGTGAGTACAATAGTCAGCGTATTACCAGAGGTCAGCAACCAACAGATCAGTTGTGGTGGCAACCTCTACAGTGGTGCGTACTATAACAAAAACGACACAGGTGCTGGCAAAACTGCTCAGCTCGTCTATTACCTTAAGGGTAATGTTGCCTGCGATCAAATCAGCAACGGCACAATCACTCGCAGCCAACAAGATGACCTGACGCGCTGCATCCTGACGCTTCAGTCGCTTTGACCCTGGTCGCGATGGCAGTAATTTGGTATACTTGTGTGGCGGACTTTGCAGCTGCGTATCACATGTATAAAGGGGCATAGTACAACGGTTAGTATAAAGGTCTCCAAAACCTTAGATCGTGGTTCGATTCCACGTGCCCCTGCCAAGTA
>CAZRRY010000024.1:0-9489 GCA_964602775.1 uncultured Candidatus Saccharibacteria bacterium | reverse complement strand
CCCCTGCCAAGTAAAAAGACCAGGCTTGTCTTGGTCTTTTTACTTGGCAACGATATTGCTGGAACCGAACCACGATCGCGAGCGAAGCGAGCTAGATCATGGTTCGTGGAGCAAGCGGCTCAAGAGCCGCGTGCGGAAATAGTGAACCCCGCTACCCGCGGGCGCGAGCGCCTTCCACGTGCCCCCGCCAAGAAAACACCCAACCTCATTTCCTCTATACGTTTGATGCCTTCATACATACTGGTATAATGACAAACAACGAGGAGAAAGCACCCAATGGAAACGGAAAAAAGACCGCTAATCGAGCATGATCCTACAGAAGCCACCGTGGCGACAGAAGAAATTATCGCAGCGCTCCTGAGCCAGCATGGAATCGACCCAAGCCAATACGGGCAGGGCAGCACGAAATCACTCGCAAGCCTAGTAAAGGAAGTGAATGAAGGCGAGGCTGCCCTAACTACGAATGACGGAGGGGAACTTGTTCGGCAAATCTCTGTAGCCAAGGCAAACATTACCTATCGACTGCCCGATGGCAGGGTGCTGCGCCTCAAAGAAAACCGACAAGAGTTTACAGACGGCAGGGTCAGACAAAGAGATGAGGCCCTTAGAGATGGTGCGATCTCCGAAAAAATGCAGGTTGGGGAAGACCCGACAGGTGCAATCGTGAGAGCCATACGAGATGAGGAGCTAAAAATCGATACAGGATTCACCGTTTCAGACCAACCTCATATCAGCACCGAGGAAGTAGAATCACCAAGTTTTCCTGGCCTGATGACTCAGTACACTATCTTTCGGTTCGGTGTCGCACTGAGCGACGAGGCCTTCCGACCTGAGGGATATACCGAAGCGCAGCCAGACAAAACCACCTACTGGGTTTGGGTGGTCGATGACGAGCAACCACTTGAACCGTAACTGCGCCTACATGCATCCATCTATCGTTCACCCTGAAACATTCTACCGGTTAGTCAAGCGCATCTTGCGGTTCTGTACAGTTTATAAACCGATGCCCCTTTGGTATACTAGGGTATATGCAGTCATTTCAGCTATCGCGTCCGCATGCAATTATGATGGTAGGTGTCCCGGGTAGTGGCAAGAGTCAGTTTGCCGAAAAACTTGCCGAGACGTTCGGCATGCCATACATTGACAGTCTCTTTCTGGAAACACACAGCACCGATGACGCATCGGCGGGGGAGCTGATTGGGTACCTACTCGGAGAAATCGCCAAAACCAAGGCGAGCTTTGTGTTTGAAGGCAACAGCGATAGTCGTGTCCGCCGTACAGAGTTCGTGGCGTGGGCGAAGTCCAAGCACTATATTCCGTTATTTATCTGGGTACAGACCGACCTCAACACCTCGCTCGAACGCACACTTCGCAACAAAACCATGACCAAAGATGAATTTGTACGCACTCTCAAAACATTTAGCCCACCGCACGAGTCCGAAAAAGCTGTTGTTATTAGCGGCAAGCACACCTACGCAAGTCAAGTAAAAGTAGTCCTCAAGCGCCTCGGCGAACTCAACCGGCCATCACAAGAGATAGCGACCAGCAGCGTGCGCTCTGCCGAAAGACCAGCTGCTCGCGCGCCTCGTATCGTCCGCTCATGACGACGACTGTCAATGACCCAGAATTTGGTGAGATTATCATCCGCCGTATCGCCAAAGCCCGCGCAGTGCGCATGCACATTGGCACCGACGGCCGCTTTGTCGTGTCAGCGCCCAAGCTCATGCCAATGGCCATGGTAAAGATAGTAGTCAACAGCTCTCGAGACTCACTGCGAACCCTCCTGAAACAATCGCCACGTGCCGAGCTATACACTGAGGGACAGCAAATTGGGCGATCACATACGCTCGCTACTGTGCCGACTGGCATGGTGACAGCACCCGAGACACGAATCGAACGCGATCGACTGCTCGTGCTTCTTCCAGAGAGTGCTCGGTTATCTGATCCTGACGTGCAGCAGCAAGTGCGCGACACTGTCGTGAAGATCTTGCGCCGAGAAGCCAGAACGTATCTTCTTGATCGACTCAAGCACCTGGCAACAACACACGGCATGAGGTACGAGCGCGCTCGTCTCAGTCATAGCGGTGGCCGCTGGGGGAGCTGTAGCAGCACGGGGACGATCAGCCTCAATATTGCACTCATGAAACTGCCCGACGCGCTGATTGACTATGTCATTGTCCATGAATTGGCCCACACCAAGCAGATGAACCATTCGGCGCAATTTTGGCAAGAAGTGTCACGTATGGATCCACTCTACAAACTACACCGCCAACAACTCAAGAAACAATCACCCGTCGTGTAGCTATCTGGTTCTCCCGAAAAACTCTTTCCATTTATTATGGTCGTGGTTATAATGAGCGGTAGACATGAGAGTAGATAGGGACGTGACAGCGATCGACCAGCGAACCACTGGGGTACTTCACGTATCAGGTTTTTTGCTGCCGATTATCTTGTTTCTCTACGGACTACTGATTGTTCTCGACATTATCGACCCCCTGCGCTACGTCAACGTTGCTGTGTTTAGTATGGTCACAATTGGGTGGTCTATTCTTGGGACCTACCAACTCGCAGTTGCTTCGCGATCTCGTACCGAATCTGCGACAAGGCTGGTTGCATATCACGCGTTTGCGATTGCGTACATCTTGCTGGTGACAGGCTTTTCGATGCCGTTTATTTGTACATGGGCAGTGCTATTCCTGGCTTCTTATGAGTTTTTTTCACGTACAGGACTTCGGCTCAGTATTTTGGCGCTTTTTATCACAGCGATCGCCGATACAGTGATAAACATCGGCAACAGTCAGTACCTCATGGCCAATCTTTTGACACTGGTCGGGGTATTTATCGTTGGTATGATCTCTGTTACGATCAGCCAGATGCAGCGCGTTGATCGCAAAGAGTTAACCGATGCCAAAACTGAAACAGCGCACGAACGCGACCGGATTATGACGCTCGTCAACAACCTCGCAGATGCGATTATTTCTGTCGACCAAAAGGGCGAGGTACAGATGTACAACGCTGCCACACTCGGCCTACTAGACACCAACCTCGAGTTGATTGGTGCGCCGATTGACAAGATACTCGCTCTCAGCACCAAAGACGGCAAATCATTCAAACTTTCGACTGCGCTCAAGTCTGCAAAAGGTGTTGTTGTGCGCGACGACATCAGAGCGACTATCTCCGAAGAAATCATCCGTCTCAGCGTCACCTACTCGCCAGTCAGAAGCATCGACAGTCCAAATACCCATGCGACCGATGGATATATTATCATTTTGCGTGACATCACCAAGCAAAAGTCCCTCGAAGAAGAGCGAGACGAGTTTATTAGTGTCGTCAGCCACGAGCTCCGCACCCCAATCACAATCGCCGAGGGCACACTTGGCAATGTCCAGGTAATGATGGGCAGGGCAGACATCCCCCAGGCGACACTCCAATCCAATGTCGATATTGCGCACGAGCAAGTGATGTTCCTCGCAAAAATGGTCAACGACCTCAGCACGCTTAGCCGTGCAGAACGTGGTGTGGCTGATGAAGCCGAGGAAATCGACGTCGCCACACTGATTCATGACCTCTATAACGAATACGCTCCTCAGGCGCAGGCCAAGCACTTGCAGTTCAACCTCGAGCTTGACCCACAGCCAGGCAAAGTCGTGGCCAGCCCGCTCTACCTCAAAGAATTGCTACAAAACTTCATCACCAATGCCATCAAATACACCAAAGAAGGCTCTGTCACGGTGCGGGTCAAAAAGCAGGGAACCTCACTTCATTTCGCTGTAATCGACACTGGTATCGGTATTAGCAAGTCAGACCAGACGCATGTATTTGAGAAGTTCTGGCGCAGTGAGGACTATCGGACGCGCGAAACAGGCGGCACCGGTCTGGGGCTCTATGTCACGCGCAAACTTGCCAAAAAACTATCGACCACAATCGACATGTCGTCTCGACTCAACCACGGTTCTGCGTTTTCGTTTGAGCTTCCTGCTCACAAAAAGTAGCTTGTGTTGACGAAGTCTGGCGCAGTATGCTATGCTTAGCTTGACAGTCTGCGATAAGCAGGCTTTTTAAATGGGAGAAAAGGGACGTGGCAAAACCAGCGAAACACTCGCAGACCAAAGTGACTCGCATCACAGCGAGCGAGCCCAAAGAAACCAAGCCGGTTTCTTCAAAAGACAAAAAACCGACCAAAAAACTCGTCGTCACCGAGACGACTGAGAGTGCTCCAAAAAAACCTTCACGCAACCTGCGCGTCAAACGACCGACTAACCCACTTGCACCTTTTTGGCGATATATCAAAGGCTCGTGGTACGAGCTTCGCCAAGTGCGCTGGCCCGATCGACATGCAACCTGGAAAATGACGGGTGCGCTGATTGCGTTTACGCTCTTTTTTGTGATTATTATTTTGCTGCTTGACGCAGGATTTAACCAGCTATTTAAATTATTGATAGGAAAGTAGACAGTCCACTATGGCTCAAAAAAATCGTTACGACAGTACAAGACAATGGTATGCAATTCATACCTACAGCGGCTACGAAGAAAAAGTCGCTGATAGTATTCGCCAGCGCGCCGAAACCGTCGACATGGCCGACAAAATCTTTGACGCACTCGTACCAAAAGAGAAACAAATTCAGATCAAAAACGGCAAACGCAAGGTCGTCGAGGCAAAAATCTTTCAAGGTTATGTGCTTGTCGAAATGAAACTCACCGACGAGACTTGGTACATCGTCCGTAACACGCCAGGTGTCACTGGATTTGTCGGCAGCGGCACTGAGCCAACACCGGTCAGTGACAGCGAAATCGCCAAGATCAAGAAGCGCATGGGCGTCGAAGACCCTAAGCACCAAATCGACTTTGCTCCGGGCGAAGTTGTCAGTATTATCGACGGCCCATTCAAAGGCTTTGACGGCGCAGTATCTGAGATCGACACCGCCAAAGGCAAGCTCAAAGTCATGGTCAGCATGTTTGGCCGTGATACGCCAGTCGAACTCGACGCGCTGCAAGTCAAGAAAGTCTAGTGTTCCGGCGCGCGTAGCCCGTATCTATGATTACCGACATTATTAAGCAGCGGTACAAAACACTTGCAATCAAGCCCGACGATGCAATTGTTGTGGGCGGGAGCGTTTTGGCGGTATTAGGGATCCGCAGCAGCAACGATATAGACCTTATGGTAAAACGGCCAGTATTTGACCGGATAGCAGCCAAGGTGAGCGCTGTGCAGCAATACCCAGACGGCTCTGGGCAGATAACAACGGGAGATGTAGAACTCATGTACCAGTGGCAAGGCAAAACCTATGCCGATTTTTTACCTACTGCTACCTGGATTGATGGAATTTTGGTCATGTCGCTAGCAGACTTGCGCGCTTGGAAGCTGGAGCAGCACCGGCCTAAAGATCTGCATGATGTGCGACTGATTGATGCGTACATGAATCGCCAGTCATTGCTCTAGCCACGACTTGCGTTCTGATTGACTTTTCGTTGTCAATAGACTATAATACATCTGTTACGCACTGAGCGACATACGTCACCAGAATAGAGAATATTGAATATAGTATATGGCCCGCTTCACGCCATCGAAACTATACTCTACATTTTATATACGATATACTTCGACAATATTTAGTAACCCGCGCTTCCTGTGATTTGGGAAGAGCAGCCGGTCTCAAGCGATTTACTCGCTTGCACCGCGCGATGAGAAACCTGTTTACAGGTGTCTCATTACCTGAAAGGAAATTACTTATGGCTAAAAAAATCATAGGCAACCTAAAACTACGCATCCCAGCGGGCCGTGCGACTGCAGGTCCTCCTGTTGGCAGCACCCTCGGTCAGTGGGGGCTCAACATGATGGATTTTATCAATCCATTCAACGAAGCCACCAAAGCTGATGCTGGCAAAAACGTCATTGTTCATATTCAGGTCTACGAAGACCGGACATTCACCTGGAAAAGCCTTGGACAGCCAGCCGACGACGCGATTCGCGCTGCAATTGGTATCCAAAAAGGCTCAGGCAAGCCACACAGCGATAAAGTTGGCAAAATCACTCGTGCACAGCTCGAAGAAATTGCCAAAGCCAAGATGGAACAGCTCAATGCCAATGATCTCGATGCAGCAGTAAAAATCATTGCTGGTAGCGCCCGCTCTATGGGTGTCGAAGTCGTCAACTAGCCTTGTCCATACAATAAAACACCGATCGCTTACGTGAGGTGTTTTATTTTTGTATACTAGACATATGCGTCATACACCGACAAAAAAGCTTCATCAGCACCACGTAGCGTCTACTCAGTCACGTACGCATCGCCGAGTGGTACTTTATCTGGTGGTGATAGCATTTACTTCTGTATGTGCGCTTTTCCTGGCCTACGCCAACTCGCAACAGCTTCGTGAGGCGCGAGCAGTAGCAAATTCTCAACAAAAAACCTTTGCCGCGCTCGACAAACAACTGGCTGAAACACTCGCAAGACGAGTCGCCGAAGCCAAAAAAGCCGAAGCAGCCGCAAAAGCTAAAGCAGATGAAGATAGCGCTTTGCGCGCTCAACAGTCGACCGCCAACCCGAGCGGCACACTGGCAACCGCTACCTGCAGCACGCAGTCGCCAGACTCGATTACTGTCGTCATCAACAAAAGACATTGTTTCAGCCCTCTCGAATGGGCTCCGCCAGATCTCACCAGCTTCAACGGCTTCTTGCTCCGCTCAGAGGCGGCGGCTCAACTGCGAGCCATGACAGACGCCGCTTCGCTTGCTGGCATGAGTTTCGAACCCTCTAGCGCCTATCGGTCGTACGCCAACCAAGTCGTGACCTACAACAACTGGGTTGCCGTCAACGGCAGCCAAGCCGCCGCCGATACCGTGAGTGCACGACCCGGCTACAGCGAGCACCAGACCGGCTTGGCGATCGACCTCAAAGCTGGTGGCTGTACGCTAGAATGTTTCGGTAGCACTGCCCAGTACCAGTGGCTGCTCGCACACGCCAGCGACTATGGATTTATCGAACGCTACCCGTCCGGCCTCACGAGTATCACAGGCTACAGCCCAGAAGCCTGGCATTGGCGCTACGTCGGTACAGCTACAGCCAAAGATATGAAACAAAAAGGCATCCAAACGCTCGAGCAGTACCTCGGTATCGCCGGCGGTGACTACGCACAGTAAATTTTTCACGATAATTTCGACAAATTACTAGAGTTGACGGCCCAACTAGTGGCTACGCTATACTAGGTACAGGTTATGGTTGTACTCGAGCTCGCTCGTTTCCACAGTCAAGCCACTATACGCATGAGGCTCGTCCTTTCATGGATGAACCTTCCGATCACGACTTCAGACAACGTTTCCCCGTCATTAAGTGGGGCAGAGAAGCGGTCTTGTCGTTCATACTCCACCACTTTTCAATTAACAATTAATCCAAACGCGTGCATTTCGAGGCAGTTGGCATTTTCTCGACGAGACACGGAGCAAGACGTATCAGTATACGTTGATGCGAGTATCGAGGCGAAAAATGACAAATGACCGAAAAAATCATCAGTGCGGCCAGCTCTGCTGGACGGCAGGATGATGGTGCAGGGGTTTGGGCATAGGAGAGTATGCTATGAATGTACAAATTAACAGTCCTGTTTCTATCACCGCCATTGGGTTCGGCCGCAACATGCAGCCTATCCCAAAGCGCATGGAGTGGAGTGGGCGCACCTATCAATTTATTGATCGAGGCATCCGCGTTGTTTCACGGCGTGGCGAAAGTGTGATGAGCACTGTCACCATGAGTGATGGCGAGCAAAGCTTCTGCCTCCGGCAGAGCGGCAGCAGCTGGACGCTCCTTAGCGTCTGCTAGCCAAGCAGCCTTCAGGACGAAAAAGCCCCCGTGTATGCGGAGGCGTTTTTCGTTTTATTCACTCTTGCTAAAGGTATCGTACCTTTAGCAAGGAGGCTATGTCTGTCTGTTACACGCTTATATTTGACAGAAAAGTATTGACATTTTATACAAATAGTGATATATATATTAGATTTTGTGAAAACGAAGTCTCGTCTCGGCCATCTGGCTGATGATGACAATTCGGACAGAGAGAACCAAACCATGAGCGAGCTCATCAAGATCGACAACTTCCTGTCGACGAACTCCATCTACTTCCACCTTCGCGAGCGCCTCAGCATGCGTCAGGTCGAAGGGCTGAAGCACATCGACGGCGTCACCAGATACGAGACCCGCCAGTATTGGGTCCACGTTTCGGTCGGCAGCGCCTTCGACTTCGTTGAAGTCGCAGCGCCGGCACTGATCGTGCTGGCCGACGCGCTCGGTGTTCCGCTCGGTGAGCTGCAGGTCAGCGTGAACCACCTCTACAGAGCTGGCGACGACCAAGCGCTCATCGACCAAGCGCTGGCCAAGGCCAAGGAGCTCGACCGCAAACACCAGATCGCGGTGAAACAGGCCGAGATCAAGCTGATCGACCGCAATGTCATGAACTGGCGTGCGCAGATCAAGCAGTGGCTCGCCAACCGCCGCCGACTCGTCCGCGAACTCAAGAAGTTGGAGCAGCAAGGCTGATCCAACCACCGCGAGGCAGACTCATCTCTCTGTCCTCGCACCCAGAATTACTAAATTTGTTTGGTGGTTGTGGGTGCGATGCTATTTCAACTGCACCACACATGCCCCAGCGTAAGCTGGTGACACAATTCGGACAGAGAGAAAGAAGGCACCATGGACACTCAGCCTGCCCGCCACAACGTAGCGATAGAAGCATATCGAAAGGATGGCCATCTCTACGTATGGGTCGACTTCACTGGTGATCCAAGCGTTGTCGCGTTCGCCTACAAGGCGATTGCCATGGGCACAACAATGACGGTTCAGGGCTCAGAGATGCCGTCAGGGAGCGCGTACATTTACGAACTTCGTGGCGAGCAAGACCTCGCATCGTTTGTGTCGCTGATCACAGGGATCGCTAGCTTAAACGAGACGAGCGATACCTTCGTGATTTGCGAGCGGTCCCAAGAACATGGGCACATTCCGTTGCGCCCGTTCCTTGCCGAGTTGCTCAAGGAGCAAATCAGGGTGACCAAAGATCGCCTGCAGGCTCAGGAGGCAGTCCTCGCCTCAATCGAAGAAGGGCAGACGACCGTTCACATCTGAGCTAACTGCCTCCTACCGCGAGGCAGACTCATCTCTCTGTCCTCGCACCCAGAATGACTAACACAAAACTGTTGGTGACTGTGGGTGCGAAAATCTTTTTTGCTAAAGGTACGATACCTTTAGCATGACTGAGATTGAGAGGACATACACGATTTCTCCGAAACAGTTACACATTTGCTGTTTGGTTAATACGAACGAATACAAAAGGTTGAACCTTTTAAGATCAGACCCCGTACTATTTTATGGAGCAACGCTGCTCATTGTTGAGGCAAAGCCGCAAGTGATTCTCGCTCAAGCGAGACAGACGGTGGGTCTTGGGAGCTCATAAATCCAAGAAGCGAACAAGTACCAATCCAGAGTCATTCACGACATTTTGCCCGCTGTC
>CAZRRY010000023.1:0-11032 GCA_964602775.1 uncultured Candidatus Saccharibacteria bacterium | reverse complement strand
GGCGCAATCGTCAGTACCCAAAACACACAGATGCGCCATGTACTTTGGGACCCGCCGAGAGCAGACCGCGTCATGCGACACGGTCTGCTCTCGGAGTAGTGGTTCTCTGTCAGATGTCGTATATCGTGCCCGAGCTCCAGGCAGTAGGCGTGTACTTCAAGCCGACGCCAACTGAGGGCTTTACGATCCAGCCCTTCGGATTTGAGCGCTCGATGATGAGGATCGTGGCGTCGCGAATGATACGCGCGTGCTCCTCAGCTGCTTGGACGCGCTCGGGGAAGTTGTGCAGTTCGATGCGCACAATGACGTCATTCGTTGCTGTGTCGGGCGGTCTCACTGTCACGAATTTGAAGCCGAAACTTCGCGTGCTCAGTGGCCAGGTAGGCACAGTGAAGCAATCGACGCAAACCTGGCCGAGACGTTGCTTGAGTGCATCTTCAAGCCAGTGCGCCGCCTGCTGGCGGAAACTTTCCGTGTATTCAATGATGATATCGGGCATATGGAGTCCTAGGGCTCGATGTTTTGTTTGGGCGAGAAGTTCGCGAAGAATATCATGGACTTCTCGCCCAAACAAACTATTGCATCAAGAAAACAGAGAATAATTTGTAAACGAACCTCGGAGAAGCATTTCTCTACGAAGTGTGAAGTATTATATAAAATTATGATTGTTTTGTCAACTGCTCGCGCACCCATGCATCGATACTGCCTGCCCCCATGCAGAGGACGAGCTTGCCTTGCTCGCGGGCATACTCGATACGGCTCCACAGTTCATCATCCATCTGGCTATAGACTACCTGACGACGGTTAGTGAGGAGTGCGGTGAGCTCCTGTGGTGTCAATATGGGCAGGTTGAGGTCCTCACGTGATTGATAGGTGGGTAGCCAATAAATCTCCTCTGCAAGCTCCATGCAGCTGGTATAGCCACTGCGCACTTGGTGCTGGCGGGTGTTTTGATGTGGCTGATAGACGAGGACGACATGCTCGCTTAGCTCTCGAGCCATCCGCAGCGTTGCAGCGATTTCTATCGGGTGGTGACCATAGTCACTGTAGAGATTGTCGGCCAACCTCTCGAACCGACGATCGCTGCCAGGGAAGCTCTCCATGGCTTTTTTGATAGGTTCAGAATTACCGATTCCCAGGTATTCACATGCCTTTGCGACGAGCGTGGCGTTTTGACGATTATGCGCACCAGGAATAGCAAACTCAAGTGTCTCGTTGTCATGGAGGCGCCATGTACTCGGTGGTGTCTCAATATTGATGACCGTGTCACGATCCCATATGATTGTCTGTTTGGATTGGGCAATGAATTGGCTAAATGCCGCCGCATAGTCAGCCTGTGTCGGATAGGTGTCGGGGTGGTCAAAGTCGATAGAGGTAATCAACGAAAGGTGGGGGGTGAAATGCAAGAAATTTCGGTCAAACTCATCGCATTCGTAGACGAAGTATTGACTGAGTGGATCGAATTGCCCGCTCGGGCCAAAGCCAATCCCTGACCCTATAGAGTAGCTGATAGGGATACCTAATTGCTGAAATAGCCAGACGGCCATGGCGGTCGTCGTCGTCTTGCCGTGAGTACCCGCAATCGCAATGAGTTTGAGGTTTTTCTCCTGTATGATGTGATTTATGAGCTCATCTCGCTTGCCGCAGCGTATGCCGAGTTCGCGTGCTCGCATGAGCTCTGGATGGTCATTTGGCAGGGCAGAGGTATAGATGAACCAGTCGATTGGTTGTTTTGAGTGCTCGCTCGCCAGATGCTCGCCCGACTGATCGAGGCTCACTGAAATCCCGTTTTTTTCGAGCTCATCTGTTGTCAGGCTCGGCTTTGCGTCACTTCCGAGCACGTCGTATCCTGCATCACGAGCAATTTCTGCTAGAGGGCCAAGCCCTACACCGCCAATACCAGAAAAGTAGATTCGCATATACCGTCAGTATAGCATGGGCACTATGATATAATTACTACAGACAAAAGAGTGCAGAAAAAAACATGCTTCAAAGAATCATCAGTCGGATTTTTAAGAGTAGACACTACTGGCGCACACTTTCATTTGACGAAGTTGCCGAGCTGTATACGTCACGCCTAGTGACCGTATTTGCGATCAATGTCGTCAATTTATTTGCTGCAGTTTACCTCTATAAGCTCGGCTATTCTATTGAATTTATTGCCCTATTTTATGCGAGTATTTATGCACTCAAGATTCCTTTTTCGATCGTGGCTGCCAAGATCGCTGCGTATTTTGGGCCAAAACACGGTATATTGTATGCTAATTTGCTACGGATTCCCTCGCTCATTGCGTTTGCTCTTGTGCCGATAGCGGGGAGTCACACGCTGCTTGCTATTATTTGTTTCGGTGTGCTGCAGCAGATGGCAGCGGCGCTGTATGACCTCTGTTATCTCGTCGGCTTTAGTAAGGTTCGGAGTATCGGCAATTCTGGCAAAGAGCTTGGCACAATGCAGATTGTGGAGCGGGTCGCCAAAGTTATCAGTCCACTTATTGGGGGCACGCTAGCCTCGCTCTACTCACCAGAAGTCACCATCATTGTCGCCTGTGTCGCCTTTAGTGTTGCGGCTGTACCTCTTTTTCGCTCGGTCGAGCCTACGATGACGCGGGCAAAGTTACGGCTTCGAGGCTTTCCTTTTCGGCTCGCCGCACGAAGCCTTGTCTCTGAGTCGGTTGTTGGGGTTGACTTTGTAGCGAGCGGGCTGGTGTGGTCACTGTTTATCACTATTTTTGTATTTCATGGTACAAAAGAGGGAATCTATGCCACGCTCGGTGGTCTTGCCTCGCTTGGTGTGCTGATCTCTATTGTGGCTGCGTGGGTATTTGGTAAGCTCGTTGATCGGAGAAAGGGGCACATATTGTTGACCGTAGGTGCGCTGGCAAATACGGTGATTCATCTGTTCCGCCCCTTTGCATCGACGCCGTCTAGTGTCGTCGGTGTGAATATGGTGAACGAAACTGCAACAAGTGCCTACGCGCTGCCGTTTACGCGTGTCATGTTTGATGTTGCTGATACCTCAGGGTACCGCATCACCTATATGATGTACATCGAGATGGTAGTCAATATTGGCGCTGCGGGAGCGTGCATCTTGCTGTGGCTTTTGGTGACTCATTTCGGTATCGAGCCAGGCATGAAAACTATCTTTGTCGTGGCTGCCTTGTATGAGCTGCTCTTGCTGCTGTCGCGCCGTGCAGCAAAGTAAGGTATACTAGTTTTTAGTAGTGTAATGGTGGGCAAACGTGTCTGATAGGCAACAAGTAAGAAAAAGTATTTCTCAGCTGCAAAAAGTGAAGACATGGCAGCTTTTGCTGTTGTTGATTCTCATGCTTTTTGTCGCTGCGACATTTCTACGACTCAACAACACTGGCATGATTGAGCGTCGCAAAGCAGTGATCGCTGCCGACAAAGCGGGCAGTGTAGATGTTATTACCTCCCGCCTCTATGACCTTCAGCGCTGGTCGGCGGCTCATATGAATGCCGATACCGGTACGTTCTATCTGCAAGAGCAGTATAACCGTGATGCCCAAAAAGCAATTGCCAGCTCCTCAGACCTCTCAGCTGCCAGCGCCAAAGCCAATGCCGAAGCCGAGGCGGTCTGCCATCCGCAGTTTCGTGGCTGGTCTACTGCCTATATGCAATGTTTCCTAGCAGAGCTCGCCAAGCATCCGACAAGCGAGAAGCTGCCAGAGCCTAAGCTGCCGAGCCCTGCGCTCTACCAATACAATTTTGTTTCACCACTTTGGTCACCAGATTTTGCTGGTTGGTCAGTGCTAGCCTGCCTCCTGATCGTACTTGTTATCATCGGTCGACTGATGAGTCTTGGTATACTTCGTCTCCTGCTTCGTCGCCATTATCGCAATCTATAACTGTGATCTAGGTCACAGTTTTTGATGAAATATAAACATAAGGGGTGAAAAGTGTTGACATGACCTCTGAACCACGATAAGCTATCCCTGTAAGAGCTAATAGGAGGTATAACGACAATGGCTTACAAACACACTAACTCAAAAGGTGTTACTTACTACCTGCACAAGACCGAAGTTACACTTCGCGGTGGTAAACCACAAACAATCTACTTCTTCGCAAAGGTAGAGAAAAATGCAAAAGGTACTCCAGTAGACCTACCAGCAGACCGCGTAGTCAAAGAGAATCCACGAAACGGTTTTCTTACTGTTTCTAAGAAAAAATAGAGTACGGATACGTACCAGAAACCCCCTGCTTCTAAGCAGGGGGTTTCTTTTAGGGGCTATTTTAGATTTTTCTTCTGCGGCTACTCCCTCGACGCATTATGATATGCGCCTCGGTCCGTTGCTCGAAGAGAAAATCCAAACTAGCCACCTAATACGCATCCGTAGAATTTCCAAGTGGGACGAGAAAAGCTAAGTTGTCTCGCAATGCATACCCATAGGAGTGCTTGTGTGGAAAACTTAGTTATGAAAATGCTTGCGCTTATTGTCAAATTCATAGTATGCTAAGAGTACAAACAAACAGGTGCCAAATCAGTCCCGTCAGGGCTATCCGGTGTCGGACGCCCTACGGGGCTTTTTTGATTGACTTTTAATATAGTTTATGCTAATATATATTGCATGGCATCTGAACAGATTCCCTTCGATATTTTTGCTCCTCAACAAGAGGAAGAGCCGGAGGCACTTCAGCCTAGTGCAGTCTTAGGCAAGCGTGCTCTCAATCTCAAACAGATGGTGGAAGAAGGTGTGCTTACTCATGAGCAGGCCATGACTTTGCAGGATATCACGATTTCACTCGCAGAAGCAGGACAGAGCGGTACCAAGGCTAGAAGCAGCCGCAATAAAGAGACACAGACTCGACTGACTAGTCAAGCTAATCGAGCGTCGACTATCGCGAGACACCTTATTGAACAGCTTTTTGGCCTTGACTCAAATGATCCAGATAACCTGATATACACTTCTCTTAACTATACACTTCGCACACTTACGCTAGAGTCAGGCGATTTATTACCGAGAGCGCATTCATCGAGTCGTGCGGGCATTCCTTCAAAACCGTGGGAAGGGTTAGACGCCGCTAGACGTGCAGCTGGTGACTATTAAATTTTAAGATAAGTAGGGTATAATGGTATACCAGACCTTGGGGGTGTAGCTCAGGGGTTAGAGCAGCGGGCTCATAACCTGTTGGTCGATGGTTCGATCCCATCCACCCCCACCACACTAACGGCACCGATTAAGGTGTTTTTTGATATAATACAACTGATGCTGCTTACGACTATACAGAGGAAACTTCGACACATTTGGCGTACTTACGGCACGATGAACAATGTCGTGATTATCGTAGCTTTGGTGATTGCTGCCAGCTGGGCATGGGGTTCTGTGACTGCGATGCAGCGTAATTTTGCGCTTCAGAAAACGAACGACGAGCAACGCCAGCTCGCTGAGCTCACTCAGTTGCAGGTCGATACGCTGAAGTACCAGCAAAACTACTACAAGAGTGACGAGTACAAAGATCTGTCAGCACGCATGTACTTGGGGCTTGCGGCACCAGGTGAAAAAGTATTGATTTTGCCTGCCAACAGTGCTGCTGCAAAAGACGATACGTCGGCTGCGACTACTGCTGAACGCGCTGGTTCTGGCGCAAGCGTGAGTAATCTTGAGCAGTGGCTTAACTTCTTGACTGGTCAAAATTCTGCGGCTTACTTGCAATAACTACTGAATTTTGGTAAGATAGTAAACTGTATTGCGTATCGCAGAGTGGATCAGCCCGGTCAGCTCCCACTTCGTCAGAAATCGCTCATAACCATTGGTTATGAAGATCGCACTTCGATCAGACCAATTCACTAGTATCGCGGGGTGGAGCAGCCCGGTCAGCTCGCTTGGCTCATAACCAAGAGGTCGCAGGTTCAAATCCTGCCCCCGCAACCAAGGAAAC
Organism: uncultured Candidatus Saccharibacteria bacterium; assembly: GCA_964602775.1. Classification (GTDB taxonomy): domain Bacteria; phylum Patescibacteriota; class Saccharimonadia; order Saccharimonadales; family Saccharimonadaceae; genus Saccharimonas. Next base: position 5,134 of record CAZRRY010000023.1, on the reverse strand, counting down.
AGTCCCGCTTCGGCGGGGCTTTTTCCTTGGCTTGTCGGGCCGATTTGAATCTGTGACCTCAGAGGTCGCAGGTGAGGACTGCCGGGCGGCAGTCCGCAAGGGAACCTGCCGGATGAGCTGTGCTCATCACGCGCAGTTCCGGGGTCGCGGGACGTGGCCAAATCCTGCCCCCGCAACCAAGAAAAATACCCATCCGAAAGGAAGGGTATTTTTCTTGGTTCTGGCGGGCGGGGTTTGGTTCTGCGACTTTTTGCCAAAGGCAAAAATAGTCGCTGGTTCGTGGAGCGCAGCGAAACCCTGGAAAAGCTTGCTTTTGCCAGGGTGAGCAAGCGAAAGAGCGAGCTTGCGAGCGATAATCCTGCCCCAAAAATACTGCGTGAACAAGACTCAAACCTGCAACTATTTTTGCTAAAGCAAACGTTACAGCATGCTCACAGGTACACCTACCCGCTCGTTTGGAAAAGCTAGACTAATTTGCCGGCAGCGACGCGTACGGCTTCACTCCAGCTCAAAAATGCGTGTGGAGTAGAGGCGAGCTGTTTGGCGGTGATACCAAACTTTACCGCTAGTGCCAGTTCGTGAATAATCTCAGCTGCGTGCGGCGCGACGACGGTGCCGCCGAGTAGTACACCTTTTCTGTCGGTGATGAGTTTGACAAAGCCATCGCGAAAATCGCTGGTGTTGCTACGTGCAATGATATTGAGGGGCGCTACGGCTTTTTTGATTGCGAGGTCACGCTTGATACAGTCGTCTTCGGTGAGACCGACGCTCGCGACACCGGGAAAGGTAAAGGTGAGCCGAGGCGATGCGGTGTAGTCAGGAGTAGTTTTTTGACGGGCCAACATATTGTGAGCAGCCACGCGGCTTTCGAGAAGGGCGCTATGAGTCGCACTGTTGCGGCCGAGTACGTCGCCTGCTGCATAAATATGCTTAGCAGACGTCTGGAGATGCTCGTTGACCTCTATGCCCACTGGCGTGTAGGCAATTGCCGCGTTTTCGAGACCAAGATCGACCATGGGCTGGCGCCCAGTAGCGAGTAGTACATCGTCGACACGGACTGATTTTTCGCTGCCGCCACGTAGGAAAGTGACCCGGTAGCCAAGACCATCTTTGACAACACTTAGGGTGCGGGTTTGCGTGAGAGATGTGACACCTTTGTGTTCTCGGAGGATGCGCTCGAGGAGCTCACCAACCTCTTCATCTTCTTTGGGTAAAATTCTCGCGGCAATGTCTGCGAGATACACTTTGGTGCCAAAAATAGCCATTAGTTGCGCGATCTCGACGCCAGTCGCACCAGCACCGATGATGTAGAGCGACTTTGGTGGGCGCATTTTTTCGAGGATAGTGCGTGGGGTCAGATAGGGAATATCGACAAGCCCCTGAATGTCTGGTGCCACCCAATGAGAGCCAGTGGCGATCAGAAAGTGTGCGGCAGATAGGTGGCGACGATTGACGGTGATTTCATTTGGTGTCAAGAAATGCGCGCGTCCCGTATAGGCGGTGATGCCTTGTGATTCGTAGAATTTTTTGTTGCCGGCCGCACCTGTGCGCCTGACGGCGAGCTCTTTCCAGGCCCGAAGCGAGGGGTAGTTGTACCCAAGTGTGCCGCTACGAAGCCCAAATCGCGCACCATGCCGCGCTTCGTCATAGAGTTGTGCGGCATGCAGGAGTGCTTTGGTGGGTACATCGCTCCAGTTTGGCGATTCACCGCCAAAGGTATCTGCTTCAACGATAGCAACCTTTTTGCCTTCTCTTGCCGCAATTGTGGCGGCTGCCGAACCGCCTGCGCCACTGCCAATCACGATCAGATCGTAGTCGAATGCTTGTTTTTTTGACATAACTTTCTAGAGTCTCCTTACATGATCACATTGTGATTTTGATAGATATAGGCAGCATCAGGGTGAAAACGTTCAAGTGCTTTGGCGGCTTGTCGTCGAATGTCGTTGCTGGTCACTTCTGGTTTGTTGTCGCACCACGCGATGACATAGTCGCAGACTTTACTTGCTGTATCGTCAGCATGGCCGAGGGGTGTTTTGACGCTGAGGCAGGCAGCATGGATGCTTCGATATAGTTTTTTGCCATCGAAACGCTCCGTGGGTCGTTTGCCGCGTCGTTTGACGACGTCGATCGCGAGCTGGCTCATTAGCGCAATACCTCTCCAGCAACTGCTGCGACAGCGACGATATTTGCGTAAATGAACGCGCCAAGTATCAGGAAGCCACACCCGGCGATAAACTGCAAGAACCGTTTGTTGGTTTCGCGCCAGCGTTGAATTTTACTAATGCTATGACCAGCGCTGGACAGTACAGCGACAAGTAGCGTGCCCCCCGAAGCGATCACGACATACAGGAGCAGGCAGGGGATTTGGAGGTATCTGGGGAGGGAGAGCAAGGCCAGTGCAGCTGCAATAGTGGGCGCGAGCACAAACAGTAATTCTCCGATCACACTGACGAGGCCCAGGCTATAGCTCTCTGCCAACCATGTGGTTGCTTTGGTGCGTTCAAGCAAAAACCGAGCCATGCCTCGTGGGATCCATAGAGTGGTGCCTCGCTGATGACGATAATAAAACGCCCAGATTGCAACCCCAAGCCCAATCATGAGACCCGATACACCAGCCCACAGCATAGGGGGCATCTTGCTTCCAAAACTGGTGCTCGCGAGGTAGGCGATAAATGATACTAATAGCGCCGTCATTGTCATCGTGCCGGCTAGAAAACTAAACACCAGTGCAGTGGTGCGCTGCGGACTGCGCTTGCTGCCAGCGGAGTGGCCCGAGAGAAGAGTTATCATGCTGACGCTTAGCTGAAAACTCGCGTGCATCAGAGCGGCGAGAGTGATGATGGCGATTGCAGTGAACGTGTCCATATGTTTATTTAAGTATTCCTCTAGACTGTTTATACCATAAGCACAACTAGATAGTCAAAAAATGTTTCAAAAAGGTATTGCTTTTTATGCAAACATGTGCTATATTAAATACATAAGTTAATCAAATAACAAAAAAGGCAAACAAAATGGAAAGCAAAACCGTCGAATCGGTCACCCTTGGTGATATCATGAACCTGGCAACCTGGAATCGTCCTCGAACAAGCCAAGAGCTGCGATCTTTTGTCAACAATCGTGACGATGCGCTTGATGTCGAAGATTTCGATTTGTAAATCAGAACCGCAATCCAGGATATGTGAAAAAAGTCATACCGCCCGTATACTCCTTGTCGCTACACTACAGATGTAGAATATAAACGACAAGGAGTTTATCGTATGCAAGAACAAAGAACCACAAGAGTAGTCGAAGAAGTACAGCCAGTCACCACCACAGTTGCGCAGGCAGACCGTGTGGTAGAAAAGACCAATAGTAGCGTCGTGGCAGCGCGGTTAGTCTGGTATATCGTCGGGTTTATCGTTGTGCTGCTGGCACTGCGCGTGGTGTTTTATTTGCTCGGTGCCAACGAAGTCGGTATCGTCGGGTTCATCTATGCACTGTCTTCGGTGTTTGTTGCACCATTTAGTGGAATTTTTGCAGCGCCGACCTATGGCACCCACTATTTTGACACAGCAAGTCTCGTGGCAATGGTAGTCTATAGCTTGATCGGCTGGGGAATTACCAAGCTGTTCACGCTCACGCATCGCGACGCAACTGCCTAGGGTATCGACAGTATCTTGAAGCAATCAGCGCTACTGCTCCTGACAGTGGCGCTTATGCTATACTAACTCTAGTAACAGAGGGGGAGCAGCGATGAATAGAGATGAGACGCTACACAAAGAAGAGAAGTTGTTAGAAGCGCCAGACGTCGAAGATTTTTTGCCTGAGCATGTCGAGACGACCGGAGCGCCAGCAGTTGCGCCGCCTGCAGCGGTGAAAGTTGAAGTAGCCACGCGGCCACCCGAAACAGGTGGTGGTGTGGTATTGCAATGGCTAACTTATGCGTTTTGGTTTTGGTTCGTTGTGTCTGCTACCTGGCTGGCTGGAGTAGTGGTGAGTTATTTTGTGTCCCAGGGCAACCCGCGCGATGACCTAGGAGGCGCACTGGCGTATCCGTTGGCATCGACAATTATTATGCTTATCGTCTCTCTGGTGACAGACTGGTTTTATACCAAGCGTGAAACAGCCAAAAAAACAGGTGTCGCAAATGTTATCATGCTTCTCCATATCGTGCCATTTGTGCTCTGCGCGATCGGCGCGTTGATTACGATTATTTTTTCTCTTGTCACGATGCTCCTCGACAACAACCCACTAAATGGAAATGAAGGATCACAAAAAGCCATGCTCACAGCTGCTGTTGCAGTGGTACTGTTTGCGCTGCTGTCGGCGCGAGTGTTTTTTGGTGGCGCAAAGAAAATGCTACGTGTTGTCATTTGGGCGGTATTTGGAGCCGTGGCGCTTGGGTTGATTATTGCCGCAATTGCAGGTCCAGCTGCGCAGGCAAACCGTGCGAAGCACGACCGCCTCATCGAACTAGCATTACCAAATCTGTCCAACGATATCCGTGCCTATGCTGAAAAAAATGATAAACTGCCAGCCAAACTTACTGACGTGACCCATGACACCTCTGCGACGTCGGCAGCTGTACAGAAACTGATCGACCAGGGTCTTGTGACATACAAACCAAATACACTGCCAGCAGAAGACGGCAACGCCTACACGCCAGGTGGGGAACCCTACCCTGTGCCAGCTACTCCATATAAAGGCGTTTCGAGCTCATCGAGCAGCGTCAGTCCGTACTATGGACAGACAAAGCGGTTTTATTACCAGCTATGCACCACCTATACATACGAGAAAAAAGCCGAGTATAACTATGTCCAGGACCAGGGTATGTATACAGCAGGCGCAAGCGAAGGCTTGTCGGCAAGCAACTACAAATACGATAGTGTCTACGGTATCAACAGTCACCCAGCAGGCCAGGTGTGCTACAACTTGTATGCAAATGGTTCGTATACCATCCCTCGGTATTAGGGCGTAGCACCGACAGGGAACGATCATCGTAGAATGCACCTCACCTGAGGTCATAGGATCGTTATGCATACCAAAGTAAAAAGACCACCCTAGAGTGATCTTTTTGCTTTGGTAGCACCGACAGGGAACGATCCTGTGACCTCAGGCTTATGAGTCCTGCGCTCTAACCAACTGAGCTACGGTG
>CAZRRY010000022.1:0-12060 GCA_964602775.1 uncultured Candidatus Saccharibacteria bacterium | reverse complement strand
TCCTTTCAGTGTTTACTGATGATGGAATGTGTGCAAGATGTATGGTGGGTGGATACAGATCAGGGGCAATGACATCAACCCTCAAAGAGTTGGGGGGAGACCCCGACGATTACAACCCCTACCTGGCGGTCTCAGCCGCCTACCGGGCGCAACAACATCCATCCCTCTGGTCACGCGCTCGACGCGTGTTCGCATTTCTGGGCAAGTTCGGCAAAGACTTGCTGCGCGCCTAAGCCAGATTGTCCCTCAACGTATCGCCCAACCCTGGTAACTCGGGGTTGGGCGGTTCAATAGGTGGACAAAATACCCAAATATTGTTATACTGTCTCTATAAACCATCAATGACGGGAGGCCGATAACGCCGCTATTACCGCAGAAAGGATTTATCCGCCAAACTTTATGCACTACGTTTATATTCTGCGTAGTCAGAAAGACGGCAATCTGTATGTTGGCTACACAAAAGATCTAGCGCAGCGTGTGCGAGAGCACAATGCCGGTCGCGTCCCATCGACACGACTTCGACAGCCTCTCGATTTGATTCACTACGAAGCATTTGTCAATCAGATAGATGCAACAAGCCGTGAAAAATGGTACAAGTCCGGATGGGGCAGAGCGCACGTCAAGCAGATGCTTGCGAGCACATTGGAAAATTTTGGCGGATTAGATCAAAAACCCTCCAAAATTTCCAACTGACCATACCAGACAACACACCAATTATGAGAAAAGATTAACTTAACGAGAAAACTCGGAGGATTACCGAGGGAAATTTGGAGGATAAATGGCCAAAAAAGCCGAACTACTCGAAGAAGCTGCAAAGCTCAAACTTGACGTCCCAGCAAAAGCAACGATTGCTGATATCGAAAAAATGATTGCTGAGGCTCAGCCAGAAAAGCGCGAAAAAGTCGAAAAAGAAATCGTCGCTGAGCGCAAAGCTACCGTTGCCAAAGCCGGCAAGCGCAGCGAAAAAGCTCAGGAAGAAGTCGAAGCCAAGCTCGAAAAAGAAGCCCGCAAAGCCGCAGGCGACACCGCACCACAGGGTGATGCAGAAGCTCATGCCAAAAAAGGCCCAGCGCCAAAAGTCCGCCCGCTGATCGAGCGCCGCGGCAAAAACTATCGCAATGTCGCTGGCAAAGTAGACCAGACTAAAGTCTATAGCCTAAAAGACGCGCTAGAGCTAGCTGTCCAGACAAACCCCGCCAAATTTGACGCCAGCGTAGAGATCCATGTCCGCATGGGCGTCGATCCGCGCCAGGCAGACCAAAACATCCGCGCTACCGTCAGCCTACCTCATGGTACTGGCAAAAAAATCCGCGTCGCAGTGTTCGCTCCCGAAGCAGACGCTGCTGCTGCCAAAAAAGCTGGCGCTGATATAGCTGGAGACGAAGACTTCACCAAACTCCTCGACAAAGGCGAGATCGACTTCGACGTCCTGATCGCCACGCCCGCCTACATGCCGCGCCTCGGCAAGTACGCACGTCTTCTCGGACCAAAAGGCCTCATGCCAAATCCAAAAAGCGGCACTGTCGCAACTGATGTCAGCAAAGCTGTGGTTGAAGCCAAAGCGGGCAAGGTCGAATACCGTGTCGACAAGCAAGCAACTATCCACCTCAGTATCGGCAAAGTTTCATTTGGCGCCAAAAAGCTCGAAGACAACGCAAAAGCGTTTTTCAACAGTCTCCAGAGCCAAAAACCAAGCAGTCTCAAAAGCAACTACGTGAAATCAACCGCCATCGCCACTACCATGGGCCCTGGAATCAAGGTTGAGAACCAAGCAAACTAAATCATAGCTCCTGCCCCAAATACGCGCCTATTACTGGTGCGTATTTTTGGTAGACTATGATAAGCGTATGGCCCATGATTGATATCTAAAACTATTTGAATATATGATTTCGGTTTAGGTAAGGCTGCTTGATACAATAGCAGTAGGGTGGTGAACATTTCAGAGTTCATCCACGAGACAAGAGAGAAGAGGTGAGCGAGGTGCAACAGTACCTCGATTTGCTCGATCACGTTCTCAGGAACGGTGTCGACAAGGACGACCGCACTGGCATCGGCACACGCAGCGTGTTTGGCTACCAGATGCGCTTCAACCTGCAGCAAGGCTTCCCAGTCCTCACGACCAAGAAGCTGCACCCAAGGAGCATCATCGGTGAGCTGCTGTGGTTCCTGCGCGGCAGCACCAACGTGCGCTGGCTGCAGGAACGCGGTATCACCATCTGGGACGAGTGGGCTGACGATAACGGTGACCTCGGTCCGGTCTACGGCTACCAGTGGCGGTCATGGCCAACACCAGATGGCCAGCATATCGATCAGATCGCCAATGTCATCAAGAGCCTACGGGACAATCCAAATAGTCGTCGACACATCGTGACGGCTTGGAACCCAGCCGACGTCGAGGATATGGCTTTGCCGCCATGCCACCTGTTGTTCCAGTTCTACGTGCGACCAGCGCACGATGGCGGTCAGCCCTTCCTGGACTGCCAGCTGTACCAGCGTAGCTGCGACGTCTTCCTCGGTGTGCCGTTCAATATCGCCAGCTATGCACTGCTGACGATGATCGTAGCGCAGCAGGTCAACATGCGACCAGGCGAGTTCGTTTGGACCGGTGGCGACGTCCACCTGTACATCAACCACTTTGACCAGGCCAGGCTGCAGTTGACGCGCACGCCGAAGTCACTGCCGACGATGGTTATCAAACGCGAACCTGACTCCATCGATGGCTACGAGATCGACAACTTCGAGCTCATCGGCTACCAAGCCGACCCGAGCATCAAAGCGCCGATCGCCGTGTGAGAACTCCCATCCATCCAGACCCCAGGACTAGCGTCCCATACGCCAGTCCTGGGGTCGCTACCATTACTGATACAATACTATACAAAGGGCGGCCGGAAGGATCGCTTTTATACGGAGGTGAACAGGTGAGCGTCTATAGCAATACTGATATCAAACGGGCAATACAAGATGGCACGATTGTCTGTGTGCCGTATAGAGAAGCGCATGTGAGTGAAGCCAGCCTTGATTTCACACTTGGGCATTATTTTTACAAACAAGAGCACGACGCGAAAAGCGCCGTCTACAACCCATTTGACGAAGCGGATGTGCAGCGGTATTTCAAAGGGCCACTCGAAGCCATGCCGCACAGGCAGTGGTGTGAGGAAAATGGCTTTACGCTTTTTAAGAACATTCCCGAAAACCATCCGATCATCGTTCTACAACCAGGCGAGCGCATCCTGGCACATACACACGAGTTCATCGGCATCCGCGCGTATGGCGGTGCGTGCGAAGTTCGCTCACGAAGCACTTGGGGTCGCAATGGCGTCGCAGTATGTTTCGATGCTGGCTGGGTTGATCCTGGGTATATCAACCGGATCACGCTCGAAATCTACAACCTCAACAAGCATGAAGCCGTCGTCCTACCAGTCGGCGAACGCATGGGCCAGCTGGTGTTTATGACTACTGGTCCGGTGGAGGGCTCGTACGCCGAAGGACGCCGAGGCATGAGCGGCAAATATCAAGCGACCGACGACTTAGATGAGCTGATCGCTCACTGGCAGCCAAGCGATATGCTGCCTCGCGCGTACAAAGACACACGAGTTGCACCAGACAGCATTAGGGGCTTGCCAAAAGGGATGCGATGATAGGCATACCGGCAGCATCGAGTGCCTATCGGCCCTACCCGGGACATTATGCACGCATTGAAGGACACGACTTTACCGGTAAATCAACGCTACTGGAACTTGCAAGAGAGTATGACCAGAGGCATGGTCTCGGCACGGTATTTGTACGTGAACCAGGCGGCACACCACTTGGTCAGGAGCTGCGACACATCTTGCTCACCAATACAGCATTTCGTCTTGACGCCGTGACTGAGGCATTGATTTTTACAGCCGACCGCAATCACCTCATAAGTGAGATAATCTTACCCGCACTGCGAGAGGCCAGGCCAGTCGTCAGTGACAGAGGAGTCGAATCAATGCTGATCTATCAATCGGCAGGTGGAAAAATCTCTCGCAAAAGCCTTGAGGAGCTAAGTAGCTTGGTCCTGCCCCCATGGTATCTACGCCCTGATGCACTCCTTGTGCTGAATGTGTCGCCTGAGGAAAAGAAAAGAAGGCAACTTGCTCATGCCGCAGCCACTGGCCTAGCGCTCGACAAAATCGAATCACGCGATGATGCTTATCAGCAAGCAGTAAGTCAAGGATATACTGACCTAAGCCGGGTAGAGCATGCTGTCCCAATCAATGCAGACCCGTCGCCTGAAGAAGTATTTGAGACAGCAAAGCCGTACTTATTTGGTCGATTTGCCCGCTAGCCCACCTATGTAACTCAGATGCTGTACGAATCGTAGCGCCAATGTCGATCACACGGCATCTAGCGCTTCTCGTACGTCACAAAATCATAATCATACAAATTCACGTCATCCGCACCATGCGATTCTCGTGACTGCTCTCGCCAGCCTGGCGGTATAGTAAAAAACGTGTCTGCAGTAGGAAAATCAGCGTGGATCTGCGTAGCATAGATGCGATCGACAAGACAATTCTCGAGCGCCTGCAAATAAATACTCGCACCACCTATCGCGCTGATTGACTCGCGAGAAGCACGCTCAAACGCCTCGTGTAGGGTCCGCACTACTACCACGCCAGGCGCGTCCACCTCTCCGCGCGTCACCACAACCATCTCTCGACCCGGCAAAACACGTCCGATAGACCGCCAGGTATTGCCACCCATAATCAAGCTCCCACCCGCTGTCACTTCGCGAAAATGCCGCATATCTGCCGGCAGCCGCCACGGCAAACCATTTGCGGATCCAATCTCGCCATTTCTCCCGTATGCAACGACGAGTTTGCGCTCACTCATGGCCGTTGTCATCCGGTCCGCCAGGCTGTGATGCATGCTGTCGACTGAGGCTGGCCAGATATGCTTTGCGATGATCTGGTGGAATAGCCTGCAAAATCGCGTCATATACTCCAGTGAGCTGTCCAAGTTGCCGCAACGTGTCGTCGCCTACAGGGAGACGAACTTCGTTTTCTGGTGACACGTAGCCTTGTCGCTGCTTGTAGTCGGCCGCACGGAAATAAGCACTGAGGCTGAGCGGCAAGAGGTTATATACCGTACCGCCAACTCGAACGTGATTGTGCTTCACGCCCCGCACCTGTACTGCAACCGGGAGCGCTAGCAGGGTATGCTTAACAATTACCTCTGTGTGACTATCGCTCGATCGACAGTCAGCAATTTTTTCTTTCCAAACAATCGCCTGGTGCCCCGTGATAAACGGTGGCGTCGTGACCTCTGGCCTGTCAAGCAAAGTAATTTCTGCATCGTGAAAAACCTCTCGCAGATTTCGTACTGCCGCATTGAGTGTTGCCAGAGACGCTTGGTAGCTACCAGCATCAAACATGGGTTGGTGTTTAAAAAACTCAACCGATATCATTTCAGGATACCGCTTGACAAGCTGTAACAAATCTGATGCAGAGGCGGCACCGCAACGTGCACGATGAACACTATCGATAAGCATAGGGTCTGGACCCGCCTCACCAAAACTCGACAGTAGTCGATCGTACGACATCTTGTTGCGCTCGACGCGCATCTCAAGTGCCGTGTTCAATTCGGCCAGCGCATGATCGATATGACACGCGGGTAGTTCGATCATCTTAGCGGCCTGCGCTACTGTATCGGCAATAGCCTGGTGCGACCAATGAATGTAGCTAAGCATATCATGACGAGCACCCACATACACAACATACGGATCAAGCGGGGTGGGCGACGACGAAGGATCACCCACATATTCGACCGGCTGTCGAAGTGGATGAGTTTCAAACCCATCGATGTGGGGCGGAATCGCATCAAATGCAGTGTGTTTGCGGACTGAGTCGGGCATGGGCGATTTTTGATTATGACATGGTTGTATCCATTGTGTCAATTTCCTCCAGAGGTTGACCGTAGGACTCGCATCTGCTACAATGTGACCAGACATTGCCAAAGACAGTAGCGGGTGTATGGACTTGTTCCGCCATCGATAAGAAGCTACCGAGGGAAAACATTCTTTCAGAAGTCTTTGCCTATGAAGCAAAGATTTTTGTTTTGCAGTGATCTACCTTAACAATGTGGTCGAATAAGAAATAACCCTGTAACAAAGCTAACCTACGAAAGTTGGCACAAATATTTTGAGCCATTGACAATCTACGCGTCAGTCTCTCGAGATTCCAGGCCCATTGACCTAGATTCTCGAGGGCTGACCGATGACGAAAAATGTTTGTGACGACTTTCGATAAAAAGGAGAACATTATCTTATGGCTATCACCAAAGATAAAAAGCAAGCTTTGGTAAGTGAACTGAGTGAACTGCTGGCAAGCGCCAAAGGAACTGCATTTGCTGCCTACAACGGCATCAGCGTGGCAGATCTACAGGTGCTCCGCCGCAAAGCACGTGCTTCGGGTGTGACGATCAAGGTGGTCAAAAATCGCCTTGTCCGCGTCGCACTGACCGACAACAACACCTACAAAAATGCTGATACTTCAGCGCTCGTAGGCCAGTTGCTCTATGCGTTTAGCGCCGACGACGAAGTCATGCCCGCGAAAGTGCTGCATGATTTTGCCAAAACCAACCCCGAGCTCGTGCTTGCAGGTGGGTTTAGCGTCGAAGGGCTTGCCCAGAGCGCGAGCGATGTCACCGCACTCGCTGGCCTCCCAAGCAAGAACCAGCTCATCGCAGAAGTGGTAGCACAGCTGCTTTCACCAGTACACGACGTGACAAACGCGCTTTCTGGCAACCTCCATGCGTTGCTCGACGGCGTCGAAGCCAAAGCTGCCGCGTAAGCGGCAAAAAGAATCTAGAATTTAGATGCTAGATTCTAGAATAACAACAAGTAACTACCTTCTATTTTCTAGCCTCTAGAATCTAGAATCTATTTCGAAAGGATCTCCCCCATGGCAGATGTAAAAAAACTCGCGGAAGAGCTGACTAAGCTCACCGTGCTTGAAGTCAACGAACTAAAAACAATCCTCAAAGACGAATACGGTATTGAGCCAGCTGCTGCAGCCGTTGCGGTCGCTGCTGGTCCAGCTGCAGATGCAGGTGCACCTGCTGACGAAAAGACCGAATTCACCGTCAACCTCAAAGACGCTGGTGCGCAAAAAGTCGCCGTCATCAAAGCAGTTAAAGAAATCACTGGCCTCGGTCTTGGTGAAGCCAAAGCACTTGTCGACAACGTTCCAAGCGTTATCCTCGAAAAAGCCGGCAAAGACGACGCTGAAAACGCCAAAAAAGCCCTCGAAGAGGCTGGCGCTACAGTAGAGCTTGCCTAGTCAAGTTCAACTATCGACTACATGTTAGCAACTTCACCCCTATACATAGGGGTGTTTTTGTTGACTGTTTATACTACTTGTGCTATAATTGGTAAAAGGCAGCTTGCCATGATGGACAAGACAAACCCCGCAGACTGGCTGTTCGCACTCGCCCTCATCCAGGTCTGGGGCCTGAAGTACCTCCTTGCGGCTGGCGATGGCACCCACTACGGTGTCAACATCCGCCCGAAGAAGCGCTGGCTGGCTCTGTGGGTGGGGCTAGCGATCATCTTGATCCCCTTCCTCCTCGTCTGGGCATTCTACGGCATGAGCCCGGTCCGCCTGTGGCAGGGAGTCGAATCGTGGTGGAACATCGGATTCTGGGAAGGAAAGGTATTCGCCTTCCTGTTTGGCAGCCTGCTCCTGTCACCCGTGTACTCGATCTACGCCCTCTGGGCGACCTCACGCGCGAACAAGCGCTACAAGCAGCAGGTCGACCAGTGGATCCAGCTCTACGGATGATGGCCGCGAGGTATCTGAGCGGCCCGACCTTACACCACACGGTGCGAGGTCGGGCCGCTTCTCATTTTTTACAACGATTTTTTATCTACCTCATATTTCCCTGTGGAGAAAAAAGTTCTTGACTTTATAGCCCTGGAGCGGTATATAATGAAGACAATACTATACGAACACAGACAAAGATTGCGAGAACTATATGTCTGAATTACCAGAAAAACAAGTCAAGCGACTCAAATCGCTGATTCAAGAAGCAGAGACAAACCTAGCGGCCGCCAAAGAATTGCTCATGAGCATCATGGGTGATGACGGTCAGTCAATTACCCCGACAAACACGCGCGAAGAAGTCACCGGCAAGGTGATAGAAGGCGTGTTTGACGGACAAGTCATGATTGGTCCAGACGGCAAAAGCTACCCAGTGCCCGCAAACTATGCCAGTAAATCAAAACTTGTCGAAGGCGACATTCTCAAGCTCACCATAGCTGACGATGGCGGATTTATCTACAAGCAAATCAACCCCGTCCTACGCAAGCAGGTGATCGGAACGCTTGTCCAACACGACGGAGCATACTACGTCGAGGTAGGCGGGCGAGAATACCGTATTTTGCTAGCGAGCGTCACCTACTTCCGTATCAACATTGGCGATCAAGTGACGATTATTGTCCCCGAAGACAACCCAGACGCGACTTGGGCTGCGGTAGAGGCGGCTTTATAAGACAAAACCTAAAGGTTTTTTCTCATCGGGCCGGGAAGCAACCTTCTCGGCCTGCTCTTTTTCCTTTAGTTACTAAAGTAGCATCGAAGTGAATTCGAATGCTATTGTTATCTTATATCTAAACAATTGCCAGGCTGCTCCTTCCTGAATTCTGTAAAAATGATGCCGAAGTGAATTCGGACATCATTTTTTGTTCTATTATCTAGGGGAAGAGCCTAGACGTAGCAACTCTATCATGATATAGTAGCGGTGTCTGGTCGTACTCATTCAATCCAAGGAATCATCATGAATAACGATATGTCAATGGGATTCACTACGGCTGGTGCACTCGTGTACCTGATAGGGCTCAGCTTCATTATATGGAGTAGGGTCAAGCCCCGTAAAACAGTGAACCAGCAGATCCAGGCGCGAAAAGCTGGTGTGATAATGTGGATCGGTGGAGCCATTCTGGTCGCATGGCCGAACCCGTCGCTCAGCATCACACTGGCGGGTATCGGTGCGCTCATTACGGTTCTAGCCTGGTAGCTCTTGGCTAGATCGGTCGCCTAAGTACCCCTGCCCCGAGCGGTTGAGACCTCGTCTCCCGCAAGGAGGCGGGGTTTCAGCTTTTTCACATACGAAACTACAACAGACAGGGGGGTGATTACTCGCTATAATAGAAGCAATGGGGCAGGCGTTATATCGGAAATACCGGAGCAAATCGCTCGACGAGATCGTCGGGCAGTCGCATATTACGGATATGTTGCGACGTGCGATCAAAGCCGACCGTATTGCGCACGCGTATCTGTTGACTGGACCGAGAGGAGTGGGCAAGACTTCGATTGCCAGAATTTTGGCTCATGAAATCAACCAGTTACCCTACACTGATGAGTCGACACACCTCGATATTATTGAAATCGATGCCGCCAGCAACAATGGTGTCGACGATATTCGCGAACTGCGCGAGCGGGCAATGATCGCACCGACCAGTGCGCGCAAAAAAATTTACATCATCGACGAAGTCCATATGCTCAGCAAGCCAGCTTTCAACGCACTGCTCAAGACACTTGAGGAGCCGCCCGAGCATGTGGTGTTTATCCTCGCAACGACCGATGTCGAGAAACTTCCAGCAACGATTATTAGTCGGGTGCAACGCTTTAATTTCCGGGCGATTCACCCAGATGCGGCAGCGAGTCATCTGCGTATGATTGCCGATAGCGAAAAGATTGCAATTGATGACGAAGCACTCGCTCTGATTGCACACCATGGTCGCGGTAGTTTTCGCGATAGCATTAGTCTGCTCGACCAACTACAAAGTCTTAGCGACAGCACTGTCACTCGCACATTGATCGAACAGGTGCTGGGACTTGCCGATGAAACAATCGTCGAGCAACTGATCGCAGCGCATCTTTCAGGGGACCTAGCGACAATCGTCGCAACACTCGAAACCAGTGAACGGAGCGGCACGCCGGCACTCGTTTTGACAGAACAACTCACACAGCAGGTGCGCCGCCGCGTATTAGCTGAACCGCAGCTCCTTGGTCTGCTCGATGCTCTCCTTGACGTACCCAAAAACCCCTGGCCGCATGTCAAACTTCTGACTGCGCTTGCTGGTTCGCACGCGCATATAGCATCACAGCCAGCAGCCACTGTCACGCCAGCCCCACCTGCGGCAGCAGAATCTCCCACGAAGCCAGAAAAACACCCGCCAAAAGTACCCATGAAGCAGTCCAAAGTGGCCGATACGGAGATCACTGTACCCACACCTCAGCCAAGCCCAGTACCCGAGCTAGCACGGCCCACTCAACCGTCTCAGCCGCAAGACCAAGCAGCAGCCCCCCAAACATTTGACTGGGACGCCTATATCGCCGCTGTCGATAAATCAGCGCATGGCGCAGCTGTCATCTTGAAAGCATGCGGTCATCAGTTCGATGGCACAACACTCACAATCTATGCTGGCAAAAAGTTTGCCAAAACCAATCTCGACAAAGCCATCACTGCACTTGCCGGTGGGCTGCAAACAGTCGCAGGCGAGGGCAAAGAACTCATCGTGCTCGCAGAACCCGCGCCCGCCAGCAATAGCCAAGCTGCGGCTATCCTTGCTATGATGGGCGGGGGAGAAGAGGTATCACTCTAATGGCCGAGAAAAAAACTGTACCAACTGGCAAATTACCACCTCAGAGTATCGATGCTGAGATGAGTTTGCTGGGGGCCGTGCTAATCGACGAAGAAGTACTGGCTGATGTCACCGAACATGTCAGTCCTGGTGATTTTTATGACAAACGCCACCAGATTATTTTTGCGGCCATGCATCGGCTCTACGAACGTCACCGACCTGTCGACCTGCTCACTCTCACTGAGGAACTCAAAAAGAAGTCTGAACTCGAGACAGTCGGCGGCTCCGCCTATATCACCGAACTCACCAACTACGTACCAACCGCTGCACACGCCGCAGCCTATGCCGAACTCGTTTCACAAAAAGCCGTCAGGCGACGGCTTATCAAAGCCAGTGCCGAGATCTCAGAGCTAGGATTCGACGAAGAAACCACCACGCAGGAACTCCTCGAAAAAGCTGAGGCTGAACTGTTTAGTGTCTCCGACCAGTCTCTCAAGCAAGACCTTGTGAGTATCGAGAGTATTTTGACGGAGAGTTTTGACCGGATCGAAGAGCTGCACCGCAACAAAGGTCAGCTACGTGGCATCCGCACCGGCTACCGTGACCTCGACAACATGACCGCCGGCTTGCAGCGCAGCGACCTTATCATCCTCGCCGCAAGACCTGCAATGGGGAAAACTACGCTCGTAACAAACCTGGCATATAATGTGGCGACGATTGCCAAGATGCCAGTATTGTTTTTTAGCCTGGAGATGAGCAAGGAGCAGCTAATTGATCGCATGCTCGCCGATGCGTCGGGAGTGGATAGCTGGAATATCCGTACTGGCAATTTGAGCGACGACGACTTTAGTAAGATCAGCGAAGCGATGGGGGAGATGGCGGAGGCGCCGATCTATATCGACGACACGCCAGGCCTCAGCGTGCTTGAGATGCGCACCAAAGCCCGCCGCGCCGCCCACGACCAACAGCTTGGACTGATTATCGTCGACTATTTGCAGCTCATGCAGACTAACGGCAATCACAACGGCAACCGAGTCCAAGAAGTGAGCGAGATTAGCCGAGGTCTCAAACTGATCGCGCGTGAACTTAACGTGCCGCTAATCGCACTGAGTCAGCTTAGTCGTAGTGTCGAGAGTCGCACGCCGCCGATCCCGCAGCTTTCTGACCTCCGTGAGTCAGGATCTATCGAGCAAGATGCCGATATTGTGTCGTTTATTTATCGCCCCGGCTACTATGAACCCGACAATCCTGAAGTGCAAAACATCACCGACCTCATCATCGCCAAACACCGTAACGGGCCTGTTGGCAAAGTGCAGCTGTACTTCCACCCAGAGCGGCTGCGGTTTATGTCGCTTGATAAACGGCACGAATAGGGCGCGAGAAGTTCTGAGTTCTGAGTTCTAAGTTCTAAGTTCTAAGTTCTAAGTTCTAAGTTCTAAGTTCTAAGTTCT
>CAZRRY010000021.1:0-13571 GCA_964602775.1 uncultured Candidatus Saccharibacteria bacterium | reverse complement strand
GTTATTCCTCACTTTGGGGCACGTTCCCACGCGTTACTCAGCCGTCCGCCACTCGACAGCACTTCTCACTAAAGTGATGAAGGACAGTATTCAGTTTACAGTTATCAATTTACAATAAATTATCAGTTTACAGTTATCAAACGAATCGCATTTGCCATTCATTGAAAACTGATCATTGAAAACTTATTGAAAACTGAAAACTGATCATTGAAAACTGCTTCCTCACCTTGGTGAGAAGCCCGTTTCCGTTCGACTTGCATGTGTTAGGCACGCCGCCAGCGTTCATCCTGAGCCAGGATCAAACTCTCCAATAAAAACGCTTCGCTCATGAGACAAACCAAAGGTTTTTCTCATCGCGCGGTACGACGAAATAAATTCGTCGAGACCGGCTGCTCTTTTCGAACAGCAAGCATCTAGAATATGGTGTTAACTACATCACTGAGTGATAGTACATTTCCATAAAGTGTTTCTGTCTCCAGAAACGTCTACTCAAAAATAGACTGACGATGATTATTGCACAACCAAATTGTTAAAAAACATCAACATCAAACTGCTTAACAGATGACTTTTCACTATCTCGCAATTGGACTGTTGTCCATTGTAGCTCACCTTACACTTTAGGTCAACGGTGTTTTTGTGTTATTTTGTGGTGATAAAGACAACGTACCCAATCACGACGCCGATTGCGGCCCCCACAATAACTTCGAGGGGCGTGTGGCCCTTGGCAGATCTTGGTATGACAACTCGCTCGTTATTCTTGGCGGCCTTTATCAGCTCTTGAATCGCTAACCCCTGTTCTCCTACAGATCGGCGCACCATCACGGCATCATACATGACGACACCAGCGACCATAATAGCAATACCAAAGAGCGCCGATTCAAACCCATTCTTACACCCCACCACTGTTGCCATGGACATTACTGTCGCGCTATGCGCACTCGGCATATTGCCCGACAAGTACAGTTGCCTCAGGTGGTCAAAGTTACGATTTTTGATCGCAACGATGACATACTTCGCCCCCTGCGCAACCACCCAGCTGAGCAAAATAGTCAGTACATAAGGAGAAATTGCCATCTATTTTTTGTCCATACTTTCTGCGTCAGCATCATCTTCTTTCGGTCGAGACTCCATGAGTCCAATCGATGAAACACTATCACTACCAGACAGACGCATAATCGTGACCCCTTGCGTCGTCCTCCCAAGCACTTTGATATCATCAAGACTGAGGCGAATTGTTTGACCATTTTTAGAAACAAGCAGCGCTTCATCCATGCCCGGTTCAATCGTTTGCACAGAGATAATCGGCCCTGTTTTCGCAGTGACAATAGCCGCTTTGATACCGACGCCACCCCTCTTGTGACTTGGGAACTGTGCAACTTTAGTTTTCTTACCAAAACCTTTTTCACTGATGACAAGCAGTGTCTGGTCGTCAGCAGTCACTACGTCCATACCAACCACCCAGTCATTTGGTCGCAATCGAACACCCCGCACGCCTCGAGCTGCGCGACCCATTGGCCGGGCTTCTGCTTCGTTAAAGCGCACCGCTTGGCCAGCAGATGTTGATATAATCACATCGTTATTGCCTGATGTCTGCTTAATCCAACGCAGCTCGTCGCCATCATCAAGGTTAATCGTAATCAATCCATTGGTTCGGATATTTGCATAGTCTTTGAGCGGCGTTTTCTTGACCGTGCCTTTTGTGGTCGCCATGAAAAGAAACCCGTCGTCACTTGCATCCTTCGCGTGGTTGATAATCGACGTAATCTTTTCTTCAGGTTGAAGCTGCAAGAGGTTTACTGCCGCAACACCCTTTGCTGCGAGACTCGCGGCAGGCACTTCGTATGCCTTGAGACGAAATACACGACCGCGATTGGTGAAGAACAGCAGCCAGTCATGCGTACTTGCTGGGACGATCTGGTCAATCACGTCCTCCTCTTTCGTCGTCATGCCTCGCTTACCTTTACCGCCCCTGTTTTGACGTCGATACTCACTCGCTAGCGTACGTTTGATATAATTTTCTGACGTGAGAAGCACTACTGCCTCTTCCTCAGGGATTAACTCCTCGTCGCTAAATTTACCAAGCTCGTGATTGATAATCGTGGTTCGTCGCTCATCACCATAGCGCTCTTTCATCTCAAGTAGCTCGGTCTTTATGATGGCCAGGATCTCTTTCTCGTCTGCCAAAATCTCTTCATAGCGCTTAATCGCTTGTAGCAGTTCGTTCAGTTCGTTCTCAATTGTTTCACGCTCAAGACCAGTCAAACGGCGGAGTTGCATCGCAAGGATGGCTTTTGCCTGAATCTCACTGAGCGCAAATTGCTTTATCAAAGCCTTTTCAGCAATCTCTTGTGTTTTACTTGCGCGAATTGTTTTTATTACTGCATCGATATTATCGAGGGCGATCTTGTAGCCTTCGAGGATGTGCGCACGCTCACGCGCTTTCTTCAGCTCAAATTCAGTACGACGCCGCACGACACTCTGTCGATGCTTAACGAACTCACTAAGCATCTCGTGGAGGCCCAAAATACGTGGCTGAATACCATCGATTAGTGAAAGCATGTTGTAATTAAAACTACTCTGCAGTGCAGTGAGTTTATAGAGTTGATTGAGTACTTTTTTGGGGTATCCGTCTTTTTTTACCTCTATCACAACACGAACTTTGCCACGGGAACTTTCATCGCGCAAATCACTAATACTGATCTTCTTTTCTTTATATAACTCAGCAATTTTCTCAACAAGTGATGCTTTATTTACACCATATGGTATTTCAGTGACGATAATTTGGTGCCGCCCCTTCTTGGTTTCTTGGATTTCAGCAACTGCACGCATCATGACACTGCCACGCCCAGTGAGATATGCCTGTTTCATCGGTGCTCCCCCATACGCGACAGCCCCTGTCGGAAAGTCTGGACCTTTCACGTGCTTTAGTAAGTCATCCGTCGTTGCATTCTCGTTGTCAATGAGTTCGATCGTTGCGTCAACCAATTCTCCAAGGTTATGCGGCGGGATATTGGTCGCCATACCGACAGCAATGCCAATCTGTCCGTTGAGCAGCAAGTTTGGTACTTTAGCCGGCAACACCACTGGCTCTTGCTCGGAGCCATCGTAGTTATCGCGAAAATCGACTGTCTGTTTTTCGATATCAGCGAGCAGCTCATCCGAAAAACGCTGCAGACGTGCCTCAGTGTAGCGACTTGCTGCCGCTGGGTCACCGTCCATTGAGCCAAAGTTACCTTGCCCCTGCACCAATGGATACCTGAGAGACCACGGCTGCGCCAGGCGCACCATCGAGTCATAAATCGCAGAATCACCGTGCGGATGGTATTTACCCATCACATCACCGACAATACGAGCGCTCTTCACAAACTTTGCGCTACTACGGTTACCGTTCACGTTCATTGAATGCAAAATTCGGCGATGAACCGGCTTCAAGCCATCGCGAACATCAGGGAGAGCGCGATCGATAATGACACTCATAGAGTAGCGGAAGAAACTATCTTCCATAACATTTTCGATTGTGCGACGCTCAACACCTCGCACCTCTGGAACTAAAACCTCACCCTCAAGTGGCATCTCTTCATTTGGTTGTGTTGTCTCTCCGTTCATAACAGCTTACTACCTCCTAGATATCCAGCTCGTCAAGGTTGGCATGTTTGGCACGGGCCTGAATAAATGTCTTTCGTAGTGACACCTCATCGCCCATTAGTTTTGTAAAGATCGCATCCGCCTCTTCAGCATCATTAATCCTCACTTGGCTCAGTACTCGGTTCTCCGGATTCATCGTCGTGTCCCATAACTGATCGGCATCCATTTCACCCAACCCCTTAAAGCGCGACAAAGTGACGCCAGCTTGCTTAAACTTATCATCAGTAGGAACTATTTCTGTCCCCCGCTCTTTGCGATCAGCAATGAGCCTATCGAGCTCTGCATCAAGCCCAGTCTCATCGTATACATATATTTTTTTCTGTCCTTTGTTGAGACTAAAGAGCGGTGGCTTCGCAAGATACACGTACCCTCCCTCGATCAGTTCCTTCATATAGCGGAAAAGAAAGGTCAGCAAAAGTGTCGAGATGTGGCTGCCGTCTACATCGGCGTCGGTCATGATAATAATCTTATGGTAGCGCAGACCGTTGACATCAAACGAATCACCAATACCCACGCCAAAAGCCTGAATCATCGCAACAATTTCTTTGTTTGCAAACATCTTGTCTAGCCGTGCACGCTCAGTGTTGAGAACTTTACCGCGCAGTGGCAAGATTGCCTGTGTTTTACTGTCTCGTCCTTCTTTTGCAGAGCCTGCAGCTGAATCCCCCTCAACGATATAGATTTCACTTTCATCTGGATTCTTGCTTGAGCAATCATACAGTTTGCCTGGAAGCCCCATGCCGTCAAGTGCGCCCTTGCGCAGCACGTTGTCGCGAGCTGCCCGCGCAGCCTTACGCGCCCTGGCCGCTAACAGTGCCTTACCGACAATTTTTTTCGCTACATCTGGATTTTCTTCGAGATAGTAGGCAAAGTATTCGTTCATTACCTGTTCGACATAGCGACGTACCTCAGGGTTACCAAGCTTGTTTTTCGTCTGGCCCTCAAACTGTGGATCAGGCAATTTCACCAAGATAACTGCAGTCAGCCCTTCGCGAATATCATCACCCGAAAGGTTCTCTTCTTTTTCTTTCAAGAGACTGCTCTTGCGCGCATAGTCATTGATAACGCGCGTCAGTGCAGCACGAAAACCAATCAAATGTGTACCGCCGTCCGGCGTCAGGACGTTGTTTGCAAACGGTCGTACTGTCTCGGCATAACTGTCGTTATATTGCACCGCAACTTCGACCACTGAGTCTTCGACTTGTCGCTCTACATAAAAAATCTCATCGCCAAGTACTTCTTTGCCGATATTAAGATTTTTGACGTAACTACGAATACCACCTTCAAAATAAAATGCCTGACGCTCATGCGTGCGCTCGTCGTATACGGTAGCATATACTCCCTTTGTAAGGTATGCCTGGTGACGCAAATAACTCACCACCCATTTGTAGTCAAACTCAACTGTTTCCTTAAAAATTTCTGGGTCGGGGTAGAAGGTAATTGTCGTACCTTGTGGACGATCTGTCTTGCCAACTTTTGCCAACGGCGCAACAGCACGACCTCTCGCAAACTCGATACGGTGTAGTTCGCCGTTTTTCACTACTTCTGCTACAAGCTTGGTAGAAAGTGCGTTGACAACGCTCGATCCGACACCATGAAGCCCAGAAGATACTTTGTAGCCGCCGCCGCCGAACTTACCGCCGGCATGCAGCACCGTCAAGACTGTCTCGAGTGTACTCACCCCTGTTTTTGGATGCTTATCGATCGGAATACCTCGCCCATCGTCCGAAATAGTGATCCCGCCATCGGCCAGCATGCGGACATCGACGCGCGATGCAAACCCAGCAATCGCCTCGTCGATACAGTTGTCGGCAATCTCTTTAATCAAATGGTGCACGCCATCGTAGCCCGTGCTTCCGATATACATCCCTGGACGCTTACGAACCGGCTCTAGTCCCTCTAGAACTTGAATTTGTGAGCCATCATAAGAACCGTCGTCTTTTTGTTTAGCCATTTACCCCTCACTTCGGTCATTTCAGCTGATTTACAGTACGTTTCATTATAGCATAAAAAAAATTGTTCAATCAACCTATTGCGCTGAACATATTTCTTATGCTAAAATCACGCCTGAGAGGTATAAAAAGTTAAATAAATAAACAGGTAGCGCTATGTTCAGAAAACTGGTATCAAATCTTGCGTTTAGCCCCGCCCTTGTCGGGCAACTTGGGTTTTACGCACAACGACTCAAAAAAGAGGAGGCTACTCGCCGAGTAGGTCTTATTTTTACCGCACTGGCACTCGTTGTTCAGTCATTTGCGGTATTTTCTCCACCAGAAGCCGCTAATGCAGCCGCCAACCCTTCAAACTTCATCCCTGGAGGTGTAAGTACACTCTCTGAATACCTGAGCCATTACGATAGAAATACCAATAACATCAAAGATCTCTTTGACACAATGGGCATTACCCGCGCCGAAATGGCAGCAGCTACCCAGCAACAGCTCAACTCGAAGCGTGATGGCCTCGTGAGCTGGGGGCTCACGCCTCGCTATAGTTACGCCGAGGGCGAGCGCACCTACACGGTCCGTACCTCTAGCGGAGGAGTCCGCACCTTCTATAACCGTCCGCTAACCAACTGGGACGCTGCCAATAATGTTACAAACGGCTCATGGTACTACATCTACGTTGGCTACTCTGCAAAAGCCGGCTGGTTCGGTCTTATGAAAGTCTGCGGCAACCTGGTTACTAAGACTCAGCCGCCACAACCACAGTGTCCTAGTGGGTATACTGGGACCTACCCCGACTGTACTCCTCCACCAAAAATGTGTGAGATTCCAGGAAAAACCAGCCTGCCTGCTGGTGACCCAAACTGTAAACCTGATCCAAAATGTGAAATACCGGGCAAGACAAACCTGCTCAAATCCGATCCGAACTGTAAACTTGACCCGGTCGCAACATGCTCACTTCTCAAAGTTACAAAACTTGGTGATAGGTATGATCTCAGCGCGACAAGCACTGCAGAAAATGGAGCAACTATCACTTCGTATACTTACGTCATAAAAAGAGATGGCAAAGTGCTCGACACAATCACTCACACAAGCTCCAAGCTATCTGACAATGCACAGACTACACAAACAAAAGAAGGTACCTATACTGTCACGGTTACAGTCAAAACTTCTCTTGGTGACAAAACGTCAGATGATTGTATCAAGACCTTCCATATTGCCCCACCAGAAATGTGCCCACTCAATCCAAAGCTCCTCAAGAGCAGCCCCGAGTGCCAGCCCTGCCCAGGCGACAACATGGTCTGGATCAAGGACGAGAGCTGCGTAGCACATGTAATGGATACCAAAAATGCCGTCAACCAAACTCAGGGTAATATTGACGCAACAACAACCACTGCACGCGCGGGTGACAAAATCATCTTCACCCTCAATCTCTCAAATCTCGGCAAAGCACCATCGACTGTCACGCCAGTTGATAAAGTAGATGATATTGTTGAGTACGCAGAAGTAATCGATGCGGGTGGTGGAAACTATGACTCAAAAAGCAAATCTATCACCTGGCCAGCAATTACGCTTAAACCAGGCGAAAAACAAAGCCGCATGTTCACAGTAAAAGTCGCCGACACGATCCCAGCAATGGGTATAGGCGTGAACGAACGCACGTCATACGACTGTCGAATTGATAACATCTTCGGGAATATGATTAGCATCAATGTCGACTGTCCAGTACAAAAAAAGATCGTCGAGCAAACTGTCGGTGAACTCCCCCACACGGGACCACGCGAAAATATGATGTTTGCCGGTATCGTCTTCTCTGTCGTCGCCTACTTCTATGCACGATCACGACAAGTCAAAAAAGAAGTGCGGCTAATCCGACGTGACCTCAACGCAGGTACAATCTAAGCAATTAAGTAACAACGTGTAGCAATAAGGGGTGGTTATGAGCGACAAAGAAAAACTAAATCTAAATCCTGAAGCCTATGATGCCAAAGTGCTTGCGGAGCAAGGCAAAGAGCATCAGGAGCGTCTGCGCGAAGATCGCGAGCGAGCAGCTGAGAAAAACCACGAAAGAGACGTAGAAGGTGCAAAGCACGAAGCGCTTGAGCAGGCCTCGCGTCTCGAGAAAGAGCAGCACAAGCACGAGAAGCGAGAGGAGTCACCCGCCGAACGACGTGGGCCGGCCTCTAAAAAGGAGCGTGACGCAAGCTACGATCGCACTATGCGAGAAGTTCGCTCACAGATGTCAGCTCCAAGCCGTGCATTTAGCACATTCATTCACAACCCTGTTGTAGAAAAAGTAAGTGACGCAGTTGGCGGAACAATCGCACGGCCCAATGCAATTGCATCAGGCGCTGGGTTTGCGTTCCTCTTTACACTCGCCATCTATCTTGTTGCTCGATTTTATGGTTATCCCCTATCTGGAACCGAAACAATCGCATCGTTTGGCCTTGGCTGGATCGTTGGTCTGGTATTTGACTACTTCCGCCTCATGATACTTGGCAAGAAGTAACCTTTGCCACGGACGCTCACTTTGATCCTAAAACTGCGCTGTCTATCAGCGCAGTTTTATATGTACTTCTCCTGCTTTCTCGTTCTGCGGATCAAGATCGAGTGTATCGGTTTGTGTCAGGGCATCACCCTCACCAGGTAGCTGCGGCGGCATTGCACTGGCCGCTTCTGGCAATGCAGGCGCGATAGGAGGAGCTACCTGCGGCTGCTCAGGCGCGGCATTACTAAGAGCCGCGCCACCAGGCCCGAACGAGGAGGCAACCGCAGAAGCGGCGGTATCAGAGGGTACTGCAGGCGCAAATGGCTGTGGCGACGCAGGTGGTAGTGCTTGTGGAAACGGTGCAGGTGTGGCTGGAGCCACCAGGCCGGGTCCTGGCTTTGGCTGTGCGGCGGCCATCTGCTTACGCTTAGCAAGCCATTCATCCAGAAACGAGGATCCGCCGCCAGCTCCCAACCTTTGGCCCCCAGCAGCCCCCTGTGACGCCCCAGAGCCTACTGGTGCCACGCCACCAGGCGCTGTCTGTTCCTTTTTGACTGATAGACGTCCAAATATCTCTTGTTCGACTTTGGCGCGTGGTTGACCGAACTTGGCGGCCGACAAACGCTTGAGCGCATCGCTCAGCTGCTGATTTGCCTGGCCCATCGGTGGTACCCAGCTCATACTGAATGGCGCTGATGGTACACCTTGAATCTGAGCGACACATACAGACTGGTAGTTTGGCAGCTTCGTGAGGTCTTCTGCATCAAACACCGGCATATAGCGCTTCACCATGATCTCTGCATCTGTGATACCAATACGCCCCGTGATTGTCGTACCGACATTACCTATGATCGCTTCGCGCAGCTCTTCTTTGAGCTGCGTCATAAACTGATTACCCAGCGTCAGACTGAGGCGATATTTACGCGCCTCAGACAGGATAGTCTCAAAGCTATCGGTCGCAAAGTTCTGAAACTCGTCGACATAGAGTGTGAAATCTTTACGTTCGTCTTCAGGCATGCTTGCTCGCGCCATCGCCGCTGCCTGAAATTTCATCACAAAGATAATACCCAGCAGCTTAGAGTTGAGATCACCCATCTTTCCTTTTGAAAGATTGACGAGCAAAATCTTCTTGTTGTTCATGATATCTGGGAAATTGAAGCCACTCTTGGTCTGACCAATGATATTGCGCATCGCATCGTTGCTAATAAATGGCCCAAACTTGCTCACTACCCAACTAATCACCTCACCCGCCTCACTTGAACGCTGCGAAGCCGGGAACTCTTTTGTCCAAAAATCGAGCACTTGTTGATCGGTGACGTATTTGAGCTTACTTTTCATAAACTCTTCGTCAATAAGTAGTTTTGGAATATCAATGAATGTCCCGCCAGCTGGGTCACTCATCAAAAGCAGTGCGCAGTTACGAAAAATATGCTCGAGCCGTGGACCAACAATGCCCGTGTGGCCCGGGTCGTACAGTCCATACAGCATACTAATCGCTTCTTGTACGAGGAAATCTTTTTGGTCGGGGTGGTCAAACTCAAACATATTAAGGCCGACTGGGTTCTCCATGTCGCTCGGGTTGAAATACACCACGTCTTCAACGCGCTCTTTTGGCACCTTTGAAAGCAGTGCTTCTACTGAGTCGCCGTGTGGGTCAACAAAAGCGAACCCTCGCCCATCCATCATGTCTTGATACGCAAGATTCTCCTGCAAAATCGACTTACCGACACCAGTCTGTCCGATAATATGGATATGTCGCCGTCGATCCTTATCACTTAGTCGGATCGGCTTTTTCGTACCACGGAACTCGTTATATCCAAGCAGCAAACCATCTTCCATGACTTGCGTTGGGCCATCAACCTGCTTGCTCATCTGTCGCTGAACCTGTGATGTCGGGATACTGTTTTGGTCAGGCAAGTGAAAGATCGAGGCGAGCTCGATACTATTTAAAATATTACCTTTTACTGCTTGCGGGAAGAACCGAAAGATATACGATGATACCAGCTCATCGATATTTTTTGACAACGCAAATTTAAACCCGTTATTACTCGGGGAGTCAAACAGCGCAAATGCCGAAACGATATTTTTCATCAGCGCCTGAGATTGCGCTGCAGTATTCGACGAGACTACCACGCGAATCAGCGTCTCAAACCCTGGGTAGCGTGTCTTTTCGTCTATCGACTCGATAGCCTGTTGTTCGACGGCAGTCAGCTGGGTGTCGACTGCGTGCTCAGACTGGTGATGCTCGGCGGGGTTTGGTGGACGCCATAGCGCCTCTGTAATGTCTCTGAGCGCAAACATTCCACCGTGCGATGCTTTGCCGGTTGCTCGATCTTTTTTAATCTTTTCTACGGCTTTACGAGAGGCATGAATCCAACCTTCTGGTGCAGGACGTATCAAGATCTGTATACCTATCCCGTCTTCTCTTCCTGCCGCAGAAAGCGCATTGAGAAGCGCGCGCGAAGCGTCACGCTTTGTTTCCGTGTAGGTCGCGATTGGCTGCGAGTAGTGCTTTTTGAGTGTAAACTCACCGCCAATTGTACCTGTGATCTTACCAACTTCGCTAAACACTGTGTGTTCAGCCATCTCTTCGAGCCTCGAAGAAGGATATGCCGCAGCAATCGCTTGTCGCACCGCGTCTATCAGTACGGTCGGTACGACCGCATAGTAGTGCACAAGCCCGCCTTTTGCGACGATTTCAAACGCCAAGTGACGCTGACCATAGACCTTGCTTTTGAGCCCCTTTGTAATTGTGCTCGCGATAATATTGTACATAACGCTTGCCTGAGAAAGTGCTTCTTCGGTAACATCACGTTTGTCACGACTATTGACTTCAATATCATCACTTGCTGGCGGGAGGTGGATCAAAACTGGCACCATCTTGAGACCACGTTCGTAGTTTTTGGCTTCTCTGAGAGTCTGACGATAGACGAGAAAAGCCCCCAAAGCCGCTGCGACAACCAGTACCGCAAAACCAAAAAGACTTACAAATACCCCAGCCGTATTCATTTAATCACCTGCACTGCCGATTACTCGCCCATACCTTTTTTGTACATATTCGGTCTGCAGCTGGCTAATCGCCTTCTCGCGAGCATGCGGGTCGTCCTTTGTTTCGGCAATAATCTTTTTTGCCTTATCGATCCACTCTTTCTCGATAAGATCAACGTCTGCAGCAATCAGTTGCGTGGCATCACTTACCTGGGCTGCATCATCTGTTGTCGATACTACTGGCGTCGGCAATGCCGGCATCACAAGCTGTGCTACCTCTGCCTGCACAGCACCTACCTCAAGCTGTGGCCCCAGGCGCTCGTGAGATTGATTTGGTAGATATTCCCCACCAGTACCAACGCCAAGTTCACCAGTCTGTCCTGGTTGACGCTCTAGGTTGCCCCCCGGTCCCGCTTGTCGTGGCTCCATACTCAAGAAATTATAGCATAACTACCATGATTCATACACTGTTCTAGCGGCGTTTTGCAATATAAAAACAGGCAATTACTTCAAATACGACAATCAGCATCATGTCGTATATGCTTGCATGGCCAATCGACCTCATTCCAAGCGCCAGCACAGGAGCGAGCGCAATCACAGACGCGTAGTAATACACCTGTCGCAAATCAATCTGCTGCTTTTTGGTACGAAAACTATTAATACCTCGTGCCACGAAATACATAAAAAAAGTCAGCACACCCAGTGCCACCATATAAAGAAGAATAAATACCAAAAGAATCCCAAGCGGGTGTATTGTCGACGGAGAGGTCGACTGGACAAGTGCGGACAGTAGCACAAATGAACCAAGAGTGATGAGTGTTAATACTTTCCCAAGCATACTACTATCATATCACTAATGGTAAAAGAGAGCCCGAGCGGCAAGCAAAGCATAGTGCTTGTAACTACCTGCTAATATAATTAACTATTCAGGTGTCTGCTCAGCCGCTCATATGGGCAACTGACCGCTCCACATTGTGGAGCATAGGTCTTTTTTAGACATATTCCGCTTCACGCTTGGTAGTATCGCAACTAGATATGTCTTGCAACGGTAGTTAGGATTAACCAAGCGTGAGGTACTAGTGTCTACGTCATGCGACGCCAAGAGAAGAAATCCTCTCGATCGGCGGAGCATAGGCAGCGCCACTACAGGTATTTGTATAAGGTGCGCGAAAGAAATATATCATCTTTCGTTATATACCGAGTGTCGATGCCTTCTTTTCCGTCGATTGGTTGACGTAAAAGGCCTCGTGGTCGTGTTGTTTAAATTGTTAAGGGTTTGTGGTGGCTTTTGTTTTTTGTGTTGTTTAAAAGCTTATATTCATACTAGCATAAGCATCTAATATTTGCAAGTGTTGTGATTAACTTTTTGTAGTAATTTATACATTAATTGCGTATTTTATACTTTCGTAAAGATATAATGTTGTTAAAATATCATCGTATAATATGTTGTTTATTTTATATGTTCTTTTAATAATTCTCGGATAGTGAGTGGATTTTCCCTCTACGGACTTGCTAGCTGAGCTGTTACGCGCTGCCTAGATAAGGCGACGTCTGCGTGTTTTGGAACACCAACATTGCTATATGTTTGCGTCGCGCCAGCATCCCAACACGACACTTCGAGCCACAAACTATTGTTTGTATATTGGCACCAAGCAAACTTCCCCGCCCTGGGTTTCCTTGAGTAGGTTTCTGCGAGTCCGACTAGCTACGTCTTCACGCGACTGCTACCCAGCGCCACATGCTCGCCATTATGGCAATCAACCGTGCAAGACTTCATTTTGTGTTCACTCGTGCCATATACCATGCCTCAAAACACACTCACGAAAGAAGCACACCCGTACAAGCCGACCGTGCTGGCGACCCGCTGATTTGCGGCCTGCGCCGACATGTGCACGACCAATGCTTATGACAAGCTGCCGTAGCGTCGGCACTTACCGTTCATGTTTGGATTTGCCAACAACACAAACGACAGTGAGCTCATATCGCACTGTCTGCTCATTGCACGTAGTCACGTCGTTGGCTTGGGACGGACCTTAGGCCCGGAAAGTTACGTAAGGTTTCACGCACCAATCGTTAAAAACAAAAAACTGCAATATCAGAAGACTATACTGTACCTGGGGCCCTGTCTCACTCGTAGTATTTTTTACCAATAAAATGTATGGAAAAGTTATTGACATTAGCGCTATAGCGTCCTATTATAGGGGTAGTTCCTGAGTAAAAAAATTATACAGGAACCAAAAATAAACAAACATTTGAAAAACTCCACGAAAACAAGCACTACTCGCAGGTGCTTGTTTTTCTTATGACAAATTCCTTGGTCTTAGCGCAGTAATTCCGGGCGCAACCGGTAGCCTTCCGACCATACACGGCACACCGCTATCCCTCCACACAAGAACCCAACCTTCCGGTTGGGTTCTTGCGTTGGTGGAGCTGCCGGGTGAGGGTCGCCGGGGGCGAGCCGCAAGGCCGGAGACAGATTTGAAGCTATGCTTCAAGTATGTCGAGGC
>CAZRRY010000020.1:0-14390 GCA_964602775.1 uncultured Candidatus Saccharibacteria bacterium | reverse complement strand
GCCGCACTCATCGAAGAGGCTTTTGAACTACACGATATCGTCTTGCCCGATCTAATCATAGTCTATACCGACAATCGCACCGCTCACTACCGCAATAAGGTGGAGTTTAGCTGGTACGGACAGAATAGCCAAGTTCTAAAGAAAGACGTTTTACGTTCTGAGTTCTTAGTTCTGAGTGAAAAGAATGACGGCTCCAGCAACAGCCAGAGAAGGAGTGCCGCCGCCTCTTTTGACGAAGACTCTGCCTTTCCGGCAGCAGCGAGGCAAGAGACTCCTGTCGATAATCAGTATGCGCCGAGCGGGTCTGAGACAAAAGAGGCGGCAGTGCTCCATGCCGCGCAAAGGCTCGATCTGGCATTCTTTCAGCGTGGCAGCAAAGGCAAAATTATTGTCGACCAGTGCTCTCTACTACCAGAGCCAATCATGCGGCTCGCGAGGGAAATTCGTGGCTTCCTAGAGGCAAAACAAGTCAGCGCCAGGCAGCTCAAAAGCCTCCTCATCCGCTGCGACCAGCAAGGAAACTGTGTCTGGCAACTCTATATCAAAGAGCAAACCTGTGAGTTTTTGAGTGAGCAAGAGGCAGCAAGTTTCGACGCGCAAGGCGGAGAGGTCATCTACAGCGACCCGCGCAGCCCTGCGAGCCGCATCACCCAGCGCCTTCTCTCAGTGGGCAACGTCGTCCTGACCGACCACGTGCTGGGCGTGCCGTTTTCCTACGCCACCGAAGGCTTTTTCCAGGTAAACATCCCTACCTACGAGCAAGCCCTCAAAGATATGCAACAGTGGGTCAGCGCGACCAGTAATTTTTCTGAAACATCTGCAGATGCCCAGAAACCTAACAAAGTGGGTGACGACGAGCGGGGCAGCACCCACATTTCTTCGCCATATGCGAAAAATGTAGGGGCGGACTCGTCGGCAGGACCCGCGCCTAGCGACCTACGTGAAACTTCCAAAGGAAGTTTCGACGACGGGAGCGGCAAAGTGCCTGTTATCGATCTCTATAGCGGCGTCGGCTCGATCGGCCTGACGATTGGCGGCGACAACTGTACACTTGTCGAAATCGACGAAAATGCCGTGCGCGAAATGAAGCGCAACATCAAACAACAGGGAAGTAGCGCGCAAGTAGTCTTAGCCCCAAGCGAAAAAGCCCTCGAGCACATCAGTAGCGACCACACCGTCATCGTCGACCCGCCACGCGCCGGCCTTCACCAGGCGGTCGTCGAGCGCCTGCTCGAAGTCACGCCACCTCGCATCATCTACCTCAGTTGCAACCCCGTCACCCAGGCCCGCGACGTCGCCATGCTCGCCAAAAAATATGGCATCCGCACCCACAAAGGCTACAATTTCTTCCCCCGCACTCCCCACATCGAGCACCTTGTCATACTCGAGAGACGAGAATCAACTATTGTGTCAAGTGAAGAATCGTAAGCGTTGTTATGGTACACTATATGCATGTACCGCGTGCGTCAGGGCTTCACATTGGTCGAAATCGCAATTGTCGTCGTTGTGGTGGCTCTTTTGTGCTCAATCGTGGTAGTGGTGTATGGAAATGTCCAGCAGCGATCTCGAGATGATCTTCGATTCGCGAATACGAGGCAGCTGATGGATGCGCTCAACACCTATTTCAGCCAAAATGGCGAATACCCAAATGTATGCCCAGGCGGCGACAACTCTGGCTGTAGCACTACATTGCTCGCTCCTCAATTAGTTCCTACATACATCAGAGAGATACCAACAGATCCGTCAGGGCGCTCAAGTATGTACGTGAGGGGTGTCTTTCCAAACATGTCATATGGCCTACTTGTAAGTTATGAGGCATCTCAGACATGCAAAACTGGAAAAAATTATAATGGCAACTTTACGTATGATGCCGCAAACAATACCTGGTGGGGCCCTGTGTCGAGCGTACCTATCTGCAACAGCCCTCTCCCTGACTAGCACACTATGCAAACACGAGATGAATAGCAACTAGCTCGTTTTTATCCTTCGATACGTAAACTTCACCGCTGGGCGCCAGCCGCCGCGTACATCGTGGTCAGCTTGGTGAATCACGCCACCCGATACCTCTTCGATCAAGGCAAGCGCAGGGAGGTACGGCGCTAGTGTGCGATAAAACACAAGGTCGCTCTCGTTGACATCTTTGCGTCCCGGAAATACGGTTTTGAATTTCGCTCGCCCAATCTCATCAAAATAGTGCGGCTGCCCCTTCGGGGGTAGATATAGCTCCACTTTGAGTCCAATGCGGCTCATTATTTTCTTAACATCGCTTAGCAGCAGGCGGGCAGGGCCGTAGACATAGCAGTACAGCTGTTTTTTCTTGCTCAAAAACACCGTCGCTCGCGCTGACTGGCCGACATCAATCCCGCGCGCGATCACTTTGTCGACATCGACACCCACACCAAACCGATCCTTTATCTCGCGCTCGAGGGTGAAATCATCAAATATGTCACCGCTGTTCATAGTAGGTAAATTATACCACAATTAACAGATATATGTTGGGGTACAATAATGTATAGTGACCAATTTTTCTACCCGCTACAAACACCTCAACGCCGCCCAAAAAGAGGCGGTGGACACGATTGATGGTCCGCTGCTCGTCATTGCCGGTCCTGGCACTGGCAAAACCGAACTGCTCAGCATGCGCACGGCCAACATTTTGCAAAAAACCGACACATTGCCCGAAAATATCTTGTGTTTGACTTTCACCGACAGCGGAGCGACCGCCATGCGTGAGCGACTCAGTCAAATTATCGGCCCTGCTGCCTACAAAGTCGCTATCCACACCTTCCATAGTTTCGGCACGGAAGTTATCAACCAAAATAATCAGTACTTCTACCAAGGAGCGGACTTTGCGCCCGCTGACGAGCTGGCCCAGTACGAGATCCTCAGCGGTATTTTCGACGAGCTGGACTATACCAACCCGCTTGCCAGCAAGCTGAGCGATGAATACACTCACCGAGGCGACGCCGCAAAAGTAATCAGTGAACTCAAACAAGCTGGCCTCACCAGCGACGAGCTACTGGCTATCATCCAGGCCAACGAAATCGTCCTAGATGCCGTTGAAGCCGATCTCGCACAGGTGTTTGCGGGCAAAATTAGCACCACAATGCTCACGCACCTCGTGCCGCTGGCCAAAAAAGTCGCCGAGCTACCCCAACCAAAGCTCCCACCTGGCATCACACCGCTCGCCAATATCTTGGCGCTCAGTATGGCGCATGCCTTTGACGCAGCAGTCGAAACCGGCAAAACCAACACCGTCACTGCCTGGCGCAACCGCTGGCTCGAAAAAAACGAATCTGGCGACTACGTATTCAAAGACCGTAAACGCTATACAAAACTACGCGCTATGTCGCATATCTACTACGCCTACCTGACACGCATGGAGCAGGCCGGGCTATACGACTACGACGATATGATCCTCAACGTTATTCATGCGCTTGAGCTCCACAAAGATCTGCGATACAACTTGCAGGAGAAATATCACTATATCTTGGTAGATGAATTTCAGGACACCAATCTCGCGCAGCTTCGGATTCTTTTTGCTCTGACCGACACAGCTACTGGTGACGCGCCAAATATCATGGCAGTGGGCGACGATGACCAAGCAATTTATAGTTTTCAGGGGGCTGATATCAACAATATTCACCGCTTTGCCGAGCAGTATCCAGGTTTCAAGAGCATTGTGCTGACTGACAACTACCGGTCGGCAGCCCCAGTATTGCAGGCAGCCCGCGAAATAATCACCCAAGGCAGCGACCGTCTCGAGCAGACGATGAAGCTCAACAAGCAACTCACCCCGCACGCCGACTCGGCGCAATCTGCCGTGAGCCTCTATGAGCTACCTTCGACCAGCGACGAATACGCCTGGGTTGCAGATCACATCGCGGCACGCATCGACCAAGGCGCCGCGCCCGAGAGTATCGCCGTACTAGCCAGGCGACATGACGAACTGGTCACGCTCGCTCCATATATCGCGCACAAAGGGCTAGCAGTCAGCTACGAGCGTCGCGAAAATGTTTTGGAGTCGCCAGTTATCCAGAGCCTGGAACTTCTCGCTCGAGTGGTGGTAGCAATCGCCGAAGGCGATCATGACCAGGCAAACGCGCAGTTGCCAGAGTTACTATCTCACCCGCAGTTTGGTTATTCGCCCGAATCAATCTGGCGGCTCAGCCTCACTAGCGCCCGCAATCACCTCAGCTGGCTCGAGGTCATGATGACACACCTAGAATACAAACCACTCGCCGAATGGCTCGTCTCCCAGGCCGCCCAAGTATCACGGGCACCACTTGAGCTTGTCATCGACCAGCTGATCGGCGTACCCACTGAAACAGTTGGCGATGAGATTGTCGGCTATCGATCGCCGTTTTATGAGTATTATTTTGGTGTCAATTCTCGCGAAAAAGACGCCCCGAGCTACATCGATGCTCTCGAAGCCCTGCGCACCATCCGTGACCACCTGCGCGAGTACAAGCCAGACCAGACGCTGCTACTGCGAGACATGCTTGACTTTATCGACGCTCACCGCCGTCTCGGCACGCGTATCACCACTGTTCGTCGCGCTACCAACGCCACTGGCGGCGTCAATCTCATGACAGCCCACAAATCAAAAGGTCTCGAGTTTGACCATGTCTATGTCGTGGGGGCAATCGATAGTGCGTGGGGCGAACGAGTGCGTAGTCGCAGCCGACTGATCGGCTACCCAGACAATCTGCCACTCGCACCAAGCGGTGGTAGCTATGACGAGCGGCTTCGGCTGTTTTATGTCGCCATGACGCGCGCCAAACAAACCCTGACACTCAGCTACAGCGCGGCCGACAACCTCCAACGCACCCAGCTGCCAGCCAGTTTTTTGACTGGCACATCGCTCACACCGGTGGTCGAGGACATCAAAAAAACTCCCGCAGACTCGCTCCAAGATCTCCAGCTGGCTTGGCACGATCGTATTACCCGAGAACCGACCGCTGATATGAAGCAACTCCTGCAACCGACGCTCGCAAATTACAAGCTCTCGATCACGCATCTCAACAACTTTATCGACCTCACGCGTGGCGGCCCGAGCCATTTCCTCATGAGCAACCTGCTGCGATTTCCGCAGGCCAAAAGCCCGACCGCAGGCTATGGTACAGCCATCCACCGCACCCTCCAAAAAGCTCACAACCACCTCAGTGCGACAGGCGAGCGACGCCCGGTCGAAGATATACTGGGCGATTTTTTGAACGAACTGCACGACCAGCACCTTGCTGCCGAAGATGAGTTGTTGTTTAGCAAAAAAGGTGCCGACAGTCTGAGCGCCTTTCTGCGCACGACGTACGGCGATTTCTTTCCTGGCCAAAAAACCGAGCTTAGTTTCGCCAACCAAGGCGTCGTACTAGACGGCGCGGTGCTGACGGGCTCGCTCGACGTTGTCTCTATCCGTGGCAACCAACTAACCGTCACCGACTACAAAACAGGCAAGCCCTCCCACGACTGGCAGGGCAAAACCGACTGGGAAAAGATCAAGCTCCACAAATACCGCCAACAGTTGATGTTCTACCAGCTCCTGACTGGGCATTCGAGAGATTATCGCAAGTATGAGTTTGAGCGCGGCGTCCTGCAGTTCGTCGAACCAGACGCATCGGGGCGCATTCATGCACTCGAAGCCCGATTTTCTCAGCAAGAATTAGCTGATTTTACTCGCCTCGTCCAAGCCGTCTGGCACTGTATCACCACCCTCGATTTCCCCGATATTACTTCATACGAAACGAGTTATAAGGGAATTATACAATTTGAAGCTGATTTAGTTGACAAATATAGCTCTTGAGATTATAATACGTATTTAGTCGCGCGGGAATCACCCAAGCACTGACACCTCGAAGGAGGTGGGGACATTGGCAAGCAAGGAGGACTACGCTCGTGCAGCTCAGCGCGGCGAGAAGAAGTGGCAGCTCAAGCCTGAGCTCGGGCCGTATGAGCGCCCAAAACACCGCTTGCGGTGAAAAGCTCATACACACGGGGTATAGTTTAGGTAAAACAACGCTAGAAATAGCGGAGATGCGGGTTCAAGCCCCGTTACCCCGACCAGCTACTGAGGTGCTCTAAGCCTCAGAAGCAGCCTACCGCACCACCGGGGGGAGGTGCATCCCGGGTAAGGAAGTTCTAGTGGGGGGACCACGAACTCCTTCTGACTGAGGTGACTCAGCCAGGACCCCTCTGTTGCGCCAGGTTGGGACGCAACAGAGGGGTCCCCAAACCCCACTATGGATCAGTACTTGGCCCTTGCGGCCTCGAGGAACATCCACCACAGCCGTCTCTTCACAGAGACGGCTTATTCAATTCAGTAATTATCCCCTCCGCCTATTTCCACAGTACTAACCAAACTTAGAACTTAGAACTTAGAACTTAGAACTTAGAACTTAGAACTTAGAACTTAGAACTATTGTGCGCTACAATAGATAGGTTATGTCAAATTTCTGGCAAACACTCCCGCGGCCTTTTTTTGTGCTTGCACCCATGGAAGCCACCACTGACGTGGTGTTTCGCCATGTGGTCGCGCAGGCAGGTCGACCAGACGTGTTTTTTACTGAGTTTACCAACGCCACTGGTTGGTTTCGGGCTGGCGACAAAGCTATCGGTGGGCGACTCGTCAAAACCACCGATGAATCACCAATCGTTGCGCAACTCTGGGGCAGTGACCCCGAAGCCATGGCAGCGCTTAGCCAGCACTGCTCAAAACTGGGGTACGACGGCATCGACATCAACATGGGCTGCCCCGACCAGTCAGCTATCAAAGGCGGCGGGGGAGCCGACATGATCCGCCACCCCGAACGCGCTGCGGCAATCATTGCTGCCGCCAAAGAGAGCGGCCTACCCGTGAGTGTCAAAACGCGTCTCGGCTACACCTACGTAGACGAATGGCGTGAGTGGCTGGGCTTTTTGTTGCAGCAAAACATCGCCGCGCTCACAATCCACCTGCGTACCAAAAAAGAAATGAGCAAAGTACCGGCTCATATAGAGCTCATCGATCAAATCAAAGCCCTACGTGACGAAATCGCCCCTGAGACCATACTGATAATCAACGGCGATATCGCAAATCGCGCACACGGCGAAGCGCTCGCCGCAACCCACGGTATCGACGGTATCATGATCGGCAGGGGAGTGTTTACCGATCCTTTTTGCTTTTCACGACTACCACCGCTACATACACCCGTGTCGTCGAGTTCTCAGCTTGTCGCTAGTTCTCTTGAAACACCTGCACAAACCCGAGAAGTGAGCGAGGCATCTTCATTGCGAAGTGAGGACTGTTTGACCCAGCATCTTTTTGCAGAAAAGATACCGGGGAGTTCCGCAACTTCCAAAGAAGATGACGAGCGAGATTCTCGGCGTGCGGAAGCCGTTACAAGAGACACTGGAGGCAATACTGAGCGCGCCAGCAACAAGCATCAGCTCATTGACCTTCTCCGCTTTCACCTCGACCAATTTGACTACTATCAGCCTCAAATGGGACGACCATTTGAAACCCTCAAACGATATTTCAAAATCTACATCCGAGACTTTGACGGCGCCAGCAGCCTGCGCGACACACTCATGCAATGCCGATCGACAGACGAAGTACGAAGTGTGCTCGATGCCTCCCCATAGGCACATCCACCACTAAATCAGATATCTTCGACATAGTTTTCACACAGTGACATTTCGTTGACGGCCGTCAATTATTTGTTACTATTATTACAAGAGTGGGAGACAGGAGATACAGCTATGCCAACGTTTCGTTGCTCTGAAAAAACGAGATATATCCTCAAGTCCCTCGTGCCCTACACGGAGCCAAATCTCAAACTAACTTTTAGCCCCCATCGTTTTTTCAATGACCTTGAGAGAATTGACAAAGAAAAATTTAGCCGACAAACCACAAAGCAAGCATACTACAGAATGGTCAAGCGCGGTCTTATCGAGCATAATGTCGACGGTCAATTAACACTCTCTGATGAAGCGCACCGCATGCTGGCACGTTATGAGCCGCAGAAACTAGCGCATGGTGCAAAATTACTTCTGATATTTGATATTCCAGAACATGAACGGGCAAAACGCGGCCACCTGCGACTCCTACTGAAAGAATTGCGATTTGAAAAAATCCAACAAAGCGTTTGGCAAACCGAGTTTGATTCACGTAGGTATCTTCAGGAGGAAATCCGCACCAACCACCTCGAAGCGTACGTCAATATTTATGAATCATTTCAGCTGACATTGTAAAAGTAAGTTTATAAAAAGTGTGACATTTTGCTGACGGCCGTCAACGAAATGTTACTGCAGGGTTGTAGGGAAAGGTATAGTCAAGGAGAGGGAGGGAGGTACTGCTCTCAAATAGCGCGCTCAAGATGAGCGCGCTATTTGAGAGTCGAACGGCGAGAGAGGATTAGTGTCGTCGGCGCCTGCGATGCAGGTCGGCTACCTTGAGACGGACTGCATGACGGTCAACGAGCTGGTGAGCTTTTTCGAGCTCGAGCTGGGTGGTCGCTTCGTCGCGAAGCTTGAGCGCACGGTCAAGTGCTGCCTGGCTTTCGGCTTCGACAATATCATCGCCGTGATCCGCTTCGTCGACGAGCACGCGCACTCGACTGCCCGTCACTTCAATAATGCCGCCGCTAATCGCAAAAAGCTCGAGACGATCGTCGCTATCAGATTTTTGGCGCCGCACTATGACGATACCGGGCTTGGCGACCGATACCAAATCTTCATGACCGGGATAGACAGCAATTTCGCCGTCCTCGGTCGGCAGTATTACCTCATACACCTTTTCGTTGATCTTTGTGCCACTCAATGTGACCAGCTGAAAATCCATGAGAACCCTCTAGTCTTTCTTCTCGCTCAGCGGGCCGGGCGCCATATAGAACCAGCTCTCTGGTTTGGCGTCGTATTTGCCGGCCAAAATATCGCGCACATCTTTGACCGTGTCAGCAACCTTGATATACGCGCCTTCGTTGCCCGTAAACTGTGTTGCCACAAAGAATGGTTGTGCGAGGAAACGCTGCAGGCGACGAGCACGTTGCACGGTTTGCTTCTGGTCGTCACTCAACTCTTCCATGCCGAGGATAGCGATGATATCTTGGAGCTCTTTGTACTGCTGCAAGACGCGCTGCGCTTCACGCGCCACCTGGTAGTGCTCTTCACCGACAACTTCTGGGTCGAGAATTGTCGAACTACTGTCAAGTGGGTCAACGGCCGGGTAGATACCGATTTCGGTCAAGCCACGGTTAAGCACGATCGTCGAGTCAAGGTGGGCAAATGTCGTGGCTGGAGCCGGGTCGGTCAAGTCGTCGGCCGGCACATAGACTGCCTGTACAGAGGTGATTGAGCCTTTTTTGGTACTAGTGATTCGCTCTTGCAGTGCGCCCATTTCTTGCTGCAGATTTGGCTGGTAACCCACCGCGCTCGGCAAACGACCGAGCAATGCCGAAACTTCAGCGCCGGCCTGGGTAAATCGAAAGATATTGTCGACAAATAGCAGCACGTCTTTGCCATCATCGCGAAACGCCTCGGCCATGGCAAGTCCTGCCAGCGCCACACGCAGACGCGCTCCTGGTGGTTCATTCATCTGGCCAAACACCAGGCTAGTCTTGTCGAGCACGCCGGCTTCTTTCATCTCGAAGTACAGGTCGTTACCCTCACGCGTTCGCTCGCCGACACCAGCAAACACCGAGTTGCCAGAGTGGAATTTGGCGATATTGTTGATCAACTCCTGGATCAAGACTGTCTTGCCAACACCCGCACCACCAAAGAGCCCCACTTTGCCACCTTTGGCGATGGGTGCGATCAAGTCGATTACTTTGATACCCGTCTCGAGAATCTCAGTTTTGTTGGTTTGTTCACTCAGAGCAGGCGGTTCACGGTGGATACTGGCTGTTTTGCCTTTTGGCGCAGGCTTGCCGTCGATCGGCTCACCAACGACGTTGAACATGCGACCCTGTGTATCGGCCCCGACTGGCACATGGATCGGTGCGCCGGTCGCTTCGACTGGTGTGCCGCGCTTCAGGCCGTCGGTGCTCTGCAGGGCAATCGTGCGGACGGTATGTTCGTCGAGATGCTGCGCCACCTCAAGCGTCAGCGTGCGGTCACCCTGCTGCAGGTGGAGGGCGTCGTAAATCGCCGGCAGTGCGCCTTCGGCAAACTCAACGTCTACCACCACGCCCACGATTTGGGTAATGTTTCCTTGGGTTTTAGTCATCTTGTTCTCCTTCGTCTAGTAGTGTGTTTCGTTGCTTTTTGTCATCGAGCCGGGCAAGTAATTCGCTGAGTCCTCCCATCGCTCTTATGAGGAACGACTCTCGCTCTTTTCTGAATCTCTCGTCACGTCTTGATTGCTGTGGAGCGAGTCGATCTATGATATGCGGCGGGACGATGCCTTGTTTGTGCCGTAACGTATTGCTCATTATTTCATCGCCTCCACACCCGCTGTGATCTCACTCAGCTCTTGGGTGATGGCACCTTGGCGAGCTTTGTTCATTTCAAGCGTCAGGTCATCGACAAGATCGGTAGCGTTGTCGGTAGCGTTTTTCATGGCCAACATGCGCATACTGTGCTCACTAGCTCGAGCGTCGAGCAGCGCCTGGAATAATTCCGATCCAACCAAACGATAGGCAACTGCGTCGAGCACCGCTTCTGTGCTTGGCTCGTAAGTGGCATCTGCGACGTCGTTCGACAACTGTGCCGTATCGCTAGCTACAGGTGTACCGGCCGGCAGCAGGCGCATCCACTCGGCCGACTGGACGATACTGCTGACAAAATCGGTATACACCACTGTTACGGCGTCGACTTTCTTTTCGCGGTACATGTCGCATGCGGTAGTCAGAATCGTCCTGAATGTTAAGCCACTCGGGTGGTCGGGGATATCTTCGTACGATCCGATCACGTCAGTATCTTTGAGTCGCGAGGCAAATGCCGACATTTTGCGGCCGACGGTAATCGTGTGATTTTTGATGCCTCGTTCGTCGTCTTTTTTGAGTAGTTCGATGTATTTTTTGAGCACATTTGAATTGTAGGCACCGGCTAGGCCTTTGTCGGCGGCAATCGCGATGATCAAACGAGCTTTGATCGGTCGTTTTTCGAACAGCGGGTGGTGGTCGGTCGCGCCCTGAGCCGAAAGATAGGCCAAGATTTCGTCTGCCGCTGCGACGTAACCTTTGGAGCCTTTGGTGGCATCTTGAGCACGGCGCATTTTGCTCGCGGCAACCATTTGCATGGCTTTTGTAATCTGCTTGGTTGACTTGACCGAGCGAATGCGGGATTTGAGTTGCTGAGTGCTAGCCATTATGTCCGCTCCTTTTTCTGACGATTATTGACATTTATACTGCTTTTTGCTACAATGGGGGTATCACGATGACTGGGTTTGCCTAAGGATGTGATCCGACCGCCGCTCCCAGTCTTTTTGTTTTCAACAAACAACTGCGGTATACGGTCAACAAAGGCTAGCTTGTGATAGTATTTCTTGAGCAACTTGGAGTAGCTATAGCGATTTGGCACAATAATCCGCTTGAGCTTGCCGCGCTCTTCCATAAACGTGTAAAGACTCAGGAAATCACCATCTCCCGAAACAAATACCGCTTCGTCAAACTCCGCAAAGAGTGTCGCTGCCGAATAGAGCACAATATCGGTATCGACGTTGCCCTTGGTTTTTAGTCTACCTTCACGGTCTTTGAACTGCACCACTTCTTTAAATATGACTGTGTAACCAGCTCGCTGCAAGCGCTCATAGATGTGGTTATTGCCCGGTATCAACCCAATGAATAAGTACGCCTCGCGCACTCCATATTTTTCCCGCAAATAGTGGCGAAACTTCAAAAAATCCAGCTTCTGGCCGCGGTAGACGATGCTGCCTTTTGTATTTTTGACATCGTGCATCGTACCAAGATTAAGATTTTGAGCATCAACAAAAGCATACACAACTGGCTGCTTGACCGAGCGAATGCGGGATTTGAGTTGCTGAGTGCTAGCCATTAGCACCTCCTCGATCATTTTCGGCAAGAGCCCAATTAAAGTTTGCAGCTATCACTATTTGACGCCCAGTTTTACCTAAACGCGGACGAAGTTTTAGCTTGTCAGCCGCCACTGTATCTGGCGAATAGCTTGTCGCACCATCAGGCGTCAAAATGGTAACACTTGTAAAGCCTGCCACGTCGACAGCGCTCTCGTCAACCTCTCCCGCATGGACCGTATATACATGTCGTGAGTCGCATGGGCTCACAAATACGTCGGGCCGTTCTGGTCGCTCACCAAATGGATATGCCATCTCGATTAGCCTTCAAACCCTTTCGCGACGGATTTGCCGACTTCTTTTAGGACTTTTTCGACATCGGGTTGGTCGCTGAGCTTTTTGTCACCTTTGCCCAGGCCATCCATAAGTTTTTTGTGGTCTTTGTCGAGGCGGGTTAAGTAGGCTTTTTGGGCATCTTTGATCTTGCTGGCAGGCACGTCGTCAAACAGCCCTTCGCTGACTGCAAACACACTGGCAACCTGCTCCCAAACGCTGAGTGGCTGGTATTGCGGCTGCTTGAGCAGCTCTGTGAGGCGCTGCCCACGCTCGATTTGCGCTTTGGTGGCTTCGTCGAGATCACTACCAAACTGCGCAAAACTTGCCAGCTCGCGGAACTGGCTCAGGCCAAGTTTGAGGTGGCCAGAAACAGACTTCACGGCTTTTGTCTGGGCGTCGCCACCGACACGACTCACTGAAAGACCAGCGCTAATCGCTGGGCGAATCCCTTGGTAGAAGAGATCGGTTTCCATAAAAATCTGACCGTCAGTGATAGAAATCACGTTGGTCGGAATATATGCCGAAATATCACCAGCTTGGGTCTCAATAATTGGTAGGGCAGTGAGGCTACCGGCGCCCAGTTCATCGCTCAGCTTGCTTGATCGCTCCAAGAGGCGCGAGTGCAGATAAAAGACATCGCCAGGGTAGGCTTCGCGACCTGGTGGACGACGAAGCAGAAGCGACATTTGGCGATAGGCGACGGCGTGCTTGGTGAGGTCGTCGTAGATCATGAGTGCATGCTGGCCGTTGTCGCGGAAGTATTCGCCCATGGCGGTTCCTGCGTAAGGTGCAAGATACAGCAGCGAAGCCGGGTCGCTTGGCCCCGTCGCCACGACGATGGTCTGCTCCATGACGCCTTCTTGCTTGAGGCGTTCAACTAGTCGTGCGACTTTACTCAGCTTCTGTCCAACTGCAACATAGACGTTGACCACACCGGTCTTTTGCTTGGCTTGGTTGATCATCGTATCGAGCGCAATGGCGGTTTTGCCTGTCTGGCGGTCGCCAATAATCAGCTCGCGCTGGCCGCGCCCAATCGGAAACATTGAGTCAATTGCCATAATACCGGTCATCAATGGCTCGTGGACGTGTTTGCGCCCCAGCACACCGACTGCTTCACGTTCGACAAGCCCGCGCTGCTTGGCGACAATCTCCGGACCACCGTCTAGCGCTTCACCAAGCGGGCTAACGACTCGCCCAAGTAGCTCAGGCCCGACTGGCACTGACAAAATTTCACCTTTGAGCCGTACGCTGTCACCAGCAGAAACACCCTGGTCGCTGCCAAGAAGCACCGCGCCAATTTCGTCTTCCATGAGGTTGAGCGCAAACGCCTCCACGACACCTGTCGCTGTTTCGATTTCGAGCACTTCGCTGTACCCAGCACCACTCAGCCCATGAATCCAAGCGACACCGTCACCAACGCGCGTCACAATGCCACGCGACTCCAGTTTGTCGCTTGTATCGAGCTTCGCAATCGCATCACGAAGGCTCTTTGAAATTTCGGTTACTGCTATGTCAGCCATCAAAAGTCCTTTCTTATAGCTTTGCTCGTTTGAGCGCCTGTAATTTATTTTTCACTGTTGCATCCATGTTTTTGCCGGGTACCGACACCTG
This sequence comes from uncultured Candidatus Saccharibacteria bacterium, assembly GCA_964602775.1. GTDB lineage: Bacteria > Patescibacteriota > Saccharimonadia > Saccharimonadales > Saccharimonadaceae > Saccharimonas. The sequence goes on along the minus strand of CAZRRY010000020.1, from coordinate 499 downwards.
GACACCACCGATCACTGCGGGGTCAACTGTCTCTCTCAACCAGACAGAGCTGCCACCGACAAATGTCTTTAGCTCGCTGCGCTCTTGGTCGCTCAGCTCGTGAGCGGTCGTTACGTCGGCCACAACGATTCCGCGGGCCGCAAGTTCGTCTTCGATGGCGCGTACTACCAGTGTCAGCTCTCTCGTGCGATGCGAATCGATAAGATAGGCGGCAATTTCTTGCAAAACAGCTACCGGCACGACGCCGTCGTGAGCTTGGTCAGCGACGTAGCCTGCCAGTTTGCGCCGCGAGAGTTTGGTGAGCATGGTAGCTACCGAGCCTCCAGCGCGGTTTCGATCAGTCGTCTGTCGACTTTGCCATCGATAGCGTTACCCACGACTTTTTCGGTAGCAGCTGCGACGAGGTCGATCGTTTCGTTATGAAGTGCTTTTTTGGCAGCAATCACGTCTTTTGCGATCGATTCTTGCGCCTGAGCAACGATACGATCAGCGCCAGCCT
>CAZRRY010000019.1:0-16736 GCA_964602775.1 uncultured Candidatus Saccharibacteria bacterium | reverse complement strand
CCTGTGACCTCAGGCTTATGAGTCCTGCGCTCTAACCAACTGAGCTACGGTGCCGTGTATGAGTTTAGTTGTAAGGTGCAGGTTCGCTCTTCCTTTTGGCGAGCAGTTGTTTAGAGCGTGCGCTACTTTTCTCGCTCAAGGCTCTCCAACTGAGCTACGGTGCCTCGGACATGAGACAAAACCAATGGTTTTTTCTCATCGTTCGTCAGCAAAGCTGAGTTTTGCTAAAGCAAAACCGAGCTCACTGCTCTTTTTCCTTTCGGCTGCGAAAGGCAAGAACTCTGATGATTATAGCAGAGGTAAGGGGGGATTTCCAGGGTTCTGAGGACTAGTGTATAATTATAAGTACTTCCAGGTGATACTCACTGGCCCGTCGGGTTAAGCGTCCCTCACCCACGGATTATTCGTTGTTTTCGATGAACTGCTAGAAACGGGTAGTTACAGCGGGCAACACATTTTGAAACCGTTTCTCTTATTAAGACTAAGAGGTAATTCAAAATGAATAATCTTTCTCTCCTCACTACTCGTTATATCGAAACACCGTGTACAGCGCATCGACCTGAGCGGATTGATGCGATTCTACAAAAGCGCATGAAAGAATTTCTACTGGCTCGACAACAACGTTTGTGGCAGGAGGGTGCGCTATGAATAACGACATAGTGCTCAACGAGCGCGTGCAGGTAGTTGCCACGTTTGGTACGGGGCTCCATCCGTGTCGACCGCATAAGTTTCGTCGTGCGAGCGGCAGGGAAGTTGAGATCACTGAAATCGGGCTAGTGCATCCGACGACCCAGGGGCGGCGAACGGTTCATATGTTTGATGTGACAGACGGACAAACTGATTACCGGCTAGAGTTCGATAGTTTTCATCTGACCTGGCGGCTCACTATGGAGGGCGATCGTGATTGAAAAGCAGTTTTACTGCGTCGCAGGGGGCCTGGGGGAATCTGCAGACACCGAAGAAGTGAAAGCTTTTTGTCCTGGTATATCGAGCACGAGCTATGCTCCGCGCGCAGATAGCCAAGACAAAAAGCTTGAGTCTTCATCGCGTGGCGAAGCCTCCCCCAGAGTTTCGCTTCCTTTGCGCCAAAGGAAGGCGTTTCTTTTGTTTCTTTTCAAGAATAAAGAAAAGAAAGGATTTTGACGTAGTGGGGTTAGAAAAAGGGTTTAATACAGCGCGCTCGCTCATCATGCATATCGATCTCAACAGCTGTTTTGCGAGTGTCGAGCAGCAGGCGAGGCCGATGCTGCGCGGCAAGCCTATCGGGATCGTCAATCGTGGAACCGAGCACACTGCAATCGTAACCGCTAGCTACGAAGCCAAAGCAAGGGGAGTCAAGGTAGGCATGCGGCTCAAAGAGGCCAGGGCGCTTTGTCCAGATATCATTGGTATCGAGAGCGATCCGCCGAAGTACCGCTACGTGTATCACAAACTGATGGATATCATGCGGGACTATAGTCCGAGTTTCACGATGAAGAGTATCGACGAGGGGGTGATTGATTTTGCACTCTCCCCTGCTGCTGTTCGTGATCGTGATCTCGTAGAAGTAGGTGTGGAGATCAAACGCCGACTGCGCGAGGAAGTTGGCTGCGCGATGCGCTGCAATATTGGGATTGCGCCAAATCGGTTTTTGGCAAAAACGGCTGCGGGCCTGCACAAGCCTGACGGACTCGACATCATCACCCACGAAAACTTGCGTGAGGTGCTGGGAGGCCTGACGCTGCAGCAGCTGACGGGCATCGCCCACCGCAACGAGCATCGGCTCAATGCGGTCGGGATCTACACGCCGTTACAAATGCTTGATGCGGAGGTGTCGGTGCTGAGGCTGGCATTTAAAAGTGTGGTTGGTGAGTGGTGGTACAAGCGGTTGCGAGGCTGGGAAGTGGATGATGTGGCGTACGATATCAAAAGCTGTGGCCGTCAATATGTGCTCGAGCGGTTTGACCTGAGCCGGCAAGAGATTTCACAGCGGCTACACCATCTTGTCGAAGATGTGGGGGCAAAGTTGCGCGGGCAGGGAAAGGCAGCGCGTGGAGTGAGTGTCTATGTGCGGACGCACCGGGAGGGCAGTTGGAAAGCGCATGAGCTTGCTCCCCTGCCCTTTTATAGCGATGCAGCAATTTGGGCAATCGCCGAGCGGATTTTTATGGCTGCTCCTCCCAAGGGGATTAAGATGATAAGTGTCACCTGCTATCACCTGAGCGATGGGCTGGGTGACCAGCTAAGTTTGTTTGGCGACGAGCTGGCGCGTGAGCAGCGAGTCACCTGGGCGATCGATGAGATCAATGCTCGTTGGGGCTCGCACACGATCCACTCTGCCGACACAACCGCCACAAATAGGTTTATGCAACAGAAAATCCCTTTTGGGAGTACGCGGTATTTATGAGATCATGCACTAAGCATTTTTTAAGAAAAGCTCCCTATAGTAGACAGCGTCACAACCTAACAAAAGGAGTACACATGAAAAAACAGCTGATGATAGCGGGAACAGTCGCGAGCTTGGGTATCGCCGGGCTACTGGGCGGAGCAGCTTTTGCTACTACGCAGTCAAATAGCGCCGATGGTGTGAATGGGCTCGTCAATGCAATTGCCACAAAATTTAACCTAAAGACGGCTGACGTGCAAGCGGTATTTGACGCTAACCGTACACAGATGGAAGCTCAGCGAGAGCAGCAAGTTAAAGATCAGGTCGCACAACTCGTCAAAGACGGCAAATTGACACAAGAGAAGGCCGATAAGATCAACGCCAAGCGTGCTGAGCTTGAAAAAGAGCGAGATGCCAATCGCGCGGCTGACCAAAATCTGACCGAAGCCGAACGTCAGGCCAAGATGGAGGCACGTCGCACAGAGATGGAGACAAAGAAAACAGCACTCGACACGTGGATGAAAGATAACGGGATTGATACGCAATACGGCTATTTGCTGATGGGCGGCGGCAAAGGCCATGGTGGCCCTGGAGGACACGGTCGTCAGATGATGCAGTCGACAACGAGTACAACGACGCAGTAGCCCGTGGCTGCCGTGCAAAAGTAAGTACATAGAGGTGCGCCACCAATAGCGGGTGGCGCATTGTGTATGGGCGAGTATACTAAAGATATGAATAAATTGATGATTACACTAGGCATGTCGGTCGGGTCTACGCTCGGCGCATTGTTGCCGCAGCTGTGGGGAGACCATGACTTTTTGAGCCTTGCGTCGATCGCCCTAGGAGTTGTCGGCGGGCTGCTGGGTATATGGGCTGGCGTGAAACTTGGTAAACTGCTCGGCGCATGACATATCTTGTTGCGGTCAGTGGCGGAGTCGATAGTGTATGTTTGCTACACATGATGGCACAGCAGCGAGCGACTGACCCAACGCTTCGGGTAATTGTAGCCCATGTCGACCATGGCATACGGCCTGATTCGGCGGATGACGAGCGATTTGTCGCCGCACTTGCGAGAAGCTATCAACTGCCCTATGTCTCAGTCTCTCTCGCACTTGGTTGTCGAGCGAGCGAAGAAAAGGCCAGAAACGCGCGCTATGGTTTTTTGTTTGAGGAAGCAGCCAAGTATAACGCGAGAGTAGTGACGGCGCATCACGCTGACGATGTTGTTGAGACTGTGGCGCTCAATCTTCACCGCGGCACAGGGTGGCGCGGCCTGGCCGTGCTGTCACGCACCGATGTTTCTCGTCCGTTGCTCGCGCTACCGAAATCTACTCTCTATGAATACGCTATGGCTCATCGACTTGAATACGTCGAAGACAGCACGAACCACTCGGACAGGTATCTTCGCAATCGTATTCGCCACAGGTTGGCGACCATGCCTCCCCTCCATAGGGACATTGCTAACCTACGTACATGTCAGCTGCAGCTCATGAAAGAAATTGACCGTGAGTCGAAACGAATAGCCGCGCGCGAGACGGGCTCGCGACATTTTTTGATGCAGATCGACGAGACGGCAGCGGTTGAACTGCTTGGGGCGATAGTGCAGGGTTTGACGGGTGTGCGCCCACCCCGACCACAAGTTCGCCGGGCATTGCTTGCGATCAAAACAGCTAAGTCTGGCAGTCTCTATCAGGTGGGAGGTGGCATCTCGCTCCGATTCAGTGCTCGAAAATACACGGTCACAATGATATAATAAACGGTAGTTTTGAGCTTACTCGACGGTAATGACACGAAAGGATTTGTTGACACATGGGAAAGAAGCCGACAGGAAAATTGAGTAATGCCTTGCGCCTAGGGTTGTTTTGGGCGATTTTGGTTTTGTCGACACTGGCGATCTGGGCGATTGCGATGCCGCACAATGAGCTGAAGGAAGTGGCGATTTCTGACGTGATCGCCGATGCAAATGCCGGTAAATTGAAAAAGATTCAGGGCCAGGGAAGTGATCTGACCATTACAGAAAGTGACAAGGATAAACCAACCAAGAAAACATATTTCCAGGGCGGGGTGGCGGCACTGCTCAAAGACAATATTCTCAATGAAAAAGGAAAAAGTATCGTTTCGGATAGCGCACCGTCTGAAACTGGCAATACGATCTGGAGTCTGGCGTCGATTGTCGTACCAGTGCTATTGATCGCAGCGTTTTTCATGTTTATGATGCGCCAAGCACAGGGCCAAAACAGTCAAGCAATGAGCTTTGGCAAAAGTAAAGCCAAACTCTACGGGCTCGACAAAGAGCGTGTGAATTTCAGCGATATCGCTGGTAACGATAGTGCCAAACAAGATCTCGAAGAAGTAGTTGATTTTTTGAAACATCCCAAAAAATACGAGACACTCGGTGCAAAAATTCCAAAGGGCGTGCTGCTCGTTGGCAACCCAGGCACGGGTAAGACAATGTTGGCGCGGGCCGTGGCGGGTGAGGCAAATGTGCCGTTTTTCTCGATCAGTGGCTCTGAATTTGTGGAAATGTTTGTGGGTGTTGGTGCGAGCCGTGTGCGCGATTTGTTCACCAAAGCCAAGAAAAACGCTCCAGCAATCATCTTCATTGACGAGATTGATGCTGTCGGACGCAAGCGCGGCAGTGGCATGGGCGGCGGGCATGACGAGCGGGAGCAGACGCTGAATCAGATTTTGGTGGAGATGGATGGGTTTGACAACGAATCAAATGTCATCGTAATCGCAGCCACCAACCGTGCGGATGTGCTTGACCCAGCGCTACTTCGACCTGGTCGATTTGACAGGCATGTGACGATTTCGTTGCCAGAGCGCAAAGACCGAGAAGCGATTTTGAAAGTACATTTCAAAAACAAGCCCACTGACAGCACCGTCGATCTCGACAAATTGGCTGCAAAAACCGCCGGCAGTAGTGGTGCCGATCTTGCAAATATCGCAAATGAAGCCGCTATCGTCGCAGCACGTCGCAACAACAAACACATCACCGGAAAAGATCTGACCGAAGCATTTGAAAAAGTTGCGATTGGCCCAGAGCGCAAAGCCAAGGTGATGAGCGAGCATGAAAAAGAGATGACTGCCTACCACGAGGCTGGTCACGCGATTGTTGGGCATGTGCTCCCTGACAGCGATCCTGTGCACAAGGTAACGATCATCCCTCGCGGCCGCACGGGTGGCGTGACGTGGTTCTTGCCGCCAGAAGACAAAAGCTATACCAATGTCTATGAGTTCAAAGATATTTTGGCGAGGGCAATGGGCGGGCGTGTTGCAGAGAAAATTATCTATGGTCCAGACGGCATTACAACAGGTGCGGGTTCTGATCTTCGCAAAGCCACTGAGATTGCTCGCGATATGATTATTGAACAAGGCATGGGCACGAAGCTGCGCGACCAGGTGTTTCATGAAGACAATGGCGGCATGGTGTTTGATAAGATCACTCACGAGCGTCCATACAGCGATGCGACAGCACAAGAGATCGATGCGGAAGTCGAAGCGCTTATCAAAGAAGCGGGCAAGCGAGCAGAGGCAGTGCTGCTCAAGAATCGTGACATACTTGAGAAGCTCAAAGACGCACTCGTCAAAGAAGAAACACTTGAAGAAGATGAAGCAGCAGCAATCATGAAAGGTGCAGTACTTCCAGCTGAAGCTACGCTTCATGCGGCATAGTGCATAGAGAAAGTAGCGGCGATGGCAGAAAATAGAATGCGCTCGGTGGTCGCGATGGCGAACCAAAAACTGACTGTCCAGTGGGCAGCGGTACTGTTGGCGGGCTCAACACTTATTTCGTCACTGCTAGGGATCTACCGCGACCGTCTGCTCAACAGTCTCTACCTAGACAGTTATCCCGTCGGGATTGATGCGTATACGGTGGCGTTTACGATCCCTGATTTCATGTTTTTTATCTTAGTTTCAGGTGCACTCAGTGTGACATTTGTGCCGGTGTTCAACCAGCGGCTGGCGAGTGGCAACAGGCACTCTGCATGGGAACTTAGTTCAAGTTTGCTCAATTTCATGGCGCTCACGACGCTGCTTGCGAGCGTGTTGATTATTATCTTTGCTGACCCACTCGTGCGCTATGTTGTCGGTCCGGGACTCGATGAGTCAGGACGTGCGTTGGCAGTCAGTATGATGAGAATTATTGCTGTCAATCCATTTCTGTTTGCAGTCGCTACCGTGATTGCAAGTATGCAGCAGGCAATCGGACGCTTTACGTTCTATGCGCTGGCCCCGACAATTTATAATATCGGAATCATCATCGGTGCACAGTTTTTCACTGGAGGCATCACGATTTTTGGATGGCAGGTATTTGAGGGCGGCATCATGGGCGTCGCGCTTGGCGTAGTGCTCGGAAGTATCATGCAGTTGCTGGTGAGTTCGATTGGGCTGCTTGGCATGGGGTTTGACTATAGAGCGCGGATCAGCTGGAAAAACAAAGGTTTTTTGCAAGTGCTGAGACTACTACCTGCGCGCTCACTTGACCAAGGGATTGATTATTTTAATGGTCTTGTTGAGACAAACATCGCTTCTCATATGGCCGATGGTACGATCCGTGCCTATCAGCAAGCATCGGCGCTCAGTTTGATGCCAGTGAATTTGATCGGGGTTGCGATTAGTAACGCGGCGTTTCCACGCATGACCGAGCGACTGGCCGATGGTGAAGATAATCTTTTTCGTAGTGAACTTCGAGCCACGCTTCGTTGGATTATATGGCTTGCCCTGCCTGTGGCTGTTGTAACGTTTTTTGGTCGAGGCTTCATCGTGGCGTTTATCAAAAACGGTGGTAATGCGCTGATTGCCGGGCTACTGGGTGCACTTGTCATTGCTATTTTGTTCCGGACAATCTACCATATCGCAGCGCGTAGTTTTTATGCAAAACAAGATACCAAAACACCACTCTATATCTCAATCTTTTCGATTATTCTCAATATTATTTTGGCTGTCAGTTTCACGCAGGTATTGCATATGGGGGCGTATGGTTTGGCATGGGCTCAGTCAATTGTTGCGGTGGTGGAAGTTGCGATATTGTTTGTGATTTTATCACGCAAAATCCCCGGTCTTTTGAATGCCTCGTTTGTGCATGCGATTGGGAGAATGTGTCTGGCGAGTATCGGGACTGGACTTGCGGCATATATCGCAGTGCAGCTTTTTCAGTTTCAGACAAACGACCAAAGTTTCTTGGCAACGTTTCCGAAGTTTGGTTTGATTACACTGGCTAGTTTCAGTGTGTATGTGCTATGTTCTCGGTGGCTAAAACTAGAAGAAGCAGAGCCTGTGATTGCAAAAGTAAATGCACTGCTGTTTGGAAGAAAGCGATGACGACGCAAGGATCAGTACGAAATTTTTGTATTATCGCACACATCGATCACGGCAAAAGCACGCTCGCTGACCGTATGATGGAGATGACGGGCACGGTCGAGAAGCGTGATATGAAATCGCAACTACTTGATAGTATGGATCTCGAGCGCGAAAAGGGGATTACGATCAAACTTGCGCCCGTGCGCATGCAATACAACGGACATGATCTGAACTTGATCGACACACCGGGACACGTTGACTTTAGCTACGAAGTAAGCCGCAGTCTGCAGGCTTGTGAAGGTGCAGTGTTGGTGGTTGATGCAAGCCAGGGGATTCAAGCCCAGACATTGGCAAATGTGTATCTTGCGATCGAGCAAGATTTGACAATCATTCCAGTCCTCAACAAAGTAGATTTGCCAGCAGCCGATGTCGAGCGGGTGAGCAAGGAAGTCATCAATCTTCTTGGCTGCGACGAGTCATCGATTATAAAGATCAGCGCCAAAACCGGGCAGAATGTCGAGCAGGTGTTGGAAGCGATTATCGAGCGAATTCCTGCGCCGCGCGGTGAGTCTGGCAGCCCTACTCGAGCCTTGATTTTTGATAGCTATTACGATGATTATCGTGGCGTGATCTTGTATGTGCGGGTTGTCGATGGTGAAATTCGTAAAAACGACGAGATAAAAATGCTTGCGACTGGTGCGAGTGGTATTGCACTCGAAGTAGGTCATTTGAACCCAAAAATGTCCGCAGATCCCGCACTTGCTACTGGTGAGATTGGCTATATCGTGACTAACCTCAAAACGACACGCGATGCAAAAGTGGGAGATACTGTCACGACCCGACGGTCTGTGGCACAAGATATGCTACCTGGGTATCGCAATGTCAAGCCGTTTGTCTACGCAGGTTTTTTCCCAGTGAGTAACGAAGAGTATCAGGATCTCAAAGATGCAATCGAGAAGTTGAGCTTGAGCGACAGTGCATTGCAGTTTGAGCCAGAGAATTCTCCGGTGCTTGGGTTTGGGGTGCGTATCGGGTTCCTCGGTTTGCTGCACATGGATATTGTCAGAGAACGGCTCGAACGAGAATACGATCTTGATCTAGTTGTCACCAATCCGTCGACCGACTATCAGGTAACGATGACGACTAGCGAAGAACTTGACATCAAATCGGCAGCTGAGCTACCAGATCGTAGTAAAGTTGCAGAGATTAAAGAGCCGTGGATCAAAGGCGAGATTATTGTTCCTCAAGACTATATTGGTGCGGTCATCCAGTTGATTGTTGCCAAGCGTGGGCGGCAGAACAATCTCAGCTATATCGATGAGCGTGCGCTCGTGAGTTTTGAGGCGCCACTAGCCAATCTACTGACGGATTTTTATGACCAACTCAAAAGTGTCACCAGTGGGTATGGTAGCTTTAACTACGAACTCGATGATTACCGAGCTGAAGATCTGGTGCGAGTCGATTTTTATGTCGGGGGCGAGATGGTAGATGCGCTTTCAGTCATGTGCCATCGCAGTGAATCCGATGCGCTTGGTCGCGAAGTCACCAAGAAGCTCAAAGAGGTCGTACCACGACAGAGCTTCGAAGTAGCTCTGCAGGCAGCGATCGGTGGCAAATTTATTGCCCGTGAAACGATTGGCGCCTACCGCAAAGATGTCACGGGGTACCTCTACGGTGGAGATGTCAGTCGCAAGAAAAAACTCCTCGCCAAGCAGGCAAAAGGCAAAAAGAGGATGAAGCGCTTTGGCAAGGTTGATATCCCGAGCGAAGCTTTTACGGTCATGCTGAAGCGAGATTAGTGGACTAACGGTCCATGCGATTTTTGAGAAGAGCAGCCAGTCTCGACGGATTTACTCCGCCGCGCGCTTTTCAAGTTCACGTAGTATCGTCGCACGTACTTCTTCGACCGGTGGATTACCATCAATTTCAATCAACAGCCCTTCGCGACGATAAAATTCAATCACTGGCAGGGTTTTTTCGGCAAACTCGCTGAAACGAACGATCAATTTTTCTTTATCGTCGTCGCGGCGCATACCTCGGTCACCAGTATTGAGCGCGCGATTGAAGCGTGTGTTGGCGGTCTGCATACTGATATGTAGGTAGATAACAGCTTTGATTGGATGGCCGCTTTGCTCAGTCGCATCAAGCACACCCTGCTCTTCGCCATGCCATCTGCCAACTGAGCTGAGAATCAGTGGCGAATCGGCAGTCTCGGGTCGCGATAGAAAAGGCAGCACGATGCGAATATATTCATCTGTAGGGATGAGATTGCCGGCATCCATGATGGTTTTGATGTGCTCGGGGATAGGCGAGTTACGTAAAATATCTCCACCACCAAGCAGCGTTGCATTGAGTGCTTGGGCAAGGAATTCGCCATGCGTATCCTTGCCAGCATATGGCAGGCCAAAAATATTAATCGAACCAGTACCTAGCCATTGTTGGATTCGTTCGATTGCCTGTTCTGATGGGTGGCTCATGCCTATAGTATATCTTACAAGAGACAAGGAAAGAAATCTTGGCACTCACCTTGCAAGAGTGCTAATAGTGCGCTATACTGTCGATATATGACAGATCGCCAACGAGCTATTCTTGCCGCCATCATTGAGCAGTATGCAGAAATTGCTGTGCCTGTGGGAAGCGTGACACTTGCCAAGCTTTTTGGCGTATCGAGTGCAACGATTCGCAGTGAAATGGCAAAACTTGAAGATATGGGGCTGATTGAAGCTCCGCATACGAGTGCGGGCAGGATTCCGACCGATAAAGGCTATCGGCTCTACGTCAACGCGATTACCGATGCACAGATGACGGAGTTGCCGAGCAGTGTTGATCGCAGCGCTCGCACGCTTGAGGCGCATGTCAACTCTCATCTTGATCGCTCAGACCGTGCAATTCGTAGTGCGGTTGACAGCCTCGTGGAACTTACCGGCAACCTTGGGTTTGCAACCATCGGTAGCGAGCTATATATGAATGGTATTGGGACATTGTTTAGTCAGCCAGAATTTCTAGAGGGAAGGCATGTCCAAGCGGTCGCTCGACTGATCGACAATATTGAGCCGTGGCTGCGTGAAGCTGCTCCCAATCAGCCGCTCAATGTGTTTATCGGCAGCGAAAATCCGATTGGCAAGAGTAGCGGCGCGACACTTATTATTAGCAGGTTTCGATCACCGTATAGCGACAAGAGTTATATCGGCGTGATTGGACCCACCAGACAGAACTATGCACGGACCATGATGCTTGTACGCAGGACCGGCACAATGCTAGAGGAGGTACTATAATGGCAAAAAAAAGTGACAAACGAGATGAGCAGATCGCTGAGCTGACCGCTGATTTACAGCGTGTGCGGGCGGATTTCGAGAATTATTGCAAGCGTGTTGATGTGGAGAAGCAGCAAGCGACTGAGCGCGGTGAAGCACGGACTGCGATGAAACTACTGCCGGTGATCGATACAATTGAGCGCGCGGTGCTTCATATTCCAGAAGATATTGCGGGACATGCATGGGTACAAGGGGTGAGCGGGCTCGTCAAGCAGCTCGATGCAGCACTGGTAGAGATCGGTATCACCAGGATTGATTCAACTGCAGGCACAGTGTTCAACCCAGAATTGCACCAAGCGGTTCAGTTCGATGAGGCTTCGACAGGCGAAACGGAAGTGATCGCCGAAGAGCTACAGGCAGGGTATACACTCCATGGCGCCCCTATTCGCCATGCCATGGTCAAAGTGACGAGAAAATAGCCATCAATATGCAATAAAATCGGACAAAATGTCCGATTCTTTGTTTGTCACCTCTTATAAAAAGTTAGTTAGCACTCTTGACAGTCGAGTGCTAACTCGCTATCATAGAGATAGAATTAGCACTATCCTGCGAGGAGTGCTAACTCGTTGCCTAGAAAATTGTAATCTAATAACAGAAGAAAGGGGATGCTTCGCAGGAAAAAGAGCAGCCGGTCTCAAGCGATTTATTCGCTTGCACCGCGCGATGAGAAAAAACGTAGTTTTGTCTCATAAAGCGAAGCGAAACATTTATGGGTAAAATAATCGGAATCGACCTAGGAACAACCAACAGCGCATTTGCCTACCTAGTGGCAGGCAAGCCAGAAGTGATTGCCAATGCTGAGGGTAACCGCACCACGCCAAGTGTAGTGGCGGTGAATAAAAGTGGTGAACGTCTGGTTGGTCAAGTCGCACAGCGACAACGCGTCACCAACGCCAAGAACACCATCTATGGCGTCAAGCGCTTGATTGGTCGTAAGTTCCAGGACAAAGAAATTCAAAAAGACATCGACATTATGCCGTTTGAGATCGTCAAGCACGACACTGGTGTGGCAGTAAAGATGGGTGGCAAAGACTACACGCCAGAAGAAGTCTCAGCAATGATCCTCAGTAAAATTAAAGCGGATGCAGAGGCTTTCCTGGGTGAAAAAGTCACCGAAGCAGTCATTACGGTACCTGCCTACTTCGATGATAGCCAGCGTCAAGCAACAAAAGATGCCGGCAAGATCGCTGGCCTCGAGGTCAAGCGCATCATCAATGAGCCAACTGCGGCCGCACTAGCGTATGGCCTCGACAAAGGCAAGGAAGAGAAGATTGTGGTCTTTGACCTCGGTGGTGGTACCTTCGACGTGTCGATCCTCGAGCTCGGTGACGGGGTATTTGAAGTGAAGAGCACCAATGGTGATACGCACCTCGGTGGTGAGGACTTTGACAACACGATCGTTAACTACTTTATCGATGAGTTTAAGAAAACAGACGGGATCGACCTCAAAAAAGACAACGCTGCTATGCAGCGTCTCAAGGACGAAGCCGAAAAAGCCAAAAAAGAGCTTTCCAGTACAACTGAATACGAAGTTAACATTCCATTCATCACGGCCGATGCTGACGGTCCAAAGCACTTCGAGCTGAAGCTGACGCGCGCTAAGCTGGAAGAGCTCGTTGCGCCACTGCTTGATCGGCTTGATGGTCCAGTGGAGCGGGCGCTCAAAGACGCCAAACTTTCGAAGAGTGATATCAACGAGATCGTCATGGTGGGCGGTATGACTCGTATGCCGGCCGTGGTTGAGCGTGTCAAGAAACTGTTTGGCAAAGACCCGATGCAGGGGGTGAATCCTGACGAAGTAGTGGCTATTGGCGCGGCAATCCAAGGTGGTGTGCTGGCAGGAGACGTCAAAGACGTGCTGTTGCTCGATGTAACACCACTGAGCCTGGGTATCGAGACCATGGGCGGTGTCTCAACGAAGTTGATCGAGCGCAACACCACGATTCCTACCAGCAAGAGCGAGGTGTTCTCGACGGCGAGCGACAATCAGCCGCAGGTAGAGATTCATGTGCTGCAAGGCGAACGTGAATTCGCTGCCGACAACAAGAGTCTCGGTAAGTTTGTGCTCGATGGTATTGCACCAGCACCTCGTGGCGTGCCGCAAATCGAAGTCACCTTTAACCTTGATGCCAACGGTCTTTTGAATGTCACCGCCAAAGATAAAGGCACCGGCAAGGAACAATCGATTACGATCCAAGAGTCGGGCAACATGAGCAAGGAAGATATCGAGAAGGCACAAAAAGAGGCTGAAATGCACGCTGAAGATGACAAGAAAAAGCGTGAAGCGGTTGATCTTAAAAACCAGCTCGAAAACGCCATCTACCAGGCAAAGAAAATGCCCGATGAGTACAAAGATAAGATCTCTGATGAAGACAAGAAGGCGATCGAGTCGGCTGTAGAGGAGGCTGAGAAGCACAAAGAGTCGACCGATAAAGATGAGCTCGAAGCAGCTATCAAAGCACTCAATGATGTCTTGATGCCAATCGGTGCCAAGATGTATCAGCAGGCAGCCGAAGAAGCCAAGACCGGCGAGTCAGAATCTGATGATAAAAAATCAGGCAAAGGCGAAGCAGTCGAAGGCGAAGTCGTCGACGAGAAATAGCAGCGCACCTTGCTTCATGCGAAACACCGCACGCTACAGTGCGGTGTTTTTGATGGCAAATGAGAGGGTATAGTTACAGAGTTTGTGTACAAGTACCACCTGTAATACCGAGTGATACAGGAGTTGCTGCAACGGCATTTGTCGCGTAGTCAAATTTCGTCAATTTCACGCCAGCACCGCTACCACAGAGCTCAACTTTGAGCGAGGTTTTGCCATTTGCGCTCGTCGGAGTGCTTGGGGTAGCAGTCGAAGGAATCGCTGTGAAGGTCGTGGTGCCGACACTTGATTCAGTATAGGTATTGAGGTCGGTTGTGAGTGCACCTGCGGCGGTATTTGAAGGGTATGAGCCCTTGAGGGTGTAGTAGGCATGCAGTTTCTTCGACACATTATTGACGAGCGCGTCAGCTGCAGAGTTATTTGCTCGAGTCTGGATGCCGTTATACGAGACAATAGTAATTGCTGCTAGTATTGCGATAATTACAACAACTATCAGCAATTCTACGATAGTAAACCCTTGTTGTCGCGGCGAAACTTTCATGTGCAGTGCCCTCCTCTGGTGCGTCATGACGCTCTTTTATACAGAGTATACCGTATCTCTTATGTTATTCGTAAATAGCTTATGGTGTTTCTGGGCGCAATATACTACCATAAGAAGTATGGATCTACAGGGTGAGCTATCTGAGATAATTTCTGGTGATGTTGATACGAGTGACGAGGCGCGTGCGTTCTATAGCCATGATGCAAGTTTATTTGAGCTCGTACCCCAGGCAATTGTTTTCCCAAAGCATAGTGCCGACATTCAGGCGCTCGTGAAGTTTGTCGGCAATCACAAAAAAGACATACCAAATCTTAGCCTCACTGCTCGATCTCGTGGGACTGATATGTCCGGTGCGGCGATTAACGATTCGATCATCGTCGATACGAGCCGCTACATGACGGACATAACGGGAGTGTCAGCCAAATCAGCCACCGCAGAACCGGGAGCGATGTACAAAGACTTTGAAGCCCGAACGCTCAAGTTTGGAAGTATTTTGCCAAGCTATCCTGCAAGTCGAGAGCTCGCGGGAATCGGCGGAATCGTCAACAACAACTCCGGCGGCGAGAAGTCGCTACAATTTGGTAAAACTGATCGCTATGTCGCACAGATGAAAATGGTGCTGAGTGATGGCAATGAATATGTAGTCAAGCCACTCGACCGCGAAGGCCTCAACAAAAAAATGGCCCAAGATACCTTTGAAGGCAAGCTCTATCGAGAAACGTTTGATCTAGTCGACAAAAATTACGACGAGATCAAGCAGGCTGCACCCAAAGTTAGCAAAGACTCTACAGGCTATCATCTCTGGGATATTTGGAATCGAGAAACTGGGGTATTTGATCTGACAAAACTGTTTGTTGGTGCTCAAGGTACGCTCGGTCTGATGACAGAGGTAACACTAAAACTTGTGCCCAAGCCTGCATTTTCTGGCACGCTCGTTTGCTATATGCCATCAATCAAAAACCTCGGTGAAGTGATTCCCGCTGTCTTGAGAGAGAAACCTGCGACGTTTGAATGCTTCGATGACAATACCTTGTGGCTTAGCTTCAAATTTATTTTCTCGTTTATCAAGCGCCTTGGGTTTATGACCTGGATTATTATGTGCTTCCAGCTTATTCCCAACGGCCTTGCTCTCCTCCGTGGTGTTCCTAAGCTCATTCTTCTTATCGAATTTACTGGTGATTCTCAAGAAGAAGTGACCGAGAAGATACTCACGGCAAAACGAAATCTCAAGCCATATAAGTTTAGCTATATGGAAGCAGATGTTACAGAAGCGGATGCACGCAAGTTTTGGCTGATGCGCCGCGAGAGCTTCAATCTTCTTCGCAGTAAAGTCAAAGAAAAACATACAGCGCCGTTTATCGACGATCTTATTGTGCCTCCCGAGCATCTGAGTGAATTTCTACCAAAACTTCGCAAAATCATCAAAAAATATCGTTTACTTGCGACGATTGCCGGGCATCTGGGCGACGGTAACTTCCACGTGATTCCTCTCATGAAGATCGAAGACCCCAAAGAGCGCGCCAAGTTCAAGCCTGCCATGACAGAGGTCAATAACCTCGTTATCAAATATGGCGGGAGCGTGAGTGGTGAGCACAATGACGGCATGATTCGTGGACCATGGCTTAAAGAAATGTATAGCCCTAGCGTACTTGGCTACATGCGAGAGATCAAAGCGCTCTATGATCCGCTGAATATCTTTAACCCCCACAAGAAGACCGATGCGACATGGGAGTATAGTTTTAGGCATATTAGAAAGCACTTCTAGTGCAACTAGTCGTCAATATTCCTCTTGCTAGGTGGTCTTTGCAAGAATGGCTGTCGGCCCATTAGCACTCTTGCATGTCGAGTGCTAATTCGCTATACTGGGGTGAGATATGAGCAAACGTGACTATTATGAAGTGCTTGGTGTTGGCAAAAGCGCCAGCGACGATGAGATAAAGAAAGCTTTTCGCAAAGCTGCTGTTAAGTTTCACCCCGACAAAGAGGGCGGAGACGAGGCGAAGTTCAAAGAGGTCAATGAGGCGTACGAAGTCCTCAAAGACAAGCAAAAACGGCAGCGCTATGACCAATTTGGCCATGCTGGTGTCGGCGGTGCGTCAGGTGGTGGCGCTGGCGGCAATCCATTCGAGGGCTTCAACTTCAATGGCCAAGATATTCATTTTGATTTCGGTGGTGGCGCTGGCGGGTTTGGTGATATTTTTAGTCAATTCTTTGGTGGAGCGTCAGGTGGTCAACGTGGACCAAGGCGCGGAAGAGACGTGGAGACGCGCCTGACACTGACGTTTGAAGAAGCGATTTTTGGCAAAGAAGAAACGGTGCGCATGACGCTTGACGACGAATGTAGCCACTGCCGCGGCACAACAGTTGAGCCAGGTCATGAGCTCAAAGTTTGTCCAACTTGCAAAGGTGCAGGGCAGCAAGTTCGTCTCATGAATACGATGTTTGGCCAGATCCAACAAGCGGTGACTTGCGAGGAATGCCATGGGCGCGGCAAGGTCCCAGAGGTTATCTGTACGCGCTGTCGAGGCCATGGAACTGAGCGAAAAGAGCAAAGCGTAAAGGTAAAAATCCCAGCTGGCATCGATGACGGTGCAACAATTCGACTAAGAGAGC
>CAZRRY010000018.1:0-19074 GCA_964602775.1 uncultured Candidatus Saccharibacteria bacterium | reverse complement strand
GCACCAACGTGATAAGACGAGTATGCGCTCGTCTTTTTGCGTTTCAGATGCCTTTCACAAGAACCAGCACGGCCTAGCATATTGCCTAGGCAATATGCGCGTGGAGGTGTCGCTACGCTCCTCTGCTTGCTTCAAAAATAAGCACGCTTCTTTTTGTGCGCAGCGCTCCGCCAAGTCCAGTCATCCGCACCACGTATTAACCCCAGGCTTTTGTCTGGGGTTAATACGTGGTATGACATAATGGATCTGAACCAGCACCCGAACGGCGTGGCGGTGAGAACTGCCAGTGGCAGTTCGGAAACGAACTTTTTGCCTAACGAGTCGGTCAAGCCTGCAAACAAAATTGCTCTGCCAACCTGTCTACTTTCACCTTAATCTCCTCATACGCTTTTTCCACAAACGCATCTCGCTCTTGCTGAGTGGTTGCGACTCTGCCCTTTTCCCCAATATCGATCACATCCCAAGTCTGCGTATCTGGCGGTAGCACTAAACTCTGTGCGTTTATTTCTCTATAAACGATGTCGTTCATTAGAATAACCTTGTCAGCCCTATCGATGACCGCCTGTGTGAGCTGCGTACCAAATGTCTGTTTTGTAAAAGCCGCTAAACCTCGGTTCGCAAGTAGCTTTTGTATCGCACTATTGTGCGGTTTATTGACCTCATAGTATTCAGTAGCGACAGTGCCAGCTGAACACACTTCAAGCCCAGGAACCTGTCGCGATTTGAGTAGCGCTTCAGCAATAATACTGCGAAAGGCGTTGCCACGGCAAACAAATAGTATGTTCATAATTGTATCTCCTCAGTAATGTTGATGTGCGCAAATCTATATCTAGCTCACCAGCACAACCCATGCCTCTAGTGGCGAGATCCCGCTAGAATGCAGCCCTCGGCGTTTGCCTGGCACTGGCCATGTCGTACGAAGACAAATTGAGAAGCGAGCATTTGACACAATTATACAGCTTTCTCAAAAAATACTCTAAAACCCATCACTCCCTTGGCGTGTTTATAACAGCGAAATGTCACCTGCATAGAACCACAGTAGCGGCATTCAGCGATCACATATTTTCATGATTGCGCACTCAGATACCGCTCCCCGTAAATCCAGTCACCCTCACCACTTGCTTTCCAAAAACCTCTCTGCTACACTGTCTACCAGAGTAAATAAGGATAAGCACATTGTGACATCGTATCATCACTCCCAGCCAGCAACCGCATACGCAGTGGGCACCAAAAAACCTGGTTTCCACCCCGCCTTCACTATCGTCGAACTTATCATTGTGATTATTGTGGTGGCGATGCTCGCAGCTATGACGGTCTTTGCCTTTGGATCATGGCGCTCACGCACTGCCACGACCGAAGTGACCAATGCGCTATCATCAGCAGCTTCAGCAATGAAGAATGAGCTGACATTCAAAAATGTCTACCCGACAGCTGTGCCTACGAGTTACTCGGGCAATAGCGGCGTGACGGTGACCTATGTGTCTGGCAACACAACGAGCTATTGTATCGAAGGTGTCAGTAAGGCTGTGCCGACCATCAAGATGTTTGTATCATCGACAAACACCGCGCCTCAGTATGGGACGTGTGCGGGCGGAGTGATCGTGCCCGGGACATGGGCAGCATCAAAGCCGACGGGAACAAGTTCGCTAGTGCTATACGGATGCACCTCAGGATGTAATGCATATCTTGTGGGCAGTCTCAATAAAATAGATACTAACTTTGCAACTGGGGCGTCTGCGCGAGTGACTTATAGTTTTGGATGCAGTTCGCTCGTCAGTGACTGCGTAGGGACTACAATAACCCTTACGACCACTGGTCCGCTTCAGGTTGGCTGGACTCCTACCGGCCCTTGGTCATCGACAATATCGCTCGTCGGATATTCTGGTGGCGGTGGCACATTTTATGTCATGGTTCCCAATGGTGATACTAGCCCTGCTGGCACTATTGCTACCTTTGGCGTGACGAGCGCAAGTAACCCAACACGCCCAGCCTTGCAAGTACAAACAAACATCTTGTCCAACAAAGTTATTTTTACAAAAAATTAACGCTTTCGTACTTTTGCACTGGTGAGTCATTCGCAAATAGCATGATCCTACTTTCTATACGCCATCCAATTGCGACCAAGCGACACCGCTAACGCGACTGTAGCGATATGCTCAGCAATTTGCGCACCTTTGGTGTGTGGATACATGTCGCCAATTCGCAGCGAGGCAGAACGGATCGTGGTCGAGGCTTGGCCCCATTTATTTGCAGCCGGACTATGCGCCTCTCCTTCTGCTGCCTGGGTGCGTAACTGCGTGGAGGCAACGTCGCGCAGGAACCGCACCAAAAAAGTCATCGGACTCATCTCACCGCGGCAGACTCGTATGAGTTCCTGAGCAAAAAAATCAAGTTTGTCAACATACGGATCAAAGACCTTGCCCCACTCGTTGGCAGCATTGTTGCTCCGTATGATATGTCCGTCGAGCTTGTCAAGCATATCTGTCAGACTATTGGCAATCGCATATTCCCCACGACTGATCTTGCCGCTCGAAAAAAGTGCTTCGATATTCGCACGTAACACCAGACGGCCAATCGTTATCGCATTGGCGCACTCGATCGCCCACTGCTGCTCGGGTGTGTAGGTCGGCCACCGCTGTCGAGTTGCACAAAAACCAGCCTCGAGTGGCTTCAGGACATTTTCCGCAGAACGCACCAACTGTTTCTTCACAATCACCAGTAAAGCAAGCTCTGCACCGCTAGGCAAACATAAGCAACAAAAACGCGCCCACTCGGGCGCTCATTACATGCTTCGGCGGAAGAAAGTGAGGTGTGCATTTCCATAACTACGATTGTCCACCACAACAATTCCAAGTTTTTCCAGATTTGGTACCTCACCTCTTCCTGGATGAGATAATACCATAAGCCCATTAGGTTTGAGAAGCCCAAAAAGCGTCTGAACTGTGGAAAACTGCACGTCGTGATATGGCGGATCAGCAAAAATAATGTCATAATTTTCTGGTTGTTTCGTTGCCAGCCAATTATTGATTGAGGTGGGGATAATTTCAGCCTCGTTTTGCAGCCCAAGCGATATCACATTATTTGCCAAAATTTTTGCCGCTATTTTATCGCGTTCGACGAAGGTCGCATGCGCCGCACCACGACTCAACGCCTCGATACCCACAGAGCCTGTACCCGCAAAAGCATCGAGCACCCGTGCCTCAGCTACTTCGCTGCCAATACTATTGAACAACGCGTTACGAATCCTCTCGCCCATGGGTTTTGTGCGCGTATTGTTATCGTCTGGCGCGTCGAGCTTGCGACCGCCAAACCGCCCTGCTATCACACGGATCGAGCTCATAGCCCTGCCTCTCGATATGCCTGATACCAAAAATACGTCACAACACGGATGATTTCTGGTACTAACTGCGTGCGCGTTTGCCTGGCAAGCTGAGCTGTCCAGCCATTCTGCCAGAACGTATGGTACATGTCCAGCTGGTAAATTTTGTCGACCGACTGTATAAACACTTCTTGCAGAGGCAACGTATCGGCATGCTTTAGCCACGCATCAGTGGGTCCTACCGACGAAAAACGACTAGTTTTGATACTCGTTGCAATTCCCAGCTCAAACAATCCATGCGTCACAAACACACCCTTGGCGCCCCAATACTCCCAGTTTTTGCTGAGTGTATCTCGCCGACTATCGCCTTTTATGACGTTTTTGTCACGAATCGTCAAGCGCTCTTCTTTTGGTTTACCCCACAACTCTTCGATCTTATCAGCGAGTGGATAGTGATGTGCGGGCGTGAGGCCGTCGACGATCGCATGCGCTAGCCAGGCCGCCTCAAACGCCGCGCGTGCTTGATTGCGGTAGCGAAGAGCCTCGACGAGGTTGTGGTGGTGGTCCATTATCATCTCGACGAGTGCTGTATCTTCAGGTTTTGATGGGTCGATATAGTGCCACGGCTCATCGACACTTGGGCTCTTGCGCTTGATACCGTCGGGGCCGTTATTGCCTTCAAAGTGCAAAATCTCTTTGATAGACGGAAAACCGCCCGCTACGCCCGGCAGTACACTCAAATGACGCCGCGCAACGCGGTCGATTTTTTGGTGGACACCCATGATGCCCCCAGATTTGCCGTGAATGGTTGTGCCGGAATACATAGCTAAGAATAGGACAAACCTACGGTTTTTCCCATCGCGCGGTGGAGCAGAGTAAATCTGCTCGGACCGGCTGCGCTTTTCCCTGCCGGCATATTAGGGTAGTCATTCTTAATCATAGTACCAGAAACTAATTATGTTTGCATTTTTGGTAAGCTGCCGATTGATGCATCCGCTACTTTTTGCATTGACTAATTGATAGAAAAAAGCTATAGTAGTACACACTTGTTGTGACACTCCAGACAAAGGAAAACGTCGATGTACAGACAAGATATCTCGCTTGGTGAAGCCCAGGCACGAAGGGCTCTGGTCTTTGCTCTTCTCGGCCTGTTCGTCAGTTGCCTTTTTTCGGTGGCTGCAATCACACAAGGGAGGCGCGCAGAGCGCAATGGCGTCCCCGCACAAGGTGCGATTATCACAGGATGGGTCGGACTAGTACTCGGTCTGATCGTCACCGTGTACTTCATCGGGTCGATACTGGCTCTCGCACGATAAGACTGAGAAAGCCCCGATCCGTTGTAGGCAGACAGCTTCCGGATACGGGGCTGTTTGTTAGTTTAGTGTCGTGAGGCGTTGATAGTACTGTATGCGCTCTTTGAGGCCAGAGTATGCATCGATATCTTCTTGATCGATAAAGTGCTTGGCGGCTTTTTGTGCCTGTGCGATGAGCGCAGTGTCTGCCAGCGTGGCAATCTGCAGGTTGAGTGTGCCGTGCTGCATGCGACCATAGATTTCGCCCGGGCCTCGCAACTTCATGTCAACTTCTGCCAGATAAAACCCATCGTTACTAGCCTCAAGCTCCCTCAGACGCTCACTTGGCTTGTTAGTGCTACTCATCATCAGGTAACAATAGCTCTGGTGTTCGCCGCGGCCCACACGCCCACGCAGCTGGTGCAGCTGCGCCAGACCAAAGCGGTCAGCATTTTCGATCATCATCACCGTGGCGTTTGGTACGTCAACACCCACCTCAACCACTGTTGTACTGACCAAAATATCGTATTTTTTGTCTTTGAAATCTTGCATCACCTCGTCCTTTTCGCCAGACTTCATCTTGCCGTGCAGTAGACCGATCTTGCGGTGTCCAAATACACTGTTTTTTAGGCGCTTGTACTCGGCCTGGACGCTTTTGACTTCGTTTTCAGGATTTTCTTCGATCAAACTACAAATTACATATACTTGACGACCGGCTGCAATTTCTTTGTCGACTTCTGCATATACCTTAGCCGCAGAAACTGGCGAGATGATCTTAGTGGCAATCGGCAGCCGCCCCTTGGGTCGTTCATTCAGCACTGAAATATCGAGCTCTCCATAGACGGTGAGAGCCAAACTACGTGGAATCGGGGTGGCGGTCATGGCGAGCAGATGCGGCAAAAGACCACTAGCCAGCGCTGGATCATTAGCTTTTGAATCATTAACAATCTGCGCGCCAGTCTCTGGAGATTCCGGGCGTTTTGCCCCAGATTCTCCAGGACTGGCCGATGATTCAGAAGCTAATGATCCAAAAGCGGTACGGTCGCGACCTACCCCCATTTCTCCCTCGCCATCGTGTCGTCCTCGAGAATCTAGGCCGATGGGCCTGGAATCTCGAGAGACGACAGCGCCGATTGTTAATGGCTCAGAAGAAATGAGCGTAGGTCGTGATGACTTCGCCAGTAGCTTCTGCCGCTGCTCAACTCCAAACCGATGCTGCTCGTCAATCACCGCAAATCCAAGATTTTTAAACGCGACCTTGTCTTGAATGAGCGCATGCGTCCCCACAACCACGTCTACAGAGCCGCTGGCAATTTGCTCATACAGCGTCTTGCGAGCCGCTCCTTTGACGCTCCCGACCAACAACCCCACCTTCACACCAAATGGCGCAAGTAGTGTATCGAGCGTCTCGGCGTGCTGAGACGCCAAGATTTCTGTCGGCGCCATAATCGCCGTCTGGTAGCCATGACTTGCCGCCTGCCGGGCAGCTAGACCCGCCACGACCGTCTTGCCGCTACCGACATCGCCCTGCAATAGACGGTTCATCGGCACGGCTTTTTCAAAATCTTGCAACATATCCCAAGCAGCGCGTTTCTGCGCGCCTGTTAGCTCAAACTGTAACTTAGCTACAAATTCCTTCACCACACCAGCCTCAAACGGCATAGCGTAGCCATGAAGTTTCTGATTTTCAAGTTTGTTCAGCTGACTCGCCAGCAGTAACTCAAATAACTCCTCAAACGCCAGCCGCTCACGCGCTCTCGTCACATCTTCGAGCCGTTTCGGAAAGTGCATCGTACCGATTGCGTCGGCCCGGCTCATGAGTTTTTCTGATTTCACGATTGACTCTGGCAGGGTCTCTGGCAACACACTCATGAGTGGCCGTAGCTCCTCAAGCACCTTGCGCACCAGCTGGCTCTTCAGCCCACGCACGGCATGATATACCGGCACCAACCGCTCGGCCTGCACAGGCAACTCCTTGGCGAGCTCGGCACTTGGGTTGGTCAGCTGGTACTTGCCATAATTGTATTCAAACGTCCCACTAAAGTAGAACTCGTCGCTCGTACCTCCCAGCTGCTGCGTACGATACGGCTGGTTAAACCACACGGCATTGAGCTTGCCGGTACCGTCTGCCAGCACCGCAGTCGTCAGTCGCAGCCCACGCCGCACCGGCCGAGTAGAGATAGCTTCACAGCGCGCCTTGATAGTGACTTTGCCCGGCTTGAGATCGGCGATAGTCGTAAGACCCGTAAAATCTTCGTGCCGCATGGGCAAAAACAGCAGTAGATCGCCAACAGTATGAAGTCCCGCCGCACGCAATTGCTCGGCAGTCTTCGGTCCCACCCCTTTAATTTGGTCAAGACTTGTCGCTAGGTTCATCTAATCCCAGTATAGCCTATGGTGTACGGCTAATCCGTCACACCAAGAATACCGCGAACAACATATGGCGTCGTCTGATAGCCATCGACATCAATACACTCGATGCCCATCGCTTTGACAGGATAGTCATTGCCACCTTTTTCGAGACGGTCGCCGATAAACAGCACTTCTTCTTTCATAACGCCGAGCTGTTCAATCAGCTTTTGCATCCCATATGCCTTATCGACACCCTTGGGAGTAATATCGATAGTCGTCGTGCCACCATTGCGCACTTCGTATTCGGGCAGCTCTTCCGCTATCGCGTTACGCAAACGAATTGCCGCTTCGTTGTTTTTGGCATACCATTCATACTTCACCTCTGTAGGTGCTTGCTGCCCCATCATTGAGATAGCAATTTGGCTCAGGCGATCTTCGATCACGTCGCCAAACGGCTTTTCAGGCCAAAGCTCGGCTTTTTTGGTGAGTCTCTCGGACACTTTCGTGATGTGCGCTTTCTCTTCGTCGCTGAAATCTTCGGCGTAGATAATATCCCACGTTTTTACTTCGGAGTCATACGTATAGTAGCGAGTGCCGCAGGTAGGCATGATATGCAGGTGCTCGAGTAGTTTTGCCGATTTTGTGTGCAGCGGCTTGATGATATTGTCCTCAAACACCTCAAACCGGCTACCTGAGATAATCACTATTTCGTATTTCTCGAGCAACTGTAGCAGCAAGTCTCGCATCTCGTCTGTGAGAGGATTTTTTGACTTGACTAGTGTGTCATCGACATCAAACGCAATTACTTTTTTCAATGTATCCCTCCTTTTACTTCACCAGCACAAAACTGTTTTTGCCTTTTTTGACTAGACTAGTCTCTGTTATTTCGCGGTCGTCGCCAATTTTTTGACCATTGATACTAATGGCGCCGCTGGTGAGAAGACGCTTGGCTTCACCATTGCTGACACACATACCGGCTTCAACCAATGCTGCGACGACCGTCTGTTTTTTGACGGTAGGAATTTCGGTGGCAAGCGCATCTATGTCTTCACCAGTCAAACTCTCAAACGTTTCACCACTAAACAATACTGCGGTCACCCGCTCAACCGATTCGCGACGTTCGCGACCATGAACGATATCGGTAACTTCACGCGCTAGCGTTTTTTGGAGCAGACGCGCGCCAGGGTTTGCGATGTGTGCCGCGATCACAGCTTCGACAGTGACTTTGTCGAGCAGCGTGTAAATCTTAATCAGGTCTTCGCTTGTTTCATCGTCACAATTAAGCCAGAACTGATAAAACTTGTAGGGGCTGGTTTTTTTTGGATCAAGCCAAATCGCGCCACCTTCACTTTTGCCAAATTTGACGCCAGTTTGCTTGTTGACAATTAGCGGCGCGGTCAGCACATGAGCTTCGGCGCCTTCGAGGCGGCGAATCAATGATACCCCAGTAATACTATTGCCCCATTGGTCTGCACCAGCTACCTGAAGCGTGGCGCCTTTTTCGCGAAACAGATGGAGAAAATCATAGCCTTGGATCAGCGCGTAACTAAACTCGGCATAACTGATCCCTTCGCCTCCTTCGCCGATGCGCGCTTTGATAAACTCACGGTCGAGCATCTGGGTCATACTGGCATGTTTGCCGACCTCACGCAAAAAATCGAGGTATCCGAGATCTTTGAACCAATCATAATTATCAACGATTTCGAAATCCTGACCAGCAAAAACTGTCTTGTACTGTGCCGAAATCCCCGCACGGTTGGCAGCCAGCTCTTCCATAGTCTTGAGGTCACGCTCTTGCTTCTTGCCATCAGGGTCGCCAATCATACCGGTCGCTCCGCCGACAAGCAATATCGCTTTGTGCCCATGGTTGATAAAATGCCGAATCATCATGGCGGGCGCGAGATTGCCTACTTGCATGCTATCTGCACTCGGATCAACACCCCAATAGAAAGTACGAGCCTCTTTGTCTAATTCGGTAATATCCGCAAAGGTCGTCTGGTTAATAAACCCTCGCCACGCCAGCTCTTCACTCAGCGTCATATGGCTCTCCTTTCTTGTTATTTCTGGTCACCATAGTAGCATGAAAAGTGCTTTCACGCACCGCAGCGATGGTATATAATGAGACGCAATACTGCTTATGGGAAGTGAGTTACTGTGGTAAAAACGAAGAAGCCAGCACGCGCTGTCAGCGTCTACTCAAATTTGGCGACCAAACGTCGCACCAAAAAAGACACCAAAGCTCGCAAGAAAGCTGAGTATTTGGCGACACTCCCGAAGCACCCGATCAAGCGCTTTTTTTATCGCCTTCACCCCAAGCGTGTAGTCAAGTTTTGGTTTAGTCGCCGCGGTGTACTGGCGCTCCTCAAAGGTGTCGGTGTGTTTATGGCCGTTTCGGTGCTGATGCTGTTTGCGCTGTTTTCGTACTACCGAAAAGACCTCGACGCGATCCGTCCCAGCACCCTCTCGCAGCGAGTCAAAACCACCGTCACCAAATACTATGACCGCAATGATACTCTTCTCTGGGAAGACAAAGGTGACGGAGACTACACGCTCGTCGTCGACCCCAACACGATCGCTCCTTGCATGGGCAAAGCAACCATCGCGATCGAAGACAAAGACTTCTACAAGCATGGTGGCGTGAGTCCCTCAGGCATCCTGCGTGCGTTGCTCAGCAATACTCAGGGCAATGCTATTCAGGGAGGCTCCACCCTCACACAGCAGCTTGTCAAGCAAGTGTTCTTCCCTCCTGATGAGGTACAGCAGCGAGGTATCGCAGGGATTCCTCGCAAAATCAAAGAGATGATCTTGGCGGTCGAGGTCGAACGCACCTACAGCAAGGAACAAATTCTTGGCCTCTACCTCAATGAATCGCCCTATGGCGGACGACGCAATGGTGTCGAATCAGCTGCCAAAACCTATTTCCAAAAGTCTTCCAAAGAACTAACGCTGCCAGAGTGCGCGCTGCTCGCAGCTATCCCCAATAATCCTTCAGTCTACAACCCCTACAACGTCGAGGGCCATGCGGCACTGGTGGCTCGTCAGCATAAAGTGCTCGACAGCATGGTTGAGATGAAATACATCACCAAAACAGAAGCCGATGAAGCCAAAAAAGTTGCTATTCTCGACACTATCAAGCCGCTCGCCGACCAGCTCGATGCCATCAAGGCGCCACATTTTGTCCTGATGGTCAGGTCCCAGCTCGAGAAATCTCTCGGCAAAACCGTCGTTGGCAACGGTGGGCTTATCGTCAAAACGACACTTGACCTCACGGTGCAAAACAAACTCGAAGAAAACATGGCGGCCATGTTTAACGGTGATATGACCGACCGTAACTGTGGGTACACCAACTGTGCCAACTACGCTGGATTCACGAACGGCGCTGCCGCAATCGAGGACACCAAGACCGGCCAGTTGATCGCGCTGATGGGCAGCCGTGACTTCGCGCACCCTGGCTTTGGCCAAGACAATGCCGCGACTGGGTTTATCCAGCCAGGCTCCTCTATTAAACCGCTCGTCTACGCACAACTTTTCCAAAACCAAGGTGAAGGCAAGCAAAACTTTGGCAGTGGTTCGGTGCTGGCCGACACCGCCACGGCGTTCCCGCCAACTAACTGGAAGCCACAAAATGCCGACGGCAAATTCCAGGGCAATATCTCACTCCGCAATGCTCTCGACCGCTCGCGCAATATCCCTGCTATCAAAGCCATGGGCATCAACGAAAACAATAAAGAAGGCAGCACGTGGGAAACGATCCGAAACCTCGGCGACACGATGTATTGTACCCAAGGGCCAGATGCCCAGGCAGGGCTCTCGAGCGCAATCGGTGGCTGCGGCACGAAACTCGTCGACCATGTCAATGCCTTTGCCTCACTCGGTCGACTCGGTGTCTACATGCCCCAAACTACCATTCTCGAAGTCAAAAACAGCACTGGTCAAGTCCTCAAAAGCTACAAATCCGAGACCAAACAAGTCGTCGACCCCCAAGCAGCCTATATTGTCGCAGATATCTTGGGCGACTCATCAGCACGCGCTGGATTGGGATGGAACCAAGACTACCTCTTTAGCCTCAATGCTCTGCGCATCAAAGCGGCCGCAAAGACAGGCACGAGCAACGGTGAAGTCTATGGCAAGATTGTACCAAAAGATATCTGGACTGTGGGCTATACACCCAACCTTTCCATGGCAGTCTGGCTCGGCAATCCAGATACCACGCCACTTCGCCAAGGCAACTCGCTCATTCCGGCTATGTTGTTTGACCGCACGATGGCTGCAGTCACTACCTATTATGTCGAGAAAGGCAAGGCCGCGTATAGTGATTGGTATACTGCACCCGAAGGTATCCAACGAATCGGCAACGAAGTGTATCCGTCGTACTACAGCAAGAAACAGTACGTCACGAATGCCACCATGTCATTTGACAAAGTTTCCAAGAAAAAAGCTACTTCTTGTACTCCGGCTGAAGCCAAAGTTGATATTGGTGTGACAAAATCTGCCGATCCGTATACCAAAAAAGACGTTATCGTCGCACCAGATGGCTACGATCCAAATGCCGATGACGATGTCCACACCTGTGGCGATGCACAGCCCTCGGCTTCGGTGACGATTACGGGCACAAAAGCCACCGTCATCGCCACGAATGGACGCTACGCTCTGCAATCACTCACGGTCACGTGTGGCGGCACAACCGTATCGACGCAGTCTATCACTGCAAGCGGAAGCTACCAAGTTGATCTGTCTCAGCTCACTACTTCGTGCAATCTCGTCGCAAAAGTCACCGACCTTGCCTACTACACGGTAGACTCAGCTCCGGCAGCATACGTCCATCACTAGAGTCGTATTGCACTCACAGCCAGAACATATCACCACGCAAATCGCCAGCGAGTAGTCCTTGCTGGCGTTTGATGAATGATTGATAAATAGTGACGGCTACTATTGGTCTGACTGCTTGTCGACCAGATCCATGAGATTTGATTCATGATCGATGCGGCGCGGACGCGCATGATAGGCGCGTCGCGGTGCTTTATGAGGCTGTTGCGCCTTACTTTGACGCGACGGGTCATTGGTTCGCGGAGCTACTTCAGCAGCTTGTCGCTGCTGGCCGCGCGCAGGAGTAGTTGCCTGACGCGCTCGCGGTTGCTGACGACCGAGCGGCTTTGTCTGCACCGCGCTGACAACAGGCTTCACCCCGATCTTGCGCGCAAACATCATTTTGCCAGCCGCTGTCTGAAGGCTCCTGACGACTTCCACCCGAACCGCCTGGCCGATTTGCTTGTTGGCCTGCTCTACCACCACCATTGTGCCATCAGCGAGATACCCCACTGCCTGGTGACCATCCTGACCTTTTTG
Organism: uncultured Candidatus Saccharibacteria bacterium; assembly: GCA_964602775.1. Taxonomy (GTDB): domain Bacteria; phylum Patescibacteriota; class Saccharimonadia; order Saccharimonadales; family Saccharimonadaceae; genus Saccharimonas. The sequence continues at coordinate 6,765 of CAZRRY010000018.1, read as the reverse complement.
CACCAGTTCGATCGTCAACTCTTCGCCAGGCAAATGTGCCATACGTAGCGACTGCGCAAGCTCATTGATATTGAGGACCGCAATTCCTTCGACGGCTGCAACTTTGTTGAGATTGTAGTCAAGCGTGCAGATCACTGCGTGGTGGCGCTTGGCGAGTACCAGCAAACGCTCGTCGACACCTTCGTTGGCATGACTGCCATCTTGTAGCAATTCGACCTCCACCTGTTCCATTTTTTGCAGCTCTGTCACAACGTCAAGTCCTCTGCGGGCTCTAGCGCGCTTTTCAGCATCGGCATTATCTGCAAGAAACTGCAGCTCACCCACAACACTTCGCGGTATCACTAGCGTTCCACCGATAAATCCTGTCGCTGCAATAGCGACAATTCGCCCATCCATCAATACCGATGTATCGACCAAAATCGCTCGATCTTTTGCTTTGATCGAGGTATGTGGAAGTTTGGCAAGCAGGTACGTGACCTCTGCAAGTATCGTCAACGTGACGGCAAATAATACGATATCTTTTGTTTCCATAATGTTTTTCGACTCGTCACGATCAACTCGTTACGAGTGTTTCTCCTTTGTCGCGACTACTTCAAGTAGTCAATTAGTGCGTGTCGCAAATCGCGAACGCCTTTTATAAATGAATTCTTTGCTGCATCAGCGGGAGGCATTGGTGCAATTGCGTGAGTAAACCCGAGCTTCTTTGCCTCGGCAACTCGTTTATCTGTCGAGAGCGCAGAGCGTATCTCGCCCCCTAATCCCACCTCTCCAAATACAACAACCTGCTCATCGAGCTGACGGCCCGCTGCAGCGCTCGCAATCGCCATTGCAACCGCCAGGTCAGCCGCTGGATCGGCGAGTCGAAGGCCACCGACCACATTGATATAGATGTCTTTGTCAGATAAATTCAATTTCGTGCGTTTTTCGAGCACGGCTATCAGCAATGTCAATCGGTTGAGATCAAACCCGCTCGCTGTTCTTTTAGGATACCCGAAATTCGTCGAATTGACAAGAGCCTGGATTTCTACCAAAATAGGTCGATTGCCTTCGAGTGTCGCGAGTACCACCGATCCGTCAGTACTCTGACGCTCCGCGAGCATGGCTGCCGAAGGATTCTCGACGATCGCCAGCCCCGTATCTTTCATCTCAAATATCGCCGCCTCACTCGTCGAACCAAAACGGTTTTTGGCCGCTCGCACTACTTTGAAGCCCCCGTAGCGGTCACCCTCGAACTGCAAGACGACATCGACAAGATGCTCCAGCACCTTCGGTCCCGCAATCGAGCCTTCTTTGGTGACATGACCTACCAGAATCACCGCCGCATTTGACTCTTTGGCAGCGCGCATAATCACATTGGCAGAGTTTGTGATTTGGCTGACAGTGCCAGGTGCGCTGGTAATTTCGTCGAGGCTGAGTGTCTGGATACTATCGACAATCACCACTCGGTAGACACCGCTCCGAATCGTCGCAGCAATATCATCAGCACTGGTGCTGGCGATAAAATGCAGATCATCGCCCGCCTCTGCACCCAGCCTGGCGGCGCGCAACTTTACCTGTGAGGCACTTTCTTCTCCGCTCGCATACAGCACAGCATGGTGCGCCGCGACATGAGCCGCAATCTGGAGCAACAACGTTGACTTGCCGATACCTGGCTGCCCCGCCAGCAGCATGACTCCCGCTGGCAAAATACCCCCACCGAGCACCGTATCGAGGTCAGAAAATCCACTGCTAATGCGCCGCACCGACTCATCTGCGCTGATTGAACGCATTGATTGCGGCTGCAACACTTTACCGCTGTGGGCACCACGCGCCACTGCAGAGTTACCGACAGCCGTCACCGTTTGTTCCACGAGCGAATTCCACTCACCGCAGTTCTCGCACTTACCCGTCCATTTTGGATAGCTGGTGCCACACTGTTGGCAGATAAATCGCGTCTTTTGTTTTGCCATCTACACGCCCGTCGTCGATTCTGCGCCATTGATACTTTTGTAGAGTTCGCTCGCCTGCACCGACAGCGCGTTGAGGGCTTCGACGTCTTTGTTATAGGCAGCGACGCGTGCGTTGATCTCATCACGACGCTGATTGAGCGCATCGACTCTTCCCAGTAGCGTATTTCTCGCAACGTTGAAACTGCTGCGAGTACTGAAATACCCAGTATTGGCTTGTTGGTTGAAATTTTCGATATCGAGCTCGAGCTGCTTTAGGTCAGCGTCGTATGCGGCAAGATCCTTGGTGATAGTTGGCTCAGCTTGCTTGACGCGCGCCTCAAGTGTATCTGCCTGTGTCTTGATGTCGCCAAACACTTTGTTGTAGGCAGCGTTGAGCGCCACTACCGATGCCCTCTGTTTGAAATAACGTGCATAGTAGGCTTCAAGCTCGGGGTCGAGCGTAGCGACCGTCGTGCCCAGAATTGAATGAAGCTCGTTAATCTCGGCGCCAGGTTCGGTCTTGTGGTAGTACTGCATAATCTCTTTGAGCTTGGTGTCATCTTTGAGTTTGTCATACTCGGCCGAAATCAGCAGATCGACGCGGCGGCGCTCAAAAAAATTCAGCCGTTGATAAGCAGCGTGGAGCAGTTCGTGAGCGGCCGTGACTTCGAGCGTCCCGTCAAGTTTTTTGTTATCGATATCATAGAGGTAGATCGTATCTCTAAAATAACATCCCAAAATCGCCGCCGTCCGCTCTTCGCTCTGGCAACTCTGGTTAAATGTCTGGCGGTCTTCAATCACTGGTGCCGTCGCATAAAACACGTCCCTGCTTCGATCGGTCATACCGACACGCTCAACAATCTGCGAGATACGTTGGTTGGGCTGAAATTGGCTGGCTTTGACGCGATCGATTACCTGCTGCCCATAGAGTATGCCCACAGTACTCAGCACCAACACGACTATTGCCGATACCAATGCCCTGACAAGCGGATGAACCCGAGCTTGAGGCTTGGCCCCGGGCGCGCTAGCTGGCAGATTCGTTTCTTGATTCAATCTGAAGTACCCCACTTTCTATTCGCACTTCTAGTATAGCGCCTTTTTGGTATGAGTTTGTCAGAATTCCCTCAGCAATTGCATGCTCGAGCTGGTCTTCGATTGCGCGCCTGAGCGGACGAGCACCGTATTTCATACTATAGCCTTTTTCGATTAAGTAGCGCTTGGCAGCCGGCGTAACGCGAATCCCGAGGCCTTTGCGCACCAGACGTTGGCGTAGCTCTTCGATCAGCAGGTCAAAAATCTTGCCGACCTCATCGCGCGTCAGCGCTCGGAACGTCACGATACCGTCAAAGCGATTAATGAGTTCTGGTCGCATAAACTTCTCGAGTTCTTCACGAGTCGCTCGTGAATTGCGCGCATGAATATCCTCGAGTTTACTCTCGCTCGTCATCCCACCAAACCCAAGCGTCGATTCTTTCAGCATCTTGTCGGCCCCCAGGTTGCTGGTCATGATGATAATCGTATTGCGGAAGCTAACGGCACGACCCTTGGCATCGGTCAGCGTGCCGTCTTCGAGCAGCTGGAGCATTAGCTGAAACACATCGGGGTGGGCTTTTTCAATTTCATCAAACAAAATTACACTGTAGGGCTGGCGACGAACTTTGTCGGTCAACTTCCCGCCATCTTCATAGCCAACATAGCCAGCTGGCGCGCCGACCAGGCGGCTCGTGGTGTGTTTTTCGGCAAATTCACTCATGTCAATTTTGATCAGTGCGTCATCACTGCCAAACACTTCTCGCGCCAGCACACGTGCCAGCTCAGTTTTGCCCACGCCAGTCGGACCCATGAACACAAAGCTGCCAATCGGACGCTTTTCACTCGCCACACCGCTACGACTCCGACGAATCGCCCGTGCCACTTTGCTGACCGCTTCTTCCTGGCCTATGAGGTATTTCGAGAGTTGTTTTTCGAGTGTTTTGAGGAGTGCTGCCTCATTGGTTTTGACTTTCTCGGCCGGGATATTTGTCATGACGGCAATGGCGTGCGAAATATCGTCGTCGCTCAGTGCAATCGCACTTTTTCGCTCTTGCGCTTCACGCGCCATGTCGATTTTTTCCTGAATCTGACTGACGCGCTGTTTGTAGAGCGCCGCTCGCTCATAATCTTCGGCTGCGACAGCGTCTTCCATGCGCTCGTTGAGATTTTTGAGCTCTTTGAGAAGTTCGCGCTGTCGGCTCGGCTTGTGACCTTGCTTGACTCGCACCAGCGCCGCAGCTTCGTCAATCACATCGATCGCTTTGTCGGGCATGAACCGATCCGCCACGTAGCGATCGCTCATATAGACTGCTGCCTCGAGCACGTCGTCACTCATAGCGACACCATGGTGCTTTTCATAGTAGCCCCTGAGTCCTTTCAAAATCCCAAGCGTTTCTTTGAGCGTTGGTTCTTTGACGACAATCGTCTGGAAACGTCGCTCGAGTGCCGTATCTTTTTCGATGTGTTTGCGGTATTCGTCAAGCGTAGTCGCACCGATCATATGCAGTTCACCGCGCGCCAGAGCTGGTTTCAAAATATTTGCCGCATCCATACTGCCTTCGGCGGCACCAGCACCGACCAGGAGATGAAGCTCATCGATAAACACGATGATATTGCCGGATTTCTTGACTTCACCCACGACTTTTTTGAGCCGATCTTCGAACTCACCGCGGTATTTTGTCCCGGCGATCATGGCTGCCATATCGAGCATAATCACCCGTTTGTCGAGCAGATGGTCAGGCACTTCCTCGTGCACAATTCGCTGCGCCAGCCCCTCCACGATAGCCGTCTTGCCGACACCCGGCTCACCGATCAACACTGGGTTGTTTTTGGTCCGGCGACTCAGCACCGTCACCAGCCGTTCGGTCTCCCTCGCGCGCCCTATCATGACATCGAGCTCGCCATTTGCGGCTTTGCTCGTCAGGTCTACGCCAAATGTACTTAGCGCCCCACCTTTGACGGGCCTTGTCTTTGGTTCGGTGGCAACATCGCCATGCTCGCCTCTCGTCCGATCAAAATAGTTCTCGAGCTCGCTCATGACATCATCGACATTCACATCCATTTCGTCTCTCAGGAGCGTGGTCGCGCGCGCCGTTTGCTGACGCAGGAGACTATAGAGTATATGCTCGGTCCCCAAGTGATCGTGATTGAACTCTTTGGCCGTTTCCCAGCCCATGCGCAGCGTCAATAGCGCCGTATCGCTGAGGCCCACCGCACCTGTGCTGACCACGACTTTGCTTGGCTTGATATCGAGCGCATGCTCAGCACGAGCGAGCGTCACACCCGCATCTGCCAGCAGTTTGGCAGCAGCGCTCGAACCCTGCGCAAGTACACCGAGCAACAAGTGCTCGGTGCCGATATAGTTACTGCCGTTGCCACGCGCAATCGCATCGGCGTGCTGGACACTCATTTTGGCGTTGTTTGATAAGTGTGAAATAAAATCTGCAAAATCTTCTGGCATCATATTGCCCTCCAAATCGGGAACTTACGGTTCCACTCACCTCTGATCTTATCGCAAAAATTAGCACTCGTCAAGTGGGAGTGCTAATCCATTGAGCAAATACCCGCTCTGGATGAGCGGGTATTTGCATTCTCTAAGCTCCAAGATCTAAGATCTATTCCTACTCTTCCCCTTGCTCCTCAATCGCCGCAAACAACCCCTCTTCAATATTCTTCTTCGGCTTCTTCTCAGCAGCTTTGGCGACAGCCGTCTCGATATCGAGCTCATAGCCCGTCAGCTTGCTAGCCAGACGCACGTTTTGGCCGCCGCGACCGATCGCAATCGATTGCTGATCTTCGGCCACAAACACCTTGGCGCGCTTGGCGTCTTTGTCAATCTCTACCTTGACCACCTCGGCAGGGCTCAGGGCATTGCGGATGTAGGTGTCAACATTTTCGTCGTAGGTCACGATATCGATCTTTTCTTGGTCGCCGATTTCATTCATAACAGCATTGACACGCGTGCCGTGCCCACCGACAAATGTCCCGACTGGGTCAACGCCCGGCATCGTGCTCGCAACCGCTAGTTTGGTGCGGCGACCCGCCTCGCGGGCGATACCCTTGATCTCGACAGCACCGGTTTCCATCTCTGGGACTTCCTGTCGGAAAAGATACTCGACAAACGCTTCGTTGCCACGGCTCAAAATCAACTGCGGACCACGGTTATCGCGCTCGATGTCCTTGATAAATACCTTGATACGCTGCCCAACAGAATAGAATTCACCCTGGATCTGCTCGCTCTGTGGCAAAATTCCGACCGCTTTGTTGATCTCGACACGCACCACGCGTGGCTCAACGCGCTGCACCATACCAGTCACAACAGTGCCGATTTTGTCTTCAAATTCTACGAGCACCACTTCGCGCTCAGCTTCGCGCAGGCGCTGCAGCACGACTTGCTTGGCAGTCTGTGCGGCCACACGGCCAAAGCTGGTAACTTCGTGCATTTCCTCGATGATATCTTCGAGTTTGGCGTCTTTTTTGACTTTTTTAGCATCTGCCAGGCTAATTTCGGTCGCATCGTTGATCGGGTCTTCGACCACTTCACGCTGCACGTAGACCTTTGCCGTGCCGTCGTTGACATTTAGCTCAGCCCGCACCTCTTGCTCACGCTCACCGTTATCACGGCGCCATGCCGCGGCGATGGCTTGCTCGATAACCTCAAGCACGGTCTCTTCCGGCAAGTTCTTTTCCTCGGCAATAGTGCGCACAGCGAGGGTCAGTTGTTTAATGTTTAAGTCTTCCATTATATAGATTCCTTTCGGTTATTTTCTACGAAAAAGTCCGACCTGCCGGCCGGATCTGTACT
>CAZRRY010000017.1:0-23092 GCA_964602775.1 uncultured Candidatus Saccharibacteria bacterium | reverse complement strand
CCATATTCTCTATTCAATATTCTATCTTCCACCTGCAGCCTTAATTTGTCTGCCCATGCCACTCTTCTTCTTTGGCGCGCTCAAGCTCGCGGGCTGGTGGCCATACCCAGGCGTCAAGTTCTGGGAGATCAATACCGTTGGCTTTGATAAATGTGGTATTTTCTTCGAGTTTTTGGCGGTATTTGGCGGCCAGGTGCTGTGCTTCTTCAAAAGGAATCACCTCGTCGTGACCAAGCTGCAAGAATGCAGCGATGGCTAGGTCGTAGCGGCTGGTTTCGTTGCGGACATGCATGTCAAACGGTGTTGTAGTGCTGCCGATTTCTTTGTAGCCGCGCACATCAAATCGGGTGCTGTCGACTGCGTAGTTGAAGAGCACGCTTTTGACTGTCTGTGGGTAGCCATGGAAGTTGAAGATGACGGGCTTGTTGTCAGTGAAAATCGCATCAAACATTTTTTGGTCAGCAGTGTTGCTGAGTGTCCCAAAGCCCATGGTGGTGAGGCTCGAGACGTTAACGCAGCGGATCTTGACCTCTGGACGCTCCGTCTTGAGGATGTCAATAGCGGCCATAGTCTCTTTGGTTGGGTAGTCGCCGGCGGCAGCCATGACGATATCGGGCTGCTCATCGCTGGCAAAGTCCCAGACCATGAGGCCTTGCTCGATTTGCTTGCGTGCCATCTGCGGCGTCAGCCAGCGCGGTTCGACGGTTTTGCCGGCGACAATGGCGTTGATTTGACGGACAGAAGTCAGCATTTTTTCGAGCGCTACGAGCGTACAGTTGCCATCTGCTGGGAAGAAAACGTTTGAGAAATTGCTCTGGCGACGCAAGAGATCGTCGATAAACCCAGGGTTTTGGTGGCTGAAACCGTTGTGGTCTTGGCGCCACCCACTACTGGTCAAGATGTAGTTGATGCTCGGGATTGTGCCGCGCCACTCGACACCGCGGCTCTGGGTGAGGAATTTGGCGTATTGGTCAACCATGCTGCTCACCACCTGTAGGAATGCCTCGTAGCTGGCAAACATGGCGTGGCGGCCAGTCAAGACGTAGCCTTGCATGAGGCCCTGCATATTGTGTTCGGAGAGCATTTCCATGACACGACCGTCGTGACTCAAATCTTTGTCCCATTCCATCAGTGGCCATTGCCAGCTGCGCTGAACAGCTTTAAATACATCGTCGAGCTTGTTGCTGTAGGTTTCGTCGGGACTCATGAGGCGGAAGTTCTTGCTGTCGGCATTGAGGCGGAAGACTTCTTCGAGGTAGAGGCCGGTGCGGCGCATGCTGGATGAGCCCATTGTACCAGGGACGGTTGCGTCTTCGGCAAATTGCTCGATTTTTGGCAGGACCAGTGGCTTGTAGACCGCGGGCCCACCATGCGCGTATTTGCTCATGCCGATGCGCTTTTCGGGGTTTTCTGGAATGATATCTTCGACATAGCTACCAAATCCGTTTGCTTCGGTGAATAATTCTTCAAATTTGTAGGACCCGAGCCACTCGTTGAGGAGCTTGAGTTGAGCTGGATCTGTCTTGGCTTCGCTCAGGACGACCTGGTGGGCAAGACAGTTGCCTTCGATTTTGTCGCCATTTGGCAATTCCTTGACACCTGTCCAGCCTTTGAGGGTACGCATGATAATCATTGGCAGCCGAGGTGACTCGGTAATCGTCGATTCACGGAGTTCTTTGATGGTGGCATGCGCCCAGTCCAGCGCTTCTGCCATTGCGTCATGTGGGTTGACGTCGCTACGTGTGGCATCGACGATACGTGGTTCGTAGCCGTACCCACTAAATAGCGTCATGAGCTCATAATTGCTCATCCGACCAAAAATCGTTGGCTGGCTGATCTTGTAACCGTTGAGATGAAGAATTGGCAAGACGATACCATCAGTCCGCGGGTTGACGAGCTTGTTGAGATGCCACGCCCCCGCTGTTGGTCCCGTTTCGGCTTCGCCGTCGCCGACAAGGCACGCAACCATGAGGTTTGGGTTGTCCATGACGGCCCCAAAGCTCGTGCTGAGCGCATAGCCGAGCTCGCCACCCTCCAGGATCACTCCTGGTGTTTCGGGGTTGGAGTGACTCGGGTAGCCGTAGGGCCAGCTGAACTGTCGGCAGAGGCGCTGGACGCCCGCAAGATCCATGGTCAAAGTCGGGTCAAAATGACTCAGTGTGCCTTCGAGAAAAAGGTTGGCCTGGAGTGCTGGGAAGCCGTGCCCCGGCCCGAGAACAAACATCATGTCCTGGTCGTATTTTTTGGCAAAGCGTGAGAGGTGGGCGTAGGCGAAGTTGATGCCCGGGCCACTTCCCCAGTGCCCTAGCAGACGACTTTTCACGTCGTCGGCTTTCACCGCTCGCTTCATGAGGTGATTGTCAGCGAGAAATATTTGGGCGGCAGTCAAATAATTGACGGCACGCAGATACTGTGTGATTGAGTGTTTTTCGTGATTGTTCATGCTAATGCTTAGTATACACCTAGAGTTACTCGTGCGCCAACTAATCCGCTAGTCGTTTTGTGGCAAAAAAGGGTATACTGTAGACACAACGTACAAACGGAGGTAGTACACCGACTATGAGTATGAGTATCAAGGAAATTGAGGGGATCGGGCCAGTGTATGCCGAGAAGCTTGCTGCGGCAGGTGTCCACACGACCGCCCAGCTGCTCGAGCGAGCGTCGACATCGGCTGAGCGACTGCGGCTCGCAGACGAGGCCCAACTGGGTGAAGACCAAATCACTCATTGGACGCACCAAGCAGATCTGGCGCGTGTGCAAGGGGTGGGTCAAGAGTTTTCTGAGTTGCTGGTACGAGCTGGAGTGCGCACTGTGCCAAAACTCGCATTTCGTAGTCCCGAGCGTTTGCACGCAGAACTTGCGACGTACAATACCGAACACAAGCTAGTGCGGCGTTTGCCCTCGGTGTCTGAGCTTGGAGCGATGATCGCGCATGCAAAAACGTTGCCAAAAATAATTCGTCACTAACAACAATAATTCATAAAGGAGAAGAGATGGACCTCACGTCAATGATTGGCACTGCTGCCAAAGATATGTTTGCTACGAAAGTTGGCGAAGCCACAGGGCTCGACCAGAAGGATGTCGACAAAGTTGTGCAGGCCGGTTTGCCGGTGATTTTGGGGCAGCTCGCCAATAACACTGCTGATCGCCAGGGGGCAGAAGCGTTGGATGCTGCTGTTGCCAAAGATCATGCTGGCGGCTCGTTGCTCGATAGTCTGGGCGGCCTTTTTTCGGGTGGTCAAGCGCCAGCTGAAGGCGGCAAAATATTGGAGCATATTCTCGGCAGCAATCAAACGAAGACCAATGATACAATCGCCAAGAAAACAGGGGTCGACGCCGCGACTGTCGCGCAAATCTTAGCATTTCTCGCGCCACTTGTCATGGCCTATCTTGGTCGCAAGAAATCGACCGACAAGCTGGATGCGGGCGGACTGTCGGACATGCTCGGCAAACAGCAAGGGGCCAATGGTAGTCCGCTCAGTCAGATTGCGACGGCGCTATTTGACAAAAACGGTGATGGCAGCGTGATCGACGACCTGCTCGGTGGATTTTTGAACCGCGGCAAGTAAGGTTAGTTGAAGTTATACGAAGTTGTGCTGCCGATTGCATAGACGCAGACCACATCGCCATCTGCCATGGCAAATGTTTGCGTGCGGTCATACTCTGCGAGCGAGTTGGGGCAAGTCTGCCCCTTGTCGAGCACAAAAGTGATCTGTGCGACGCCACCAGAGACAGAGTACATGAGGCCTCGATACCAGAAGGTGGTAGAATTGACGGCGCTGACCATAGCGGGCGACGGTGAGCCGCTCATGTAGGTCGACATGGCAGTCGAAAACGCACTATCAACGGTATAGCCGGTCGCTGTGTTTTGGTAGCACTGCCCAGTGCCAGAGGCGCCGAGTCCGTCGGAATTATAGCCATAGCCTGCACCGAGACAACTATTCATGGTGGGCAACCCTCCGTTGCGCGCTTTGTAGATCATCAGCCCTTTGACCCATTGCTCGGCTGTAGCGAGGGTCTGGCTGGTGCGAGCCCGCTGCTGGGTGCCGTTGTAGACGACGAGCGAGATACCCGCCAAAATCGCAATTACTGTAATCACAATCAACAGCTCGACTATACTAAAACCGCTTGTGGTTTTTCTCATGGTGCTAGTATAGCATGTGGCGTGATGCAAGGCCCAACTGAGGTATACTAGGGGTATGAAGCGTCAAGTTGTTTCTCATGGTCAGCATTTTCTACGGAGCCCAGCGTTCATCGCTGAGTTAATTGGCCATAGTAATCTACGCAAAAACGATACGGTGGTTGACCTTGGCGCGGGAAGCGGTGCGATTGCGGCGGTGCTAGCGCGGCGCGTGGCTCAGGTAGTGGCTATCGAAAACGAGCCGGCTGCGCTGGCGTTGCTGCGTCGCAATCTTGGCGATAATGCCGCTGTCAAGATTGTTTCTGGTGACATGTTGGCGGTGCAGCTGCCCACAGAAGCCTACAAAGTGTTTGCCAATATTCCCTTTCGGCTTAGTTCACAGGTGGTGCGCCGACTCACCTCTGAGGTTCATTCACCACGAGCGATCTATCTCATCGTGCAGCGGCAATTTGCTCGCAAACTCATCACTACAGGCGATCATTTTCATGGCGCCCTCGGCATGGTGATTGCGCCGTGGTGGGTAGCGCGGATCCGGCGACCACTCAAAAAAACCGACTTCACCCCACCGCCAGCGGTCGACACGGTGTTGCTCGAGATCAAACCACGCGAACAGTACCTACTTGACGCTGCGGAGCGCCAGCGCTATAGCGCATTTGTCGAGCGCTGCTTTGCTGAGCCAATCTATTACAAAAAAGTTGGTGGTGATCCACGCGTTAAGCCCTCGCAGCTGTCGATCGAACAGTGGGTGGCATTCTACACTTCTGTGCGTCCTTCGGCCTAGCGATACGAGATAGCTTGCAGTAGTTTGTCGACAGAATCGTCGAGTGTAAAGCGCTTGGTGGCTTCGTCGCGCTGTTGGTTGGTGGCTGGCCCGAGCGCCACAGCTTGTTTGATGCCAGTGTGAAGTGCCAGAGGGCTGCGTGCATCAACCAGGGTGAGCAGCCCGCAATTTGTCTCTGGCAGCCCGCCGACATTGCTGGCGATCACTCGACACCCCGCGTGCTGGGCTTCGATCGACAGCATGCCAAATGGTTCGGCAAATACCGACGGCATGAGCAGAATATCACTGTGCGCCAAGAGTTGCGCCATCGCCGCGACTGTTTTTTGCGCTGGTTGTAGCTTGGCATAAGGGTAGGCCTGGAGCATCCTGGCGATTTCTCTGCCAACTTCGACATGCTGTCCTGCCGTCACGATACTGACCTGGTAGTTGCCGGTTTGCATATCTTTGGCGTGCATCATTTCGAGGATCGTGTAGATGCCTTTTTCGGGGTGAAGTCGGCCAGCAAACACGATACGCGTGCGTTTGGCTGGCTTGGAACGAGTCACGCTGCCATAGATCGGGTCGGCAAATGGCAGTACGATATGAATCCGCGAGTACGGTATATCAAGAAAGAGCGCCCACTGTTGCCCGCTATACACACTGGTTGCGATGATCGTTTTTCCCTCGACGTACGACTGATAACGCGCTCGATCAGACACTTTGGGGATCGAGCAGTGCAAGATAATTGTTGCTTTGCGGCGAGTCGGTACGAGGTAGGCTTTGTTGACGAAAACAACAGCACCAGTTAGCTCGCTAATCGCTTGCTCATCAGGGAGCGCGACAAACGGAATATCTTTGAAGTCTTGTCGACCGTCTTTTGTACCGTGTCCAAGTGTCACCACCTGGGCATCGATACCGCGGCGGCGTAGTTCGCGGACATGTCCGGCCGTGTAGGTCTCGGAACCGCCCGTTCCTGCCACCATCGGCTCGCCAGGTGGCCATATAAATGAAATCATATTTCTCCTCTGGGTTAGTTACTAAGCCAAAGGATGATAAGAATGTTTTTGTAGAAAACCGAAGTCTTAGAATGATCTAGCTGTCAGTAGTATAACATAGTGTATCTATGGGGTGGGCTGCGGATAGATTAGCCTTTGCGTGAAAACCGAGCCTTCTTGGCGCTACTTGATTTCAAAGTCCAGCACGAGGGCATTGTGATCTGATATGATCGCCTCATCCATTTTGAAGCCTCTTACATCGATCTGCGAATTGACAAAGATGTAGTCGCAGACTTCTTGCTTGTGAGTCAAACGAGAGCGAGTTGTCTGCAGCGAGAACGTATTTGATAAATTAACAAGAATTTCGTCGAGACATTTAATTGATGCACTGTCTGGGGATAGGTTGAAGTCGCCGCATAGCATCACTGCTCCATCGAGATTTTTAATGTAGTCAACAATTTGCTTCACTTGACGCATCGTCTCGTCATCACCAAGTTTGTGCGCATCGATGTGATGTCCGTGGCGATTCAGTATATGCAACTTCTTAGCGCCTACTTCAATGAGGGCATGCTGAAAAGCGCGAATATTATAATCATCAGTGTCAAAGTCGAAATTATCTTTATATTCTCCACGCGTGAATATCGTGTTTGTTTCGCTAAAAGGCACATTTGAATATATAACATTGCCGAATGTGATGTCTTTTTCGCCTAGCTTTGTGGAGGTGATTGGTGAGAAAAACTGGTTCTCAAGTTCTAAGCTCTCTCCGATTTTTTATACGAACTGACGAGACCGCCAGACACACTGTCGTAGTCCACAGATTCTTGCATGCACGCAAAATCGACGTTCATCGTCTCAATGTGCTTCAGGAGCACTCGTTCGAGGCGCCCTTGCCATACATTTAGAGTAAGCAGTCTCACTCTCCCATTATATCGTATTAGTGCACCTGACTGGTTTGGCTAGAAAACAGTCTCTTGAGCGTTTTGAAATCTCGATCTTGTTAGGGATGAGGGATATCGGCTAAAGCCTCCTCCGCTTGCTTGCAAAATAAGCAAGCTAATTTTGCTTCGCTGCGCTTCGCCGAACCCGCCGAATGTTTTGCTAAAGCAAAACATATTCAGGGGCTCAAATCCCGACCTGCAACTAAGATAATATGTCGCAACCACTGAGGGCTGCGACATATTATCTTGGCTGGAGATAAAGGATTGGACCAGCGTTCCGCTGGCGTGAAAGTCAGTCAAATGAGCATAGCTCATTTGTGACATTTCCTTGCGAAATGCCACTGGCATTTCTCACCCCGAATGTACTCAGCAAAGCTGAGGCATTCGTGAGCTCGAATCACCCTGTCTCAACTAAGTAAAAATGCCGCAACCACAAGGGCCGCGACATTTTTACTTGGCTGGGGATGAGGGATTCGAACCCCCGAATGCCAGGACCAGAACCTGGTGCCTTACCACTTGGCGAATCCCCAGTATGGAGGGTGGTGCTTATTCTCGCATCTAGAATCTCGCTGTTACAGAATTTTGCATCTTGCGTTTACCTCAAGATTGCCTAAAAAGTATACCATACCCTCGGCGCTCTTGCTATGTTGGGGCGATTTGATATGCTAAGAGCACCAAACCAAGGAGGAATCATGGCACGAAAAGTGATCGAACAACCACATGTACGCAAGACCGGCAATATATTGCGGACGTTTATCATTTGGGCGGGGCTGGTGTTGCTTATCGCAGCAGGCTTGACTGAGTTCTTTTGGCCGGGCAATGAACGGATCGTGACCTACCTGCTGATTGCAGTAGGTATCGCCTATGGCCTGGCGCTACTTGACTTCGACGTTGACGACGATGACTAGTCGGTAGAGATACCTTCTGATCTCCAGTAGCGCTATACTAGACTGAGTGATATCAGCCAAACAGCAGCTTTTGCGACGACTTGAATTGCTTCCAGGAGGCTACTTTGCTGCATTTGTGGTCAAGCAGGCCTGGGCTGCACTTTTTGGCGGGCTGTTGCTGCTGGGGATTATCGTGACTCACTATATTGATCTACCATGGCTCGCTCGATACGACTGGCTGTTCATCTGGGCGATCGTCATTCAGATTGGCATGCTGGTAGCTCGGCTCGAGCAGCCGCGTGAAGTGCTGACGATCCTGATCTTTCACCTGCTGGGGCTCATGATGGAGCTGTTTAAGACGTCGGCAGGTATAGGATCGTGGGTGTACCCTGAAGAGAACGTGATTCGACTAGCGACCGTGCCACTGTTTAGCGGCTTTATGTATGCGGCGGTCGGGAGTTATATCGCCCGTGCTTGGCGAGTGCTTTCGCTGCGATTTACGCACTATCCACGCCGGCGCTGGACACTGATTCTCATCGCTGCGATTTATGCCAATTTCTATACGCATCACTATGTCCCAGATATCAGAGTATTACTGTTTTTGGCACTCGCGGTCATATTTTGGCGCACGAGGGTCCACTTTCGACTGATCACACGCGAGCATTCGATGCCGCTGCTCGTCGGGTTTGGGCTTGTCGCAGCGGTGATTTGGTTGGCAGAAAATGTCGCGACCTATACCAATGTCTGGCTCTACCCTACTCAACACAATGGCTGGCAAATGGTTGGTGTGTCGAAATTTGGCTCGTGGCTCCTGCTCATGGTGATTAGTTTTGTGCTGGTTGAGCTTTTGCACGCATGGTATGTTCGCCGTAGGATATAGGCTACTGCCTGAAATGTAGAGTACAATAGGCTATATTGACAGATAGTTGCTGGAGGGACGGTATGACAAATCGATTTGAGAGACCAAACTGGGATATTATCCAAGGCGGAATGGGTGTTGCGGTATCTGACTACCGTCTCGCCGGTGCGACGGGGCGGACAGCAATCGGTGTCGTCTCTGGCACAGCAATTGGTGATGTGTTGGCGCGTCGTTTGCAGCGCGGTGACCCGAGCGGTGAGATGCGGCGTGCACTTGAGACATTTCCCAATCAACGCATCGCAACACTGGCCGTAGATATGTTTTTTCGGGAAGGTGGTCTGGGAGATGGTGAGTCATATCGGCTCGTGCCGATGTTTAACCACAACACAAAACAAGAAAGTATTACAGCGGACATGACCGTGTTGGGTGCGTATGTCGAAGCGTACCTGGCAAAACTGCGCGCTGGCGAACAAGGTGTGATTGGTCTGAATCTGCTTACGAAACTTGATCGGCCAAATATGCATGCAATTGCGGGTGCGATGATGGCTGGGGTAGATACGGTTGTTATGGGGGCAGGCGTGCCAGATCAGATTCCAGAGCTGCTGCATAAGATTAAGCACTTCAATGGCGACCCGGTGACGCATCATGTGCACGTCCAAGGAGCAGGACCAGCAACGACGGATATTGCGCTTGACCTGGCGCGTTACGACCCCGACATGAGACTTATGAGCCATCCGGCATTCCTCGCAGTCGTCGCGCATCATGATCTCGCAATTGAACTAAGTCGACGAGACTTTGCACCAGACGGCTACGTAGTGGAGGCACCAACGGCTGGGGGCCACAATGCACCTCCAAAAAGCAGTGCCAAGGGACCAAATGGAGAGCCTATCTACACGGAGCGTGATGTAGCGGATCTCAGCAAGCTGATCGAACTCAGTCTGACCTTTTGGCTGGCAGGTCAGCGCGGGACTTACGATGACTATGTTGATGCACTCATGTCTGGTGCACGAGGTGTACAAGTTGGCACAGCGTTTGCACTTGCTCAAGAGTCCGGCTGGGATCCAGAACTCAAAAAACAAATCCTCGCTCAGATCGCAAACGAAGATGGACTTTCGGTGCGTACAGACATGAGGGCGTCACCCTCAGGCATGCCTTTTAAAGTCGCAGTAGTACCCGACACACTGAGCGACCCTGATGTATATGCCTCGCGCAAAAGAGTATGTGATGTCGGTCATTTGAGGTCGGCATACAATACGATACGCCGTGGCAAGCCGGCTATTGACTATCGATGTCCTGCTGAACCAGCAGACGATTATTTGAGAAAAGCTGGTGCGCTCGACCTTGCCCCCGGCCAGCCAAAACGACGAGCAGCCGAGCTCCTGCTAGAAAACAGAATGTGTCTCTGCAACGGCCTCTTGGCAGCCGCAGGGTTCCCTCAGATGAGGGAGAATGGTGAAAAAGAGCCACCTCTTGTCACAATCGGCGACGATGCAAATAGATTTGTGAGGCTACTCAATACAGATGCCCACGGTAACTTTGATCCCTATAAGCCAATTACTGCCGAGCGTGTGCTTCACTATATACGCACGGGCGAAAAAGACCTGGACTGAGAAATTTGACAGAGGTTACGCTTAAAGGTACGCTGGGACTATGCACAAGCTGTTTCGCTGGGGTTTTGCCGGCTACAAAAAGAAATACCTGAAATCCGATCTCGTCGCTGCGCTGGTTGTGACGGCGATTGCTATCCCTGAGTCACTGGGTTTTGCGGTGATTGTCGGATTACCTCCGGTGACGGGGCTTTATAGCGCATTGTTTGCGCCAATTGTGTTTGGCGTGCTGGCGCATACCAAGCGTTTGGTGATTGGCGCCGATTCTGCCACAGCCGCCCTGGTCGCTTCTGGCGCGCTACTTGTGGCGCAGGCTGGTTCGCCCGAGTATGCTCATGCGATTGGGCTGCTTGGGGTATTGACTGGGCTTGTGCTGCTTCTGATGGGATTTTTTAAGCTAGGCTTTTTGGCCGATCTTATCTCTCGGCCTGTACTGATCGGGTTTTTGGCGGGCGTAGGTATACAGCTGATGGTCCATAAGTTGCCAGAAATGCTCGGTGTGGCGACGAGCGGCAGTCTTTTGCAGCATCTTTCGACGCTCGCTACGCACCTTGGATCGATCAACGGCATGGCGATGACGATCTCGGTGCTGGTGGTAGGTATGATAGTTGTGACGCGCAACACCAAAGTACCCGGCGAACTGCTCGGGCTTGTGGCGGCGATATTGTTTGCGGTGGCGTTTCATGTCAGCGATTTTGGCGTCACGCTCGTAGGAGCGTTGCCGCATGGGTTGCCTCAACTCACCTTGCCTGCCATGACGCTGGGCGATGTCATCACTTTGATACCCGCGGCATTGTCGATTGCCATCGTCGTACTCGCGCAGAGTTCGGCCGTCATACGTAGCCATGCAGGAGAACACGACGAAAAAGTTCGCCTCAACCAAGACCTTGTGGCTCTCGGTGTGGCCAATACAGTCTCTGCATTGACGCGTGGCTTTGCGGTAAACGGCAGCCCGCCGCGCACGCTGGCTGCTGACATAGCGGGCGGCCGGTCGCAGCTCGTCAACTGCATTATGGGGCTGCTGATCGGCATTGTCCTGCTGTTTGGAGGCGAGCTGTTTCGGTATATGCCAGCTGCCGCCTTGGCCGCAATTGTGTTTATGATCGGGATGCGTTTGATTCGTGTCCGCGAGTTTATGTACCTCTGGCAAAATCACCGTATGGAGTTTGCGATTGCTATGATCGCGCTTGTTGGCACGGCACTGTTTGGTGTGCGACAGGGTGTATTGATCGCGGTAGTAGCCTCGCTCATGGAGCGTCTCAGTCGTCAATATCGTCCGACAGATGCCGTGCTGCTGCGAGACGGAGAGCTCTCGGAGTGGGCAGCTGAGCGGCTGGACATGAGCGAGAGTAAGCCGGACCTAGAGGGAATGCTCGTATATCGGTTTGATGGCGCGCTGTTTTTTGAAAATATCAGTTATTTTATCGCACGAATCAAGCGCGCTATTGACCACGCCAAACAGCCTGTCAGATACGTGGTGGTGGATGCTGGTGCGATTGACACAATCGACTACACAGCTGTCGAAAATCTCAAGCTCCTTTACCGACAGCTGAGTGGCGATGAGATAAAGCTTGGGTTTGCCCATGTCTCCCCTAGTCTCATGAGGCAGTTTGATGACTATGGTGTGATCGATCTCGTCGGCAAAGATAATATCTTCCCTACCCTGACCGCGGCGATTAAATCTCATCCTGAAGACAAAGACTCGACAATCGCCATGATGAAGCGACTTGGGTTGCCAAAGTCTGACTATGTTGTGATCGGAGGCGGTGTGCTTGAGGCGCTGCATCTCCGTGGCACGCAGGATGTCGATGTCGTGGTGAGTGACGATGTCTACCGCGAATACAAAGACACGCACCACTGGCAAGAATATAACCAAGACAACGGCAAAAAGATTCTTTCACACAACGGCTACAATCTCATGCATAGCTGGATGGGCGCAAATATTCGCTCACTTCGCAAACGTGCGTTTCTCGTCGATGGCATACCGATGATGTCGATTGAGCAGCTGATTGAGTCCAAACGCAGACTGGCCCGCAAAAAAGACTTGTCGGATATCGCGCTTCTCGAAGCCTATCAGAGGACACACCGCACGAAGACCGATGCAGTTTAGCGCTGAGATGCGTCGAGATTGGCGCTGCCTTTGGCAAAATACTTGCGGCCGACCCATTTGTGAAACTCGATCGCAATGACCGGAATAGCAAATGAAATACTCGTAACAAATGCAAGATCCTGCGCGTGCAGTGGCGTGACGTGGAGGAGCCTACCGAGCGGTCCGTAGAGCGTTGCAAATTGCAACAATACCGAGATAACCAGCCCGACATAAAACGCTGGGTTTGGCTTGACGATGCGACGCCACAATGGTTCGTAGTCACTCCGCGCCGCAAACGCACTTGCCCATTGCATGGCGACCAATCCACAAAACGCCGCAGTCCGCGCGTAGTCATGGCCGTAGAGTCGATCAAATGCTGCATAGAGGGCTAGGGTGCCTATGCCGATTGCTGCGGCCGCAAGAATAATACGCGATACCATAAATCGACTAAGAAGCGGCGCTGAGGAAGAGTATGGTGGTCGACGCATATTACGGCGCTCACCCGGCTCAAGTCCGAGTGGAATCACCATGGTGGTATCAGTCACAAGATTGACCCACAAAATTTGCACCGGCGTGAGCGGCAGCGGTAGCCCGATGATAAGCGACCCAACAAACACCACGACTTCACCAAGATTTGTCGACAGAAGGTAGACGACCATACGTTTGATGTTGGCAAACACTGTCCGTCCTTCGTGGATCGCTGTGATAATTGAGCGGAAATTGTTGTCGAGCAAAATGATATCTCCAGCGTCTTTGGCGATCGGCGAACCCGCCCCCATTGCAATCCCGATATGTGCATTGGTGAGCGCCGGTACATCGTTGACGCCGTCGCCCGTCATGGCAGTGATATTGTGTTGCTTGAGAATCGAGAGCAGGCGGTGCTTGTACTCGGGTAGCACGCGCGAAAACACGCGAACTGCTTCGAGCTGCGATACCAGCTGTTTATCTGACATATGTGTCATGCGACGACAGTCAAATACTTGATCTCTGCTACTAACAAGCCCTAGCTGCACGCCAATATGGTAAGCCGTCTCAAAATGATCGCCCGTCACCATGCGCACCGTGATGCCGGCGCGTTGTGCGGCAGCGACTGCGCTCCGTGCCTCATGACGTAGCTGGTCTGAAACCGCAACAAACCCATCAAAAACAAATGCCTTGCGAGCTGGTAGCTTGCTGAGGCTGTCGACAGGCGCAGTGAGCTGGAGGTGCGCAAGAGCGATCACGCGGTAGCCTTTACCGGTTAGCGCGTGGAGTTGCAACATGGCATGCTCGCGCTCGTTGTCGGTGAGGTCGCTAGAGCTAATGATTTTTTCGGGTGCACCTTTGAGAGATACCAGATAGTTACGGCCATGGTGAGATAGCGTGCCGCTCATAGCAAGAGAATGTTCAAACTCAAATGCCCGAAACGGATCAGCAGTTTGCTTGAATTTCACTTTTGACAGGTAGTTGCCTATTGCGATATCGAGCGGGTCATAGGAGCGCGAACTATCACGTCTCGGTAGCTGTGTGCGGCTGAGCGTAGTGAGGGCTGTTTTTGTGTCGCCCTCAGGGTGCCATAGCTCCTGTATGGCGAGCTCGTTTTTGGTGAGCGTACCGGTTTTATCAGTAGCAATTGTCGTGACAGTACCAATCGATTCGATGGCGCTCATAGTGCGCACCAGTGCTTTTCTGGCGGCCATGCGCCGCATACCTAGGACAAGTACTATCGAAATCGCTACAGGGAGGCCTTCGGGAACTGCGCTGACACTCAGTGCAATCACCGACTGAAGCGCGTCAGCCGCATCCATACCGCGAAACAGCGCCAAGCCAAATGCCACAAGTGCAATCGCACCCGTGCCTGCGACAATTTGCGTGACGAGACGATCGATTTTTTGTTGGACCGGGCTGACGGATTTTGGCTCACTCGATAGCCGAGCGATCCTGCCGAATTCTGTCTGACTACCAGTTGCAACGACAAGTACTTCCCCACTCCCTCCGACAACAAATGATCCTTGAAACACCATGTTGGTCTGTTCATAAACTTCTTTTGTGCCCTGCAGGCTGGAAGAAAGTTTGCTGATTGGCAGCGATTCACCCGTCAATTGCGACTCATCAACGCGCAGCGACACCGTATCGATGACGCGTGCGTCTGCTGGCACTTTATCGCCTTCTTCGAGCAAGACGATATCGCCTGGTACGAGATAGCGAGCGTCAACCGCGTGAACAACCCCACCTCGACGCACCTGTACGACGAGCGGTGTGTACTTCTGGAGTGAGCGCAAGATCCGTTCAGACGAAAATCGCTGCACATAGTAAATCAGCGCACTGACTGCAATGATGACAAGAATAATGACCGCATCGATAATCGCCTGGTGAAGCAGGCTGATAAATGCCGCAAAAAAAAGGATGGCGACAAACACCGACCGAAACGGTTCAATCAGTTTTTTCCATAGCGGTTCGGTGACGACAGTGATGATGTTTGGGCCAAACTGCGCCAGGCGCTGCTCGGCTTCGTGCTTCGTCAGGCCACGACTCGACGTTTGTAGCTGTTCATACAGCTCTTTGACTGATTGGGTGTAGGCAAGCATTAGCAGTATTATAGCAAATTTCAGCGGTTGAAGCGTTAGCGGTTTGCAAATAGTTGTTTTTTGGGCTACACTAGCCTCATGGTAACCAAAGCGACAAAAACCAAGAAAAAACCAGCAGTAAAAAAGCCTTCGGTCACTGCGCGTGTGCGCAAGTCTCCGAAAGCGAGCGGCCCCAAAAAGGTCGATTACTACCCAAACCGTATGACACTTGCGGTATCGGCCCTCGCTGGCACGCTGCTCGTTTTGCTGGCGCTCATCACCGTTCTTGGTTCTCAGTAGCGTAGGTTTTCTTCGATATAAGTAGTATACTAAAAGCTATGAAAGTACGTATTGAGATTGACACAAGTACATTTGTCCGCTTTTGGTTGGTAGTCATTGGGTTTGGGTTTGCGATTTTGGCGCTCTATAGCGCGCGGACGGCATTGATTATTATCGGCGTCGCGTTTTTCTTGGCGCTTGCACTCAACGGTCCTGTCAGCAAGCTGGCGCGGTATCTTCCTGGCAAAAGTCGAGTACTCAGTACGGCACTCGCTTTCATCGTCGTGGTCGGTGTACTGGCAAGTGTACTGTTTTTGGTCGTGCCACCAATCATCCAACAAACAGCCAAGGTGCTCGAGCATGCTCCCGAAACAGTTCGTTCGGTTTCTGAGCAGTGGAAGGGCCTCGGCAACTTGATTAATAAATACCATCTCCAGCCACAGATCGATCAAGCAATCCAGTCGGTTCAGGCCGATGCTGGACGCTGGGCGACTGGGTTTGGCAAAAACTTCTTGAGTGGTGTTGGTTCGGTCTTTTCGACGATGCTTTCGGGTACGCTGATGCTCGTGCTGACATTTCTTATGCTGGTCGAAGGACCAACCTGGATGAGGCGACTCTCAAGTCTCTACCGAGACATTGATCGTCGCGATGCCCACATGCGACTCATTGGTCGCATGCACTCAGTGGTGTCAAACTATGTCACTGGACAGATTACGATTTCGGCGATCGATGGTCTCTGTGCCGGTGTCGCGGTCTTTTTGATAAGCCTAATTTTCCCGAATATTCCTGCGAGTCTTGCGATGGTGGCGATTGCGACGTGCTTTACGCTTTCGCTCATACCGATGTTTGGTGCGACGATCGCCGGTGTGTTGGTGACCATACTACTGGCGCTCAACAACGTGCCAGGTGCAATCGCATTTGCCGTCTACTTCCTCATTTACCAACAAGTCGAAAACAACGTTATCTCACCGACGGTGCAGTCGCGCAGTATCGACCTCAGCCCGCTCGCGATTCTTATCGCTGTGACGGTCGGCCTGTATGTGTTTGGTATCGTCGGAGGTATTATTTCGATTCCGATAGCCGGCTGTGTCAAAATTTTGGTAGAAGAATATCTCGAATACGCTCGCAAAACACGTGAACAAAGCGAAAAACCCCTCGCAAAACTTGTCAAAAAACTGACTGGCGACGAAGCTTAGTAGCTTAGTCCTGGCTGATTTGAGTCTGGGCGTAACTCCAGATAGGCCCGTGCGGCGTGTCTCTGACAACGACACCACACATCAAAAGTTTATCTCGTAATTCGTCGGATGTTTGCCAGTCTTTGGCATCGCGGGCGCGTTGTCGCTCGAGGATAAGCTTCTTGGTTTCGTCGTCGATATCTGGCGTGCTCGCGAGGAGCTGCAGACCGAGTAGCTCGTCGAGTGCTTCCAGGAGTTCTATGAGGCCATGGCGGTGGATTTCGTTCAGCGGCTGGTGGTCGAGCTGGGCAAATGCTTCGTCGGCAATGCGCATTGCTTCGGGTGTGTTGAGATTGTGAAACAGCGCTTCACGAACCGCGCCAGCTGCTGCTTGGAGTGAGGGGCGCTTGGCGTCATCGTTTTTGCGATAATCGTCACGCAGAGCATCGTGGGTTTGATGGCGCAGGGCCGCGTAGTTTAGCCAGTTATCACGCCGATTTTTCGCAGCTTGTAGGTTTTCGAACGTAAAATTACCTTCGTTCGTAAACTGTCCCTGTAGCACAAACATCCGGAGGTCCATAGCAGAAAACCCTTTTGATTCGAGGTCGGCAAGCGTGTAGCCATTGCCGAGGCTTTTGCTGATTTTGCCGCCATCGATTTTGAGATGGTTGTTGTGCAGCCACAGGTTCGCAAATTTTTGCCCGCTCACCGCCTCACTTTGAGCAATTTCATTGGTATGATGGACCGGGATATGGTCGATACCGCCGGTATGAATGTCGATGGTTGGGCCGAGCACGCTCATGGCCATGGCGGAGCATTCGAGATGCCAGCCGGGAAAACCCATGACTTCCAAAGAGTTCTGAGTTCTGAGTTCTGAGTTCTGAGAAGCGTCGTCTGAAGGCAGCTGTGAGAACTCTTCTTCAGAAACGCTGACCCGGTCTCTCGGGCGTAGTTCGGAGACATGCGTTTCTGGGGAAGAAGTTTGAGCAGCTGCCTGGTCTAGCGCTGCTACGTGCGAGTCGCGAGCGACTCGTGACGACGCAAGCGGGGGTACTGAGGGGAGCTCCAAAAGATCATCAGGTGTTGCCCATTCCATGTCGCGGTTTTCACCGGCAGGTGTGAATTTCCAGAGGGCGAAGTCCCAGGGCTGGCGTTTTTGGTCATTGGCCTCGACGCGCGCACCGGCTTTTTGCGCCTCGAGGTCGAGGTGGGCAAACTCGGCATATGTCGGGAACTTGCTAGTATCAAAATAAATACCGTCGGTTGTTTGATAGGTAAAGCCTTTTTCTTTGAGGATCCGTACCAGATCGAGCTGCTGAGGGATAAAATCAGTTGCTTTGATAAGGTGCTCTGGCGGCAAGAGCCCGAGTTTTTCCATACCAGCCACGAAATCTTCGGCATAAAATTCCGCAATTTCCCAGGCAGTTTTGCCTTCCCTACGGGCGCCCTTTTCGAGCTTGTCCTCGCCCTCATCAGCATCACTCACCAAGTGTCCAACGTCGGTGATATTCATGACGCGTTCGACACGGTAGCCGGCTGCGAGCAACGCGCGTACGAGCGTATCCCAATAAATAAATGATGTCCAGTTGCCGACATGCGGGTAGTCGTAGACGGTTGGGCCACAGGTATACAGCGTGACTCTTTTTTCGTCGAGGGGCTTGAATTCCTCAAGCGATTTTGTCGCAGTGTTATACAGTTTTAACGGCATGAAATTCCTTCAGGGCTTTATCTGTTGCGCTGACGAGCTCCGAGATAGTGCTGTCGTAGCTTTCAAAGATCTTGAACCCAGCTGCATAACTGTGTCCACCACCACCAAAAAAGCCGGCAATATCGGCCGCCACAGGAGTGTTACAGCGTAGTTTGCCAGTGAGCTTGCCGTCTGGGTAGGTCTTGATAGCGCACGCTACCTCAACACCATCGACCAGGCGCATCTCGTCGAGTACCAGCACGCTTGGATTGTAGCGGTCGGAGTATTGCTGAATATCTTCCCAAGGGATATGGACAATAGCGAGTTTGCCGTCGAGCAGGTATTCGATACGACCAATCAGTTCGCCTTTGTAGGACAAAATATCGGCGGGTTTACGCATATACTCCCGGCGCAGGGTTTCGATTTCATAGGGCACGGCACCAAGCTGCACCAGGTCGGCTACCGTTTGGAAGGTCGTGGCAGTAGTGGCCTCTGTGGTGAGCCCCAGCGTATCAGATGCGATAGAGATATACAAACAGCGAGCCGCTTCGGGTGTAATAGTCCAGCCCGCTGTCTTTGCAAGCTCAAACACAACCTCACCGGTCGCCGCTGCAGTGCCGCTCATGACAAATTCATGGGCAAAGCTCAGGTCGTTTTGGGCGGTTTCGGCGTCTTCTTCGCCATGGTGATCGAGTACTACGACTGTATGCGACTCAAGAAAATGACGCACGCCTGGAGTGACGAGTGCTTTTTCGATCAGGGCTTCGGCAGCGGTATCGACGATGATAGCGAGATCGGCGTCAAACGGAAATTCATTGACTACCCTGTCCCAGCCAGTGACATAGCGCAGGTATTTTGGCATATCGATTGCGCAGTACATGGTCACTGTTTTGCCTTGCTCGCTCAGCAGCTCCTCGAGTGCGAGTGAACTACCCAGCGAATCGCCATCTGGGTTTTCTCCCTGAATTACGACAATATGCTGAGCTTCTGAGATTTTTGGTATGACTGTGTCAAACATTACCTAGTCATTATACCAGAGCAGACCGGCTACTTGGGGTATCGCTCAATAAAATCAGGCACGTACACGCGCATCATTTCATCAAAAAACGGCAGCAATACTTCTGGGCACTTCGTTCGTTGGACTGCAAGCGTCTCCTGAAACATGTCGATCGTCACTGGAAGCTCGTGATAGGGTCGCCAATTATCGATATAGCCTTGGGCATACGACTGAATCTTGTCGACAATCCACACAAAGCGAGCCTCTTCGTCGGCTTTCTTTTCGTAATCCACAATAGCTGTCGTCATGCCAGGAAAGTCATGGCCAAACTCAGAGTTAATTCGTTTCATCGCGTTCTCTTCGTCAATCACTTTTTGCTGTCGAGCCGCTGCTGACGCATGAGTAGGTACGTCTCCAGCGTATGCTTCTACGAGGTCATGCACAGTTGCATAACGAAGAACCTTGCCGAGGTCAAGCGTCTCATTGAGACTAAGTTTTTCATAAATAGTACCAGGCGAGCAGCGTCACAGAAATTGTGTGGGAGGCATCGTCTTCTTTTCGATCTGTGGGTGGAATATAGTGGCGGCGCTCGATTAGTGAGAATTGATTGATAAACTGCTGCAACCGCTCGGCACCGGATGGTTCGATCTTGAGACAGGAATCACTAGAGGTCATTGCTATTATTTTATCATGTTGCTTGCTATAGTGATGCTATGGATCAACAACCTTCACCAATACAACAATCCCCCGCTGAGGATTCACTGCAAACATTTGTCCCGACAAAAAATAAACCTGCACTGATGGCGTACTATTTCGGCGTCTTTGGCTTGATTCCAGTGCTGGGATTGCCGCTCAGTATCGTGGCAATAGTTCTAGGCATTATGGGCTTCAAAAAATACCAACAAGCTCCCACCCCAGGTGCAAAAGGTCATGCCATGACCGGCCTGATCTTGGGCGTGTTTGAGCTTCTGGTGTTTGTTGGATTTGTAATTACGATTCTCGTCAAAGGCAGTTAACTAAAGAGACTTATAACCTTCGGCGGCCTTCGAGTGCATGGCCGAGGGTGATTTGGTCGGCGTATTCGAGGTCGACACCGACAGGAATGCCTCGTGCGAGGCGACTGAGCTTTGTGTCGATTTTGGCTTCTTGAACCTGCCGCTGCAAAAAAAGTGCCGTCGACTCGCCTTCTACGCTTGCGTTTGTGGCAATAATTACTTCTTTGACAGCGTCATCTTTGAGACGTTTGAGTAACTCGGGTATGTGCAGTTGTTCTGGCCCGATACCGTCGAGTGGGCTGATTGCACCGCCAAGCACATGGTAGGTGCCTTTGAACTGCCCCGTGCGCTCAAGCGCGACGATATCGAGCGGCTCTTCTACCACGGCCACGAGCTGCTTGTCGCGATCGCGGTTTTCGTAGAGTGGCGAGACCTCTTCATCGGCGTTGATGAGTGCATAGGTAATCGGGCAGGTTTTGACACTGCTATGGAGCTGAGAGATAGTTTTTGCCAGTGAATCGGCTTGCCGTGTGTCGGCGCGCAGGAGAAAATACGCATATCGCTCAGCGGTGCGAGCGCCTACACCGGGGAGGCGGCCGAGTTCGTCGATGACCGCAGTCAAGGCTTTTGGTAGCAGATCAGACATTTGCAGTCCTGTTTTCAGTTTTCAGTTCACAGTTCACAATAAGTTTACAGTTTACAGTTTTCATCGAGACTCACCTCTCATAGTGTTTATAATTTTTTGTAATATCATAAGGATCTCTTGAGATTCTTGCAAAAGCTTTTGTAGCTCTACTGAGTCATCCCCTAGCCTCTGTAGGATCGTAAGCCAGTATTTCGTTTCCGCCGCCTCTTTTTTGGCAATGAAGATTTTGTTCTTAAAGTCAGTTTTTGACGCAGCATTATTGGCTTCGGCGTAGTTTGCTCCAATGCTTGTTGCAGAGCGGATGACTTGATCGATCACAGATTGTAGCGACTTCTGTTTGTAACGAAAGCAGTGACGAATAATCGACACGCTAAATGTCAGAGTGCGCTCTCCAAGTTGGTATTTCTCACTCATTGTAAACTGTAAACTGCTAATTCATTGAAAACTGATAATTGTAAATTGAAAACTGTTTAAGAAATTTACAACCCTAAATTTCCTAAACCTCCCATCAGCGGCTTCATCTTCTCAGCGGCAATTTCCTGGGCCTTTGCCATACCATCTCGGATAGCGATTTCGAGCCAGTGTTCGAGTTCATGAATATCATCGAGGTCGACCATTGAAGGATCGATTTTGATTGATTTTACCTTTAGTTCGCCCGTGATTTGCACGACGACTGCGCCATCACCAGCTTCAACTTCGACAATCTCGTTGGCGAGAGCTTTTTGCGCTTTACGCAAATCATTTAACATTTTCATTTGGTCAAATGCCATGGTTGTAACACTCCTTATTCTTTCAATACCTACATGTATTATACGCTACTATACACGGTGAGCGCACCGGGAGAAGTAATTTATTTCACGTAGAGATAGAGTCGGTCAGCACTGTTGGCAAAGCGTGATGTCACAATAAGTGTCGGAGCGGCGGCTGGCTTGGCAGCATGGTAGGCGTCATGGGTCATAATGGTGACACGTGAAGGGCTTTCGGTAGTGTCGAGTGAGGCAGCAAACCGAGTATCGTAGTGTGCCACAAGATCAAAAAACGGCTTTTCGGTAGTACTGGTGACAACCAAAGCTGGCTGCTGCTTGGTTGCTCGCTGATATCGCAGTTGGTCTTGGACCAGCTGCAGGTCAGAAGAATAATCTTTGAGCACACCAGGGTTGTATTCGTAGTTGTTCATATAGCGCAGCACACCTGAGACCACAATGCTAAACACCATGATGCCGAGCGGAATCAGTCCACCGACGCGCGCATAGGGGTTGCGAGGAAAGAGTTTGTACCAGTCTGTGATGAGTGTTGCCAGACCAAGCGCGATCATGAGAACCGCAAGCGGATAGAGCGCGCCCACATGTGTCGGGTCGAGAATCACGAGAGGCACCATGAGGATACCAAGCGTCAGTGTGATGTAGCTGCGCGCAGTGTGTTTGTAGGTGACGAGTTTGTAGACTCCGATAACCATTAGCAGCATTAGGCCTAGTGAGTACACGGGGCGAAGCAAATACCCGTCGGCAGGCGATGCAAACCCAAACAAACTGTGTGCCACCGAGGAGATATTGGCACGTAGGTCTATATTGCCATCGGGAGCTCCAAGAAGCGCCAAGATGACATGATAATCAAGCACCGACGCGTACACCAGCGGCACAATCGACATTAGCCCGAGCACCAATGCGATAATCAGCCGCGGCCTGGCAAAATGGGTGATAACATAGCGGATGTGTGGGTGAAAAAACGTCGTCGTCAAAATAGCCAATACCAGGTAGATGCCGAGTGGCGTATAGAGTGCAGTTGCCATTAGTACCCCTGTCAGCACTTTCCAGAGCGTGCTAAACAGCTTCTTGCGGGTGACATAGGTCGCGGCAAATAGCGTCCAGATCGTCAAAAAACTAAACATAATTGCCGGTGTGCCGTCTTGGACGAGGAACAGAAACTGCGTGCAGGTGGTGGCGAGAATCGCCGTCAGCACCGCCACATTGCGCCGAAACCACGTCCGTACGAGCAGGAATATACCGACAGCGCTCAGCGCTCCGAGCACAATCGAAGGCAACTTGATACTGAGTGTCGTGACACCAAAAAGCATAAATGACACGCGTTGTAAGATATGGTACGGCAGATCGACGACCATCTGCGGCGAAATTGACTGCATCGACAATTTGCCGCTCGCAATCGCGGTTGACATTTCGGCACCTCGCAAACTCCCTGGTACATAGAGACTGGCAATAACAATCACGGCACTAATTGCAACAATAATGCCGGTATAACCGATAAGATATCGCCATCGATAACGCCATAGGTCGGTGACGCGCGTTTTCATTGCTTTTTATTATAGCATCTAGAGGGTGGAAGATGCTATTGGTTACGTGATAGAGGAAAGGAATATCAGTATGGGAAGACGCAGGAATAGATTCTAGATGCTAGATTCCAGAATGAAACACAATATCATTAGAACTTAGAACTTAGAACTTAGAACTTAGAACTTAGAACTTAGAACTTAGAA
>CAZRRY010000016.1:0-23244 GCA_964602775.1 uncultured Candidatus Saccharibacteria bacterium | reverse complement strand
GCTACGAGAGTGCTACACTAGACACAAGTGTGCTATATGTTTAGTGGGTCGACCACATATTCTGACACTGTATTGACTTTTCATAAAGTTTATGCTAGATTAAGTAGCGTACTCCATTAAAAACAAAAATAATTTATGTTATCAACACTTTTTCAATCATGTATGACAGCGATCAGCCTGGTGACGGCGTGCGGTGTGTTTATGCACGACGGACGTGTTGATCGCGCCACATTGACCGCCATCAATCCTGGTGCACATCAGGTTAGTCTGTCGGCGACAACCTACCTGCGATTCAAAGATTTCGTCGACACCGACGCACACACGCACCCCGACCACAACACTGGCAAATCACTCTTTTCGGGGTTCCAGTACCAGTCGCCGAGCATGGCGCCACGCCGTGATTCTCACCACAAACAAATCCTACGCATCTTAGAGACCGGTGGACGACATGCGTTTGACAACACTAACCTGCCCTTGCTCGTTGACTAATACCCCTAGAGCGACGTCGTGCTGTCAATCACAGTCAGCTCTTGCACCAGGCGTTCCACCAGTTGCTGGCGCTCTGTGAGTTGCTGACGCGACTCCTCAACCAATGCCGCTGGTGCTTTGGCGATGTACTGTTCGTTAGCGAGCCTGCCCTCGAGCGTGGCGACTTCTTGCCTAGCTTCTGCGAGCCGACGTTCGAGATTGGTCTGGTGCTCGTACAGCGTCTCGCTGCTGATCTCGAGCCAGGCGTCTCGACCACTGGCCGCAAGGCGCAGCCCGCGTGCCTGATCGGTGTGCTCGATACCCTTTAGTTTGGCAAGTTTCTGTATCAGCGCAGCGTTGTCGGCGATCAACGAGTCGTCTCCATAGAGCAGCACGTACGTGTCGTTGCCCGGAAGACTAGCTACCACGTAGCGTGCCTCGACCACCAGCTCTCTGAGGCGATCAAACTGCGCGGCAGCGATCTGGTTGCAGGGCACTTCAGTAGGCCACGACTCCCCTGCCAGTAGATTGTCACGCCAGCTGAGTGACTGCCAGATTGTCTCTGTCACAAATGGTGCAAATGGGTGCGCGAGGCGCAAAACTGTATCGAGCACATAGGCACTCATGTCTGTGTGCTGCTCGATCTTACTGACCTCGACATACCAGTCGGCCACATCGTCCCACACCGCGTGATAGATCGTCTCAGCCGCCTCAGCAAACTTATAGGCTTGCAGCTGTTCGTCGAGTCGTGTGGTCGCTTGGTTGAGTCTATCGATAATCCAATGGTCAGCGAGAGACTTGGGCTCTGGGTTGAGATTGGACGCTACTTCACCTATCGTTGACTGGATATAGCGTGCCACATTCCACAACTTGTTGCAAAAATTCCGCCCAGCCACGACTTTGCTCGTACTGAACGCTTGGTTTTGCCCAGCACTACGACTAGCAACGATGCCCATACGCAGGGCGTCAGAGCCGTAGGTTGCAATCGCATCCATTGGGTTGATGACATTTCCCTTGCTTTTGCTCATTTTTGCACCGTGCTCGTCGAGAACCAGCCCATGGAGGTAGACGTGACGAAACGGCACCTTGTCTGTGACATACAGCCCAAGCATAATCATGCGCGCAACCCACGCATACAAAATATCGCCTGCCGTCTCCATGACATCTGTTGGATAATGAGACTTGAGCGCACCGTCAACGAGAAAATCAGTCGTGATAAACGGCCATTGGCCACTACTAAACCACGTATCAAGCGTATCTTCTTCGCGACGATATGTTGTGTTATTTACAATGATTTCTTTCTGGTCTACGCGTTCGTCGACAATCCAATCATCGGGGTTATCCACGTTCTGAAACATCGGAATCGGAATCCCCCAGGGGATCTGGCGACTGATGTTCCAATCACGAAGATTCTCGAGGTATTGTGCGAGGATTTCGGCTTTGTTGGAAGGCGTAAAAGTGATACCGCCGTCTCTCAATACCGCAATTGCCCTCTCCGCAAGCGGCGTTGTCTTGACAAACCACTGGTCTTTGACGAGCGGCTCGATGATCGTCCCACACTTGTAGCAGTGGCCGACAGCTCTCTCCACTTCCGTATCGCCTCGTCGATATTCGCCTAACTCCAGCGCTACGAGCACTTTTTTGCGTGCTTCCTCAATCGTCAAGCCCGCAAATTGCTGCGGTACGTTTACCATCTTGCCCTCAAAATCGATCACTGTGATGCGCTCAAGATTGTGACGCTCCCCTATCTCAAAGTCATTGGGATCATGCGCTGGGGTAATCTTGACCGCCCCTGTACCGTACGCCATGTCGACATAGTCATCGGCGATAATAGGGATTTCTCTATCGGTCAATGGCAGCTGTACTCGCGTACCGATGAGATGTTTGTAGCGCTCGTCATTGGGATTCACCGCTACCGCCACGTCTCCTAGCATCGTCTCTGGACGAGTAGTAGCCACCACGATCTCCCCTACCTTATCGAGTGTCGGGTAAGCAATCTTCCAAAGTTTGCTTTTTTCGTTTTTGTGAACTACCTCAATATCAGAAAAACTTGTCTGGTGCTTGACGCAGTAGTTAACGAGCTTTTTGCCTCTGTAAATGAGCTTGTCATCCCATAGCTTACGAAATGTACCGTAGACAGTATCGACGACTTTTTTGTCGAGCGTAAACACAAGATTGTCCCAGCTCGCCCCGACACCAGCAGCCCTGAGCTGGAGTTCCATATTGCCCCGCTGCTGGTCGACAAAATCCCACACCTGGCTGTAGAGTTGTTCGCGCGTATAGTCAAAACGAGTCTTCCCCTGTTTTTCGAGTTCTTTCTCATAGACAACCCACGTCTCGAAGCCCGCATGGTCCGCACCGGGAATATAGACGGCATCGTAGCCTTTCATACGGTGGTAGCGCACCAGTATATCTTGTAGCGCTGAACCCAGCGCATGGCCGACATGCAAATTTCCGTTTGCATTTGGCGGTGGCATGACGATAGTGTAGGGCGTCCCCTCGCCTTTTGGATTGAACACTCCTGATCGCTCCCACATCGCATAGATAGTTGGCTCGTAGTCGTTTGGCGTGTAGGCTTTGGGTAGATTCATGCGATAGTCCCTCTGTGCAGTAGATTGATTTTTTTCACGCGAAAAAAAGCATGGCAAAAAATGTTTTCACGTGAAAACATTCTCTCTATGCTACCTCTGTTATTTTTCTCGCGTGTTTGTCTTATTTTTAGTATAGCACATATGGGTGTGATTGTGTCGAGTGCAATGTATAATAGTTTTATGATAGTAGGGAAATCGTGCGAAGAAGCCGACCTGTGGGACGAGATTGTTCATGACCTCGACGGTCACCCACTCCAGCTCTGGGGGTGGGGAGAGCTAAAAGCTGCGCACAACTGGAAAGCGCACCGAATCATCTTTACCGATGACGAAGATGTTGTTGTCGGCGCTGCTCAAGTGCTCAGTCGTGCGCTGCCTGGGCCGTTCAAGCGCTTCAACTATGTCCCGAGAGGGCCAGTCTGGTGCGAGGGTAGGGAAGAGGACGTGCTCGATGCTCTGGCGCGCTACGCCAGGCAGCACTTGCCAGGTGCTGCGCTCAGTATCGAGCCAGATGACGAGACAATCCCCACAGCCAAGGGGTGGAGGCGCTCGGCTCACACGATCCTCATCCCGCGCACCTTGATCCTCGACCTCAACAAGGGTGAGCCAACACTGCTCGAAGCAATGACCAAAAAAACTCGCCAGTATATTCGTAAATCAGAGAGGGAAGGGCTGGCGCTACGGCGTATCCGTACAGAGCATGAACTTGCCCAGTGTCTCACCATCTACCGGCAGACTGCAAAACGAGCCGGGTTCGCGCTTCACGATGACCAATACTACTACGACGCCCACCGCTTGCTGGGCGATTCGTCAGTGGTATTTGCCGCTTTTGAAGCAGATACCCCTGTAGCTTTCGTGTGGTTGGCTGTCAGCCAGAAAACCGCGTTTGAGCTCTATGGCGGCATGAATGAGCGCGGCCAGGAGCTACGCGCCAACTATGCGCTCAAATGGCATGCAATCACGACCTGCAAACAATGGGGAATTGATCGCTACGACATGAATGGTCTTCTCAATGACGGTGTCAGCACCTTTAAACAAGGCTTTGCCAGCCATGAGACGATGCTCGCTGGAACGTATGATTTTCCGCTCTCGCCTCTGTATGCCGTCTGGTCAAAAGGACTCCCGGCTGCCAAAAAAACCGTTCGCAGCGTCAAAAAAATGGTCAGACGTCGCTAAAGAGAAGAGATATCGACTGCGCCTTGCCGATAGACGACAATTTGCTTGTTGTCGTCAAAGCCAATAATTGTTGAAGGTGGGCGATCGCCTAGATCGCCGGCATCAACGTAGAAATCAACGTCATCGCCAAAGTAGTGCATCGCAGCCGCTATCGTCGTAGCGGTTGGCTGACCAGGGGCATTGGCGCTTGTGGTCATGAGTGCGCCTGTTGTTTCGAGCAGTGTTGCCAGAGGTGGATATGATGGGATTCTCACAGGGAGTGCTGTTCGACGCTTTTTGAGATAGGGTTCGATATTTGTTGCACTTAGTACAACACTCACGGAATTTGGCCAGTACTTTTTGGCACCGTCTAACTCTTTGCGATCAAACCCTAGTTTACAAAGATCTTCGCTGGTAGCGCCGATAATCGTCCCTGGCTGTAGGTGTCGAGGCTTGAGACGATAGAGTCGATCAACCGCAGCTTTGTGAGTGGCTTTTGCAACCAATCCATAGACCGTGTCTGTGGGGATAACCCCGACACCGCCCTGCAATATCATCGCCGCCAACCCGGGGTCAGCGAGCGACAAAAACACCTTAGCTTTCACACTGATTCCACGCAGTATGAGTCATGCTGATACTTGGAA
Source organism: uncultured Candidatus Saccharibacteria bacterium (assembly GCA_964602775.1). Taxonomy (GTDB): domain Bacteria; phylum Patescibacteriota; class Saccharimonadia; order Saccharimonadales; family Saccharimonadaceae; genus Saccharimonas. The sequence goes on along the minus strand of CAZRRY010000016.1, from coordinate 18,389 downwards.
TTACCTCAACATCATAGGGGTCTGTCGCCCCAATACGCGTCGCCTGGTAGTACCCAAGTGCCGCAATCATTGCAGCGTTGTCGGTGCAGAGCGACAGTGGGGCATATTCAATCGGGAAGGACAGGGCTTGTTGGAGCTGATGACGCAACTCTTGATTGGCTGCCACTCCTCCAGCTATGACAACCGTGCTGACTTCGTGCTCTTTGGCCGCAAGGACTGTCTTGTCGACCAGCGTAGCTACTGCCGTATGCTGGAAGCTCGCAGCAAAATCATCGCGCTGCGAGGCCGTCAGAAGCCCTGCAAGCTCGTGTGAAGGAAAAGTAAAGTCCTTGCCCACTTCGTGCTGAACAGCCCTCAAAACGGCTGTTTTGAGGCCTGAGAACGAAAAATCATAGCGGCCCTGCACGCGCGCTTTGGGTAGTGCATATCGTTTGGCATCACCGCGAAGCGCGGCTGCCGCAATAGAAGGCCCACCCGGATACGGAAGCCCGAGAATCTTGGCGACTTTATCAAACGCTTCGCCGACAGCGTCATCTTGCGTCTGACCCAGCAAACGGTAGTCGCCGTGGTCACGAAATAACACCAGCTGTGTATGCCCGCCACTGACGATCAGTGCAAGCATAGGAAAGACAGGCTGCTTTGCGGGAAGAACTAGCTGCGGCTCGAGAGTCTTTGCCTGCTCTGTGACAAAATTGGCATACACATGCGCTTCCACATGATGAATAGGGTAGAGCGGCTTATTATGCACGATTGCCAGTGTCCGCGCCGCGAGTACGCCTACCAGCAGAGAGCCGATCAGACCAGGCGCATAGGTGACGGCAATCGCATCGATATCATCCCAGGTACACTGCGCATCCTGAAGGGCTTTGTCGATCACAGGATTGATCGCCTCGATGTGGCTGCGGGCGGCAATCTCTGGCACCACACCACCATACACCGCATGGATATCGATCTGCGACTGGACAACATTACTGAGCAACCTGAAACCATCCTCCACAACGGCGGCAGCGGTTTCATCGCAGCTGGACTCAATCCCAAGAATCTTCACTATAGGGGTAGTATAGCACTGTTACCTCCGTAAATAAACTTCTTGTGCTATACTACGAGCGAAAATAATGGAGGTCACATGACAACATCGCAGCACACACCAATACATCAAGTTTCGCCTGGACAACCGCAGCCGCCAACTGCGCAAACAGCCCAGCCAGTCCTGAACCAAGCCTATACTGTACCCTTCAAAGATCACATGACGTGGAGTATCCTGACGACATTATTGTTTATGCTCTGGTGCGGCATCGCGGCGCTCATCCAGTCACAGGCGGCGCGAGACGCATTTCGGCGCGGTGATATGCAGACAGCTTACGCAAAAGCGAACTCCGCCAAAACCTGGAATATCGTCGGTACAATTATCGGTGCGGTGATGTACGTGCTGGTTCTCCCGCTCATGCTTATCATCAGCGTGATGCTAGACACCTAGCAGATAGTGTAAAATAACATCATGAAGCAACAACTGGCGAGGGGAGTGCGCAAGGTATTACCAGCAGGTGCGGTGCGTCGGCTTGAAGACGGCTATCGTAAAACTCGCGCCAAATCGCTCTCGGCACGCTACGGCCACCCCGCCAAATCGCTGAGGGTCATCGCCATCACAGGCACAAATGGCAAAACCACTACTGCTAACTTTCTCAATGAAATCCTCAAACAAGCCGGCAAAACCACTGCTATGTTTAGCACTGCTACTATAGAGGTCGCCGGCCATGCCCGACGAAATGACCTCAATGCGACGGTGGCAAGCGTACGCCAGATGCAACTATTTTTTAGAGATGCCAAACGTGCCGGTGTAGATTTTGTGGTGATGGAATTTCCAAGTCATGCGATTCACCAGCACAAGCTCGCCGGCGTGCCTATAGAGATGGCTATCATGACCAACCTTACCCAGGATCATCTTGACTACCACGGCACAATGGAAGCCTATGCAGAGGTAAAAAGCCGAATTTTTGCAGGGGAACCAAAGTACATTGTGCTCAACCGTGACGACGAATGGTTTGACTACTACGACAAATTCACTGCTGCGTCACAAAAAATAACTTACGGGGTGCATAGCGACGCCGAAGCCAAGATTGAACACGTCAAACTCTACCGAAAAGGTACCGAGGCGCATGTGGTGATCGACCACCAAACCAAGCTCGACCTGGCGACCAATCTGCCGGGAGAATTCAACGTTTACAACATGACCGCTGCTGTGGCTGCCGCTTATCTGCTTGGTATCGACCTCAACGATATTGTCGAAGGCGTCGCCAACCTCGAAGCCGTACCAGGCCGGTTCGAGCGAGTGGGCGAGGGGCTTCCGTACGATGTCATTGTCGACTACGCGCATACTCCCGATGGTCTCGAAAAGCTCCTTGTGGCCGCCAAAGCTATCACCAAAAACCGTGTCATCTTAGTATTTGGCGCCTGCGGCGACCGCGACAAAGGCAAGCGACCGATTATGGGTACTATCGCCGCCACTCTCGCCGATAGGATTTTCCTGACCGACGAAGAAAGCTACAACGAGAACCCCGATGAGATCCGGCGTATGATTTACGACGGTATCGAAAAAGTCAAAGGTGGCGCCATAAAAACCACAGAGATCGCCGATCGCAGAGAAGCAATCGACAAAGCGTTAGCCGTAGCCACCAAAGGCGACACCGTACTCATCACCGGCATGGGCCACGAAGTCTACCGCATCGTCAACGGCAAACGCATCCCGTGGAACGACTCAGATGTGGTGCGTGAAATACTTGCATCACGCTAACTATGTTATGTCTGGGTGCGGGAGCTCGATCACTGTTTTTGGGTAGTTGCCAACATGCGTTGTTTCTGGGTGATATCCCAGCTTCCTGAGTAACTGCTCATTCGCGACAACAGAAGTTGGCTGCGATCTAAGCTCCATGGTCGTCGCACCCCATGCTGCGGCAAGCTTGAGTACATGCCTCGTGAGCTGAGAAGCCCGCCCCTTCCCGCGTTCAGAGGGTCGAACTGCAATTCCCTCAAAAAAAGGCCCTGACGGTCGCTCAAGATCATAACTCGCTGCAGCAACGATGCTTCCTTCGGGATTAAGCCCAACGAGATTTGACTGACTACTGACACCGTCCGCGACTTCTAGCAAATCAGCGTCTTCGAGAGATGGAAGACCGTCATCAACACCATCTTGTAATGCAGCCGCGTAAAGCTTCAAAAACGCTATTTGCTCCTGAGTTAATTCAGATACATCGTTGACTGATGGTATTTCTATTGGATGAATGTGCATATTGGTTTTTGCAATCGCTATAGCTCTACTATAGCACTAAACCTTATGAAAGTCAATCGATTCCTATAGCCACTGCCGCTTTTTGAGGCGCCAGGAGAGGCTAATGACGAGTCGCTGCATGAAGCGTTGCCAGCGACGGTAGGCCCTAGGGTTAACCACGAGGTCGTAGCAGCCGACATAGTCGGTGACTTGCTTGTTGAAGCTGGTTTTGAACCGGCCGACACCGTAAAATTTATGTGTCTCATCGTTGATAGACGCTGAGTGCGGCGCGCCACAGAGGTCGTAGCTAGTCACACCGCGCTGTTTCATCCACCGTATAATCTCCCACTGCAAGAGGTGGCTGGCGCCATACGCGCTTCGTTCGCGCACTGAAGCACCGTCTTTGTAGAGACCCTTTTTGCCCAGATACATGCAGTATGCCGCAGCCACGACATCGCTACCTAGGTACGCAAAAAACAGCTGTCCTTTGCCTGTTTCGACAAAACTCTGCCAAAATGTCTTATAGTAGGCAAAGCTGCGCAGTGAACTCTCAAATCTTCCCGCTGCTGTATCGCTGAGCAGTGCAAACATCGTCTGCATATTGTCTTCACTCAGGTCGACAGGCATCGCTCTCACGCCGTCACGCTCGGCGCGCCTAATCGCGTGGCGGCCTTTTTGAGGCAGGCTGGTCATGATCTCATCGAGACTAGGGGAGAGATTGAGAATCACCGTCGAGGCATTTGGCTGCACAGGGGTTGTTTTGACAAGCCCCATGTCGGCCAAGAACTTACCTTCGTCTGCATTTTCGAGCAGCTCTGGCTCCAGCTTGACTGCAAAAACACCATGCTTGGCAGCAAACAGCTGTAGCTGCGCGACTACCTCTGTTAGTTGACTCGGAGTACTGACCCCAGGGCCCTTGGGAAGATACCATAACGCCCCGTGCGCAAAGACTTTTTTCTCAAGCGCCGTGATAGCAAGCCCCTCGCAGATAATATAGCGCGGCGTCCAGCCGTTGGCTCGTTTTGTCTCGGCCATTTCTCGCGCCTGAAACACATTACCACCGTCGGGATTACCGGCTAGCAGCTCATCCCATTGGGCAATCTCTTCACTCGTGGCAAAGCGTGTTGTCATAGTCTCTAGTATAGCAAAACCGCCCCTGGAGCTGAGGCGGTGACTTTTTGCTTAGGCCTGGGCGCCCGAGAGAAAATCGATTTCTTTGATGATATCGAGAAGGGCTTGCGCACGACGAGCTTCGTCTGCAATCAGCTTGGCGGCTTCGTGAGCAGGTGCGATCAGCGTTCTATCGTCGGTTGAGCGGATCAAGAGAAGGTACGTGTCAAATTTTTCTTCTGGCGCAAGATTGAGTTTGTCGACCAGTGGGCGCAGTTCGTTGATAGCCTCTTTTTTGACAGTATCGAGGGTATCGCCACCAGTAGGCGGCATCGGCGCAGCCATAGGTGGTGGCGCGAGCGGGGCTGGGTCTGGTGTTGGCAATACGGATTCTTCAACAGGCGCAGCAGCAGGAGGAGGAGTGCTAGGTAGTGGCACTGAGGCAGCGGGCGTAGGACTTGCCACTGCATCATCGGCACCTCCAATACCAGCCAATACTTTGGCCAACTCCTGGTCGTCACTAATCGGTTGTGTAGATTGCGGTTGAATATCCATGCCCACCTCTGGTTATTTCATACTTATGCTTAGCTTATAAATACTGTATCATGGAACTAAGAGGATAAGCAAGTAAAACACAGGGTGGGAATATGCTAGATGATATGAATGTCATAAAACAGCGCGACGTGTCTGATGCGCTGGGGGTAACAGCCAAGCAATACGAGCAGGTTGATTATGCTGTAGAGTTAGAGGACAAAGAGCACGATGGACGCGCGCTCACCAGTGTCGTGATTGCTGGCATGGGCGGTTCGGCACTCGCTTCGGATGTCGCGAAGACGCTGCTGGCTAGTCGTATACACCTACCGATTGAGGTCATCAAAGGCTACGATCTGCCCGCATATGTCGGACATCATACACTTGTGATCGTGAGTAGCAATTCAGGCAACACTGAAGAGACATTGTCGTGTCTTGCGCAAGCAGTTGAGCGGGGGGCGCAGATTGCGGCTGCGGCGACAGGCGGTGTGTTAATCGAGGAGGCAAATGCGCGACATATCATGCTGGCGCGCTTTCCTCACAATGGCCAACCGCGCATGGGCATGCTCTACAACTTACGAGCAATCTTGGTGATTTTGGCAGAATTCGAGCTCATCGACAGAGGTATACTCGACGAAATGGCCGAGACGAGAGCGTGGCTCGAAACACAGACGGGCCAGTGGATCAAAGAAGTCAGCACCGAGCGAAATTATGCTAAACAACTCGCGCTCGTGGCGGTTGGGAAAACCCCTGAATTTGTCGGGAGTGGCATCACCGCACCACTGGCGTACAAATGGAAGATTAGCTGGAATGAAAATGCCAAAAATGTCGCGTTTTGGGCAACGCTTCCAGAGTTCAATCACAACGAGTTCATGGGGTGGACATCACATCCCATAGAGAAGCCGTTCGTGATTTTTGACCTCCGCAGCGACCTCGATCACCCGCAGATTGCCAAGCGATTTGAACTGACTGACAAACTCCTCAGCGGCAAACGACCAAAAGCACACGAAATATGGCTTCAGGGTGACACCTTGATGAAGCAGTTGCTATGGGGCTGCATCCTCGCTGACTTTGCAAGCATCTACACCGGCATCCTCAACGGCGTCGACCCAACTGAAGTTGGGCTGATTACAAAGCTAAAACAAGAGCTCACCTAGCATAACCTCAGAGCTATCGTTTTTCTGATGAACCTGCCTAGGCTTGCGCGCTACAATATGTTAGATATACTGGCACTATGACACAGTGGAGCAGAGAGCGAATCATCGAGGAAGTCGAGCGCATATCAGCAGACTTACTACTGCTTCCCGATAATCAATACTTATTTGGGTCGGACTTGAGGGTGGGGGCTCATAACAGACAGAGCATAGAAATTCGCCTCGCGAACTTCACACGGGACAACCGGTGGGCTGCTCTGTCCGGCCATGTGCCCACCCTTTTAAGGCTACAAAACGGGGAAGAGTAGGTCGAAGGCTTTGAGCTTTCTCCACTTCCATACGGACTTGCAGATAGAGTTCCAGCCGACCTAGAGCCTCATACATCGATTCCCTTGCGGTTTCATAGGTATGATCAGCTCGTCAGTACCTTTGGCCAACCATTATATCTATCCGTGCAAGCTCTCTCGCAATCACTCAAAACTGGTGGTAAGCTAGTGATGGTTGATGACGCAATAGACCACTGGGTAAGGCGCCTTAACCGTGCATAACAATCAATTATGGGAAAAGCTCAGTCAGAGAAAAACCTTTGACTTGTCTCACGTGACTTGGAAAGAGCAGCCGGTCTGGACGGATTTATTCCGTCCCACCGCGCGATGAGAAAACTGTTTACAGTTGTCTCATTTACCTCTAGTGGTACTGCCGTAGCGACTCAATCGTATCTTTGCGAGAGGCCTTGAGGGCAGGGTAGAGACCAAACAAGACGCCGACCACGACCGACATAGCAAATGCCATCCCGGCAGTCTGCCATGTAAATGCAGGCGCAAAGTAGAGAAACGTACTAATCGCATAGGCTGCAACATAGCCAAGCATGTACCCAAGGGCGCCGCCGACCAGGCTCATCATCAACGACTCGATCAAAAACTGACTGACAATCGTTCCGTTGCTCGCGCCGACAGCTTTGCGAATACCAATCTCTCGCGTGCGCTCAGCGACGCCAACAAGCATGATATTCATCACGCCGATACCACCAACCAGCAGCGATATGGCTGCAATCGCTGTGAGAACTTGCGTCAGCGCGGTGAAAAGCGCATTTGTTGGTCGGCTAATCTCTTGACCACTCGTCACCGTAAAATCTCGCTCCCCAAGATGTAACTGCCCGAGCTTAGACCCAATCTGCTCGTGCAGGTTGCTGACATTAGCGCCGCTTGCCGCCAAAATATTGATCTGTTGGATTTGAGCTCGCCCCTGATGAAATAGCTTGCCGCGCTCAAAACTGACGACGACAGCGTGGTTGAAATCAACGTTATTGTAATTGATAGGATTTTGGGAGGGCCTAATCACCCCAATCACGGTAAATGTTTCGTTGCGGAGTGTAAATGTCTGCCCGACTGGCAAATCTGTGCCAAATAAATCAATCGCGAGCTGCTGGCCAATCACTGCTGTATTGTTGTCAGTCACACTATCGAGAAACTGGCCGGTGAGCATCGTAAGCCCAGCGAGTTTTGCAAAATCTGGTGTTGTCGCTACAACAACATTATCTTCAACTGTATCGCTCTTGGATTTGAGTGTTCCGCTGATTGTCATGACAGGCACCGTCATCTCCACACCAGGCACTTTACTGAGCTCAGTCACATCAGCATCGCTGAGGGTGCTAGTGCTAAATGACTGTTGGGCGACGGGGTTCATGATAGCATTGGGGTCTTTCGTGGCTACACCTGGACGGACCACGATCAACCGGCCATTATGCTCGGCAATCTGGCCGCTAATCATATGCGAAACACCGTTGCTGAGCGCGAGAATACACGTCACGCTTGCGATGCCGATCGTGATACCAAGCGTCGTCAGGACACTGCGAGTTCGATTGCGGCGGAGCGTTTGGTAGGCGTTGTCGATATAGTCAATAATCATACGGCTCGTTTCTTAGACTGCTTTTTCGGCTTCTTATCTTTGCTGGTGGCACGCTTGACGCGTTTGGTGGCTGGGCTCTGGGCCTCTTGTCGCAATTTCTCCTCTTGCTCTTTCTTGAGACGACGATTGAGAGGAATTTTGACAATACCATCATCTTTAACGCTAACGTTGATACGGCGATCACTGGCAATCTTGCCGTCGAGCATATTGATAACGCGGCTCGCATAGCTTGTCAGATTTGGGTTGTGGGTGACCATGATAATCGTGTTGCCTTTTTTGTGTAGCTCGGAGAGCTCCTCCATGATAACGTGGCTGCTGCGACTATCGAGGTTGCCGGTTGGTTCATCTGCCAAAATAATGCTCGGTTCGTTGACAAGCGCTCTCGCGATTGCGACACGCTGCATCTGACCCCCTGATAGTTGCCAGGGCATATAGTACTCGCGCTCCTGCAAATGAAATGTTTTGAGAACTTCGCTCGCACGCTCCAGCCGCTTCACTCGACGCATGCCTTTGTAGGTGAGGGGAAGGGCGACATTCTCAAGCACGGTCAGGCGATTGATGAGATTGAAACTTTGAAACACGATGCCGATTTGGTTGGAGCGAATCCGCGCGTGCTGAGCGCTGCTGAGGCTCTCGACCGACTTGCCATCGAGCACGTAGTCACCGCCATCGGCACGATCAAGCAAGCCAATCACATTGAGCAGAGTCGTCTTGCCGCAGCCACTCGGCCCCATGATAGCGATGAACTCTCCCTTGTTGATCTTGAGGTCAACTTCATCGAGTGCGTTGAGCGCAGCATCATCAAGCCCATACCGTTTGGTGAGCTGCTTGAGTTCAATCACTGGTGTTTTTTTGGTTGCAGGCGCCATCTCTCTCTATTATGGCCATTCAAAAGCCATAAAGCAACAGATATGAAATGTATAAAATACAACTTTTTTATTATAAGCACAAGTGGTTTAACACGATATAATGAAGGGAGGGGAGAGGTGGCCGAGTGGTTGAAGGCGCACGCTTGGAAAGCGTGTGTGCGAGGCAACTCGTACCGTGGGTTCAAATCCCATCCTCTCCGCCAGAAGTGTCCTACTCGAACCCGAGGGGTGGTTACCCCTCATGGCCACGAGTACGTCACTGAGGCTAGGAGCAGCGCCTCGGGCCTGCGTAGCGGTATCGCTGCGTCGGCCCGGGGCGCTGTTTTCGTGCTCGGGTCCTGTCGCCGTGACGACGGTGTGGAGTCGAGCTGCGTCGAGGATCTCCTTGACGGCCTCTTTGAGCTCCTCGCCTTGCACGCCCTGCTCGTTGACGTAGAGCTTGTGGAAGAAGGCGTCGTTCAAGAGGCCGCGGGCGTGGTCAGTGGCCCCGCGGTATAGCTCCTCGACGTCGTGGATGAGGTGCAGGTGCGCTTTGAGCTTTTCGGCTCCGACAGCGAGGGCAGCGCCGCTGGTGTCGCGGTCGGCTTCGATGCGGGTTCGGTCTTCTCGCAGTTGGTTGAGTCGAGCGCGGATCTTCTCTTGCGGCAGGCCTTGTTCGGCGAGGTCGATGAGCCGCTCTTCTCGGGTGTCGAGTTCGGCCAGTCGCGCCGTGAGTGTGCCGTGGAGTTCACGCAGGGTGGCTTGTTCTTCGCGCAGGGCCTCTGAGATCGCCTTCGTGACGGTGTCGATGAAGCCCTCGGGCAGCTGAAGGGTGCCGTAGTGCCGCACGACATAGTCCTCGACCAGCGCGACGGGCAGGTGCGGCAGGTCGCACTCGCCCTTCTGCCTTCCGATGCAGACGTAGTACTGGTACTGGGTGCCTCCGCCGCCGCGGTTGACGCTGTAGACCAGCTTGTTACGTCGTCCGGCTTGGTGGCATCGGTCGCAGTAGAGCTGCTTCTTCAGGTAGTGGAAGTGGGTGCGATCGCGCCGCGTCGGCGCTGACCGCTCCTGGTAGACGTCCTGGACAAGAGCGAAGAGCTCCGGCGTGACGAGCGGCTCGTGCCGCCCCTTGAAGGTCTCGCCCTTGTAGCGGATGAGCCCGACGTAATACGGGTCGCACAGTATGCGGTGCCAGGTGGAGTCGGTGACGACCTTGGCGTCTGGATGCCGTCTGGTCACCCGAGTGCGTAGCCCACGGTCAGCCATGGTCTCGGCCAGTCGCTGCACTGAGTAGTTGCCGCTGGCGTAGAGCTCGAAGCCTTGCCGGACGAGATCGGCGCGTTCGGGGTCGAAGGCGATGGAGCTGACTTTGCGGCCCTCGAACTCCTCCTTGACATTGAGGTAGCCGAGATTGTCCGACAAGATTGGGAAGCGCTCGTTGTTCTTCCCTCGCTCTTTGTCCTTGTCTAACTGTCCGAACCGGGGCGGCATGTAGGCGTAGCGCACCTTCATTTCGATTTCGCCATGCGCCTCTGTCTTGACCTTGATGATCTGCGAGGGCAGCGCCTCAGCACGGTCGGCATCAAGGTCGTAGAAGCGTCCGTCCTCCATGAGGAACAGCGGGTCGACCGGTGATACCCGGCGGCCCTGCACGAAAATCTCAAGCGACCTGAGGTAGTTGCGATAGACCAGACCGAAGTGTTCGGCGAGGTTACGGGCAAGCGCGGTACCGGTCTTCCAACTGAGCCGGTCGGCCTTCTCGATGAGGACGACGGTTCCGTGCGTCGGATTAATTGCCCTCGTGCCCTCGCCCCTCTTGAGTTGCTTCAGCACATGAGCGGGGATCTCGGCGGCCTGCGGCTCGGGAATCACGATCTTGTGACCATCGCTGTAGGCGCCCGCCGCCATGTCGTCGAGGTCAATCGTCACCGCATGGCACGGCGAGCCCTCGGCCCACGAGAAGACCGTGAAGCGTCGACCGATGCTGACAGACGAGCTGGGGAGGCCATAGCCGTAGCGACCGAAGCCATGCCGATCATCCTCACGGTGAGTCCCACCCCAGATCACAGCGAGCCGGATCATCGCGGGTTCCATCCCGTGACCATCGTCGGCAACAGCGATCCAGGTCGGCTTGGCGGTGTCTTCCCACGTGACATGCACATGCTTGGCGTCGGCTTGATCGGCGTTGTCGATTTGCTCGTCAAGAGCGGTTGCGGTGCTCTTGTAGCCGAGGTCACGAATACCTCGAACGAACGCCTGCGTATGAGTGAGGCCGAAGTCGAAACCCTCAGAGACCATGCGCTCTGCATAGGCGCGCTGAGCTGCGAGGTCAGGGTTGGACGGCTGAGGTGAAGTCATTGTTCGTACCTTTCAGGCAGACAGGCTCTGGGGGTGGAGGCAATCGCGCGCCGCATTGAGCAAGCGCGCATGTCGGACGTGAGTGCTCTGGCGTGTCACGCCCATGAGACGAGCGGTGCCAGAGAGGGTCTCGTCGGCCCAGTAGATGTGGCCAATCAGTTGGCGATCGAGATCGTCCCGGCTGCGGATGAATGCAGCAAGGTCAACGTCGATGAGTCCAGGACTCGCGAACTGGATGGCAGAGTCGATCAGTTCTTGGTCGTCTGTTGAGATGGGATGACGGGCGTTGGCCCTGAGGAAGTGCGTCACCGCTCCGCGCAGGTGCGGCCACATGAAGGTGGCCAGTGTGCTGCGGTCTGGGCTAAAGGCTGGGTAGAGCCGGAGGAAGGCCAGCGCCGCCTCTTGAAAGGCGTCCTCGCGAAACTCGTCCGGCATGCGGACGCTGCTGACGACCTTGCGGAGCAGTCCGAGATTTGCCTCCAGGGCATCTGCAGGCGTCGAGGTCGGCAAGTGCTGATGGGCGGGGTGGAGCGGAATGACGGTCATGGGACCTCCTGCACAGGGTCGCGTTGCGACCTTCCAGTGCGGAGGCTGACCATCGCTCTCACGAGTCCTGGTACGGCACTTGGTCCGACCTCTTCTGTCAGCAGCCAATTAGGCCACTTGGGGAGGAACCTCCGGCACCACAATGATGCCACCCAGCGCTGACGGTGTCAGCTCACAGCAGGCATCAGATGTCAGGTTGGGGTCCGGAACTGAACGAAGCGCCCCTTCGACCCCTCGATGTAGTCGGATGACGGCTCGACTGCGACCCACTTGCGCCCCAGCTCTTCCGCCACCCCTCCCGTGGTGTTGCTCCCCCCGAATGGATCGATGACCAGGTCACCCTTCCTGGTCAGCATCTCGATGAAGAACTTCGGGAGTGCAGCCGGCATCCGGGCCGGGTGCCGCTTCAGATCATGCTCACGGCAGTATCGGCTGTACGGGTCGTTCGAGGCAGTGTTCGCCATCCGCAGGAAGTTCTCTCGGAACTCGATGTCTGCCTCGGGCTCCTTATCGACCTCGATGACGTTGGGAGGGATGCTGCCTCCGTGGTCCTCCAAGAACGACTCAGGTGAGATGACGAACTCCGAGGGGCGTGCGCCGTCGTTGTAGGTGCCGCGCTCGTGGAGCTTCTTCATCGCTGGGCTGTAATCGCGCAAGACACGCTTGTTGCTGGCGTCCGGCTTCTGGTCAGGAGCCATCCACCACACGTGGGTGTAACTGTCCTTGACCCGGATGCGTTCGATGGTCACCCACTGGGCTGGCGACGGAAGCCGAGCCGGGTTGTGGCAAATGAACTGCTGGCAGACATTGAGGTTGCCTCCCTCGGCCACGGCCATCAGGGCCTTCAATGGCAGCAACGACATGACCGGCTGGCCGGACACCCACGCGTTGCCCAGCTCCATCACAAGCGAGCCGTTGGGCTTGAGGAGCGCAGCGAGGCGTGGAGCTAGGTCCTGAAGCCACTTGAGATAGGCGTCACCCGTCAGGTTGCCGTAGGCCTTCTTGCGGTTCAGGGGGAACGGCGGCGAGAAGAAGACAAGCTGGGCCTTGCCCTTGTACTTCTCCCCCTTGATATCCAAGAAGTCCTCAATGACTCCTTGGTACATCGTGCCCAGCTTGGTCTTGTAGGCCTCGGTTACCACAGGATCAGGATTCGACTCTCCACGGGCAAGCGGCGTCGCGGCGGTCATCGCGGCGGTCTCCTGTCTCGGTCGTCGATTCCGGCCGATTGTCTCAGATCTGGGTGCCGTCGTCACGGAAGGCACCCCTGATCCAAGGCTCCGCGACGACGGACCAACTCTAGACGTAGCCACCGACGCTCCTGTGATCCGTGCTGGACCCAACCTCCTTGGAGGCGGGTCTGTGGGTGATGCTGGCTACCCTGTCCATATGAGCCGTCGACGGGAGTTCGCCAAGCTCCTCCCGCTTGTCATCCGTGATGAGAAGGGCGGAGCGCCCGTCCACCTGAGCACGATCTACGAGGCCATCGAGCGCGATTATCCGGGTCTGGTTGATGATGGGGTCGAGACGAGCACTGACGCGGTCCGTTGGAAGCATGAGCTTCGTTGGGAGCTGGAGACGTTGGTCGGCGGTGCAGCAGTCACTCGCAGGAAGGACTTTGGGCGCGGGATCTACAGCGTGTGATTGGCCTTTACGGGCGCCTACTCTCAGACCGGAGTTGCGTGTGACGCCGAGGGGGTCAGCCACCTCTTTCGCAGATCAGGCTGCCAGAGCGAGATTGTTACGCTGAGCGAACCGATGTGAGATATTGCATTTACGAATCATTGGCCCGCCTATCTGGTTTCGCAGAGGCGTGGGCTTAGGGGCTCGTTTGTGACCGTTCCGCTGATAGCGCGGCTTTCTGGCCACCTCTGGCCATGAGGGACAAGCGAAAAAGTAAGTCAATGCTGGATTGGTTTGGGCGGGAGTGGCCTGAGCTTTTCGAGGTTGCACGTTAGCTCGCGATAGGATTGAGCCCGCTCAGCGTCAGTCATCTTCGTGTCTAAAACACGTAGGGCCGAGTCGAGTAGATTGGACATCGAAAGCCCGTCGAGCTCTTGGACGTCCTTCAAGCTAATAGAAGTAACCACCGCGCGCGCGAGCTTCGTGCCGCTCAGCTTGCCCCTGATTCGAATAAGTTCGTCCAGAAGTGATTGCATTGCTTGATTTTATCAAAATCACCTAGAGTTGGCCAGCGATATTGTGTTTTAGGGCAGTTTTTGGTCATGCCCCAGGACCTTGCATCAGCGGTAGTCGTGATGCTTGTGGAGATCGTCATCGGCGCCGCTACCAATCGAGTAGTGGCTGTGCTCGCCGCTTTCCTTGTCCACGAACAAGAAATCGGTGCGCTCTTCGTTCCGTGCGTAGTCGCCTGAGACCTTGACCTTGGATTGGTCGTCCTCGTCCTGCGTGAACCAGCCCATAGTTTCCACCTCCTTGCGGGCCTAGATCCGAGAGCTTGTCGGCTCCTGTTGCCAGCCTCTCCGGTTCTCCGTCGCCGCTGGTAGCGTGTTCCTCACACTACAGATGCACGACTCACAACACAAGACATCAGACATCATGTCTGATGTGAGGTAGATCACATGGACGCAATCTTCGACGATCCCTTTGGGCTCGGCGCTCCCCGTCAGCGGTTCAGCGAGGAGGAGACCATTGAACGGATGTTGGAAACCGGCGAGCGCATGGTCGCGGACGCTGGTCTGCGCATCAGTTTTGACCTCCTGCGCCTCAAAGACGTCATCACAGAGGCAGGTGTATCGCGGTCGGCCGTATACAAGCGGTGGCCGCGCAAGGAGCAGTACTACGCCGACCTTCTCCTCCGACTGGCAGGGACATCACACCCCGCTTCCGGCGCCTATGACAGCGGGACCCCAAGAGCGGTGATCGAGGCAGCCGAAGATCACATCGACTCGTTTGGAAGTCCCGAAGGCCGCCGCCGTGTCTTTATCGAGATGTGCCGCCGGGGTGCCGAGCAGAACTTCGTCGCGCTGCGGGAGAGACGCGACTGGCAGATCTACATGACCATCCATGCTGCCTACCTCACTCTGCCAGAGGGTGGCTACAAGCAGACTTTAGAGACCGCCTTGAGAGCCTCGGAGGACGGCTTCAGAGAACACATGGAGACCTTCTACCGACTCATGCTTCTGCTTCTCGGGTACCGAATTCGGCCCGGCGTACTTGATGAGGACCTCAAGCAGTTCGTGATCTTGGGCGCGGCCGCGGTTGAGGGTGCCGTGCTTACTTCCGGAGTGAACGATGAACTTACCGAGCGCCGCTTCCTGATGGACCCTTTCGGCGTCGGACGAGTCCAAGATTGGTCACACGCCGCCTTCCTGTACACGAGCCTCGCAGTCGCAGTAGCTGAGCCCGATCCCGACCAGGAGTGGACAAAGGAGAGAGTCGCGGCGGTACCGGGACTCATCGCAGCGGCCAAGAGTCAACTACTCGAAGACTCCTGAGCGCTGACCCGTTTCGCCACCCCCTGACGCGTGAGCCCGAACCTCTCCCCGATCGCGCGGTACGTCCAGCCGGCTTGTCGCAACCTGCCCATCTCGGCGGTGTCGTCCGCTCGCTGTTGCAGCTCAACCTCACTCACTGACGTCTCAATCCCCATGCGTCGAAGCCGAGCGAGCACGGTGCTCTCCGAGACCACGTACTTCCGCGCTAGCCTGTACGACCCAACGCCCGCAAGGTACTCCTGGGCCATCGCCTCAATCTCCTCTGGAGTCAGCCGGCTCCGTAGCTGCACGACTCCGTTCCGCGGCACCCACGGTTCCTCGCGGCGCTCACGCCGAGCAGCAGAAGCGGCTGCCGTGAGATGTTCCTCTGTTGGACCTCTGTTTGAATGGCGTCTCAGCACCTCCGCCAAACAAAACAATTTTCACACCAACATAGTGAGCAATTCACTATACTAAGTACCATGCAGTCATCAACAAAAGCCCTGCGCGCTATCAGCTACACGCTCTTTCGGCGAGTTCTTTTGCCAATCAGCTGGCTGATTGCTGGCTGTATCATCATATTCGTAATCATCGTCGCACTTTTGGCGGTCATGGTCGACTACTCGTGGCTGTGGCTCTACGTGCTTATCTTGCCGCTCAGTCTAGCGGTGCTCCTGGCTCTTGCGCTCATATGGGCTCTCGCAGCAAAAGTCTCGCCCCGCAAGCTCACCTCCACCGAACGATCGACGATCACTCGTTTTGTTGACAAGATCATGCAAATTACAGAGATTCGCACCACACCGTGGCCAGTTATCGCTGCGCTTATCGGCAAAGACCTATTGCGGGGCAAACGAAGCAGCTATGTCGACAACTTGATTGCCTCGAGTCGTACGCTCAAAGACGATTTTGTAACTATCAAAGCGCTCTTTGACTAATCAATACGATAAAAATGAGTCGAGAGCAGAGTCTTGTACGGATCCCAGATCTGTTTGGCTTTTTTGTGGGTCAGGGTCGACATTTTTACGAGAATAATCAGCAGCATCGTCAGGCCTGTACAGAGAAGAGCGGCGAGCAATCGATACACTAGACCACCACCGGCATCGAGCAGCATAACAAACGACAATGTGACGGCGAACAGCACTGTCATCACCATCCACTCATTACTAAACACCTTGTTGCTCATTTGCATGGAAAAGTTCGTGCGATTGAGCTCATTTGCCACCAGCTTCTCCAAAAACGCTCCAGTCTCTTCTTTGTGCGAGCCCTTGTAGTCGACACAGTAGGTGATGAGCTTTTCGTAGTGAGACTCGCTGTGCTTGCTGCGTTTTGCAAGCGAGCTAACGTATTCATAGAGAAGTCGTTTGAGGTCCTGCTGGAGCGGCTCTGGGTATTTTTTGAGCATGAGCATCATAGCAAAGACCGCGTTTGACTCTTGTCTGACGATTTTGTGCAGTTCTTCGATGCGTAGTTTCTGCGCCGAGAGAATCGGTGCGATATAAAATCCGTACAGAAACGAGTTGACAGAGAAGAGCGTCAGCGCTGCGCTATCAAATTTCGTACGCGGCACAAACAGCACAATGATGAGGAAGAGGATAAAAAACCCGATGAAATATTGCGAGAGACGGATCTTGGTGAGAAGTGTGTGCTGCATATGTTAATTTTACTATATACACCGTCAGGTACGTAAGCGGTTCGCAAACCTCGGCGCGATATCGCTCTTTCGCTACGCCAAACCGAATACTTACATGTGTCGGCGCGATATTGCTCGCAAGCTCGCTCCTCCGCTTGCTCGCGAAAATGAAAGTAAACTTTCTTTTCGTTTCGCTGCGCTGCACCGAACGCACGACTATCGTCAGCTAAAGCTGCCGAGTCGTGCGTTCAAACCGTCAAAAAATACCAAGAAAAATAGAGGTCAACATGACCTCTATTTTTCTTGGTACACTCGGCGCGATTCGAACGCACGACCTTCGGCTCCGCAAGCCGACACTCTATCCAGCTGAGCTACGAGTGCATATGCTCATGAACTCTAGGGATTGTACCATGTATCAGGGGTAAATACAATTATTGAAGCCGCAGTCGAGTCAATATCTTGTCGATGAGATCTGGACTCACTTCTTTCATAGGCAGGCGCGCTGCAAGCATGTCGACGATCGCCTCACCAGCCTGCTCTGGAAAATATACCGTTTGTGATATCTGGAAGCGTTTTCGAGGCACAAGAACAAACGAATTGATACCCGTCTGCTGCACAACGCTAAATGAGCGAAAATCTGAGTAGGGGTAGAGCCTGTCGTTGATATGCAGCCCCTTGCGACTCAGAGTGTAATCGTTGATGGCAGGCGGCCTCCGAATATAGATGGTGAGCGTGGCGGCCATCACAGGAATCAAAAGCGTAAATGTGAGTGATTTCATCAGCAAATAGGCAAGCGCCATCAGAACTACCGAAACGATCCCCAGTACGATAAACCATGTCGCTGAGCGATCCTGGTGAATGTATTCTTTTTCTTGCCAGCGCACAACAGCCTGATCGTCCTCGGTCGCCTCATCTGCCTCGTCCTCATACGCTTCGTCCGCTAGCTCAGCTTTGGAAACATCTTCTTGCGGTTCATCATATTGCTCAGTCTGCTCATAGGGAGCTTGGGGCGAGGCTTCTTGGGGAGTTTGCCATTGTTCTGAATTCTGTGGCTGCTCGGGTTGCATAGGTACAGTATAGCATGAGTGAAATCGTACGAAATACATCCGCAATGCTATAATTAGACCCACCGAACCTGCTTGCTGCGGGTATCAAGAAACCGAGGAATCATGACAGACAAGCACATTCTCACACTCATTGGTAAGCTATCGTGGACATTCGCCAAAACCTACGCAAGCACAAGTCCTCATGAATACGCAGTCGTCAAGCCCGACCATCCACTGCGCGCAGAAGTTGTGCGGTTTATGAAGCATATTTTTCAAAACGGTGAAAAAGAGCTGTATGCTGGACGGACCTACCGCGTCTATCGAATTGGCGGTCGCAACTACTGGTCAATGGCAAAAAGTGAGGACACAATCTCTGATGACAACTACATCCTGAATCGTTCAGTGTGAGATAACTAGGAAGCTACAACAGATTCGGCGAAGCGAAAAAAGGAAGCGAGAGCTTGCTCTCGACCTTTTTTGAGCGGAGGAGGGGAGATAGCGGTCGCGCCCACAAATAGTGGGGCTTCCTATTTCCGCACGCGGCTTTGCCGCT
>CAZRRY010000015.1:0-25329 GCA_964602775.1 uncultured Candidatus Saccharibacteria bacterium | reverse complement strand
ACTGGCGGCTCTCACCTAAGGCATACGTGTATACCAATTTCACCACATCCGCATAGTTTGATTATATCTGAAATGTACAATTATTTGAGCATATGGCCTGGCATATGGTCACGTTCCGCGACACACGCGTACGTACATCTACCAATGTCTGGAAATTATAACAGAGAAGAAGTTATGATGGAATACGTCCACGCTTATGCTAAAATAATGACAATGAGTTAATGCTGGGGGACAGATGAACAAAGTTGCATCCTATCTGCGAGGACATGTATCGGGAGAGGTAAGTACGCGCAGTGATGTGCGAGAAGCGATGAGTACCGACGGTGGTATTTTGAAAATCACACCCGATATGGTGATTTATCCTCGTCATACCAATGACGTGCGGAAAGTTGCACGCTTTAGCTGGCAGCTGGCTGAGAAAGGTCATGTGCTGCCAATCACCGTCCGAGGCGCGGGGACAGATACGACAGGTGCGGCGATTGGCAAAGGTGTGTCACTGGTCACGACGGCGCATATGAACCGTATTTTTGAATACGATGCCAAACAAAAGTTGACGCGCCTGCAGCCTGGCGTGACGGTCAGCGCACTTGAGTCGATGCTTGCTTGCCATGGGACGAGTATTATGGCGCTTGCGGGCTCGCACCCCTACGGAACGATTGGCGGGGCGATTGCATCTGGTGTGTCAGGGCGGCTAGCGGGCAAATACAAAGCTATCGAGCCTGCTATCGATCAGCTTGAAGTCGTGCTGGCAAATGGTGACGTACTGCAGACCAAGCGTCTCAACAAACGTGAGTTAAACAAAATCAAGGGCGAGCAGAGTTTTGTGGGAGACATTTATCGCGGTATCGACCGAATTATCGAAGATTATAGTGATGTGCTCGATACACTTCGTTCAAACGATGCGGCTGGCTACAACACGCTGGCAGATGTGAAGCAAAAAGACGGGAGTTTCGACTTGACGCCTCTGTTCGTTGGCAGTCAGGGCACGCTCGGGATTATCACTGAAATGATACTTCGCTCGGAGTTTCATAGTCTCCATACAGCAGTCGTCGCGCTGGTGTTTGATAGTAGCGAGAAGGCTCGCGATGGACTCGATGATATCTGCAAGCTCAACCCAGCTTTTGTCGAATATTTTGATGCAGAGTTGTTTGATGCGGCTGCTGCAAGCGGGCGCGAGTACGGGTTTTATAAAGAGGCGGCTGCGCAATTTGCACCTGCGTCGGTGGTACTGGTCGGGTTTGATGATTTTAGTGAGCGGCATCGTGCTAAGTACGTCAAGCGAATCCAAAAGCTATTTGCAAAAACTCCTGGTGCCGCGCTGGACACAAAAACCGGCGAAGCAGCCGACGAGCTAATCGCAGCACTGTCTGTCGCGCACTACACGCGCTGGCCAGACAAAGACGGCGAGTCTTCGCCAGAGCTTTACAGTGGGTTTTATGTGCCGACCGATCGTCTTGAAGATTTCGTCAAGGCGCTTCAGGCACTTGCTCAAAAAGAGCATATTTCGCTGCCGCTTTCTGGGCACGCGTATACAAATACGTATAGCGTGCACCCGAGTTTTGCGCTGAGTAAAGTCGGCGACAAACAGAAAGTCTTTAAGCTTCTCGGTGAAATCACGGAGCTTGTATATAGTCACGGTGGGACTATGATTGCAGAGGGCGGTGAGGGCAGGCTGAAGTCAAAGTTTGTCTACCAGCACCTCGACGAAAAAGTCGTTGCTATGTATGAGGAAGTGCGCAAAGTATGTGACCCACACGGCACACTCAACCCAGGCGTCAAGCAAGAAAACGACATGCGTAGCATGGCAGCAATGCTGCGAGATCACCACGGCGCGGCAGAAAGCGCGAGATTTGGGTTGTAAGATTACTCAGCTACTGGTTAACGACTAATAGACCTAGGTTGAACCTATTTTTAACAGACAAGAATACGGTTGATATAGGTTACAACCTAAGTTCATGGCCGTACTGGTCGTGATGTTTTCCTGAATCCTATGTCTGCTTGTCATAGTCGCTCCATAACTGTGTAGTTATGCTGATGAGTCCAAAAGGACGAAAGCGACCTTCACATTTTGCCAAAGGCAACATACGTTGAAGCTTCATGCGAGTATTCGCGACAACTAAAATAACCGAGCCAATGCTCGATTAGTTTAGTGTGGTGCGCGGGAGAGGACTTGGCGAAGCAGCTTTAGCTGCGGAGGAGCGGATCGACCTCCACTTTTTGTGCTGAGCACAAAAATACGCTGGAGGTTCACACATGAAGTCAACCTCAAACTAAAATAACCGAGAAGACCTCGATTATCATAGTGTGGTGCGCGGGAGAGGACTTGGCGAAGCAGCTTTAGCTGCGGAGGAGCGGATCGACCTCCACTTTTTGTGCTGAGCACAAAAATACGCTGGAGGTTCACACATGAAGTCAACCTCAAACTAAAATAACCGAGAAGACCTCGATTATCATAGTGTGGTGCGCGGGAGAGGACTTGAACCTCCACGTTCTTGCGAACACTAGCACCTGAAGCTAGCGCGTCTACCAATTCCGCCACTCGCGCATATAGTATGGACGTACCTTAGTGTAAAGTTATTTTACCCATTGTGCAACGCACTGCGCGTCTACGATTATTTGCGTTTCACGCAGCCGCCACTCACGTATGTATTGCAAGTATATTTTAGTGTAAGGTTATTTTGGGTTTTATGCAACGCACTACATGCCTACGATCATTCGCGTTTCACGCAGTGGCCATATCTGCATGCACTCCTTATACTAACGAAAAATGACAGGGGTAGCAATGTATAGACATAGTCTAGTGAATATGATATTATAACCACCACGATTTTGCAGCCAGTGAAGTCGTATGTCCAGTCTGACCTACCTCGCAAAGAAGCGAGAGAATGGAAGTGGATTTCGTGTCCAACATGAAGGCAAGATCTGCAGACAAGACCAAGGTGAAGATCGCGACTGCGATCGAGCTCGCCAAGGAGCGAAGGTTCGAGTACGACGGGAGGACGCTGACGTACGACGGCCTGTCGGTGTGCATGAAGCGTATCATCGACAAGATGTCCTCTCGTGTCGGGTCTCTCGTTGGCACGGGCCAGTCGGTGCGCGATGCTGTCGACTCCGGCATCCATGCCGCGCGCAATGAGCTCGGGGAGTATGCTCAGGCTTCGCTCGACCAGGCGGAAGACATTTTGCTGCAGATGCTGGACGATGCCCGCGTCGAGCGTCTCTTGCGCAAGGCGCATAAACGGATGGTCCGACCAGCGGCCAACACGCGCAAGCGCACGCGACACCGGGCACTCCAGCCGGTCATGGCGCATTGAGCACCCCAGGGTGGGGCGGTAGTAGGCAGAGTCTGCCTCCCGCTCCGCCCTGGCGGTAATACTTCTCTTCATAGGGAAGTTTTTTTATTTGCTACAATAAACTATCGATGAATGATACGCGCAATGTCATGGACGAGTTTAAAGGTATGCCGCACGAGGAAATTGTGCAGCAGCTTGACGAGCGCGGCGTGGAACTCGAAATTGCTATCGAAAATCTCGAACGAGACTTCAACATGGGAACTATCGTGCGTAGCGCCAATGCATTTGGAGTGCGCACGGTGCATGTGATCGGTAGGAAGCAGTGGAATAAGCGCGGTGCAATGATGACCGATACTTATCTTAACGTCGTCTACTATGCCACGGTAGATGAATTTATGCATGCGATACAGCACAAAGTGCTAGTAGCGATCGATAATACGCCAGGGTCGGTGCCGCTAGCTAGTGTCACATTGCCAGCCAAAGCAGTGCTGCTATTTGGCGCCGAAGGACCAGGTATCACCGAAGAGCTCAGAGACCGCGCGGCGATGACGGTCGCGATCGAGCAGCTTGGCAGTACCCGCAGCCTCAATGTCGGCGTCGCGGCAGGGATTGCGATGTATGCGTGGCTGCAGCAGCACCGACTATAAAAAGGTATAAACCACCTGCTAACGGTACGATACCATTAGCAGGCTCAGTTTACTAAAAAGAGTAACATTTCGTTGACGGCCGTCAACGAAATGTTACTCTTTGCGTGATTGATAGAGGGTGAGGGTGGGGTGATTGGTGCAGAAAAAAGTGCTTGTCCTTGCGTTTGACTACTGTTTATGCGTAAATATACCCATGAGCAAACTCTCCACAGAACCCTACAAAGGCACGCGCGACTGGTATCCGAGCGATATTCGCGTGCGGTCATATATATTTCGCGTTTGGCGAAAAGTGGCGGAGAGTTATGGATATGAGCTGTATGACGCGCCTCTGATCGAGCCGATCGAACTGTACATGGCGAAGAGCGGGCAAGAACTGGTCAATGAGCAAACATATACATTTGTCGACAGGGGCGATCGGCAAATTGCGATTCGTCCAGAGCTGACGCCGAGTGTCAGTCGCATGATCGCGGCTCGGCAGCAAGAGATTGCGATGCCGGCGCGCTGGTACAATATCGGTCAGTTTATGCGCTATGAACGGCCCCAGCGGGGTCGTGAGCGTGAATTTTGGCAGCTGAACTGCGATATTTTTGGTGCCGAGGGTGCGTTGCCAGAGGCTGAGATTATTGGCATGGGCTACGATATCCTGAAAGCATTTGGTGCCAATGAGTCGATGTTTAGTATCAAAATCAACAATCGGCGTATCATTAACGTCATGATGGCGCACTACCTGGGGCTTGATGCTGTGCAGGCGCAGCTCATGATAAAGCTGTTTGATCGAAAAAATAAGATTGCGCCGGAAGCGTTTCGCGACCAAGCGATTGAGATCTTTGGTGCCGAAGCAGCGACGGCTGGGCTGCGTAAAGTTGCCGAGCTTTTGGCGGCGCGTACCATGGCAGATCTGCCAGAAGTGATTCGTGATAGTGATGCGGTGCGTGAAGTCCAGGAATTATTTACGCATCTCGAGCATGCGGGCATAAAAAACGCCTTATTTGATATCACACTGATGCGCGGGCTAGATTATTATACGGGCACAGTGTTTGAGTTTTATGACACTCACCCAGAAAATAATCGAGCGCTTTTTGGCGGTGGGCGCTATGACGGGCTGGTCGGACTGTTTGGAGCCGAGCCAGTCAGCGCGGTTGGATTTGCGCCAGGTCTCAGTATGACTGAGCTTTTCTTGGAGGTGCACGATCTGGTGCCTGAGATGACGTCAAAAACCGATATTTATGCGGTGGTGATTGGTGATACGCTGCGTGGTGCTATGAAACTCGCCAAGCAACTTCGTCAAGAAGGTGTCAATATCGAGCTCGACACAACGAGTCGCAAGCTCGACAAGCAGCTCAAATCTGCGGTCAAAAAATCCATTGCTCACGTGATGTTTGTCGGCGAAGATGAGCTAAAGTCAGAAGTCTATTCGCTCAAAAATCTGCGTACCGGCGACGAGCAAAAACTGAGTCTGGAGCGTATTGTCACGACAATCATGGATCATCGCAGCTCGCGAACTGCGACCGACAAAGAATTTGACGCAAGCCTCTAAATCGCCATTGACCGAAAAGCTGCTGCACTGCATAGTAGAAGCATGAGCAGTTTTCGTATGCGCCATGGGTTTACACTGATCGAACTGATGGTCGTGGTGATTATTGTGGTGATCTTGGCGATGATTACGGCGACAATCTACAAAAATACGCAGCTGCAGGCGCGTGATGCGCAGGTAGCGTCGATGGCTGACAAAGTCGGTGATGCAATCGTGCTTTTTATGCAGAAAGAAGGGCATTTTCCAGCGGGTGGCTCTGGTTCGACCGTCGCAGCCACAGGAACAAATGAGTGCAGCGATGGGGCAGGTGGGATGTTTGCGAAAGGTGAATACCTGTGCACTGTAGAAGACTCCCTCATCAATAAAGGCTATTTGCCTACCAGCTATTCCTCGACATTGCCGGCCAATCCTCTATATGCGGCAGGAAACAAGCAATCAATTATGGTCTACAAATACGGAGCTGACACGGCAAATATCATGGTATATTTTTCACTTGAATCACCCACGCAGACAGATACCGATCGGTTCAATGCTGAGATGACTCGGTGTGGGCTGAACCCCGCTGGGGTGATTGCCCCTCGTGATACAAACGGTATGAAAAACGGCATTTGCCTCAAATACTACTCCTGATCTGTATCTGTTATAATAGAGAGTCATGAAGACTACCGTAACCCATATTTCCGACACACGTGTCAGCGTGCGTGTCGTACTTGAGCCTGCAGAGCTTGTCGACGCAGAGCAAGTGGCACTCAAAAAACTCTCAAAAACCACCAAAGTTCCAGGCTTTCGCAAAGGCCACGTGCCGCTCGAAATCGTCGCCAAACATGTCGATCAGGCGGCACTGATGGATGAGATGCTCAACAATGCAATCAGCAAAGCCGTTGCTGAAGCCTATATGGGCAACCAGATCCAGGTGCTCGAGCGACCAGAGGTGGAAGTGAAGAAATTCGTTCCTCGGCAAGAGCTTGAGTTTACGGCCGAAGCAGATGTCCTGCCAAAGGTAAAACTAGGCGACTACAAAAAGCTAAAAGCCACCAAGCAGGCGGTGAAAGTTGCGAAAGCCGATGTCGAGGATGTGCTCGAACGCATGCAAAAAGGCATGAGTGAAAAGAAAGCCACCAAAGATGCTGCGGCTATGGGCGACGAAGTCGTGATCGATTTTGTCGGCAAAAAAGACGGCACAGCATTTGACGGCGGTACGGGCAACGACTATCCGCTCGTGCTCGGGTCTGGCTCGTTTATCCCTGGATTTGAAGAGGCGCTCGTGGGGGCGAAAAAAGGCGACAAAAAAGATATCCCTCTGACATTTCCAGCAGAATACCATTCCAAAGAGCTCGCAGGCCAAGACGTGGTGTTCGAGGTGGCGGTAAAGGGAGTCAACCAAGTGGTACTACCCGAACTGAATGATGAATTTGCAGCAAAAGTCGGGCCGTTTACTAGTGTTGAGGAGCTGCGAGAAGATATCAAAAAAGAGATCGCCGCCCAAAAAGAGCGTGAAGCTGCCGACCAACTCAAAGACGACCTCGTCAAGCAGCTGGTGAGCAAGAGTAAAGTAGCTGTGCCTACGGTGCTAAAAGGTGACCAAATTCGTTCGATCGAACAAGACTTGACACAAAACTTGATGTATCAGGGCATGACGTTTGAGAAATACCTCGAGCAAAAAGGCTATGCAGACCGCGATGCTTGGGTTCAGGCTGAGGCAGGAGAGATCGCAGAGTATCGTATCAGGGCTGGGCTGGTGCTGGCTGAGCTGAGTAAAGAGCTGAAGGTCGACGCAACGGCCGATGAGCTGGCGGAGCATATCAACACCTATAAGACGCAGTACGCCAACAACCCTGACATGGCCAAGCGCTTCGATGAGCCAGAAGTGCAGCGAGAAGTTGCTAATAGGCTGATTACTGAAAAAACAGTCGAGCAATTGATTGCGCTGAATGATAAATAGGCCATGAAATTATCAAATTATGCAACGCGCCTCACTTTCTCAGCGAGGCGTGTTGCCAGCGTGCCAAGGAAGTGAGGCGCTATTCCTCCTGAAAGTACCGGGAGTCGATGAAGCTCAGCAGTGCCAGCCATGCCGCCACCGACCCGACCATCAGCAGGGCGCAGCAGGTCATGTAGATCGCAGCTTTCGCCGGCCTAATGTTGGTGTAGCCAGCGTCGTAGCCGATTGCTGCTAGCAAAACACACATCATGGACAGCGCCGGAATGTGAACTCCTTTGACGTACTCGATGAAGTAAGTCTTCATAACTGAGCCTTCCGTGCTAGTTCGAACAGGTCGTTTCTATCATAACATAAATAACAATTTAAGCAAACTCAAAAAATGTTGATCTTAGCAAAATTAGCACTCGCACTTGACGAGTGCTAATTTGGTGCGGTATACTAGAGGTATTATGACGAAACCAAGCAACTATCTCGTACCCAATGTGATTGTAAAAACTCGTGACGGCGAGCGTGGCTATGATATCTATTCGCGGCTTCTCGAGGAGCGAATTATTTTCCTCGGCGAAGAAGTAAACCAGCACACCGCCAATGTCGTCGTGGCGCAGCTCCTGCACCTCGCCAACGAAGACCCCGAAAAAGATATTCACCTCTATATCAATAGCCCGGGCGGAAGTGTCTATGATGGGCTGGCGATTTTTGACACCATGAACTTTATCAAGCCAGATGTGGCAACCTATGGGATTGGTCTGCAGGCGAGCATGGGGGCGTTTTTGCTCAGTAGCGGCACCAAGGGCAAGCGGCACCTGCTGCCAAACGCTCGTGTGATGATCCACCAGCCAAGTAGCGGTACGCAGGGCAAAGTGACAGACCAAGAGATTTCACTCAAAGAAGCGATCGAGCTCAAAGAGCGTCTGGCTGAAATGATGGCCAAAAATACTGGGCAGAAACTTGCCAAGGTGAAGACCGACATGGAGCGTGACTTCTGGATGAGTGCTCGCCAGGCCAAGGAATATGGCGTGGTCGACAAAGTAATTGACCACAAGTAGTCTTGTCAGCGCAAACAGATTAGTGTAATATATCTCTGACACTGTCAATACCTTACTGTGAGGAGAATGATGAGACACATCGGTGTTTCGTTGGCTGCTTTCGTAGCATTGGTGGGTGTGGTGTGTATCGCGCTCACCAAGAGCCTGCTTGTCACGATCGTGGTCATGTCGGCGGTCGGGCTGGGTGGTGTCTGTCTTCTCCGGAGGATGACCAGGCCACCACAAGTGAAAGTCGACCAGGAGGAGTGAGAGTGCCACACCGGGGTGGGGTTGCGACGCGCAGCCCCACCCCAGCTTTCTTGTTGACATCCATGGAAAACACGGGTACACTAGAGAGTAATGAAGATTGTGTAACGTGGGTCAATAGTATACCGCGCCTATGGCGTGGCGTTTTGGTATGCGAGAGATTCAGTCGTTAGTAAAACTTCGGCGCCAGTGTATATGCGAGATCGCGATATTCCTCATATGACCCCTGTGGTATATCGTCGAGATAGCGAATAACAATACAATGTAATGAGAGGGAACACCTGGATGGCAAAGACCAAGCCTAGTAGCACTGCTCCGTTGCAGCGAGTCTTTTTTACGGAAGACGATACTGCCCTGGAGATACCAAACCTGATCGCTCACCAGAAAGAGTCGTGGAAAGACTTTGTCGAGACTGGACTCAGCGAGATATTTGCAGAACTTAATCCAATCAAAGACTACACCGAGCAAAAGCTCGAGCTGAGTTTTAAGCAATACGCGTTTCAGGATCCAAAAAACGACGAAAAGTTTGCCAAAGAGAACAACCTGACATTTGATGCGCCGCTTCATGTCACAATCGAACTTGTCAACAAGGTCACTGGAGAGGTGAAAGAGCAAGAAATCTACCTCGGTGATTATCCATGGATGACTGATCGTGGAACATTTATCATCAACGGTACCGAGCGCGTGGTTGTCAGCCAGCTGATCCGAAGCGCTGGTGTGTTTTTCACCGCCGAACGTGGTGTTGGCAAGAGCTTGTATAGCGCAAAACTAATCCCCGGCCGTGGCGCATGGCTCGAGTTTGAGACGACTGCCAGTGGTGCAATGTATGTCAAAATCGACCGCCGCCGCAAAATCCCAGTCACGACACTGCTTCGTGCGCTTGGCTATAGCAAGGTTGGCGAGATCAAAGAGTTGTTTAAAGATATCGACACTGGTGAGACCAAATATATCGAAGCCACGCTCGAAAAAGACCCCAGCCACGGTGTCAACGAAGCGCTGATCGAGGTGTATCGCCGTCTGCGACCAGGCGATCTTGCGACTGTCGACAACGCACGCCAGATGATTGAGCGCATGTTTTATGATTTCAAACGTTTTGACTACAGCCGAGTTGGTCGCTACAAGCTCAATCAGCGCCTGAAACTCGATCTCCCAAACACCACGGAATACCGCGTATTCCAACTGAGCGACTTGGTGGCGATTATTCGTGAATTGATTCGCCTCAATAATACTCAGGAGCCTGGTGACGACATTGATGCCCTCTCAAATCGTCGTATCAAACTGGTCGGTGAATTGGTTGGTCGCCAGTTCCGCGTCGGTATGCTCCGCATGCAGCGCAATGCCATGGACCGCATGAGCATGAGCGATATCACGACAGTCACGCCAAGCCAGCTTATCAACGCGCGTCCAGTTGTGGCGGCAGTGCGCGAATTCTTCGCGAGCAGCCAGCTCAGTCAGCTACTCGACGAAGTCAACCCGCTCTCAGAGCTCTCTCACAAACGTCGCCTCAGCTCAATGGGTCCTGGTGGGCTTAGTCGTGAGCGTGCCGGGTTTGACGTGCGCGACGCTCACCCAACGCACTATGGTCGTATCTGTAGTGTGGAGACGCCAGAAGGTGCCAACATTGGTCTCGTGCTCAACCTTGCGAGCTACGCACGGGTAAATGAATATGGGTTTATCGAGACACCATACTTGCGCGTCAAAAACGGCAAAGTCACCGATGAGGTCGTCTATCTTGACGCTAGTCAAGAGATTACTGAAGTTATCGCCGATGCTGGTGCTGAGCTCGATGCCAAGGGCGGCTTTGTCAACGAGCGTGTCTCGGCTCGCAAGTATTTGCGACCAGGGCAAGTTGATGCCAGTGAAGTCACCTATATGGATGCTGCTCACAAGCAAATCCTGGGAAGTACCGCTGGACTCGTGCCATTTATCGAGAAAAACCGTATTGACCGAAGTCTGACGGGCTCAAACATGCAGCGGCAGGCAGTGCCACTGCTGACGCCTGAAGCACCGATTGTGGGAACAGGTATCGAAGGCCACGTGGCACGTGATTCGAGCCAGCTTGTTGTCGCAGAGGCCGATGGTGAAGTGGTTCGTGCCGACGGTGATACAATCGAAGTCAAATACAAGGGCGGCGTCAAGCAGTACGATCTCATCCACTTTGCGAAGAGTAACGACGACCGTTCGATCAACCAAAAAACTCGCGTCAAGCGGGGCGATAAAGTAAAAGCTGGCGATATTTTGATCGAAGGCGCTTCTATTGCTCGCGGCGAACTCGCACTTGGCAAAGACCTGTTGGTAGCATTTATGCCATGGGCAGGCTACAACATGGACGACGCAGTCGTCATTTCTCGACGACTTGTCGAAGATGACACGCTGACGAGTATTAATATCAAAGATTACAATGTCGAAGTTCGCGAAACCAAACTTGGGCCAGAGATCGTCACGCGCGATATTCCAAATGTGTCTGAAGAGTCGCTGCGGCATCTCGACGAAGATGGAATTGTCCAGGTGGGGTCTGAAGTTCGAGCAGGCGATGTGCTTGTCGGCAAGATTACACCAAAGGGTGAGCAAGAGCTGAGCTCTGAAGAGCGACTACTCCGCGCAATCTTTGGCGAAAAGGCCAAAGATGTGCGCGATACATCTCAGCGTATGAACAACGCTGGTGGCGGCAAAGTGGTCGGCGTCAAGATCTTCTCACGAGAGAACGGTCACGAGCTGAAAGCTGGTGTGCTGATGCAGATCCAGATCTTTGTGGCGCAGCTGCGCAAGATCAGTGTTGGTGACAAGCTAGCTGGTCGTCACGGCAACAAAGGCGTGGTCGCCCGTGTCCTGCCAGTCGAGGACATGCCATACATGGCCGATGGAACACCTGTCGATATCGTTCTCAACCCGCTCGGTGTGCCGAGTCGTATGAACCTTGGCCAGCTGTTTGAAACGCATCTTGGCATGGCCGCCCGCGCACTGGGCTATCATGTCGCAACGCCGCCATTCAACGGCGTGCCAAATACCGTCATCGAAGATGAGCTCGAAAAAGCCGGCTTCACACGAGATGGCAAGAGCCAGTTGTTTGACGGTCGCAGTGGTGAGGCATTTGAAGAGCGCACGACTGTCGGTGTGATGCACATGATTAAGCTGCACCACATGGTGAGCGACAAGATTCATGCCCGCTCGACAGGTCCGTACACTATGGTTACTCAGCAGCCACTCGGTGGTAAAGCCCAAAATGGTGGTCAGCGCTTTGGTGAAATGGAGGTGTGGGCACTCGAGGCATACGGTGCAGCAAGTACCCTGCAAGAGATGCTGACGATCAAGTCTGACGATGTTTACGGCCGAGCCAAAGCGTATGAGTCGATTATCAAAGACGAGATTATCACAGGGCCAAAACTTCCAGAAAGCTTTAACGTCCTTGTCAAAGAGCTCCAAGGTCTTGGGCTGCGTGTCGATCTGATCGATGAAAGCAGCGAAGGGATTATCGATGCCGAGACAGTGATTGAACAGCATGGCCCAGAAGACAAGACGGTTCCTGCGATCGACGACGGTGTCGTGCACGAAGAGATCCTCGATGAAGCTGATGATTTTGGCGAGATCGATGAAGACGACGGAATGAGTATTCAAGATATAGATGAAGTAGAAGAAATCAAGGAGGAAGCGTAATGTGTTTTGAAAAGAGCAGCCAGTCCCGAGCGATTTACTCGCTCGCACTGCGCGATGAGAAAAACGCTTGCGTTTGTCTCATGAATAGTAAGGAGGAGGTGTAATATGCCGCGTGTTACTCCAAGCACAGGGATTGCTGATTTTGATGCAGTGCGACTCGCTGTCGCAAGTCCCGAAGACATGCTCAAATGGAGCCATGGTGAAGTCACCAAACCTGAGACAATCAACTATCGAACACAAAAACCAGAGCGTGACGGTTTGTTTTGTGAAAGGATTTTTGGTCCGGTCAAAGACATCAACCCGCATGACAACAAGCTAAAAGGTGTTCGCTCACGCGAAGCTGCTGTCGACAAGAACGGCGAGCTGGTCACGAAATCGATCGTCCGTCGTGAACGCATGGGTCATATCACGCTGGCTGCTCCAGTCGCACATATCTGGTTCATGCGTGGCACGCCAAGTGCCATGAGTTTGTTGCTGGGAATTACGGTCCGCAACCTTGAACGTATCGCCTACTTTGCAACCTATGTGATTTTGGATGTTGATACTGACAAGCGTGACCAAATGCTGGCCGACCTCGAGGCCGAGACCGAAGCCGGACGCGCGGCCATCAAGATTCGTTACGAGCGTGAAGCAAGTGCTGAAGGTGCGGACGTCAAGAAATTGGCCGAAGAGCAGAGTCGTGAAATCGAAGAGCTCGAAAGTAATTTCACTGTCAAGAAAACACAGCTCGAAAGTCTTATCAAGAGCGCATTACTCAACGAGACCGACTACCGCAATCTGCCAGAAGAGTACGAAGAGCTCATCACGGTCAGTATGGGCGGCACTGCACTCAAGGCCTTGCTCGACGCGATTGACCTGCCTACACTTATTACGCAGCTAAGCGAAGAAGTCGAAGGCGCAAAGGGCCAGCGTGAAAAGAAACTCTTGAAGCGCCTCAAGGTACTCGAAGGTATGCAAGCTGCAGGCATCAAACCAAGCAGCCTGTGTCTCACAGTGCTGCCAGTGATTCCTCCAGATCTCCGCCCCATGGTGCAGCTGACTGGTGGGCGGTTTGCCACTAGCGACCTTAACGACCTCTATCGACGAGTGATTAACCGCAATAACCGCCTCAAAAAGCTAATCGACCTCAATGCACCAGAAGTGATTCGCCGCAATGAAATGCGCATGCTGCAAGAAGCAGTCGACTCACTTATCGACAACTCGGCTGCTCGTGGCGGCCGTGCTGTCAACGCAACCGGTGGACGGCGCCGCCTGAAGAGCATCTCAGACATGCTCAAAGGCAAGCAAGGCCGTTTCCGCCAAAACCTACTCGGTAAGCGCGTCGACTACTCTGGTCGCTCGGTGATCGTGGTTGGTCCAAAGCTAAAAATCAACCAGTGCGGTCTGCCAAAGCAAATGGCACTCGAGTTGTTCAAGCCGTTTGTCATCAGCTGGCTGATTCGTGGTGAATTTGCGCACAATATTCGTAGCGCCACTCGTTTGATCGAAGCGGGTGATGCAGTGGTGTGGGACGCGCTTGACGCCGTGATTGAGGGTAAATACGTTCTCCTTAACCGTGCGCCATCTCTGCACCGACTGAGTATCCAGGCATTTATGCCAAAACTTGTCGAAGGCAAAGCAATTCAGCTTCACCCACTTGTCGCCAGCGGTTTCAACGCTGACTATGACGGTGACCAGATGGCAGTTCACTTGCCACTGTCTGCTGATGCCCAAGCTGAAGCTCGAGAGTTGATGAGCGCGGTCAATAACCTACTCAAACCTGCCGACGGTAGTCCGGTGCTTAACATCAACCAGGACATCGTGCTCGGTAACTACTATTTGACCTACAACAAGCCGAGCGCCAAGCGTGACACCGTGGCTGTATTTGCCAATAGCCGTGACGCCGAACTGGCGTACGACATGGGCAAGTTGCAGCTGCAGAGCCCGATTCGGGTACGTGCCAAAGGTGCGATCCGCAATACGACCCTTGGTCGCGTGTTCTTCAACGAAATCTTGCCAGAAGATTTCCCATACAATGACAATGTCCAGAACAAAAAAGAGCTCAAAAAAGTTCTGGCGCAGATCTTTGACACCTATGGTGCTGAAGAAACTGCCAAGACGGCTGACCGCATGAAGGGCCTCGCGTTCCGATTTGCAACCACTTCTGCTGTGTCGACAGGCATGCAAGACTACCTGACGTTTGACGAAATCGGCGCATTTGTTGACGAAGGTGACGAACGAGCAGCGCTCGTATCTGAGCAGTATGACTCAGGGCTCATCACAGACGACGAGCGCTATAGCTTGACTGTTGCTACCTGGCGTGCAGTTGACCGCAAGGTAGAAGACTTTCTGCGCGGTGAGCTCGCCGACATGGACACCAGCATTTCAACCATGGTCAACTCTGGTGCGCGTGGTAATATCACCAACGTCAAGCTGGCAAGCGCGATGATCGGTATCCAGGTGGACGCCACCAACCGTGAAATCGAGCTCCCAGTGCGCAGTAACTTCAAAAAAGGTCTTTCCAGCCTCGAGGCTTTCGTGGCAACTCGTGGTGCACGCAAAGGACTGATCGACACGGCACTCAAAACTGCTGACTCAGGGTACCTGACCCGTCGACTCGTTGATGTGAGCCAAGATGTCTTTACGGTGCCAGATGAAGCAGGTGACGACAAGGGCTTCACGATCTACCGCAACGAAACTGAACTCACTATGATTGAGTTTGGCAACCGACTCTACGGTCGGTTTACAGCGGCCGAAGTACCAGGGCACATTGGTGCAAACGAGCTCATCACGCATAAGATCGCCGATGCGATTCAGGCCGATGAGAGGATCACCGAAGTAACAATCCAAAACGTCCTCTCGACCAACAACCTGCGCGGGATTCCACAGCGTAGCTATGGTATCGACATGGCGACTGGTAACTTGGTCGACACCTCGCAACCAGTTGGTGTGATTGCAGCCCAATCTGTCGGTGAGCCTGGTACGCAGCTGACACTCAACACCTTCCACAGCTCAGGTGTTGGTGGTTCTGACATCACCCAAGGTCTGCCGCGTGTTGAGGAGCTGTTTGAAGCTCGCAATCCAAAGGGCCAGGCCTACATGAGCGAAGTCACTGGGACGGTTGATGTTTGGGAAGACGGCAAGAAGTACATTGTCCAAGTCACTCCAGAGGCGGGCCATGTCGAGCGCATGCCGCTTGAGGGTCGCACGATTGCCGTCAAATCTGGCAGCAATGTCAAGGTTGGCGATGTGCTCGCTACTACAGAGGGCGAAGCGCATCCGCTTGTCGCACCATTTGATGGTGTAGTCGAGATCGCAGAAGATACGATTGTGATTGCTGCCAATGCTTCGGCACCAGTGCGTTACGAGATTCCAGGCACTTCTCAGGTTGTGGTCAAGAAAAACGACCGTGTTGAGGCAGGCGATCGACTGACGATCGGTTCGCTGAACCTGCATGACCTCATGCGCCTCAAAGGCACAGAGGCGACGCAGCGTTATATCATCAACGAAGTGTTGCGCATCTACGCTGCCCAGGGTCAGGACGTTGCCGACAAGCACCTCGAGATCATTGTGCGC
Organism: uncultured Candidatus Saccharibacteria bacterium; assembly: GCA_964602775.1. GTDB lineage: Bacteria > Patescibacteriota > Saccharimonadia > Saccharimonadales > Saccharimonadaceae > Saccharimonas. The sequence continues at coordinate 9,412 of CAZRRY010000015.1, read as the reverse complement.
CAGATGTTTAGCCGCGTACAGATCGAAGATCCAGGTGACAGTACCTTTGTCATGGGCGACATTGTCAGCAAGGCAAGTGTGGTCGATGCAAACAAAGCGTTGGCTGCCGAAGGCAAGACGCTTGCGCAGTATACGCAGCTACTCCTTGGTATCACCAAGGTGAGTATTTGGAGCGATAGCTGGCTATCTGCTGCGTCATTCCAGGACACCACCCGGGTGCTTATCAATGCTGCGACCAGTGGTCGTGCCGACCATCTTGGCGGTCTCAAAGAGAACGTTATCATCGGTCGCAAGATCCCTGTTGGTACCGGTGCACGTACTCTCTCAGAAGAGCCAACACCAGAAGACGACTATGTCGCTGAGGTAGAACTCTCTGAAGACGAAATTGGTGCCGACGTCGACCTGCAGTCGTAGTCGACCAATAGAGTCAAAAATACCGCCTTTCAATGAGGCGGTATTTTTTGTGCGGGTGAGGGGCTGTTTACAGTGAAACAGCACTTTCGCTGCTGCCATTTGGCATGCCGCATCGCTCTCCGACGAAGGCCTTTCTTAGGTCGACAGTGTTATATTTGTCACAGCCCACGATACTTTGCGCTCCGATGAAATAGTGCCAGGCTTTATCAGGCGTTTGATAGTAAAGTCCTTGGAAACCACCGATACCCATCTGGCCGTCAACGTAACTACTTGTCGACAATTGAGCTGTTTTGTACCCTGTGGTTTTGCTGTCTTTTACGACAGGCTGTCCAGCAAACAACAACGCTAGTCGATCAATACTAGGATCATTGATGTATGCAAGATAGGCGACTGCGAACGGCTTGATAATTGCAGAATTTTTGGCGTAAGTAGCTGTATCGGCACACGCAACAGATACAATATGGTCTGCAGTGGGGATACTCCCCTCGGTGTTTTCGATGGCGCAGGCCACGTCAGCGTGCGTGTAGGTGGCATATGTCGTACCGTCTGTTGTGGTATTCGTAAACTTCTTCTCAACAAATCCTTTGTCGGTGAGTACTTTGGCAGCACTCGCAGCATCGACAGCTGCTTGACTTCCTGAGATAACTCGGGCAACGCGAGACTGCTGCTCGTCAGTCCTATCCAGCATGACATAAAAATCATATCCCGCGCTCTTGACTGCAGGCGCACCGGTGCCACCTGTTTCAGGCGATGTGCCAGAGAGCTTTGGAGTGACAAGAGCGATAATCTCTTTTGCCGTAAGTTTTGGAGCTACTTTGGGCGTCGACACAACTGGCTGCGTGCTGGGAGTGGTAGGTTTTTCAAAATAGGCCTTGTAAACAGCGAGTGCTGCCGCGCCACCGAGGGCAGCAATGAGAATTGCGGCGACAAAAACGAGTAGCGGCTTGCTGCGACGTTTGGTTTTTTCTTTTTGGAGTGCTGAAATAGTAGTCGAAAACTGATGCTCGCGATGCGCGTCACTCAGCGCATGGTCGTTATCGACCGCGTTACTTTGCCCTGTCTGCTCGGTATTATCCGACAGGGTCTCTATTGCCTGAAGTCTCTCTTCATCGCTCATCTCAATACCTCGATTATGCTTATGTTATGTATTATACAAAAAATATTCAAGATATCGATATCTACCAGGCTTTGAGATATATAGTGCTTATGATATAATCATGACATCTAAAAAGCGAAAGCAGGAGAATGGATGTGTCACAACAAACATATATAGTCAAAAATAGAATGTATTTTCGTTATCTATTACTTTTTGTCGCAGCAGTAGTAAGTATCGTGCTCATACAGCTGTCCATCGGAGGTAATAGAGCTTCAGCGGTGGCGACACCAGAAGTGTGCTTTACATTTGATACAGTAGCAAAAAGTATCACAAGCTATGAAAACCCTGGAGGGACAAACAACTGTCCGACAGACGTTGTCATACCAGACACGATAGGTGGTGTTCCAGTGGAAGCAGTGGGGCCTTCATCGTTTTCAGGGATGGGACTTACCTCTGTCGTGCTGCCAAATTCTTTGAAAACAATAGGGGATGCTGCGTTTTCATGGAATCAGCTGACTTCGGTTACGATTCCGAACGGTATTGTCGAGATGCCGGCTTATGGGTTCGAGGGGAACTGGCTGACGACTATTTCTCTTCCAGCTTCTGTTGTCGCTATTAAAAGCCATGCATTTAGTTCAAACAAGATCTCTTCGATCAGTCTGTCTGAGTCTATCGTGGAGATAGGGATGAACGCATTTTATGGAAACCGGCTCACATCGGTGACTCTTCCTTCGTCACTACTGCGTCTTGATTCTGGTGCGTTTGCATACAATGCAATCGAGGAAGTGACGCTACCTTCTCAACTGGCCTACACTGGTTATGATGCAGAGACATACTGGGAAGGCACGATTCCTGAGATTTATGCTTCTCCTCGAGCGTTTAACGGTCAGTCCGCTAATCCAGATGCAGGGTATACAACGAGGTACGTCGGCGTAAAGGTTTTCCCCAATTGCCCAGCGCTTGACAATCAGTATCTAGACTCACGCAACAATAAAACAACGCAGCAAATGTGTGAGGAACTTCTTGCAACAAGGTTTTGGTATGTACGAGTAAAAACCGTTCCTGGCAATCCAAACCAGTATCCAAGTTGGGTAGGTATCAGAACTGACTCTACGCATGCAGTGACTGGCGGGCATATAGTTAATCCTGCAAAAGCGCAGATTGCATATTCTGACACAAGCGGAAATTCTATACTTGCTCCAAAGATAGCTGTCGGCACACGTTCAGATGGGCTATACATTTCGGACTATTTTGTTGACAACGGCCCTGCTATTCCTGTGCCTGAATACCCCTACTCTCCAACCCCCGCTGAACAGCAGGCAATCGACCTGGCGCTTGCTGAGTACTACAGAGTGGGCGAATCGCACACATTCTTGCCAGAGAGAATTGCCGGGTATATCTCTCCAGCACCGCAGACAGTTTCGTCGATGAGTAAGTCAAACGACATCTCGTTTGTCTACGGGCAAGCAGTTCGCTCGGTGCCTTTTCTTGTCCATACTGTGCGTGATGGCAACTTAGCGCCCAGCTCTGTTCCGAGCGGTGTATCGCCGAATATTATTGCTTCGTCTAGCCTCGCTATAGGGGAGACTGGGTCGAATCCTGCCACTGGGTGTGATACGATTTCTTCAGCTAATCTTCTGGCTCCATCGACTCTCGTGAGTCCTAGTGCAGCGGTGACTATTCTCGGCGGGCTTCAGTTCGCTTTGAAGTGTACGACAGGGGCTCAGACAAAAGTTACCTATACACTTGGCTCAAGTCTGGCTGACACTAGCAAGCTCCATATCTACAAGCGCAATAACGTGCTAAAAACCACCGAAGACATTACGAGCCAAGTGTCGATCTCGACGGCCTCTGGCAAGACGGTGATTACTTACTCGATCGTCGATGGTGGCCCTCTTGATGAGGACGGTCAGGCAAATGGCACAATTATTGACCCGATTTATGTTGGTCTAAACAGTGATGCGGCTGAGCTTGCTGCCACAGGTACAAATGCTGCACCTTTGGTGATAGCTGCAAGCGCACTAGTCGTTGTCGGAACGAGTGTCGTTGTATTTGTCGCACGTCGCAGTAGACAAAAGTGATGTGATTTGGTATAGTAGAGAGCGAGTTTCTTTCTTGAAGTATTAGAGGTGAGTGTGAAGCCTCAGCACGACAAGAGACGTGAGTATGTGCTTGCTGCACGGTACTCACAAGAGAGCGAGGCCTTTAGCAAGCCGAGCGAAAAAAATAGAATAAAGATGTTAGATTCTAGGTGAATCATAATTGCGATTTTATTCTAACATCTAGTTTCTAGAATCTAGTATCTAACTAAAGAAAACGGAGTTTTCGCAATATGCCAACAATTAACCAACTGGTGCGCAAGCCTCGCAAGACGGCGACGCACAAAAGCAAGTCTCCAGCGCTTGGTCGTATCCATAACGCGCTCAAGACTCGTTACTATGAGCAAGATGCTCCACTTAAGCGCGGTGTCTGTGTCAAAGTAACCACCAAAACCCCAAAGAAGCCAAACTCAGCCCTCCGCAAGGTCGCTCGTGTGCGTTTGACCAATGGGCACGAAGTCTGGGCGTATATCGGTGGTGAAGGCCATAACCTCCAGGAGCACGCAGTAGTGCTGGTCCGCGGCGGCCGTGTACCAGACCTACCAGGTGTACGCTATCACATCGTTCGTGGTGCGCTCGACCTCCAGGGAGTTGCCAAACGACAGCAAGGCCGTAGCAAATACGGTACGAAGAAGGCGGAGAAATAGCATGAGTCAGTTTACAGTTTACAATTCACAGTTCACAATGAATCATCAGTTTACAGTTTACAATTCATTCGCTATGCGAATACAGAAATTGAAAACTGTAAATTGCAAATTGAAAACTGCTACGACAGAAGGAGTAGCGTAATGCCAAGAAAAGTCACCAAAAAACTACAGCGAACTATCAAGCCTGACCGCAAGTACCAGAGTGTGCTTGTGCAGCGACTTATTAACAAAAGTATGCTTGATGGCAAAAAACTTGCCAGTGAGCGCATGGTTTACAGTGCGCTTGAGCAAGCCGCCAAGACGCTGAAGAGCGAAGAGCCACTTGAAGTGTTTGAAAAAGCTCTCAAAAACGTCTCTCCAAACTTCGAAGTCAAGAGCCGCCGTGTCGGCGGTGCGAACTACCAGATTCCATTCCCAGTCCAGGGTCATCGCCAGCTGCACTATGCGTTTAGCTGGCTGGTGCAATCAGCTCGCAGTCGGAGCGGTATCCCCTACGAAAAGCGCCTCGCGCTCGAAATCGTCGATGCCTACAACGAAACCGGCGCTGCCTACAAGAAAAAAGAAGACACCCACAAGATGGCCGAGGCCAACCGCGCCTTTGCTCATTTTGCCCGCGGGTAACGACTTGCGCAATACAAAAAACACCCCGTTTCAGGGGTGGTTTTGTTTTTGTGAACCAATTATTTGTTAGGTGAGAGACTTTGTGAGCTGCTCAAAAGCTGGCTTCGTATTCGTGTTGCGATTGCGGTTATGTTGTATAGACAGCCAGCTCGTGGTCGCAGGACGCGATAATGCTTGCATACCGCAACCGTAGTAGCTAGATTTAGTGCCGAAGTTTGGCTATACTGTGAAAAACTATCATGCCATATCCACCACAGCCAGGTCGCCCAAAGCAAAAGGAATTTATTGAGTCAGCGCAACGTTATATTCATGATGACTATCTGAGACTAGGCATGTATGGGCTCTACGAATGGTTTTGGCTCATGAAGCGCCGTGACGAATCTATTATACGGCGTGAGCGTGATGCTGATGGCAAAATACCAGGCAGCGAGGACCTGATGTACTACGCCATGTATCAGCTTGCACGCTACCGTAAAACTGCTCAACCTGAATCTTAGACCAAGTACAAGATACTCGCTACAAAAATATAGTGTTGACACATGGTAAGCTTGTGCGGTATAACAGATGCAAATGGGGGAAACAAACACGATGGCAAACAAACGGTTTTCTATAGAGATATCTCCAAGAGAGGTAGCAGAAAATCTACCCGCTGAAGTCGCCACCTACGCATTGCATCGCCACGAGGCTCGCCAAAAACCGGCGGGCCTTTTTCGTTCCGCATGGAACAACGTAGAATACGCAATGACGAGACAGTCGGGGCTCGATGATGATCTTCGGCTCAATGCTATGACAGAGGCAAACTATCTTATCGGACGTGCTCTCGCGGACCACTCCGTCACCAAAGACACGGAGCTTGCTCTTTACGTGCTTTCGACGTATATTCCTGTTTTTGCAAAACGAGCGGTCGGGGAGTCAATTAGCTCTGCTGACTGTCAGGATATCTACTCGAGCCTAGGCTCAGCTATGAGATTACTCTCACCACTGAATATCGATCAGCCACCCCAGTGGTCGATGCTAGAGGTGGCAACGCTTGCACTGTCTGCTCGTGCCCATCGACCAGATCTCCTCCTTTTTCCTACCTCACCAAGAGAGGAGTGCTCGTCGTTTGCAAGCCTCAATCACGATAGCTACTTTTTGGCCAATGACAGCAAGATACCAGTCCAGCAGAAGCTCATTCCTACCGAGAAACAATACGACGAATGCATCACAATGCTTACGTTTTTGCCTATTGTTGAGAGGGCGGCAAAGCGGACTGGGATCGAGGTTACTGCTTCTTCCGAAAAGCTCAATTATCTTCTGGGGCTTATTGTGGCAGATGTCCATGGAGTCGTTTTGTCGAGCGCAGAAACAAAATTTTTAAATCACATGACATCTGCCGTCGTCTCTCATCGCTGGAGCAAGAGCGAGGCGAGAGTGGCGGCTTAGCTCATTTTTTTGGTAGAGACTTGCAGGCTGGGTAGTTCAGGCGTACTATAAACAGATAACCTTTTGGGACACTGCCAATATGCCGATGCGTCTGACACCACCCTCTTTTGAAGATTATGCACTCGCTGCTCGTCGTATTGACCGTGATTTTGCTAAGGTCGGTACGCCTGAGGGAATACGACGCTATGCCGATCATCAAACAGCCCAATCTTGGGCTTTCGTCACTGGCGTAGCTAGCGTACTGAATCCCCCGGGGTCACCTGATGGATCGCGTCGACACAATCCTGACCAAGTGCTATATGCAGTGCGACACGGCGCCGCAACGGGGTTGATGTTGGCACACTATGCATTTAGCCCATTTGCCCTAGAGGCCGATACAGTATGTGCGCAGGCAATACCAATTCGGTATTCCAACTATGTATCGCTGGAACGAAGGATACAACAGAGTACACAAGCAGTTTTTGATTTTGCTGAAACAGGTCTTGAAAGACTAGGAATATCTGCCGAAGAGTGGGTTGAGCAGCAAGAATCTGTGCTGGTCTCTGAGATTGAAATTCAGAGGTATTTTCGTATTGGTGCTGGGTTGGTGGTGGCGCTTGCGCATCAGGATTTCGGTGTTCGATCAATGAGAGCGGCATTGGAACGGCCAGAGGAGATTGACTGGGATACCGAGCTTGCCCTGCTAGACGGAGATGTTGAGCTATGACTGTCACTCCCGATATGCCGCCAGATGATAATAAAAAACCACGCCCGAAACACGTAGACGGTCGACAACGTAAGCACGCTGCCCCTCTCACGCCCGAAGAAGCAACAGCTCTCAACGCGATCATCGGTGAAAATTGGCAGCAAGAGCCAGAACCGTATGATCTGATGGATCCGGGTATGAAGATCATGATTGACGAAGTCACCGCAGCAGAGGATGCCATGACATATTTCTCAGCATCTGGAGATACCAATAGCGCATCTAAAGTACTATACGAGCTCGACCGTATGTACGGTGAGCGTGGCATCAAGGGTCGCATTGTGAGCATCACGGGTAAAGTGCGCGTCAAGCGTGATAATGAAGGAGATGCTATTTTCAGTTATGCAGGCGGCGAAGAAGAGGTGGTCCATTATATTTCGCAAAAATTAGGTGAGCCAAAATATGATATTGCGGGCGAGTATTTCGATGTGAGCGGTCTGAACGCTGTCGCAGGAGCTTTCGATATTGACCAAGTTGCGTACCAGAGCGTAGAGGGTGCTAGTGATGGAAGCTGTATCCTCGTATCATTCGGGTTTGTCCCTATGGGCTACCCAGATATCGATGAGCCACTCATGTATATGTATAGGGAAGACATCAAGTACATCGGACTGCCATCTAGGACAATTGAGGGTAACCTCGAAGTACTCGAACAGTTTAATCCAGACGTCAGCAAGGTGCTTAATCAGCTGCCTGACTCGTGTCTCGACACAAAGGCGCTGGTGCGTGGGATTCGTAATTTTAGTTTAAAGGTAGACTGGAATACGGTGCGCGAGTTCGATTCAAAAAGTGATTTTATCGCTGCAGTTGAGATGTATATTATGCGCCGACTCAATGTCGACAACGCTGACTACAGATTTCTTATACGAGGTTCGATCGGCACGCTTACCGCGGATTTTACTGTTACATCGGTGAAGAAGCGGTTGCCGAGAGTGTACCGCATGCGAATGACAGATGCGAAGTTAATCCCCGTCGATAAAGATGGTGACACGACGACTTACCGGCTCGGTGTAGAAGCGTATATGCCAGTGCCTGAAGATGGAGGCGGCGCGATACCTATAATTATATCTCCAGATGCGCTACTGGCTATGCAGAGGACACGACCTCGTCGGTTGCCATTTAAGTTTGACACTATGATTAACCACCGGATTGGCAGTGATGACTGGACGTCGTATGTCAGGCCAATTGACGGGGAAGCCTTTATTGATCCTGAGCAGACAGAAGCGGAGCGTGCTCAAATTGCCGAAGATGATGCGCGCGATACGCGAGTCCAGCAGATGATCACAACGACAAAAGAAATTTTAGCCAAGTCTCTGTTTGAATACTCAAAAGCGATGGTTGAGCAAATCAAAGAGTTTCTTGCCTTGGCCCAAGAGCTAACAGCCATACAATACGATACGACAGAAGACAGAGATGCTGCACGTGAAGCACTTGAGTCGATGTTTCGTGCTATCCAAGAAAAATATAGCGAGCGACCATTTGCCATGGCCGTACGTGGAGATGGACTATTCTTTAGTGGTGCTGTACCCACAATCAAGTTTTGCGATGAAACGGCAAGGCTCTCGATTGTTCATGAAAAGACCGGTGGAGAAATGGGTGACGTTACCACTATGCGAATCGGGCCTTTGGAGGATGCGCATTTTTTTGAGCATGGGTCAAGCCCTGGTAAGTACAGTCTCATGGTGATACTGAGGTTTGAAGATATGCAGAGAACCCATCAATTGACGCAGCTCTCAAGTAACGAGGGAGACCTCCCGTATCTTGAGGTGTCTCAACGACAGTATTTTTTTGCTCAGCTTTTTCATTCAGTCGATATCACTGCAGTTAACCTAGATGCGCTCTGCGAGCAGGAAGAGATTATAAGATCACTTCTCGAAAAAGCGAGTGTCGGTGAGGCAAGTATGGAAGTAAGAGTACCCATTGAGCTATATAATGAGGTGAGGCAGGCGCCAGTATCTGGGTTTGTAACATCGGTTCATACTGATGCGGTACGTCAGCTCGCTATTGAGTGTGAGCTTGGAAATTGCAATACCGAGAGAGTATGCCGAAACATTCTTGGTGCAATCGGTCGTGGGTCATCTGTTATGATAGGTGGTACAGTATATGATAGTGATGGAGCAGAAGGTCAGAGCGCTGTCACGGGAAAACTTGTCGATGTTATTCCATCTATGCGCAGGACTCCCGAGACGGGGCCAATAGCAGTATTGCAGCAGAGCTCGGCTGATTATCAAGACAACGTAAGCACAAGAACGTGGTATGTGCCATTAGCAAAAATAGCCGAAATTAAGTTTTAGAAATTACCTAGGATATCGAACAGATATCTGCTATAATTACACCTTGAAGTGCTATTTTCTATGGCAAAAATTAGTAA
>CAZRRY010000014.1:0-26286 GCA_964602775.1 uncultured Candidatus Saccharibacteria bacterium | reverse complement strand
TGACGCTGGTTTGAAGCAGTGAATACCCCGACCGTGAGGTCGTGGGAAGTTTATTTCATATCCAGTCAAATAACACCAACACATCACTTGCAAAAGAGGGTAGCGTCATCACATTGTCGTACGTATCAGACGACGTACTGACGGCGCAGACTGTTACGATCGCTGGTCAAGCCGTCACGCCAACGTGTAGCGGAGGCGGTCCCGTCACGTGCACAGCTACGCTGGCAGTCACCGCATTGGTACCGGCGGCAGATGGAGTGGTGACTTTTTCGATTACCTCGACTTCGGCGGGCGGTACCACTGGGCCAAAAACAGCAACAACCGACAGCAGTAGCGTCACGGTCGACCGAGTTGTGCCAGCTGTTGCGGTGGTCTCGGTTGGTGGCTATACGAGCGCTCCCTATGCAATCATAAGCACAACACCGGCCATTGTCGTGACGACAGCGCCAGGCGACACAGCGACCATCCCGGGCTTTACCTGCACGCCCACGCCAGCCACAGGTACATCTGTGACCTGTACTCGCGTAGCACCCTATAGCGCGCCATCGACCCAGACGGTTGTTGTGAGTCTAACTGATCCGGCTGGTAATACGGGTACTGCATCGGTAAGCTTTGATATCCTCGCCGCTCCCGCAACACCCACCAGCGCACCTGATATGACGGCGGCAACTGATTCTGGCGTCAGCGACACTGATAATTTGACTAGCAATAAATCACCGGACTTTACAATGAGCTGTACGACCGGCAATTCAGTGACACTTTATATTGATGGTGTTGCTGCGGGTACTGGTACATGTTCGGGTAGTACAGTAACAATAACCTCAAGTCTCGCACTTTCCAACGGTGTACATAGTGTGACATATTCGGAGACAAACGGAGTGGGCGAGAGTGGTCAGTCACCCGCGCTTTCAGTGACGATTGACACAGCCGCACCTAGCGTTTCTGTCAGTTCAGTTGATGGCGATACCGCAGCTCCCTATGCGACATCAGACACGACACCACCTATTGTGTTCTCGACCGCAGTGGGAGATATCGTAACGATTCCAGGCTTTAGCTGCACCCCCTCACCAGCAACTGGTACCACCGTAACCTGTACACCAAGTGTCGCCTATAGCGATGGCTCACATACTGTGACCGTAACGGTCGCTGACAAAGCCGGCAACAGCGCAACAAGTAACCTCTCGTTTATGATCGATGCAACTCCACCAGCTATCACCATTACTGCACCTACCAAGCTGAAAAATACTGCTATCACCAACACCACAATCAAAGTCACTGACGCTGGCGGCGTCAATGCTAGTGATGTCGTCATCGTAGCTGGCAGTACCACTGCTGGTACGAGTGGCTTCAACTGTAGTCAGACGAGTGCCACGCAAGTAGACTGTACGGTAACGATAACAAGTTCAGGCGATTTGACGATCCAGGCCACCGATGCATTTACAAACACGGCTAGCCAGCAAGAAGCTAACTATGTTATCGACACAGCCGCTCCTTCTTTCAGTAGCGCGACGGTAGATGTTGTCACAAACGGTATCAACCAGCCAATCTTGAACTTTGCTGCAACTGATAACATCGCCGTCGGGCATTACGAAGTCATCTACATTGCTGACAATGGCGGAGCAGGCGTAAGCAGCACCACGACAACCATGAATGCAGCGACAAGTCCCGTCACGCTCACGCTTGACCCAGACGAAAGCGCCCATACAATCACCATTCGCGTGTATGACACGGCGGGGAACTACACCGACCATACCATAAAGTTCCCGCCCATTGTCAACTTTACCGCACCTACCACGTTGAGTAGTACATCAATCACAAACTCAACCGTCACTATTACGAGCCCAATGGGTAATGACCTGACCGACATTAGCTTTAGTGCAGGTACAACTGGCGCAACGCTGGGTACTTGTACTGGTGCTGGCGGAGACACAACGGCGCCGTATGCAAATCCTGTGACATACGTCATCAATAGCATTACAGCTACAGGCTCAGTGACAATAGATGCGACCGATAGCGTGACGGGCGCGATTGGTCAGAACAGCCAAAGTTACGTCATCGACACCACCGCTCCCTCCATCACCATTACCGCCCCTACCAAGCTCGGTAACGCTCCTATCGCCAACACGACCATTACCATTACAGACAATATAGCTATTCTCGCAAGCAATGTGCACGTCGATGCCAGCAGCACAGCAACGACATCAGGTTTCTCATGTAGCCAGACTACGGCGACCCGAGTCGACTGTACCGTATCAATCGACAGCTCAGGCGACCTTGTCGTGACTGCAACTGACAAAGCTGGCAATGTCACTAGCAAGACTGAGGCGAGCTATGTGATTGATACCACTAAGCCTGTCGTCACTATCGACACGCCGCTAACGATTAATATTGATAATCAGACAAGCTATCCGATCGCAGGCACTTGTACAATGGGCGATGGCGACGTCTCTGTATTGCTCAATGGGGCGGTATACACAACTCCGTGTGTTGCCGGAGCTTGGTCGGTGACATTTGACGCTTCACTGTTGGCTGACGGCCCAAATGCCATTATGATTGGAGCTAGCCAAGATGATGCAGCGGGCAATGTCGGCAGCTCGGTGCCGACGATGGCTCCCAAAGATACTGTAGTCCCGTCTGTCACCCTCCACCCCCTCACCACCAACTCCACCTCTCCCGCCCTCTCTGGAACAGTGTCTGATCCCACCGCCGTCATCACTGTGACCATCAATGGTGCGACGTATACGGCGACCAACAATGAAGACGGTACTTGGAGTTTGCCGGCTGGCACCATCGCTCCCGCTCTAACTGACGCCACCTACGATGTGGTTGTTACTGCAACAGATGCTGCCGGCAACAGCAGCCCAGACCCGACCAGCAATGAACTCACGATCGACACCACTGCCCCCACTGGCACCATCACCCCAGTCGCTCCTAGCATCACCAATAGTCCTGCACTGTCTGGTACCATCACTGATCCGACAGCTGTCGTGACTGTAGTGATCGATGGTGTAACCTATACCGCCACCAACCATGAAGACGGTACCTGGAGTCTCCCAGCTGGCACCATCGCTCCTGCCCTGACTCCGGGCACTCACACTGCCACCGTGACCTTCAGCGACGCTGCAGGCAACCGAACCACACAGTCCACTGACCTCACCATCCAACGTCCTGATGCTGATCCTCCGACGGTCAACCCCGTTGACTGGGTGGGCGGTACTCCCGTGATTACTGGTACCTACGATGCCACCAATAGCCAAAGCCTCACAGTCACGGTCAATGGCGTCACCTATACGCTCGGCAGCTCACCAGAACTAACCGCCAGTGGCAACAACTGGACCCTCAACTTGAGTAATCTCTCTGCACCGCTTCCGGCTGGGAGCTACGACGTCAAGGTGCAAGTTACAACCAGAAGTGCAGGTACCCTAGGAGATACCACCGCCACAGAGCTGACCGTACTTCCTGTTGCGATACCAGCCATCATTACCAACCCAGGAGCAGGCCTCGCCCGCACGGGTATGGCAGTATGGATGGTGGTGGCAGGGGGAGTAGGGCTAGTGCTTGTGAGTGTTGGATTGGTGTGGGTGGTGGCGAGGAAGCGCAAGCAAGCACAGAGCCGATAGTCGAACGCAAACACCTCATGCGTTATGCAGACTAACATCAAAACCGAGTTTTTGATACTATAGTGATATATGCAACGGAGGGCTCTCTCACCACTTGGGTTGAAGCGGCAGCGCATTGGTCGAAAGGCCATGGCAAGTGCGCGTATGCTTCATGGTATCGAAAAAAAACTACCATCTGCCGCGGAGCCTAGTAAGCCTGCAAAATCTAAGAGAATCAATCTACCGGCCTATCACTTCCGTCGCTGGCACGCAGTCGTCGGACTGGTGCTTGTTGTGGTCGGTATCGTAGGTAGCTTTGGCTATACCCAGTACCAGCAAGCCCAGCGAAAAGAACAGCAAAAACAAGCAGAGATAAAGCAACAAGCTGCCGTCAAAGCGTCCGAAGAGCGACAGGCTTGCTACAAAGAAGTTGTGACCGAAAAGGCAAAGCAAATCGGTACTCTCACGTACGACCAACTATACGGCGGAAAGTGTCAATAAGTGAGGCCGATCAGTGATAAGGTGTTTGAGCAGCTCATAGAAAAAGCGCTTGCAGAACTACCTCAAGAGCATATCAAAAACCTCGACAACGTCGCTATCACATTTGCTGAAGAGCCGACCTCTGGTCAACTTCTGCAGCAGGGGGTACGAGAAGGCTCGTTACTGCTTGGGCTTTATGAAGGTATCCCACTGACACGCCGGTTGAGCTCGAGCTATAGTGGTGTGCTGCCAGACAGAATTACGCTTTTTAAGCGACCTATCTTGGCAGTTTGCGCTACAGAGGAGCAGTTGTTCGAGCAAATTAAGCGCACGCTTTGGCATGAAATCGCTCACCATTATGGTCTTAGCCATGACGATATTGAGCAGCGCGAAAAGTAGCAGACACGCTCTGCATGAAATAATTTATAAAAATACTATTGACACATAATCAATAGTATGATACAATGCAATAGTCAATCGCCGATCATGACCCGCTGCCCTACGTGGGGGTAAGATCTAGGCGTTGTGCCGTAAGGAGAGAGGGGCTCATGCCCAAGGGGCTAGCCTACCACGCTCTCTCCTCGGAATGGGATGTCGTGCGAGCGGCTACTCATTTTGACCGCCGGATAGGCGGTCATCACACCTCAGCGAAAGCTGGCGCTTAACAGTGCGCATATGGTTGGCCCTAGTCGTGAAACCCCCTCAGGGGATTCGCGCACCGTTGGGACACGGATGAGGAAAATCCCACACTGTTCGACTGCAGATTGAGCGACTGCGGTTTGTATGAGGAGCGAACGCTCCTGACGCTTCGCCCTGCGGCCGATCTCTCCTACCCAAGGAGATCGATCAGCCGCGGGGCGGCAACACCCTTTGGCTCTCTGCGGAGAGTTTTTTATTTTGTCAAATATACGGCTACCTATCGTCGATGTCTGTTGCTGGGCTATTTGCTGTCGTGGAACATCACGGCCGATTCCGTTGTCACAAGAGATTGCAGCACTACTCCGTTGCTACTTACTGCCATTGTTGGGCCATTGGTGCTTGCCGTTACGATAGACGTGTTTGCTTGTACTGCACGCAAAGCAATATCGGCCGCGTGAAATTGTCGTTGTAGATAACCGTATGCAGCATCATTTATCGGTACATAGGCGATATCAACACCAGTGAGCCGCTGTACAATATCAGGATAGTGCAGGTCATAGCAGGTATAGCCAGAGATAGTTTGGGCGTCACGCTGCAATATTTCGGCTGAAAAGCGAGCTTTGCCGTGCTCGTCTGGAGCTATATGGTACTTGTAGTTTGTGAGTCGTACGCTGCCTGTTGGGTCGACGATGTGTACTTTTTTGTACGTGTCTGCGCCCACTCTTTCGGTAGTATGGTACACCAACCATAGTCGTGATAACACCGCGAAGTCCGAAAGTTTTTTCTCGCTGGTAGCGGGCACTGCATTTTCAGGAAGAACAACAGTGACGGTGTCGCTGCTAGCGTAGCGCACATGTGCATCAGTGACCATGCGAAGTAGGCTCGACACATCCTGATCGGTAGCGGGCTGGTCGACTCCACCAGATGTCATTGCCTGTAGCGCGATGGCAGGCGAAATGGGCTTGGCTGGCATATTCCACACTGCAACATTGCCTGCAACTACAGCACATAGGAGCCCGAGGCTTGCGTAGGCAAAAGCTTTATATCCGTGCTTTACGAGACAATATGCTAGCGCTGCATTAAGTGCGAGCACAACCACTTCGATCATTACTTCGCCGCCAAACTTCCCAACCCACAAAATTCCCGGATTATGCCAAACGCTATAGCCGATGTGCGGCAGCCACCAGTCGCGGGCGATCGGCAAATGCAGCCGTGCTGCCGTGAGTCCGACCCACACAGCAATATATGCAACCACAGCTCCTCCGTAACCAAGACGTTTTCGCAGTAGGACCGTATGAAATACATTGGCAAGGAGTGTCGCAAACCCAACACTCGCGCAGAAAGCCAACCAGAGTGGCATAAAATTGTAGTACCAGTAGGTTGTCGGTATAATCCAGCCCAGCGCAAACACAAGCCCTAGTATATACGCTTTGTCGGCCGGCACGTGTCTAAGCGACACAAACACCGGCACCATCACATAGAGGCACATAAGTTGCAGCTGCCACCAGGGGGAAAACGTAGCGCCAGCAAGCAGTAGCCCGCACGCGGCGTACAGTGCGATATGCTGACGGGCTGTGAGAATTTGTTGTTGCATAACTAGTATTGTAGCGCGGACGGATAGCTGCGCATATGTTTATTTTGTCGAAAACACCACGTCTGCCAGGGCGCGGCGGAGCGCATTGACTGCATTCTTGTCGCCATGTCTCTTCGGGTACTGTGCATTAGTCAAAAGCACCATTGCGGCTTGCTTGGTTCGGTCGATCAACACGACACAACCAGTGAATCCTGTCTTACCAAACATGCCTGCGTGAGAATATGTGCCCATAAATCTTGGTTGGTTGAGCTCCCAGCCGAGCGCCGCTGTCTCGCCGATTGAGCCGAGGTAGTTATGTTCAAATAATTCGATTGTGGTGGGAGAGAGTAGCTGTGCGCCACTACGGGTGATGCCGCTGTGCAATATCATTTCACAGTACTTCAGTAGGTCACCTATGGTCGAAAAAACGCCTGCGTTGCCAGAGGCAAGCCCGTTTTCTCGTAGAGTTCGGGCGGTTTCGTCGTGGACGATTTTGTGAATATCTTTGCCATCGTTCTGCTCAGTCGGTGCGACTTCTTGCTCAGTATAAGTACTCGCATCAAACCTTGTACGCGTCATGCCAAGAGGCGCAAATAGCTTCTGTGAGGCGATATGGTCAAGTGGTGCGTCGTACAATGTCTCTAGGATCTTACCGAGCACGAGAGCGGGGGCATTGGTATAGCAATATTTTTCCCCTGGTTTCGCTACCAACGGCAGTTCGTAGATGGCTTGCATGACGCTGTCTGGGCCTTGTGCAGCAAACTGCGAAAGTCCGTGCGGCATATCCCAGATCGCTGTGTAGGTGAGGAGATGTTTGATTGTAATGAGATCGTGATATTTCCCCTTGAGCGCGGGCAGTAGCAAGGCGGCTTTGGTATCGAGTTGCAATCTGCCTTCCTCAATCGCCATATGTACCAAACTAGCAAGCGGGATCGACTTGGTGATCGAAGCGATATCGTACACTGTGTCGGCGGTTACCTCTGGCGACCGAGGGTCATACGTCAGCCTGCCAGATGTAATCACATGCCACTCGCCATGCTTGATCCACCCCACGACAGCACCTGGTGTCACCCGCGCGTCGTGTGCATTTTGCAAAATTTTGCGGACTTGCTCTTCCATGGCTTTATCATACCAGATACATGGCAAGTGCTCGACGCGTGTGCTGACAGCCATGGTCTCCAACCAAGCGAAAAGGGCCCTGCCATGTGCGGCAAAGCCCTATCGCTCCAAACTATCTTCACGCTGCCATAGGATGTGCGGCGGCAGTGCTTGAAGGGGTACTTCTGGCTGGGGTGGTGGAGCTTGAGGCACCCGGCACTCTCGCTCAGCTGCGATTGCGTCTTTGACCTCATACCCACGCACGATGTCATACCAGGAGTATTTCCGGCGAAACAGCCACTTGAACGCAGCATCTCCCGCGAGGAAAATCAGGTATGTCAGGACAAGCGCCATGACCCCAAAGATGATCGACGTGATGACGCGGCTTTTATCGTCGTACCACCTGTACCATTCGAGGTACATGTCGCCGAACAGCACCCAGTGCACAAGTATGACTAGGCTGTAGATTCCAGCCATCGTGCCGAGCTGTGTCCGCACACTCCTGGGGAGGTGCGACACCACGAAACTGGGTATGACGATAAAAAGCAGCCACTTCACCGTGTGCTCGTGGAGATGCGCACTGAGTCCACCCGTCATAACGAACATCACTGGCGGATAGAGCAAGCAGCATACCCCAAGCAGGCCTTGATTGATCTCGAGCGCGTAGCCCAAAAAGAGCGCTACGGCTGAACCGAGGATCAATAGTGTCCAGCCCAGCTTGCCGAGTAGTGGTGCATCGCCAATGTTATAGAGCGTTGATAGCGCCATAACACCGATGATGGCCAGCAGCGTCAAGATTCGCCTCAGCGAACGTGCACGAAGCAGATCCGACCAGCTCGTGCTACCTGCACTCGCGACCGATGCCCCATACACAGCCGCTACAAACAGCGTGGGAGCCCATTGCATTTTTTCACCTCATCTCATGAAAATAGAAGGAGCGGCCGAGAATACGGCTTATTGCTAATTCTAACACATTATTTAAAAATAGTCAACCAACTTTCGATCCTGAACTCAAAAAGAGTCTCTAGATTGAGCTTCTCAATCGAGATTCGAAGAGAGTGGTAGCTCATTGAAACGCGATACTATCACCGACACGAAGCTGTAATCGTTTCGCCTCACCATCATTCACTTCTATAGCGGCTGACGCATAGGTGAACGGTGGGTTATAGTAGGTCTTTTTTGGGTAGCTCGCTGGCTGAGCGGAGTGGACGATATAGATGATCTTACTACTTTTGTCGATCCAAATAATATCTATTGGGTAGTGCATATCTTTCATCCAGATCCCAATGACGCCTTTGCCTGGAAATAGCATACTGTAGTTTTTTGGAAGCTTTTTGACGACGCTGAGGCCGAGCTGCTGCTCTTTTTCGGTCTGGGGCAGCAGGACTGTGAACACCTCGGACCCAATCTTTGCTTGTCGAGTCGGGTAGCTAGGGAGGGAGTCTGGTTTTGTGGTGTGTGTCTGGCTCGAGGGAGATCTGATATACATTCCATAGCCAACCAATCCAACAGTCATCACTGCCGAAACAGTTACCCAGGGTTGCCACCTTGCACGCATGTATCTCAGTATAGAGCTAACGATTAGTTTTGGTAAGGCGCCTTTGCACACACGCTCTCACCAGTATCATACCGGCAAAGATCATAAGCGTGGCATCAAAAGCGATGAGAACAGCGCTTGTACCAGTGTTTGCAAGAGTTGGGGCTGGGGCAGGAGTAGTTAGTTGTGGCGTCGAGGAACAAAAATTATGATTAAAAAAACTATGGTGTTTATCGCAGTAGTGTTGGCGTCAGTTTTTGTCAATGTGCTGCAGAGTAATACGAGCCACGCCCAGGGCGGACCGCCCGCACCAACTTTTCATGTCGCGATTGCACTTGATGAACTCGGCAATGTCATACCGGGTGCATCGTATGAAGCCTGGTCATGCACATCTGGTGATGGCGAGCCTGGCTGGATGTGCTACAACCTTAGCGGCTATGATTGGTTCAACCCGGGTCTGGCGAATACAGGAGTATCTACCATGGCCCTCACTACCATAAGTGGTGCAGACTCAGCTACACCCTGCTCTGACGGGAACGTTCAAATGTTTATAGCTCTGCGGCAAACATCTGCTATATCTGGATATACGTTTAGTGACGGCTGGAACATATTTTGTTTGGCAGGAAACGGCTGGATAAGTGATGATGTGCAACTAGTTGATAAACCAATTTATGCTTACGCGCTTAATAGCGATGGGGTCTATATATCAGTGCCTCCGCCACTCTCACCCCCGCCTAAAGCGTCACTCGCCCCAGGTGTCACGGTGTCTACAGCGGGAACATTCCTCGACGCAGACGGTTCTCCGACAATTAGCCACCCAATCACCTTCGGCGGGTTGCTCGGGGCTACAGCTGCCGCAAAGATACCAAGTATCACACCAGCTCCTGTCATAACCCCTTCCGCTCCCACCACGCCAACCCTTGCCAATACTGGCTCTGATGGATATGCCTATGCTGCATATTGTGTAATTATGCTACTCGGTAGTATCTGGGCGCTCACCTATCGCTCTATCAAATACCGGTCCAGTAGTCACCACTAAGTCTTTGACAATAACCAACTGCTTATGGTAAGATTTTAGTGAACATAGACTATATGTAGGAGTCGAGGAACAAAAATCATGATCAAAAAAACTATGGTGCTAGTAGCGGTTGCGGTAGTGTCGGTAGCTGTGAATGTATTGCATAGCGATACGAGCTACGCCCAATCAAGTGTGCCTAGTCCGACATTTCATGCGGCAATAGCACTCGATGAACTTGGTAGTGTCGTACCAGGAGCGGCGTATGAAGGCTGGGGGTGTACATCTTTTGCCGAGGAGAACCAGCAATGGTCATGCTTTAGTCTCAACGACAATGATTGGTTTGACCCTGCTCTTGCAAATACAGGCGTTTCATCTACTGAAATATTTAATAACGGATCTAGGCAATCAGTCACCGCTTGCTCTGACCCTCTTGTTGACATATTTATCGCTATTCGCCAGACTGCCGCAATACCTGGCTATACGTTTAGTGATGGCTGGAATGTGTTCTGCCTTGTAGCGGGCGGCTGGGTAAGTGATGGAACTCAGATAGTCGATAAACCAATATTTGCCTCTGCACAAGGAACGCCAGTCCCAGCACCATTCACCCAAGTTCCCCCAGCATCGCTTGCAAATGGCGTTACAATCACCACTACAGGAACATTCCTCGACGCAGACGGTTTTCCGACAATTAGCCAGCCAATCACATTCGGGGGACTACTTGGAGCCACAGCCGCTGCAAAGATACCAGCTCCCGTGCCATCTCCTCCTACTCCAGCGCTAGCCCCTGCTACAACCCAACGCCTGGCTGATACGGGTGCAGACACCTATATGTCGATTTTCTACCTTACAATAGTGACACTCGGCAGCGCAGGGCTATTATTGCACTTGAGGGTTAAGGCATCGCACAACTAAACAGTTATGTGGTGATATGAGAAGAAAACATCTATTACTCATAACGAGTCGAGGAACAAAAATCATGATCAAAAAAACTATGGCGCTGGTAGTGGTTGCGTTGGTTTCGGTAGCTGTGAATGTATTGCATAGTGATACGAGCTACGCGCAATCCGCACCGCCTCCCCCTACATTTCACGTCGCCGTTGCGCTCGATGAGCTCGGCAATGTCATACCTGGTGCTGCCTACGAGGGATGGAGTTGTACATCTACTAGCGAGCCGGGGTGGTACTGCATCAGCCTCAATGACTATGCTTGGTTCGACCCTGGACTTGCCGATACTGGAGTAGCATTTGTGGAAGACTTATATATTCCGTATGATTCAAATTATTCAGTGACTTCCTGCTCAGACCCCCTTATGGGAATGTTTATCGTCCTGAGGCAGACTTCTACCGCGCCAGGCTACACCTTTAGTGACGGTTTGAATGTGTTTTGTTTGACTACTGACGGCTGGGTAAGCGACGGAACGCAGATAGTAAACGGGCCAATACAGTCGTCCGGATCGATACCAGTGCCATTTTCGCAAGCCCCCACAGCATCGCTTGCTCCTAATGTAACTGCATCTATTTGTTACCAAATCGAACTATGCGGACTATGTAAAACACGCGAGGGTTAATCTTAAAAAGAAGGTCGCTGAGTTTGATAGTCTTGTCGCAAGTTTACGGACTCGTATCGCTAACAAGCAGAGGCTCTACGACCAGGCAAAAGAGTTGATAGCTAATACACCTAAGCTCAGTAAGCACTATGACCTTGATGAGCTCCTACAAGAGATTGAGAAAATGAAAGAAGACTATAAAAAGGCCATGCTCACGCGAGACAGCATGGATGAATCAATACCTAGTTTCGAGGAATATCTTAAACTTTTACAATCTACCCCTGATATTTTAGGAAAAATCCGCGATATGAAGGTTATGGACGGATTACTCAGGATTTTCTTCTCTAATTTCACTATTACGGCTACAAATATGAGCTTTGCACAGGGGTCAGAAGTTGTTTTTGAACTAAAAGAACCCTGGAATGGGTTCTTAAAAAACGGTGATTTCGTTCGTGGTGCGGGTAAGGGGACTCTAACCCCTGGCCTCGTCCTTGGCAAGGACGCGCTCTAACAACTGAGCTATACCCGCATGGTTCAATGCTAGACGTACTATCTTGGCATCGAGAAGATATTATATCTGAGGCGGTGTGAAAATTCAACAACTTGTCGCAACCCCCAGAGGGGAGTATGCTAACAGGAATATATGACAATCGATTTGCCCCACCTCGAGCTTGTAGATAAACCAGCTTGGTATGAAGACATAGTAGAGTTGGATACTCACGGTGTGAACTTGGTGAGATTAACACCGCAGCTCCAGCATGCGCTGATGGATGCTGCCTATGCGCACGAAGGCCAGCGTCGTAAGTTGGCTGACCTTCCTTTTTTGGCACATCCCTTTGAGACGATGCTCCTAGTTGCGGAATGTCTAGGGGTTGATATCGAGGATGTTGAGCCAGGGTCGCGCGTGGAAAATTTGCTGATTGCTGCAATCCTGCACGATACGGTCGAAGACTCGAGGGGCAAGATGACACAAGCGATTATTCGAAAAGAGTATGGAGAAGAGGTAGGAGCAATCGTCTCAGATGCAACCAAACACCCTGATTTGCAGGGGAGTGAGTGCGACCAGGAATATTTCAGTAGGCTCACGACTACCGATACACTTGACTCGCTGCGTATCGTTGCAGCAGACAAAACCCATGCGCTGATATGTAAGGCAAATGAGCACTATAAACTAGGCGAAGATGCACACAGGGCGTTTAACGTCTCGCGAGAGGAAAAACTTGCATACTTTACTTCAATCTACGAGATTGTCGAAGCTCGATTGCCCGCTGGGGATCCATTTGTGAGAGAGTTTCACTATGCACTTTCGATGTACTCGGAGCAGCAGCGCAGGTCTCGGTTGCAACACATTGCGACGGCGCTATCTCGTGCGTCGACGAGGGATCTATAGTAAACTATAAGCATATGTTTAAGCAGTATGTACAGAAAAAGCTCGAAAAGCGTGTCCGTGAGTATTTCACGCACCATCCCGAAGTCAAGCTGATCGTCGTCGCGGGGAGTGCTGGGAAGCTCAGCACCAAGCGAGCGATTGCCGATATTTTGTCACAAAAATACCGTGTGCGCATGCGAGAAGGCGCGGCGTTTAACCCCACAATCTCTATGCTGCTTGGAATCCTGGGCATCAAGTACCCCGCAAAGCGGCGCAGTATTTCACAGTGGCTTGCGGTGCTGAGAGCGGCTAAAAAGCGCGTGACGCAGCCAACTGACGCTGACGTTGTGATTCAGGAAGTCTATGTCGAAAAACCTGGTGACATGGAGCGATTTGCCCAGTTTATGGTGCCTGATATGGCAGTCATAGCTGCGGTCACGCCTGAGCATATGGACACATTTGGTACGATCGAGGCGGTCGCCAAAGAAGAGTTGTCGATCAGTACGTTTGCCAAGCTGACACTGATTAACCGTGACGATATCGAGGCGCGGTTTGCAGAGTTTATCAATACGCCAGAGTTTACAACGTATGGCACGAGTGCACTCGCCGAATACCACTTCGAAATCAACGATTTGACGCCAGGAATAGGATATGCCGGTGCGGTGGTCGCGCCAGAGTTTGCTGAGCCATTTGCCACGACACTTCATGTTGTTGGCGAACATAGTATCCGGCCCGTCATGGCCGCTGTCGCCGCTGCCGCAAAGTTGGGTATGACACCAGCCGAGATCACAAGAGGTATGGAAGCGATTCGCCCAGTGCCTGGCCGCATGAATTTGCTGCGAGGCATCGACAATACGATGATTATCGACGACACCTACAACTCAAGTCCGCTGACTGCACAGTCAGCACTGCAGGCCCTATATACTTTCGATCATTCACCGATCCGTATTGCGGTGCTTGCAGATATGACTGACCTTGAGCGGTCGAGTCAGGCTGAGCACGAAAAACTAGGGCGCATGTGTGACCCGAGCCTGCTGGAGTGGGTGGTCGTCGTCGGCCCAGAAGCCACTCAGTTTCTCGCACCAGCAGCTCGTGCAAGGGGCTGTCAGGTGAAAGTCTGTGCAGATGCAATCGAAGCAGGCAAGTTTGTCCGATCTGTCACTGAAACTGGTGCGGCCATCCTCGTCAAAGGTCCCAAAAAAGGCTTCTATATGGAAGAAACGGTCAAAGTGCTCTGTAATATGACCCAAGATGTCAGCCTGGTGCGTCAGTCTGCCGACTGGATTGCGCTCAAAACGGCATTTTTTGAGCGATTTAAGTCAGCGTAGCAGTATGTTCAAAAAAGCAATTATCCAAAGACTCCAGCGCTATGTAAAGAGGTATGTTGCGGCGCATCCGCATATCAAACTAGTGGTCGTCGTGGGGAGTGTCGGCAAGACCGGCACCAAGCATGCTATCGCGACACTTCTGGGGCAAAAATACCGTGTGCGTATGCATAGCGGCAACTACAACTCAGAGGTGTCGGTGCCGCTCGCGATTTTGGGTATCGATCTGCCAGCCCGACTTTCGAGCGGCAAGCAGTGGCTGGCAGTCTTTCGCGCGGCAGCTCGACGTGTCAAAGCTCCGAGTGATGTCGATGTCATCGTCCAAGAGCTTGGTACCGACAGCCCGGGCGATATCGCGGCGTTTGGCTCGTATCTACGACCAGATATTGCGGTGGTGACAGCGATCACTCCTGAGCACATGGAGTTTTTTGGTACGCTCGACGCCGTCGCTCACGAGGAGCTGGCTGTTGCTGGGTATAGCAAACAACTACTGGTTAACAGTGATGATATTGATCCGAATTTTCTTGAAGGTCTCGCGAAAGATAGCTACGAGACCTATGGACTCTCAAAAGAGGCATTGTATCGGTTTGTCGCCCGGCAGCTCGCTGACCGAGGACATAGCGGCAAGATAGTCACGCCAGAGTTAGGTGAGCAGCCTGTTTCGATCGGTGTTATCGGCAAGCATAGTCTCAGGCCAGTGGTGGCTGCCGTCGCTGTCGCGGCAAAATTCGGTCTATCCAAAGCAGAGATCGCTCAGGGTATCGTTGCGCTCCAACCCGTGCCCGGTCGCATGAATCTATTGCCTGGCAAACATAACATCACCGTGCTCGACGATTCGTACAATGCCAGCCCAGCAGCTGTCGCGGCCGCTCTTGCCACACTCTATGAGTTTGGTAGTGATACTACGCAGCGCATCGCAGTGCTTGGCGATATGCGCGAACTCGGCAGCACCAGCAAGGTCGCGCATGAAGCAATCGGCAGGCTGTGTGAGCCGACGCGACTTTCGCAGCTGATCGTCGTGGGGCCGGATACGACTCGCTACCTCGCTCCGATTGCCCGCGCGCGAGGCTGCGATGTGAACGTCGCGAGGTCTGCACTCGAGGCAGGTGAGCTGGTGCGCAGTATCGCAAAACCCGGCGCAGTCGTGCTGGTGAAGGGTTCTCAAAACACGATTTTCCTCGAAGAATGCACCAAGCAGCTAGTCGACGGACAATACCACGACAGACTGGTACGCCAGTCGAGCGAGTGGTTGAGCAAAAAATCAGCGTATTTTGCGAGTCTCGACTAGGTGTAGCGCAGAGACTGCTACCTCTGGTACAATAGGGGCAATGAAACGTTATAATCCATCTGAAATCGAGCCAAAATGGCAGCAAATTTGGGCAGACGATCAGCGTTACAAGGCGCAGGACTTCAGTGACAAGCCAAAATATTATGTGACAGGCATGTTTCCGTATCCGAGCGGTGCTGGTATGCACACGGGGCACTTTTTTGAGCATTCGATTGTCGATAGCGTGGCGCGGTTTCGGCGAAGCCTTGGCTATAATGTGATGTATCCGATGGGCTGGGATAGTTTCGGGCTGCCTGCCGAGAATTATGCGATCAAAACCGGTAAAGCTCCGGCTGATACGACCGTAGAAAATATCGCAAATTTCAAGAACCAGTTGACTCGTGTTGGGGCGAGCATCGATTGGTCAAGGGAGGTCAATACGACCGATCCTGAATACTACAAGTGGACTCAGTGGATCTTCACCAAGCTCTATGAGCGGGGATTGGCGTATCAAAAAGAGGCGAATCAATGGTGGTGCCCAAAGGACAAGACGGTCCTAGCGAATGAGCAGGTGGTTGGTGGTCGTTGCTGGCGCTGTGACGAGCTAGTCGTCAAAAAACCGATGAAACAATGGTTTTTCAAGATTACCGACTACGCAGACTCACTGCTCGAAGAAATCCCAGCCCTCGATTGGCCCGACAAGATCAAGACTGCTCAGGAGAATTGGATAGGACGAAGTGAAGGGGCAGAAATTCAGTTTGAAGTAGCAGAAGAAGATTCTAGAAACTTGATGCTAGATGCGAGGGAATCTCATAAAGTGAAGGATTCGCTGAAGTTTACACCTGTGCTCACCAGGATGATTATTGATGGCAAGAAAACGTCAACGATTCGGCTTGAGCCAAAAAATGTCGCTGTTGGCGATACGGTTGAGCTCATGACACGAGATGGTCAGGACGTCACGACATTTGGTTATGCCAAGATTACAAACGTTCGCACGATGAAGCTCATTGACATCCCCAATGATCTCGCTGGCCATGAGCCGCTGAAAGATAATGCAGATAAACTTACACGGTATCGTGGATATTATACGGACGACGTGAATCTCGAAACCGAATTCACTATCTACGATTTTGAATTTCCAAGATCCAAGATCCAAGATCCAAGATCTATTACTGTCTTCTCCACGCGCCCCGACACGCTCTTTGGCGCAACATTTCTCGTGCTGGCTCCTGAGCATCCCCTGAGTCGCCAGCTAGCAAACGATAATACTCGCGAGGCGGTCGAAAGCTATATTAGCGAGGCGATCAAACGCTCGGAAATCGAGCGTATGGCTGAGGGCAAGGAAAAAACCGGCGTATTTACCGGCAGTTATGCCACCAACCCTGCCACAGGTGAAAAAGTCCCGATTTGGGTAGCGGACTATGTGCTGTGGGGTTATGGCACGGGCGCTGTTATGGGCGTGCCTGGTCACGACGAGCGCGACCTGGCATTTGCTGAGAAGTTTAAGCTACCCGTTGTTGAGGTGATAGAGAAACCGCATGATAGCGATGAGCATTGTTACCACGGTGAGGGACTGTTGCAGAATTCTGGTCAGTTTGACGGCACCAGCAGCGCTGATGCGCGTGAGCAGATTGTCGCCTGGCTAGAGCAAGAAGGACGGGGCCGAGCAAAAGTTACCTACAAAATGCGCGACTGGCTGATTAGCCGTCAGCGCTATTGGGGTGCGCCAATTCCCGTCATTCACTGCGAGGAACATGGTGCAGTAGCGGTTCCGGAAAAAGATTTGCCCGTGCTGCTACCTGACGTCGTGGATATCTCACCACGAGGCGACGGTAAATCAGTCTTGGCAGCTAGCGAAGACTGGGTAAACACGGTTTGTCCGACGTGCGGCAAGCCTGCGAAGCGTGAAACTGACACGATGGACGGCTACGCCTGCAGTAGCTGGTACTTGCTGCGCTATACCGACCCGCACAACGACCAGCAAGCCTGGAAGCCAGAGCTGGCCAACTATTGGTCGCCGCTCGATATGTATGTCGGGGGTGACCACGCTGTGGCGCACTTGCTGTATGTGCGATTTTGGACACACGTCTTTCACGATATGGGGCTGGTGGATTTCAAAGAGCCGGTCAAACAGCTGGTCTACCACGGGCTGATCCAGGCCGAAGATGGCCGCAAGATGAGCAAAAGCCTCGGCAATGTTGTTGACCCGCTGGAAGTGATTGATGCGGGTTACGGTGCTGACGCACTGCGTGTGTTTGAGCTGTTCTTGGGGCCGATCAACGAAGATAGCAACTGGAGCAGCAAAGGAATCGCCGGCGTATACCGATTCCTCAATCGTGTCTGGACGCTGGTGCAAGAGTATGACGAGTGGGTCCAAGCGGGTGACGGCGAGCGGGGCAGCACCCACATTTCTTCGCCATATGCGAAAAATGTAGGGGCGGACTCGCCGACAGGCTACGTTCCGCAGCCCCACGAATCAGCCAACCAAGCACAGCTTAGTGGTGATGTCGTCTTGCAGACTGCCGACAGGCAGTCTTCACCCGCGCCCAGCGACCTACGTGCTGACGAAGGTAGCAACGACGGGAGCGGTAAGGTACTCGCATCGCTGACTCATGCTGCTATCAAGAAAGTCACTGACGACTACCAGCGGCTCAGTTTCAACACGGCGATTGCCGCTCAAATGGAGCTCGTGAATGATCTTTATAAACTCAAACTCGAAGGTTTTTCGGAAGACTGGCAGTTCACAATCGAGAGTCTCATCAAGCTCCTTCAGCCGCTGGCGCCACATATGACAGCCGAGCTATGGCAGCAGCTAGGTCACGACAAGCAGCTAGACTACGAGGCATGGCCACGGTGGGACGAAGCGAAAATCGTCTCAGACACCCTGACAATCATCGTCCAGGTCAATGGCAAGCTCCGCGCCAAGCTCGAAGTCAACAAAGATACGAGCGAAGATGCAATCAAAAAACTCGCCCTTACGGACGAGAATGTGCAGAAATTTGTGACCAGTGAGCCAAAAAAGGTAATTTACATACCAGGCAAACTGGTCAGCGTTGTAGCGTAAATCACTTACTAACCTAGAGAGCTAATAGGGCAGACTCGGGATGTTGGCTATTTTTCGTCGCGTAGTTCGTCGCACATGTTACCAGGTATCTCAAGTGTTTCACCTGCCGATACACCAGTGGAGCTTCTTTTGTTTGCAAGTTGGATAGCAATTACACCTTCATTAATTTCCGGGTAGCCAACTTGACACTCCTTTGCAACGATTCCACTCATGGTATCACCAGGCTGAACCGTGTAAGTAGTTGTAGGCATTTCTTTCGCCTTTGCAGGTTTGTTGCAGCCGGTGAGTCCTAGTGCTAAAAGTCCGATACCCACAGCTGTAAGGATCTTAGTTTTAGGGTCTGCTTCAGATGATCTTCGTAAGTGATTACTCATAATATCTATACTAGCATAACGATCACTGTTTGTCAATATGCTTATGCATAAAACTTACAATTTCGTCAAGCACTTGAGGTGGGGGCGCAAATACGATATAATGAACCTCAAGTTTTAGACAACCTAGAAAAGGAGAACATTTCATGGCGCAGCCAAAGAAACAGAGCAGCCCTCGCAAAACCGGCCTTCGCCGCAGTCACTTGCGTCTCGAGCTTGCTCGTCGTGTCAATGCAAAATCACCAGTCAAGGTCAAAACGACCAAGAACGAGACTGGGAAGAAAAAAGCCTAACACTGCTCGATTTCGGGTGGATTATTAACAAAGAAAGAACCAATTGCAATGGCCTCAAACCGTCATCTTGGACGCATCGTAGCTCTTCAAACACTGTATGAGTTTGAATTTCGTAGTCAGTCGGAGGATCCATCGGTTGATGTCGATGAGATACTTGCCCGCAATCTAGAGCGCTACGAAACAGCGATCGACGATACTGCATTTGTCAAAGACCTTGTCGATGGCGTGCTGAGCGTTCAGCAGGAGCTAGATAGCAAAATACAGCCGATCGCACCAGAGTGGCCACTCGAGCAAGTTGCGCGCATTGACCGTACGGTGCTGCGCCTGGGGCTCTATGAGCTGCTCTACAGGGGCGACAAAGTTCCGCCAAAGGTGGCTATCAACGAAGCTGTCGAGCTGGCAAAAGCGTTTGGTTCTGATAACTCAAGCAAGTTTATAAACGGCGTCCTCGGGACTGCGTTTAGAACACTGCTAGGAGATACTCCAGACAATGCCAAAACCACACAAGCCTAGGCTCGAAACATTCAAAAAATACTTCAAGCCAAAGGCCTCAATTCAAGAGATTGTTCGTGAACCGACTGCTGGTGGGATTGTCTTTCGCCATGGCAAAGAGGGCATGGAGATTTTGTTGATTCAAGACGCCAAAGATCGCTGGACGATACCAAAGGGTCACATCGAAGACGGCGAAACTGCGGTTCAGACTGCTCGGCGTGAAATCGGTGAAGAAGCTGGTCTGACAGAGGTCGATATGCTTGGTTGGCTAGGCAAAATTCATTTTCGCTATCGTCGTATCGACCGGCTAGTGCTCATGACAACGCAGATTTACCTGGTGCGTGTGCGCACGAGCGGTGACGAGATCAAAAAAGAAGAGTGGATGAACGGTATCAAATGGTTTCCGTTCACAGAGGCGCTTGATTTGATTGAGTATGAGGATATAGCAAAGCTGATGCTCAAAGCCAAAACCCGGGTGCGCGAGGAGAACTTATAGGAAAGTGGTAAATAGAATATAGAATATAGAATATAGAATATAGAATATAGAATATAGCTAATCTGATTACCAGTAGGATATAACAAACAGTTTATGGAATAAAGAAGAGATACTGCCATATACAATATTCCATATTCCATATACCCACTACCAAATAAGCGCACCCATAGCGATCATTAGAAAGATGCAACCAACAAAACAAGAGGAGACGACCCCATGACCGGCATGCCAATCGGACCATATATTCAGTTTGCGAGGGAGAAATTAGGATTTGAATACAACGATATTCAGCTTCTGATTACTGCTCTCACACACCGTAGTTATGTCAACGAGCACAAAAAAAGCGTCAGCGAGCACAATGAGCGGCTCGAATTTCTCGGCGATGCGGTGCTCGAACTCGTGGTGACGGATTTTCTGTACAAAAATTACCAAGAGCCAGAAGGCGTCTTGACCAGCTGGCGGGCCGCACTGGTGCGCACCGAGAGTATTGGCGAGGCTGGACAAAAGCTCGGCTACGAGCATTTGGTGCGTATGAGCAAGGGCGAGAAACAGGGGTCAGAGCGAGCGCGCTTGCAGATTTTGGCAAATGCGTTTGAAGCGACGATTGGCTCGATTTATCTCGACCAGGGCTACGAAAAGGCCCGTGAGTTTGTGCAGGTGCATATCCTCAACAAGCTCGACTTGATTCTCAACGAAGGCACATGGCGCGATCCGAAGAGCCATCTGCAAGAGGTCAGTCAGCGGATCGACGGTGCGACACCGGTATATAAAGTCATGGAAGAGGTCGGCCCCGATCACGACAAGGTCTTTACGCTCGGCGCCTACGTCAACAACAAACTGATGGGCAAGGGTATCGGGCCAAGCAAGCAAAGCGCCCAACAAGAAGCGGCCCGTGCAGCGCTCAAAACCTACGAAAAGCGTACGAAAAGCTGATATACTAGCGATATGAACGACGATCAGTTTATGAAGATTATGCAGCGCTTTGATGAGATAGACAGACAGTTTATCGAAGTGAGAGCTGAAATTCAAGATGAGATCAGAGGTGTCCACAATATTCTCGATATGCACACTGGTATGCTTGAAAGCGATGAACTAGAGAGACAGTCGCTCGGTGTCCAGGTGTCACGTCACGACGACTGGATTGAGCGCGCTGCAACAAAAATCGATGTGCGATATTCACGTGCTGCCTAGAACAGATTGACAACTCTTGTCAAAACCGTTAAAATGGTACAGAAGTAAAAACAAGTCTAGTAACGTGAAGTAAAGGAAGTTTAGATTTTATGCTCGCAATTCGTTTGCAACGCCTTGGCCGCAAAGCCTATCCAGTGTATCGCCTGGCTGTTCAAGAGGCTAATCGCCACCCAAGCAGTGGTCGTGTCGTCGCCTATGTCGGTAGCTACAACCCTCATACCAAAGAAGCTAACGTCCAAGTAGAGTTGGCTCAGAAATACCTTGATAACGGTGCACAGCCAACGCCACGTGTCGTCAAGCTCCTCAAAGCTGCGGGCGTGAAACTACCAAAATGGGTCAAAGAACACGACGCGACTCACAACAAATCGATTCGCAACACTGAGAAGCTTCGCAAAAACCAGCCAAAGGTTGAAGAGCCGGCAGCTGAAGAGGCTGCAGATGTGCCTGAAGGGGCTGTTGCTGAAGAGTCTGCTGAATAGTTCGGAATCACATACACATGCAAGCAGTCCGCAGACAATGCGGGCTGCTTTTGTGCCGAGGCAGTGGTACAATAAAAACACACGATATTAACAGTGAGACCAGAAAAAGGAGACAAGGGGCATGTCAACTATCGACCAGCAATTTGTAGAATATATCGTAAAGTCACTCGTAGAGCACCCGGACGATGTCGTCGTAGAGCGAATCGTCGATGAAAAAGGCGTACTGCTGACGCTTACTGTCAATCCAGAAGACCTCGGTAGGGTCATTGGACGGCGTGGAGTAACAGCCCAGAGCTTACGGACGTTGCTGCGAGCGCTTGGTACCAAAAATGCCGCCCGCTACAACCTAAAGATTGTCAACAACGACAACCCAGACGAGTCCGTCACCATCTCGAGTAATGACCCGGCGACCGATGACAACCAGTCTGATGCGCCTGTGGACAGTTCTAGCGATGTTGCTATGGAAAACGACGAAGAAGAGGAAAGCGATTTCGCCAAAAAGTCGCGCAAAGAGCTTGCAGAACTCGACGACCTCGATATATAGCTGCTTGAATAGTGAGCACTAAAGATCCCGCCCAACTAGACGAGGGCGGGATTTTTTATCTGACGCTCTATCGGTCGAGCAGATACAGCCTATCTTGGCTAGGGAAACAGCAGTTCTCCCCAGATGAAGCACTGCATTCCACAACGAATCCACAGGTTTTTATCTGTAAACAGCTAAAAGCTGATAGAATTGCGCCGTGGACAGAAAAACCATAAGTTTTTTTGTTGTCTTCTCTCGCTGCGTCGTGCTATAATCTGTATTAGTTCACTGCGAGAACACTGAACTGCGAGACACGAAAAAGCTCATGCGAGCAAACCACAAATGGTTTGAGAGACTTATTTGTATCAAAAGCCCACTCTATGGAGTGGGATTTTGGTTGCTGGGATCATTTGCCACGAAAATAGCCCACCGAGAGGCCGCAGCGACCCTGTGAAGAGTCGGGGCTACTTTCGGTGGGCTCTGTCCCACAATACCAGTTAGTCTTCGTCACCCCAGCAGGGGACTTCGACGTCGACCTGATCGAGGTCGCGATTCTTTTGCTGCATCTTGTCGATGCAGAGTCCAGTAAAGAAGACGACTGCAAAGATGACGAAAATGCCAAGGATCATTGCTCATACCAACTTTCCCTAAAGTGGTGCAATCCGACGGTCGGACTAATTATTGATATTATCATAATCAAAACAAAATGTCAAGCGTATCCAAATAACCACTAGTACTATTTGTCAAACAATGCTATAGTACAAATAATGAAAAAATTCCAGGTCATTACGCTATTTCCAGAGATGTTTGCGGGTGTGTTTGAGAACTCTATGATGTGGAAAGCCCAAAAAGATTCGATCGTGGAGCTTTCGACAGTGCAGCTGCGTGATTTTGGCAAGGGCCCGCGCAAACAAGTCGATGACACCCCTTATGGCGGCGGCGATGGCATGCTGCTGATGATCGAGCCACTATGGCAGGCGGTCCAGGCGGCAAAAGAGCGCGACCCTTCGGCCAAGGTACTACTGATGACGCCACGAGGTGCTCGCTGGAAGCAGTCTCTAGCTCAGCAGTACAGTGAGAGTGGTCATGGCTATATTTTGATTTGTGGACGCTACGAAGGTTACGATGAGCGGATTATGGAGCTGGTTGACCAAGAAATTAGTGTCGGTGACTACGTGTTGACCGGTGGAGAATTGCCCGCGATGACAATTATCGATTCGATCGTACGGTTGATCCCTGGGGTGTTGGGCGGCGAGTCGAGCGCGGCGATCGAGAGCTTCAGTGATGGTGAGACACTCGAATTTCCGCAATATACGCGGCCAGAGGATTGGCAGGGGATGAAAGTCCCAGAAGTGCTACTGAGTGGTCACCACGGTGAGATCCAAAAATGGCGTCTCGCTCACAGTAGAAAAGCGCAGGATTAGGCTATTTGCTTGATTTTTTGTGCTTTGAACGCAGATAGCCAGCGTAGGTGGCGGTTGCAACGCTCATTGCGAATGAGATCCAAGCCGAGGTGGGTGTAGATGAGAAATAATAAAGAATTGCTGCTACCAGCCACATGCCTGCGGTAAATAATACAATTGTCCAGTATTCACTTTTCATATGAGGTGTCTTCCTTGTGTGCTCATGATTACATTATCTTGCAATGACTGTAGCAGAAGCGCTAACTCGCGACAAGCTGTCAGATTCTAAAAACACGCGTACCACGTGGCTCTAAAGTGCTTTACATTTAGAAAAGGGGCAGCGCCCCTTTTCTAAAGTTGTGGTGGAAATATCGTAGAGCGACGAAACAAGTTTTTTTGGTGTTTGTTTTTGTAACTTCGCTATTCCATACAATACATCGTATTTTTCTTAAGCGCAAGCACTTTTTCTGGTATTATTTGCGTTTTCCTGTGCAAAACCGTCGTATACTAGGACTATGACACGGTTTTTCCAAGATTTATTTCCACGCGAGTTTGTACAGCAAAGCGCGTACCTACGAGCGCTTGCACTGGCGAGCATGTACTTACTACTGATTGTCACGGAATTGTTTACGTTTGAGGGTTTTTGGGGTGTGATGAAAGGCTTTGGCCTTCCCGGCGGAGATGTTGCTGCAGCGCTGTGTACCGGGCTCATGCCACTAATGGCAGCCGCCTCGCTTCCCTATCTCATGTCGATGCGTATCCCGTACAACTGGTGGAAGGCATCTCGCCTCGTGATGATCGCAACTCCTGTGGTGTGGCTATGTATATATGCGACTGCTATATTCAGAGGTCAACAGGAAGTTCCGGCAGGGATTTTTGGCGCGACGTTTGCCGTTGGACTCACATGGTGGGTGGTGGCATTTGTTGTTTTGTTGCTGGTTTCGGCTATTGTAGTCGCTCGCGAGCTACCGTATCGGCACGAGCAGAAGCACTAAGACTGCGACGGATATTTGGCGAGCACATGATGCTTGTTGATGCCATTGACAAGGTTGGTAAACCCGTACTGTTTCAATAGATGCATCGAGGTATTTGACCGCGCGCCACTAACGCAGTAAAGAACTATCTCTGTACTTTTTGGAATGTCAGCGAGCTGTGGAGGGATGCCTGCCGTCATGATGGCAGGTGGAATATTAATCGCGCCAGGTACATGCCCTGTGCGATATTCTAGCGGCTCGCGTACGTCGATGATACATCGGTTCATTGGGTCCTCCAAGCTATATTACTCACTAATGTAAATCATTTACAATAACAAGTAAAGGCTCTATACTCATAGCAGCATATGAAAAACCATGAGCGTGAAACAAAATACACCGTTGCGGTTCGACGGGCTATTGAGCAGTGTGGTCATGCGACGAACGGGGAGATTCTGGCGTTACTCAGAGGTGACTTTCCCAAGCTCAGCGCTACGACTGTGCATCGTACGACAGCACGTCTCTGTTCCCGCGGTGAAATTGGACTTGCACCAAGTACCAAACAAAACGCAGTCAGGTACGACGCAAATACTCGTCCACACGATCATTTTCTCTGTACGAATTGTGACATGCTGCGCGATGCCATGGTTAGCGATATTGTACGACCAGTGGTAGAATCGGCAATTGGAGGAGGTTGTTCGATTTCGGGTAACATGACAATTTCAGGTATATGTAAACAGTGCCATAAGGAGGGGTGATGAAAAAATTAGTTGTACTGATCGTAGTGATCGCTATGCTTGCAATAGGATATGTGACTATCATACGTCCACCGACAACGAGCGAGGCCAGATTGACATTTGCCACTCTCGAGTCAAAGCTGAAGGTAGGGGCGAAGCTGTATGATGTACGAACTGCCGAAGAGTACAATGCCGGACATGCGCCAGGCGCTACTAACTGGTCGCTACAAGATATCGAGAGTGGTAGACTGCCTGACACTCCAAAAGACACGGAGATTTTTTTGTATTGTCGGAGTGGGAATCGATCGGCGCAAGCAAGTGATTTACTCAAAAAAGCAGGGTTTACACACGTCACCGATCTCGGTGGTTTGACGGACATGCAAGCGCTCGGTGCGAAACTGGTGCAATAGCAGTGCGCGGCTAGATATGGAAGCGCCCTCACTCGAGGGGCTCCCAGGTGCTCCTTTCGTGAGGGCGGGGTGAGGGGTCTAGGCGCGTCGCCGTGTCATGCGCGAGCGCCACATGGCGTGCACGTCGAGCGGCAGCCATAGCACGGCCGCCGCGACTAGCTCGCCGAGCTGGTCGGGCGATGCGGATGCTCGGAAGCGCGCTATGACAGTAGGGGCGCGAAACACCCCCACAACTAGGTACGCGGCTGCAATGAATGTATGCCATTCCATACAGTCTCTCCTCTTTTGTCTGCGAAGAGCAGGCGCTCATTCGACTGTCTATATTATATCAAAAAATTCAAATTTAGTCAAAAGGGCTTTTGAGAAGTGGCGATGGAGGGTATCGAGAACTTTCTACTGGCTGGG
>CAZRRY010000013.1:0-26522 GCA_964602775.1 uncultured Candidatus Saccharibacteria bacterium | reverse complement strand
ACAAATTCCACGAAGACGCCAAAGTGCTGATCGTGGTAGACGAGAAAACTCCCGAGATACTCCGCGCGACAAACAACATCCAGAATGCCCTCCTGGTGCGTGCAAACTACCTGAGTGTCTATTACATCCTTAACGCCGACAAGATCGTTGTCACTCCAAAAGCGCTTGTAGCGATTGAAGAATGGCTTGCACCAAAGGAGGTTCACCCTCCTAAAGTTTCGCAGAGCGAAAGTTTGGAGGGTAAAAAGTAATGAAACTTACTATCGTAACCCCACGCGCTACTGAAAAGGCATACCGCCTTGTCAATGGCCAGAACACCTATGTGTTTGATGTGCCACTGAGCGCAAACAAGAACGAAATCGTCGCAGCTGTCGAAGAGCAATTTGAAGGCATAAAAGTCGCCAGCATCAAAACACTCGTCCAGAGTGGCAAGAGCGTACGTTTCAGCCGCGGTAAAAACCGCTACCCAGGCACGACCACGCGCCAGGACAGCAAAAAAGCCTACGTCACCCTCAGCGAGGGCAAGATTAAGGTCTTTGAGCAAGATGCTGAGAAAGAGGAGAAGAAGTAATGACTATTGATATGCATAAAAGGTCGTTTAAGCCCCTCGATCGTAAACTTATCGACGTTAACCCTGAAGTAACTCGTCGTGCTGCAGAAATGCTTGATGTCGAAGCGCAACAAGCTGAAGTTCATGGTCGTATTGTTGATAATGCTGGCCGTTTGACCGTAGCTACAAGCTTTGATGCCCCTTACTTCAAAGATGCGACGGGTGATCAAGCTAACGAGGAGGCAAAGTAATGGCAATTAAGCAATACAACCCAACGACTCCTGCTCGCCGTGGCATGACCAGTCAAGATTTGTCTGAGGTCACCACGCGCAAGCCGCTCAAGAGCCTGATCAAGAGCAAGAAACAAAATGCTGGCCGCAATAACACTGGTCGTATCACCGTTCGCCATCGCGGTGGCGGTGTCCGCCGGCACTACCGTCTTCTTAACCACCGCATGGCGGCTGATATGACACTGACGGTCGAAGAAATTGAATACGACCCAAACCGCAGTGCCCGTATCGCTCGTGTCAAAGACCAACATGGTCTGTACCACTACATCTTGGCTGATACCCAGATGACCAAGGGCAAGAAGATCCAGACCGGCGCCGAGGCCCCAGTCGAGGCGTCTAACCGCATGCCACTCAGCAATATCCCTGTCGGTAGCCAGATCTATGCTATCGAAATCAACCCTGGAAAGGGTGCGCAAATGGTGCGTAGTGCCGGTACCAAAGCTCAGCTGATGGCAAAAGAAGGCGATTACGCGATGGTCAAGATGCCATCGGGTGAAGTCCGCAAATTCCGCCTAGAGTGTGAAGCGACGCTCGGTGTGGTCGGCAACGTGCAGCATCAGAACATCAAGATCGGAAGCGCTGGTCGCAAACGCCGCAAAGGCATTCGCCCAACGGTTCGCGGTGTGGTCATGAACGCAGCAGATCACCCTCACGGTGGTGGTGACGGTGGACGTCATGGTAGTGGTAAACCACCACGCACGCCATGGGGTCAGTTGACGCTCGGCTACCGCACGCGCCGACGCAAAGATACTACGAAGATGATTGTAAAGAGTCGTCATGACGCTAAGAGGAAGAGGTAGTGGTCGCTATGCTCCAATTCACAATTCACAATTCACAGTTTTCAATGAATGATCAGTTATCAATTAACAATTCATCTGCGAAGCAGATTCAACCACTGACAATTGTAAACTGTCAACTGAAAACTGCTATCGACAGAAAGGAGATGGCATAATGAGTCGTTCACTCAAAAAAGGCCCATTCGTCGATGCAAAGCTCGCTAAAAAAGTAGCTAAGCTCACGACTGGCGACCGCACAGTCACAAAGACCTGGGCGCGCAGCAGTACGATCACACCAGAGATGGTAGGATTTACCTTTGCCGTGCACAACGGTCGCGTACATGTACCTGTGCTTATTTCGGAAAACATGGTAGGTCACAAGCTCGGTGAGTTTAGCCCTACTCGCAAGTTCCGCAAGCACGGTGGAAAGGATAAGAAATAATGGCTGAGAACACTATGTATACGGTTCGAGCCAATATCAAGGGCGTCGACCAGACGCCACGCAAGGTCAGCCTCGTTGCGAGCCTGGTTCGTGGACGAAGTGTCGCTGATGCGATTGTTATCCTCGACCACACCCCAAAGCGCGCTGCTTTGGTCGTCAAGAAAGCGATCGCTAGTGCCGCAGCAAATGCCACCAACAACCACGGTCTCGACGGCAAAACCCTGCAAATCAAGACACTGAGTGTCACTGCTGGTCCACGCATCAAGCGTTTCAAGCCAGCCAGCCGCGGTCGTGCGCTGCCTTTCCAAAAGCGCAGTAGCCACGTGTTGGTAGAGGTCGCCGGCATGGAAAAAGCCAAGAAGAAGCCCGTTAAGGCTGCTGAGAAGGCGGAGGAAAAGTAGTATGAAGTTTACAATGAACAGTTCACAGTTTTCAATAAGTTCACAGTTCACAGTTTTCAATTCATTCGCTACGCGAATACCATCACTGAAAACTGAAAATTGTAAACTGAAAACTGCTAACGACCGAAGGGAGTATGCATAATGGGCCAGAAAGTAAACCCACTCAGCTTCCGCCTCCAGGTTCACAAAAACTGGAATTCTCGCTGGTTTGCAGGCAAACGTGACTTTGCCAAATGGCTCGCCGAGGATATCAAGATTCGTGACCTCGTGGAAGCAAAGTTTGCCAGCCGCCCAACGATCGCCAAGGTCGAAATTGAGCGCAGCGCAAACCTCATCACTGTGACGGTGCACACCGCCAAAGCCGGTGTGGTGATTGGTCGCGGTGGTGCTGGTATCGCTGAGCTCAAGAAAGATATCGAAAAAGTCGCGAGCTTGCCAGTCCGTATCAACGTAGAGGAAGTTCGCCGACCAGAGCTCAACGCCAAGCTCGTCGCAGAAAATATCGCGCGCCAGCTCGAGCGCCGTGCTAACTTCCGTCGTGCGGTCAAGATGACTGTCCAGAACACCATGAATGCTGGCGCCAAAGGTGTGCGTATCGAGGTAGCTGGACGATTGAATGGTGCAGAAATGAGCCGCCGCGAGAAGACAATCGAAGGCTCAGTGCCACTTCACACGCTTCGCGCTGATATCGACTTCCATGCTGCGCGTGCCCTCGGGCCAAACGGCACTGGTATTATCGGTGTGAAAGTATGGATTCACAAGGGAGAGCGGAATGAATAAGTTCACAGTTCACAGTTCACAGTTTTCAATAAGTTCACAGTTCACAGTTTTCAATTCATTCGCTACGCGAATACCATCACTGAAAACTGAAAATTGTAAACTGAAAACTGCAACGACGAAAGGAGTTGCATAATGTTGTTACCGAAAAAAGTTCCGCATCGTAAAGTCCGTATCGGCAAAAACGAAGGTGTCGCGACTCGCGGCCACTACGTTGCCTTTGGTGACTATGGCCTCCAAAGCCTCGAAAACGAGCGCATCACGAGCCGCCAGATCGAGTCTGCTCGTCAGGCGATGACCCGCTATATCAAGCGTGGTGGCAAGATCTGGATTCGTATCTTCCCGCATACCCCCGTCACCAAAAAAGCTCTTGGTCTCAAGATGGGTGGTGGCAAGGGCAACCCAGAATACTTCGTCGCGAAAGTCAAAGCTGGCACGGTGCTGTTTGAGATGAAAGGCGTAACAGAAGAGATCGCAAACGAAGCAATGCGACTTGCAGGACACAAACTGCCTGTCAAAACTCGCGTCGTCAAACGAGAGGAGACAAACTAATGCCTGCTGCAAAAAAAGCAACTTCACCAAAAAAGGGAGTTGAGGTCAAATCGCTTGCCGAACTCCAAAAAGAGCTCGCAGTTAAGCAAGAAGACCTCTTGACAAGTAAAAAATCTCATCGATCTGGTGAGTTAGTAAACCCTCGCGTACTTGGTACGCTACGCAAAGAAATCGCGCGCTTACTGACTGCTATCCGAGCAGCCGAACTAAGTGCACATAAGGAGAGTAAATAATATGGCAAAGACATTGACAGGTGTCGTGACGTCGGATGTCGCGAACAAAACCATCACCGTCACTGTGACTAGTCGTGAGACTCATCCGATTTACAAGAAGCAGTATACTGTCACTCGTAAATACGCAGCTCATGACGAGAACAATGACGCAAACAAAGGCGACACTGTCGTGATTAGCGAAGTGCGCCCGATTTCAAAGAATAAGAGTTTCACGCTTGCCGAGATCGTTAAGCGATCGGTTGGATCGATCGAGCTCAAAGAAGAGGTAAACGCTGACGTCGAAGACAAAGCTGACCTCGATCATGATGAGAAGGAGGCTGAAAATGAATAAGTTCACAGTTCACAGTTCACAGTTTTCAATAAGTTCACAGTTCACAGTTTTCAATTCATTCGCTACGCGAATACCATCACTGAAAACTGAAAATTGTAAACTGAAAACTGCAACGACGAAAGGAGTTGCATAATGCTCCAACAGGAATCTCGTATTAAAATCACTGACAACAGTGGCGCAAAGGAAGCACTGATTATTCGTGTGCTGGGTGGCACTCGCCGACGCTACGCCTATGTCGGTGACATCGTTGTGGTTACGATCAAAGACGCTAACCCCACCGGCAACGTCAAGAAAAAATCTGTCGTCAAGGGTGTGATTGTGCGCACTCGTGACCAGATTCGCCGCAAAGACGGTAGCACCATTAGCTTCGACGACAACGCCGCGGTGATCATCAACGACGACAAGACCCCAAAAGCAACTCGCGTATTTGGCCCTGTGCCTCGTGAGCTTCGCGACCTAGGGTATGCAAAGATCATCAGCCTTGCACCGGAGGTACTCTAGTATGGCACGTATCCGAAAAGATGACCTCGTAAAAGTTGTTGCCGGTGACCACAAAGGCACTACTGGTAAAGTAGTAGCTGTGGTACCGAGCAAAAATGTCGCGCTCGTCGAAGGTATAGGTATCGGCCGGCGCCACGTCAAGCCAAGCCAGCTTAACCCACGTGGCGGCAAGAAAGACATCCACGTCGGTGTGAGCCTGCACAAGCTCGCGCTCGTAGTAGATGAAAAAGCTACCACAACCAGCCGAATCGGCTATAAGAAAACTGAGACAGGCAAAGTGCGTGTCGCACGTCAATTGAAAAACAAGGAGATTAAGTAATGGCAGACAAGAAAGCCGCAGTCTACACTCCTCGCTTGAAAGCCTTGTACGCAGATAGCTACCGCAAGGAACTACAGGCCGAACTGAAGCTTGAGAACGTACACCAGGTGCCAAGTCTCGAGAAGATCGTGATAAGCGTAGGAACCGGCAAAACTAAAGACGACAAGCGCATGCTTGAGACCGTCAAAAACACGTTGACAAAAGTTACGGGCCAAGCTCCTGTAGAGCGTCTTGCAAAGAAGTCTATTGCGACTTTCAAAATTCGCGCGGGAATGGGTGCTCCAGTTGGTATTAATGTGACACTTCGCGGTACACAGATGTACGAGTTCCTCGACCGTTTTGTCAATATTGCATTGCCGCGCGTCCGTGACTTTCACGGCGTCGGTGTCAAATTTGACCGTGGCGGCAACTACAACCTCGGTCTAACCGACCAAAGTATCTTCCCAGAGCTTAGCTTTGAAGAGACACAAGTCGTTCACGGCATGCAAGTGACCTTCACTATCAAGAACGGTGACAAGGTAAAGAGCCGCGCACTACTCGAGAAATTTGGTCTACCATTTGAGAAAGAAGGGGGTCGATAATATGGCAAAGAAATCTATGATCGCTCGCGACCTAAAGCGCCAGAAACTGATCCAGAAGTATGCTGCAAAGCGTGCCGAGCTCAAAGAAATGGGTGACCTCGAAGGTCTACAGAGGCTTCCGCTC
The DNA here is from genome assembly GCA_964602775.1 of uncultured Candidatus Saccharibacteria bacterium. GTDB lineage: Bacteria > Patescibacteriota > Saccharimonadia > Saccharimonadales > Saccharimonadaceae > Saccharimonas. The sequence continues at coordinate 20,645 of CAZRRY010000013.1, read as the reverse complement.
AACAGTAGCCCAACTCGCTGGAAGAACCGCGACGCGCTCGATGGTCGACCACGAGGATACATGCGAAAGTTTGGCCTGGGGCGAATCAACTTCCGCGAAAAAGCAGTCAAGGGTGAAATCCCCGGCATAACAAAGAGTAGCTGGTAAGGAAAGGAGCACAAGAAATGAGTTTACAATCTACAGACCCAATCGCTGACCTCCTGACCCGTATCAGGAACGCCAATATGGTGGGCAAAACTGAAATCCGTGTACCAGTCAGCAAGCTGAAAAAAGTCGTTGCTGAACAACTGGTCAAAAACAAGTACCTTGCAGAGGTGAAGGTAGAAGACGGCAAACCTCGCGGCACGTTAGTGGTAACGCTCGCAAAGGCTGGTGAAAACTGCCCAATCAACGAGATCGAAAAGGTCTCTAAGCCTGGCCGCCGTGTCTACGTCGCCGCCGCTGATATCCCGAAGGTCAAGCAAGGCCGTGGCATCGTGCTAGTCTCGACGTCAAAGGGCGTGATGACTGGTGGCGAAGCGGTTAAGAATAAGCTTGGTGGCGAGTTGTTGTTGAAGGTTTACTAAATCAGATTCTTGATTCTAGATACTAGAAGATAGAAGTTATATATAATAATAAGAAAGGATAGGAGTTAGTTTTTAAGATTCAAGTCTCTAAAATCTAGCATCTAACATCTAACCATATGAGTCGAATTGGAAAACTACCAATCAGCATCCCTAGCGGTGTGACAATCACAGTCGGCTCAGACGTGCTGACAGTCAAGGGAGCCAAAGGCGAATTGACCGTACCACATCTGAGCGATGTGACTGTCAAGCAAGAGGATGGCACACTAACCGTCACCCGCAAGGATGATGAGCGCATCGCCAAGGCCCAGCACGGGCTACAGCGCGCGCTGCTAAACAACGCCGTCGAAGGCGTCACCAAGGGCTTCGAGAAGCGTCTCGAGGTAAAAGGTGTCGGGTTCCGCGTGGCAACCACCAACAATGTGCTCGACATGAGCCTTGGGTTTAGCCACCCGGTACAGTACAAGGCGCCAGAAGGCGTGCAGATCACCAATGACAAGATGACCATCATCGTGTCTGGTATCGACAAGCAAAAGGTGGGCCAGGTTGCGGCTGAAATCCGCGCCATCAAGAAGCCTGAGCCATACAAGGGCAAGGGCATCGCCTACAGCGACGAAGTTATTTTGCGCAAAGCAGGAAAGGCTGGTAAAAAATAATGATTAGTAATTTTCAGGAAAAGAGCAGCCAGTCCCGAGCGGTTTACTCGCTCGCTACTAAGCGCGATGAGAAAAACGTAGTTTGTCTCATAACCCGAAGGGGGAACAAATAATGAGTAACGCACTTGCAAAAAAACTACTGAATAAATCACTCCGCAAAGCACGTGTGCGTAGCAAAGTTACTGGCACTGCCCAGCGCCCACGCCTCAGTGTGATGATTAGTAATGTTCATGTATCAGCCCAGCTGATTGATGATGAAAAAGGCCACACGCTCGCGAGCGCTACCACTGTTGGTAGCAAAGCAACCGGTACCATGACCGAAAAATGTGCAGCTGTTGGTGCCGATATCGCCAAGAAAGCAAAGAAAGCAAAAGTAACCGCAGTCGTCTTCGACCGCAACGGCCGCCAGTACGCTGGCCGCTTGAGCGCATTCGCCGACGCTGCACGTAAAGAAGGATTGGAGTTTTAGTTATGGCAGAAGCTACTGCACATGCTACACCTCAGGACAAGCGCGCTTCAGGTGCTCGTCCAGCTCGAGGTGGTCGTCGCGATGACCGACGCAATCAAGCCGCCCCAGAGGCACCAAAAGAGTTTGAAGAAGTTGTCATCAATATTGACCGTGTGGCCCGAGTAGTCAAGGGCGGTCGGCGCTTCCGATTCAAGGCGCTCGTCGTCGTCGGTAACCGCAAAAACAAAGTTGGCGTCGGGGTCGCCAAAGGTGCAGATGTCCAGGCGGCTATCGCCAAAGCAACAGATGTCGCCAAAAAGCATCTTATCACCGTACCTGTCGTCAACGAGACAATTCCTCACGAAGCCGAAATCAAACTCAGCGGTGCGCGCGTGCTTATCAAACCTGCAGCACCTGGTACTGGGATTATCGCCGGTGGCGTGGTGCGCTCGGTCGTCAACGTCACAGGTGTTCGCAACCTTATCAGCAAAAGCCTCGGTAGCACCAACAAAGTTAACATTGCCTACGCAACTATCGAAGCACTCCGCAGCCAGGTGCCTCGCTCTCAGTGGCTTACTACTGAAAAAACCGAGAAAAAGTCTGCCGAGAAGGCTGAAGCGAAAGCTCCAGTTAAAAAAGCAGCTGCGAAAAAGGAAGGAGGAAGTAAGAAATAGTATATAGAATATAGTATAGAGAATATAGCAAGTAACAATCGCTATATACGATATACGGCATACTATACACTGTTCTGAAAGAACGCTATGAAATACAACGAACTCCAAATTGAAGCAAATCGTGGACGCAAGCGCGTTGGCCGTGGTATCTCTGCCGGTGGTGGTAAAACCGCTGGTCGTGGTACCAAGGGCCAGAACGCTCGTACTGGCAAAAAGCTCCGCAGCATGTTCCAGGGTGGCCAAAACGGCATCCAAAGTGCTGTGCCAAAAGGCCGCGGGTTTAAGAGTCTTCGCACCGGTGCGCAGGTAGTCTATCTCGATAGGCTCAACGACCTCAAAGGCACTGTCGACAACTTCACTCTCTACGAAGCAGATTTGATCGCTACACCGTTTCACACCGTAAAAGTTATTTTGCGCGGTGAACTCACTAGTAAAATCACGACTCTCAAGGTGCAAGCCGCCTCAAAAAGTGTGATCGCAGCTGTTGAAAAAGTCGGTGGCAAATTTGAAAAAGTCCCAACACCGATTCAAAAAAGCGCCAAAGAAGCCGAAGCCGAAGACAAGAAATAGACATCAGCCAAGATTTGCAAAACACCCCGCACTCGCGGGGTGTTTTCGTTTGGTGTAGTTGGAGAAATCCTTACTGTTTCGGACAGTCGGCTGGCAAGCTGAGCTTGATCTCTATATTGCGATCAATCTCTGGCGCATCGGTGTAATTACTAGTTTCTGTAGGCATGACTTCGATCCTCTCGGCAGGCACACCGCGACTTACCAGCTCGTTTTTGACCTTCTCAGCGCGCTGATTTGCGAGCGCAGCTCCCGCAGCGGTGCTGGCTGACTCATGCACAGACGCTACGAGATGGAAGGTATATCGCTTCGTAGGGTGATCTTTGTAGATTTTCGCTATTTTGTCAAAATCTTGACCGCCATCGTCATACGTATAGTCTGTTGAATCTGGGTTGAAAAACAGTGTTTCAAGGTAGCCAGGCGTGCCGATATAGGCATTGAGACTCTCCGTATCGATGTACGTAATATCACTTGCTTTTAGATCGGCAACCGTGAGGCAAGTGGTAGCAGCTGTCGTCTGAGTGGTCTCGTCTTTTTTCGTGGTGTCTGTCGAAGAAGTCTTAGTATTGAGATTAAACTTCGTCACTTTTCCACTCTTCACGACAAGACTGATATCTTTGACCATCGTCGAGCCCTTGACGTCAAAATTGACAGTGTACGCGCCGTTATCAGACTTGACATTGGCCATAGAATAGGTTGCATCTTTGAGCCCGACTGTCACATTGCGCATAAAGTTACTGTATTCGTCGTCTGACAGGCGCTTGATGGTTGCGCTGTCGCCTCTTTTGACGGCGCCCACATACTCAGTCGCAATTGCGCGAGCCTGCAGTCCAGGATAGACAAACAGTGCAAAGAACACGCTCCCCGCAACGAGCAAAAGCCCTAGAGGTAGTGTGATCCAGAGCCACAAAAGACTTTTCTTTTTGGGTGCCGGTGTGACGGGCTGCACGGGCTGCGAGGCGCCCACAACGGGATTCGTTACGGTTGGTTGAGGGTTTTCGTCCATAGACCTCCTTGTTATCGATGATGCTTCTGATTATACACCTGGTTTCGACATTTTCCGAGGAGTCATGTATACTGATGAGAGCAAAATTGAGACAATAAAGGGAACTCTTATCTACTATGAATTGGCGAACTGTATTCCGCTCACTCAGAAACCGCGACATGCAAAAGCGCCTAGCTATCGTGCTAGGTCTCATCATCGGCTACCGTTTTTTGGCACACATTCCGGTACCACTGGCTGAGCCTACCAAACTCAAAACCATTATCGACTCGGTTGTCAACAATAGTGACTTCGGCGGTTTCCTCAATCTCATGAGTGGTGGTGCGCTCGGTCAAATGTCGATCGTGCTTGTTGGTATGAGTCCGTTTATCACCGCGAGTATCATCACCCAGCTGCTCACAAAAGCGATCCCAAAGCTCGAAGAACTTCACAAAGACGGTGAGTCGGGTCGCCGCAAGATCAATCAGTGGACACGTATCATTTCAGTGCCGCTTGCGATCACGCAGTCGATTGCGTTTATCTACATCCTCCGCCAGTCAGTGCTAGCTGGCAGCACTGCGGGCACGGTCAATACCAGCCCTATGGAATGGGTGGTCGCTGTAACTGCTATGACCGCTGGCTCAGTGCTCCTCATGTGGATTGGTGAGCTGATTACCGAGCAGGGGATCGGCAACGGTATCTCGCTGCTGATTTTTGCAGGTATTGTCAGCCAGCTGCCAAAAACATTTAGCACCATGGTCAACTCGTTGCTAGACACCACCCAGGGCAAACTACAGGTGTTTAACTGGTTTGAATTACCGGTCAATCCGACTGGTTTTTATGTAACGCTGGGCATCACCGTCCTCGGCCTGTTTATTCTGTATTTCCTCGTCAAGGTCAATGAGGCGCAGCGGATTATCACTGTCAATTATGCAAAACGTGTTGGTGGCAATACGAGTTATGGCGGTATTAAAAGTATTTTGCCGGTCAAGCTCATCGCTGCTGGCGTGATTCCTGTCATCTTTGCGGTTGCATTTCTGAGCCTGCCTGCATTTGTCGGCCAGGTGATGAAAGCGATGCCAAACGCCAACCACGAGCTCGCTGCAAATCTAGTCAAATGGTTCCAGGCACCGTCGGCGAGTAGTTTTGCGACAGGTGATATTGGGGTGGCGATTTATCCAGTTGCCTACTTTATCTTGGTGATTGCGTTTACCTATTTTTATACTGGTATTGTCTTTAACGCCAACGAGATCGCCGAAAACCTCCAAAAGCAAGGTGGATTTATCGAGGGAATTCGCCCTGGGCTCCAGACCGAAAAGTACTTGGCTCGTACCGTCAATCGGCTCATCCTATTCGGCTCGATCGCTCTTGGGTTCATCGCAGTCATGCCGTTTATTATCGATTATATTTTCGCGCAGCTCGGTATCAGTGCGGCAAATATATCTATCGGAGGCACGGGTCTTCTGATTGTGGTGACCGTTGGGCTTGAGACGCTGCGACAAGTCAACTCGCGCGCGTTGATGGTCACGTATGATGACTATAAGTAAGTAATGAGACAACTGTAAACAGTTTTCTCATCGCGCGGTGGAACGGAGTAAATCCGTTCAGACCGGCTGCTCTTTCCGGATCTCGGAATGGCACAAGACCTACGGTTTTTCCTACCATACCCCACAAAAATGACAGAAATAAATTCTGATCATTTTTGCCGATTGTTACTTTGGTCGCGCCATGCGAGCGAATAAATCGCTCGGGATGGGCTGCTCTTGCTGAGTATTATAGCCAAATAGAACACCCCCAGCTCACTTTCAAGCCAGGGGTACTCCATCACTGCTCGCGACTCACCCAGTCGTAGCCACAACATTCCCACGCAGGAAGCGAGCAACGACCGGGATTGCCACAGGCATGTGTTGGGCGGTGAGGGATCGTCACTGAAGGGCTCCCAATGACTGCGACTTTTCGTACTGGCAGTGCCACCTCTGCATCCTAGTCGGAGCCCTCACCCGTGAGCGTAATCGTCGTACCCTTGGGCTGTCGCCAAGGGTACGAGACCTTGCGGCGTATCTGCTGAGGCCGAGGACGGTGTGGATTTGTGTTGCGACCAAAAATCGCCGTTCTCTTGCGGTGCATCTGTTCTCCTTATGGGTTGGGGAAGGAACAATGGATCGATTGATATTATATCATCTAAGTATGCTGCGCGCCACATCTCACTGTGTTGATCAGAATGTTGACGAAAGCAACTTTTTCGGTACAATAGAAATAACTTAGTAATATTGCGGCAAAAAACCGTAAATTCATCTTTACCTGTTTACTTTTTTACACCGTTACCCTATAATAGAACGTTGTATATCTATGGCGAGTACCAAAGAAGTTATTAAATTGAAAGGTAAGGTGGTGGAAGCACTGCCTAATACTCAATTTAAGGTGGAATTGGAGAACGGCCTGAGTATTATCGCTCACATTAGCGGCAAGATGCGCAAGCACTATATCCGCTTGGTACCAGGCGATACCGTGGAAGTCGAGTTGACCCCTTACGATCTCACGAAGGGCAGAATCGTTTTCCGCGCAAGGGATTAATAACAAAGAACATATCAGACCGATATCATTTGGTGTGTTCGTTAACGCAGGGTTTTTCCTGAAGGAGTCTAAAAACGCTCATGAAAGTTCGTGCGAGTGTCAAGAAGATCAGCCCTGATGATCAGCTGGTCCGGCGCAAAGGCCGACTCCGTGTCATCAACAAGAAGAAACCTAAAAACAAGCAAAGGCAGGGTTAAGTTCAGCCGCCAAACTTTCTTTATCGAAAGTAGGAGGCTGTGGCCACTCTAATTGGAACTATCCAATGAAAGTATTATCTAAATTAAACGAAAGTTTAGGAGGCTAAATGGCTCGAATCTCAGGGGTTGTAATCCCCGCAGAAAAGCAAGTGCACGTCGCTCTTACCTATATTTATGGTATTGGGCCCAAGCACGCTCGAGACATCCTTGCGGCGGCTAATATCGAGCCGACCACTCGGGTGAAAGATCTCACCGAGGCTGAAGAGCAGAAACTTCGTGATGTAATCGACAGCGAGTACACCACCGAAGGCGATCTGCAGCGCCTGGTGACTAACAATATTAAGCGACTCAAAGACATCGGTGCCTACCGTGGCCTACGCCACAAGTCTGGGCTTCCGACACGTGGTCAACGTACCCGAACGAACGCACGAACTCGCAAGGGTAAAGCAGTGGCTGTCGGTGGAGCGCAACCTAAAGCAGCAAGTAAGACATAGGAAAGGACTCGGTACAATATGGCAGAAGCAAAACCAGTTGCAGCAAAAAAGAAGCAACGCCGATCAGTTCCTACTGGTCAACTTCACATTCAAGCAACATTTAACAACACGATCGTCACGTTTGCCGACGGCAAGGGCAATGTCCTTGCTAGCAGTAGCGCCGGTGCTTGCGGTTTCCGCGGTAGTAAAAAAGGTACTGCGTATGCTTCACAGGTCGCTGCCGAAAAAGCAGCCGAAGCAGCAAAGTCTGGTTACGGACTCTCGACCGTTGATGTATTTGTCAAGGGTGTCGGACTAGGCCGAGACGCCGCTATTCGCGCGCTCAGCAACTTTAGCATCACCGTCAACAGTATCAAAGATGTCACAGGTGTCCCTCACGGCGGCACCCGACCACGAAAGGCAAGGAGGGCTTAGTTATGACGAAAGCACTCCAGTTTACAATGAACAGTTCACAGTTCACAGTAAGTTCACAAGTATCAGTTTACAATCTGTTCGCTACGCGAACTCAGTCATTGAAAACTGAAAACTGTAAATTGAACACTGTGACGACCGCAAGGGAGGCACGATAATGGCCCGAGATACTTCTCCTATAGTAAAACAGAGTCGTCGCGAGGGGATCGCGCTGCATCCAAAAGCCTACAAGGTGATGGCCCGCAAAAGCGGCATCCCTGGTGAGCACGCCGGTGGACGACAAGGCAAACAAAGCATGTACGCGACACAGCTTCGCGAAAAGCAAAAGGTGCGACGCATGTACGGTCTGCTTGAAAAGCAGTTTGCAAAGCTCATGAACGAAGCAACTCGCAAACCAGGACTTGCAGGTGAGAACCTCTTGCAGTTTCTCGAACTCCGACTCGACAACGCCGTCTACCGTGCAGGATTTGCAACCAGTCGACGTGCTGCAAGGCAGCTCGTAGGCCATGGTCATTTCTTGCTCAACGGTCACCGAGTTGATATTCCATCAATCCGCGTGAAAGCTGGCGATGTGATTGCGGTGCGTCCAAAGAGCACCAAATCGGGTTATTTCACTACGATCAACGATATCTATGGCAACACCACGCAAGTGCCACTCAGCTGGCTCAAAAGTGATGTCAAGAAACTTTCGATTGAGGTGACTGGTCTTCCAAAGCGTGAAGAAGCCGAAACTGATATCAATGAACAACTGATCGTCGAGTACTACTCACGCTAATAAAAGGGTAAGGAGATACAATATGTCTACAATAATTCACAACCCAGCACTCGCTTCTGTCACCGACACAGATGCACATGCTGCTTCATTCGTGATCGAGCCACTCCACGCTGGATACGGCAATACCCTTGGGAATAGCTTACGACGCGTATTGCTTTCGAGCATTCGCGGCGGCGCTGTTGTCGCGTTTCGCATTGAGGGAGCTACTCACGAATTCACAACTGTTAGCGGCGTCGTTGAAGATGTCGTCGATATCATGCTCAACCTCAAGGGAGTCAACCTCAGTGTTCACACCGACGGTCCTATCGAGCTTCGTCTCGAGAAAAAAGGTGCCGGCGAAGTCACTGCAGCCGATATCAAGACGACAGCCGACGTTGAGGTCGTTAACCCAGAGCAAGTGATCTGCACAATTGACGACCCAAAGAAATCACTGGTCATTGATCTTGTTGTTGAAGCAGGTCGAGGCTACCAGGATATCGAAACATCAAGCAAGAACCGCATTCATAGCGATATGATCGCACTTGACGCGATGTTTAGCCCAGTAACACGTGTTCGCTTCAAGGTTGATCCTACTCGTGTTGGCCAAGAGACAAATCTTGATCGCCTCGAGCTGACTGTCGAAACCGACGGTAGTATTAGCCCGCGCGATGCGTTTGAAGAAGCGGCTGCTATCTTGGTCAATCAGTACACAGCACTTGCTGGTAGTACGACTGTAGAGTCAGCGCCTGCTCTTGGAACTGGCACTGGCGACGACAAAGACGAGCTTGGCACGCCAATCGAAGAGCTTGGCCTGAGTGCACGCACAGCAAACGCGTTGGTAAACAACGACATCCGCACCGTCCACGATCTTGTCACGCTCAGCGAGCAAGACCTCCGAGAACTCAAAGGCTTTGGCAGCAAAGCACTTGATGAAGTCAAAGATAAATTGGCGGAATTGGAGTTGTAAATGCAGTTCACAGTTCACAATTATCAGTTTACAATGAGTTCACAAGTATCAGTTTACAATTTGTTCGCTACGCGAACTCAGTCATTGAAAACTGAAAACTGCTCATTGAAAACTGCTACGACGAAAGGAGTAGCATAATGCATCGACACGGATATAAAGGACGTAAGTTTGGACGCGAAACCGATCAGCGCCGTGCGCTTATCAAAGGTCTTGCCACCAGTCTTGTCATGGAAGAAAGAATCGAGACAACTCTGCCAAAAGCAAAAGAGTTGATTCGCTATATCGAAAAGCTGATTACAAAAGCCAAAAAAGGTGACCTTGCGAATCGACGCATGGTGATTGCGGGTCTCAGTACGCAAGTAGCAGCCATCAAACTCGTTGACCAGATCGCACCACAGCTCACTGGTCGCACGAGCGGCCATGTGCGAGTTGAACGAACCCGGCTACGAGTCGGTGACGGCGCACAGATGGCAATCATTGAGTTCGTCGATGAGCTCAAAGATATGCCAAAAGAAGAAGCAAAGCCGGCTCCAAAGCCAGCAGCCAAAAAACCAGTAGCTAAGAAGGAGGCGAAATAATGGCCAAGACATTTAGCCAAAAAACCGCTGACGTATCACGCCGCTGGATCTTGATCGATGCAAAAGACGCACCACTTGGTCGTCTGAGCACCGAAATTGCCAAGTATCTTATCGGCAAATACAAAACCACCTACACACCTCATATTGATGGTGGCGACTATGTGGTCGTTATCAATGCCGCCGAAGTACCAGTGACTGGCGCCAAAGAAACTGACAAAATCTACTATCGCCACACGGGGTTCCCTGGTGGTATCAAAGATGCGCAGCTCAAAGAAGTCCGCGAGAAGTTTCCTGAGAGAATTATCGAGGCAGCCGTCAAAGGCATGCTTCCGAAGAACAAGCTTTCGCCAGAACGTATGGCGCGACTAAGGATTTTTGCCGGTAGCGAGCACACACATACCGCTCAGACACCAGAGAAAGTGGTAGTAAAATGAAAGTAACAGTTCACGGTTCACAGTTCACAATAAGTGATCAGTTCACAGTTTGCAATTCATTCGCATTGCGAATACAGCCATTGAAAACTGAACACTGTACACTGAAAACTGTTTTGACGAAAGGAGCCATATAATGGTGACATCAGGCAAAACGTATGACTACGGTCTCGGTCGTCGCAAAAGCGCGACCGCTACCGCCCGCCTCATAAAAGGCAAGGGTGCTATTGTTATCAATGGCAAACCAGCTGCAGACTACTTGTCCAACAACAAGACGATGCTCGCTGAAATCACCGATCCGCTGGCGCTCGTTGGCAAACAGACTGATTTTGATGTCAGCGTACTTGTCAAAGGCGGTGGTCTCAGTGGTCAAGTTGATGCTATCAAGATTGCGATTGCGCGAGCGATCACAGTTGGCGCCCCAGACCTGCGTAGCCCGCTGAAGAAAGCCGAATTATTGCGTCGCGATCCACGCGAAAAAGAGCGCAAGAAATACGGCCTCCGCAGTGCTCGCAAGCGCGAACAATACAGCAAGCGATAGGAGATATCAATCCACCCCTCAAAATGTATGTGCATTCTAGCTACCTATATAGCTCGTGACATATCTATAACTAGAGCGGGTGTCTGTCGCTCAAAAGATCCTCGTCGCGGAGGATCTTTTGCTTATAGGGTATAATGTAATAGATATGAGCAAACCAGTTATTCTCACCGGCATTCGCGCCAACAATGATCTGCATATTGGTAATTACTTTGGTGCTATGCTGCCCATGATCGACATGGCAACGCGACACTCCAATGAGTTCGACGTTCACATGTTTATCCCTGACCTCCATAGCTTCACCACGCCAATTGACCACAGTATGCTCTATGAAAGTATCATGAGCAATGCTCGTGTGTACGCGGCAGCGGGCCTACCGCTCGACAATCCCTCGATTCACCTCTACCGCCAGAGCTATGTTCCAGCACACAGTGAATTGACGGTATTGCTCAATAACTTCGTCGGCATGGGTGAAATGGAGCGGATGACACAATATAAAGATAAGTCAGCCAAGCTCGCGGGCGACCGTGTGAGTGTCGGGCTGTTTGACTATCCAGTGCTGATGGCAAGTGATATCTTGCTCTACAATGCCAAGTATATCCCGGTCGGCGACGATCAAACACAGCACCTCGAAATCACGCGGGATATCGCCGAGCGCATGAATAGCCGCTTTGGTGAGCTATTTACTGTGCCACAGCCTGCCGCAAAACAGCATGAATTCTTCGGCAAAGAGCAGGGGCTCCGCATCAAAGACCTTGCCGACCCGAGCAAGAAAATGAGCAAAAGTGATGAAACTGGCAAAGGCGTCATTTTCCTCAGCGATACGCCCGACGAAGCCCGCAAAAAAATCATGAGCGCTACGACGGACGACAAAGCGAGCGTGAATTACGACAAAGAAAACCAGCCAGGCATCAGCAACCTCATCGATATCCTCGCACTCCTTCGTGGTGTCACTCCTGCAGAAGTTGCCGCTGAATATCAAGGCATGGATCGCTACGGTGATTTCAAAAAAATCGTAGCAGATGAAATGGCGCAATTCTTAGCAGAATTTCAATCACGCCTGGCATCCCTCGATGATGCCGCTATCCTTGCAAAGCTGGAAGAGAGCGAGCGGGCAATGAATGAAGTGGCGAATGCTACTTTGCACCGTGTCCAAAAAGCTGTCGGACTGAGAGCATGATGCAGCTCGTCCCGTTTTTTGCCAATACCGACAACAATTTACGCTGTATGCTGGCTTGCTATCGATCGATTTTGGCATACTTTACAGGAAAAACATGGTCGTGGGATGAGCTTGATACGCTGACCGGGTTTTCAAACGACACCGCTGCGTGGACACTAAAAAGCCTCGTTGAACTACAACGTCTCGGCTTCGATATTATAATGATCGAACCTTTCGACTATCGCAAGTTCTTTGATCAAGGAGAAGGTTACCTCTCCGAAATATTCTCGCCCGCGGAGCTCGACTGGCAGCTGAAGCATTCAAATATTCTTTCAATCAAGAACGATATCCCCAAATTTTTAGAAACTATCAACTACGAATGTCGACGCCCGACTACTAAAGATATCGATACTATGCTTGCGGAGGGAAGACTCGTCACGGCGGTCGTGAACGCAAAAATACTGAATGGAGAGCCAGGCTACAGCTCCCATATGATTCTTATATACAAAAAGGACAATGATACGTATGTCGCCCACGATCCAGGGCTGCCAGCATATGAATCACGAAAAATTCCCGTCGATTTGCTATGGAAGGCAATGGGTGAGGGCACATCCGCTACTGATACAACAGGGTTTAGGCTGTCATGAAAGTAACAACAAGCGACCTTTTGGCTATTTTGCGGCGATTTGGTGAAGCGGATGATTCACACGTACCCCGACTGATCGATCAGGTTATACAGTCGCACCCCAGCTCAACAAATCAGCTCATAAAATTCCGATTCAATCGCCACCACTATTTCGTGCTGTTCGATGAAGCCGCCGAGGACAATACGCGGTATATCCTGCAGCAAATCCAGCTCGAAAAAAGCGATGCGGCCGGTGAGCTACTGCTCAACCCGACCAGTCATATCGAAACCTACGGGCTTCCGTACAGAGGCAAAGATGCCTATCTTTTTCGACTCAATGACGGCAAGCAGCGCTTGGACGCTCGCCTGACAGCTCTGTGTCCAGATATCAACCGCAGCACGTGGCAGAAATACATCAAAGCTGGTTATGTGAGCGTCAACAGTATTATTGCCTCAAAAAGCTCGCAAGAAGTCAGCGATGCAGATCGTATTGAAGCTAGCATCCCAGAAGCGACTGATTACACCGAGCATACGCTGCCGATTCTCTATCTTGATGACGATGTCATCGTCATCAACAAACCAGCGGGCGTACTCACACATAGCAAAGGCGCAATGAATGATGAGTTTACGGTAGCAGACTTTTTCAGGCGCTATACGACTGTGGGGCTTGAAACCTCTCGGCCGGGCATTGTGCACCGACTCGACCGTGATACCAGTGGCGTGATGATCGGAGCGCGCACCCCAGAGAGCTTTGAGCGTCTGAAGCAGCAGTTTTCTGACCGAAGAGCCAAAAAAACCTATCTCGCAGTCGTCCAGAGCGCACCGAAGCAACCAAGCGCCACAATCGATATTCCGATAGGCCGTCATCCTTCAAGCCCGAGCACTTTCCGAGCAGATTCAAAAGGCAAAGAAGCGGTCACAGACTATGAGCTACTTGCAACCGACAATGGTCGTTCTCTGCTACTGCTTCACCCCCATACTGGCCGTACCCACCAGCTGAGAGTACACCTAGCGCATATCGGCACGCCGATAGTAGGCGACAGGGTCTATGGACAAGCAGACGAGAGGCTCATGCTCCATGCATACCAACTCGAAGTCACCACTATTCCAGAGCAACGCCATACATTCACAGCGACACCACCAAGCGAGTTTACGTCTCTATTTCCTGAGGTTATGTTTGATGAAACCAATCTATCATCCTGACACAAAACTGCAGCTGCAAACCCTAAGAGCCACGCTGCCTCATGCAATTCTACTACAGGGCCCTGTCGGCGTTGGTCTACTGACTGCTGCTCGAGAAATCGCGGGAGACTCACTCGAAGATATCATCATGCCAACCACGCGAGAAGGTGCAGTCGACCAATCGTCGCAAGGTCTCATCCGTGCCAAGCAAATACGCGAACTCGTGGAGCGTGCATCTACCAAAACCCGCAAACAACGCGTCTATATTATAGATAACGCCGACCAAATGAACCTGGCAGCCCAAAATGCCTTTCTCAAGCTGCTGGAGGAGCCAGCGCCACACACTCATTTTGTCTTGACGTCACACAGCCCCCACACGCTGCTTTCGACTGTGCGATCACGCGTCCAGAGTACACGTGTCGAGTCAATTACGACCGCTCAGTCAAAGGAATTGCTCGAGGCACTGTCCATCAAAGATACTGCCGCTCAGCAACAAATGTTATTTCTCGCAGCTGGTTTACCAGCCGAGCTCACGCGCCTCGCAGGCGACACAGCGTACTTTGCGCGTGAGAGTGAAGTCACACGGGATGCTCGTCTGTTTCTCCAGGGAAGCCCTGTCGAGCAGATATCGACGATCGAAACATACCAGAAAAATCGCGATGATGCACTGCGACTGCTTGTTGCTGCCGAGCGCATCGTACAATTTAGCCTCAAGCGACAACCCACGCAAGAGCTAGTAGAAAGACTCTCTGTACTTTCTCGCAGTTACGAACGAGTCGCCGCAAATGGCAACAGCCGCCTCCAGCTCATGACCTGTATTATATAAATCTGCTATACTAGAGGATGTATGTTTGGATTATTGCTTGTCGCTGCGTTTGGGGCATGGGCCATCTGGCGCGGTGAAACTCTCGATGAAACGGTCAATGACCTCTCTCAAAAAGTCTCAGTAAAACTTGATAAACTCTGGGATATCGCGCAGGACTCGCTCAAAGAGCGCAAATATTTGCGAGCCGAAAAAGCTCTTTTGACGATTCTCCGTGTCGATGAGCGCAACGCAACTGCCTATAACCGCCTAGGGATTCTCTATGCCAAACAGCAGGCGTATAGTGATGCGATCGAGTGCTTTGAGATCGCTCAAAGTCTCGAACCAAGTACCAGTAGCCTCCACAATGTCGGCCTCATCTACTACGAGACAGGTCACTACGACAAAGCTGCTCTGGCTTTCGAGCAAGCGCTGGGGCTCGAAGACAATCATGCCTCACGACATATCGCCTACGCAAAAGTCCAAGAAAAACTTGGCAACAACACCCAGCTCATCGCCTCCCTCGAAAAAGCAGTCGAGATCGAACCAAGCGTGCAGTCGTATCATATTTTGGCCGACGCCTACGAGCGTGTAGGACAGCCAGACAAAGCAACCGAGCTTCGCGCGCACATCAACAAACTCTTGACGAGCAAAAACCCACCCGCGAAACAAGTGCAGCAGGTGAGAAAAGTGCAACTGTAGCGCTTCGCTCATGAGAACGAACCGATGGTTCTCTCTCATCTCGCAGTGAAAATGATGCATTTTCTCTGGCTGCTCATTCTCCTTTAGCGATACAAAAATAACCAAAGTGAATTCAGACTATTTTTGCAGATTTTTATAGAATAATGCATAATACATAATACAGTCTTATGAACAAAACAGGTCATTACCCAGATAGAATATACCGCGTTGGCACGAAAGCCATTATTAAAGACGAAGCTGGCAAGGTACTTTGCGTACATGACACTGGTGAGGAGGATATGTGGTCTTTGCCTGGCGGCGGTCTTGATCACGGTGATGATGTCCCTGGTGGGCTAAAACGTGAGCTTAAGGAAGAGCTTGATTATGAAGGCGAGGTTTTGCTGGAGTATTCTGATACATGTATCTATTATTCTCACGCTGTTGGCGCATTTGTCCTCTACCTCATATTTAATGTCGAGCTACTAGAGAGCTATGCGCCGCGTGCTGGTATCGATGCAAAAGAAGCAGCCTACCTCAGCCCATCAGATCTTGAACGATACAACGATCGCCAGGCAGAAATCATCAAGAAGTACGGGTTCAGGCAAGATATTGATTTTCCCATGATAAGACCTTGAGGCAGGCGTTCTTCATGGTACTATAGACGCATGCAATGTCAAAGCTGCAAAGCACACCTCGATAATCGTGAAAAGAAGTTCTGTTCGAATAAATGCCAAGCGGATAGGCGGTATCACCTCTACATCGCACGGTGGAAGAGTGGCGAAGAAGACGGTGGGAGAGGAAAAGTGACACGTAATCTCTCACAGAATGTCGTTCGATATATTCGTCACAAATACCATGACGAGTGCGCTCGATGTGGCTGGAATAAAGTTAATTTATCAATTGGAAAATCTCCACTAGAAATTGATCATATTGATGGGAACTCCGAGAATAATCAGGAAGATAACTTGGTTCTTTTGTGTCCAAATTGTCATGCGCTCACACCAACCTACAAAAATAAGAATCTTGGCAACGGAAGACTTTGGCGCAAGCAAAAATATATGCTACAATAATCCAAGTGCCGCTTTAGCTCAGTTGGTTAGAGCACCTCTTTTGTAAAGAGGGGGTCCTGGGTTCGAATCCCTGAAGCGGCTCCAAGATGCATGCATAAGGTTACTGTGCCTGCATTATGGAAAGAGCAGCCGGTCTCGACGGATTTACTTCGTCGCACCGCGCGATGAGAAAACTGCTTGCAGTTGTCTCATGAACTACTCGCCGGAGTCGTCTAGTGGCAATGACATGAGACTGTAAATCTCACGACGCAAGTCTTCGTAGGTTCGAGTCCTACCTCCGGCACCAAAAGTAAATGACCTAGTCCTTGCGGCTAGGTCATTTACTTTTGTAGCTGCGAAGCAGCGGACACGAACCGTAGGTTCGGCGAAGGGAGAAAAGGAAGCGAAAGCTCGCTTTCGACCCTTTTTGAACGGAGGAACGGAGAACTTTAGTTCGAAGTGATGTCCTGCCTGATTTCTCTCCTTGTGGCAGATATATTTATTTTGCTACTGCGAAGCAGTACTCCGAACCTACGAAGCATTTTGCTCTAGCAAAATTTCGTAGGTTCGTGAAGAGAGCGACCCTGTCGCGTGCGGAAATAGGGAGCCCCAGTATGTCTGGGCGCAACCGCCGTCCTACCTCCGGTATGAGGCCTATCTCTTACAGCCAATAGTCGCTTGACGTCCTAGTACAGCTATCGGCAAACTCTTGCGATGCGGCTGAAACGATCGCGCGACAGGCCTTGCTTGGTAAAAGATAGCTGCCGCTTTTGCAAGCGCTTCCTTCAACTGCACATCACTACCAAGCCTTCCATCGTTGTCTCTCGTTTGAATTGTTTGCCCGATACCACCCTCGCGGCAGAGTTGAATATGACCATCTGCCGCAATGACGATATTACAAAGACCATCCTGGCACATGTATCGAGCGCAATCACCGCATAGGCTATCCGAATAATGAGCTGCCTCGGTACTATCTCGCAGCTCTATCGCAGTGCCCTCAGGAGTGCGATACACCTTCTTCGCATGACCAACCCCGCCAACGGCAAGCTTGATCTCTGGGGTGCCATACTGCTCGAGAAGATTCTTCTCAATATCTGCGAGAGAGACAAAATTAAAATCAGCAAAGTGACTCGAGCCTGCCAACGCATTATCGTAGCTACTGAGATCAAATAGCTTTATATCGAGACCATTATCTATGCAAAACTGTATCATGTCAGGAATCTCATCGATATTGTATCTGCCGACAACTGTCTGTAGGCGAATCGGAATCTCGTTCTTTGCTCGTAGTATACCCTCGATTGTCTTGTCAAAAACTTGTCTATTGCGATGAGAAATCTTTGTGAATATATCTGCACGGAGACTATCCAGACTTATCTTAAGCTCATCGAATCCAGCCGCCTTAACTCCTTCATAGTAATCAAGTAAATTTGCGCCATTTGTATTGAGCTTTGTGTAGCCGCTTGATCGAGGCCTAGTGGCATTGATGAGCTGCGCAAGCGCAAACGTAGTTTCTGCAGTAGTATCTGACAATAGAGGTTCACCGCCTGTCAAACTAAAATTAGTAAAGCCGACCTCTAGTGCTGCACCGACAATTCTTTCTAGTTCATCTCGCGCAATCCGCTCGGCTTGCATCGTGACACTATCACCACCTTCAGGGCAATAATCACAGCGCAGATTGCACTGCTCAGTTACGGCAACGCGAATAGATGGTAGCTCCATTTCGCTTATCATACCATCATGTGTATATTTAGCAAAATGACAGACGCTTTACCTCCGGCACCAGCGAGGCAAAATTCTGCAATTGCACCGCATTGATATAAAATATATCTATGAGCACGCAAGTAATCATCTACTCCCACGGCTTCGGTGTCAAAAAAGACGACCGAGGGCTATTTACAGATATTGCACACTTTTTACCTGATGCCGAACACATCATGTTTGACTACAACGAGATTGACGAGGTGCAAAACACACTCATTGCTTGTCCGCTTGACACTCAAGCGAAACTTCTTACTAAACAAATCGCCGAAGCAAGACACAAATACCCTGATGCAGATATTTCGATCATTGCGCATTCTCAGGGTTGTGTCGCTGTAGCTCTTGCAAACCCCAGTGGGATCAAAGAATGTATATTTCTCGCGCCTCCTGCTCAATTTCTCGGTCTCGAAAAGCGTGAAATATATGCGATGCGACCCAGTACCGTCACAGACGATGATGGTACTTTGCGCATGCCGAGGCGAGATGGCAGCACCACAATCATTCGCCAAGACTACTGGGATAGCAGGGAAGGTATAGTGCCGATCGCACTCTACAACAAACTGGCGCAGCACACCTCCTTGACGATCATCACCGCAACGGATGATGAAGTGCTGACAAACACCGATTTTTCAAATCTCTCTCACTCTGTCGATCTCATTAAGCAAAAAACAGACCACGACTTCACGGGTGATGATGCGCGTTCATTACTGTGCGATACGATAGACTCTATTATCGAAAAGTAAAACACCTAGCATATCGCTAGGTGTTTTACTTTGGAGCCACGATCGGGGGTCGAACCCGAGACCTCATCCTTACCATGGATGCGCTCTACCGACTGAGCTATCGCGGCATAGTATTTTAGTAATGTGCAGCCAGATACTTGCGGTGCAGTCCTTGCTTAGCGGAGTCGGTAGAGCGCATGCGCTATATTCATTCAACTCGCCTTTGGCTCGGACAGGCAACTGAGCTATCGCGGCATATTGTTGTATGTGCGGTCGAATGCTGCAGGCAAACCAGCTTTGGTGCACTGATAGAGCGCTGCGCTTTACGATTATTTGCGTTTCACGCAGGAGCTATCGTGGCACAGAGATAATTTTATCAGATACAAGGTATAATGAAAAGTAATGAGAGATTTAGAGAAACGTATTGCCGCATACTTAGATAGCACCAAAGCGGTTGTTTTTGATTTTCATGACACGCTCGTCAACGCGAAGGCAGGATACATAGCACACAATATGGCGCTTGCTGAACATTTTGGAGTGCCGAAGACCTATGAGGAGGTGGTTGAACTCTATGGTATCGGAGATTTCCGCGAAATGCTGCGCCAGCTGTGCGGAACAGACGATCTCGATGCAATCATGGCTGTGCATGCCCTTGGCAAGCACCGTCCAGAGTATCAACTACAACCGATCGCGACAATCCCCAGCGACCTCGGTACACTGCGACGACTGGGATACATCGTGGGAATTTTTACCGCAACCACACCTGATATGCTTAAACGAGATATGGGTCTTGCGGGGTACGAGACCGATAGTCTATGCGACTTTACAGATACGGTCTACAGCATGGGGATCAAGAAGTCTGACCCTCGGTCTTTTGATAGCACAATTGCACACCTCGCACAGCGTGGAATCGCTCCAAGCCAAGCTGTATATGTGGGCGACGGGCTGGGCGATATGCAGGGCTCGCTCGGTGCGGGATTCAAATTTATCGGCATCGAGCAGGGCTTTATCCCAAGGAGAGAGTTTGCCGACCACGGAGTACTGAGCTTACCAGGAGTGCATGAGCTTGTAAGAATAATAAGGAGAAAAGATGGCAAACTTTAGTTTTGATATCGAGAGCAGCTACGACAAAGCAGAGATGAATAATGTCGAGCAGCTCGTCACCAAAGAAATTGATAATCGCTATGATTTCAAGGGCACACCGGCTGGCATCGAGTGGCTAGCCGACAAAAAAGGCTTCAAAGTTATCGGCAGCAACGAATGGCAACTCGATGCAGTCGTTGATATGATCGGCAAACAGCTTGCCAAGCGGGGCATGACCAGCAAGGTTCTCGACCTCAGCGGCAAGGTCACCGAAGCCAACCTCCGTGCCTGGAAAGATGTACCGTTTCGCGATGGGCTGAAGCAAGACGATGCCAAAAAGATTACTAAGCTGCTCAAAGAATCGCATCCAAAAGCCAAGGCGCAGATTCAGGGCGACGTCGTGCGCGTCACAAGCAGCAGCAAAGACGAACTCCAGGCCGTGATGACCACCCTCCGAGCGGCGGATTTTGAGTTTCCACTCATGTTTACGAATTATCGCTAACAGTAATGCGTCTCTTGAAAAAACTTATCACCTCTGCTACAATGCGTAGTTGATTGTTATACAAACTGTTTAAAGGAATCATATGGCTAAGAAAACGAATACTAAGCGCAAGATTATCGCACTTGTCAGTCAACTGTCAGGTCACCGAACCTATGTCACGCGCAAGAATACCATGAATACTCCAGAGAAACTTGAGCTCAACAAATACGACCCAAAGGCGCGCAAGCACGCTAAGTACGTCGAGACCA
>CAZRRY010000012.1:0-28299 GCA_964602775.1 uncultured Candidatus Saccharibacteria bacterium | reverse complement strand
GCTACGAGAGTGCTACACTAGACACAAGTGTGCTATATGTTTAGTGGGTCGACCATACTCAAAACCACCTCTGCAAAAGAGGTGGTTTTGTGCAGTCCAAAGACTGACTAGCTACTGCGTCGACCAGCGACGAGCAAGTAGAGGTTTCCACCGAGGGCAGCACCGATAAGTGTACCGAAGATAACTTCGCCACCAAATCGGCTGTACTGTTTTTCGGTAGTGTTGCCGCGTGTGCCGGTGAAGCTACTGTCGGTTGCTTCAGTTGCTGCGACCGCTACGGCTGGGTTGAGCGCAGCGCCTTTGACACGAAGTACGTGAGGAACTTCAGCAACAGAGGTGATTTTGCTGGTGTCGACAGATGCCTGGACGCTAGCGAGTAGGCTACCACTGACGAGCAAGCCTACCATAAGTGAGAAGCCGATACCGACGGCTTTTGTGCCAGCACTGAAGTCGAGTCGGCTGACTGCAGCTGCAAGCCCAAACATGAACACTGCCATACCGACGAGCTCGATGCCGAGAAGCGACCAGTTTGGCTGAGCGGTCAAATGGTCAAAGTTGAGGCGAACTGAGCCATTGGTGAGCCAGTTTGTGACAATAATCGCGAGCATCGCGCCGAGGAACTGGGCGCCCCAGTAAAACGGTACGAGGACAGTTTTGAGCTTGCGCATCGTCCATAAGCCAAACGTGACCGCTGGGTTGACGTGTGAGCCAGATACTGCACCGATTGCCAGCACAAGCAGGGAAACCGTCAGACCGACATACAGTGCGGCAGTTTCTTTGAAGGCCAGGAGTGCAACGAGTGTCAGGATAAACGTACCGACGAGCTCAGCAAACACGATGTTGATGATATTGTTTGGTAGCAGGTTGGCTTTTTGGCGAGCTGGTGTCGAGACGACCGTGCGTACCTCTGGTTTTGGTTCTGCACGCACCGTGCGAACAGTTGTTTTGGCTGCGGCCGGCTTTTTGGCGGTCGCTTTTTTAGTAGAAGCGGCTTTGGTTGTAGCCATTATGGTATATCCCTCCTTTAATAGAATATGACTTCAGTATAACAGAAAAATGTTTGTGTCTATATAGATGGTAGATCTTGGATCTTAGATCTTGGAAAAATATAATATACTATTCTCACTGGCTCAGAATGCTTGCGCGCATTATGGCACAGAGCTAGCTTCTGAGTTCTAAGATCTAAGCTCTAAGCTCTAAGATCTATATGCATCTGCTGTATACTAATGTCATGGGACGATATCTAGAACAAACCGAAGGACGCAGTGAGCTGCAGCAACGAATTGCAGCTGATATGCGCGCCAAAGCTGCAGCGCGAGCCAAGCAAGAGGGGGCGACTGGGGAAGTCGAGGGCATGCCAGAGATTGATGGCATAGAGGACTCGGCATATATTCAGGGCACAAAGACGACGACCTCACTTGCACCAGTATGGGTGGTGATCGCGATCGCAGCAGTAGGCGTGTTTATTTATTTTGTCTATCAGGTCAATCGCTAGGTACAGGAGTAGCCAGCGAGCCATAGCATAGGATTTAGAGGGATAGAAGCATTTTGGCACCCGGATTTACTCTGGCGACAATGTGAAGAGGGGGTGCTCGCCTCTTGGAAATAGTGGTACAATGGTTCTCATGAATATCGATGAATTGACTTCTCTGTTGATTGAGCGTGTGGCGCAGTCGGATACTCCTGCCGAGGTACTCAAAGCACCAGAGTTTCGCGAGCTGTACGCGGCGATTCGCGCCAAGGCTCCCGAAGAACGAGCTGCGTTTGGTCAGCAAGTCAATCAGCTCAAGCAAACGATCGAAGCCGCGGTCGAAGTGCGTACTAATGAGCTTCAGGCGGTTGAACTCGCGCCGATCGATGTGACGGCACCGATAGATGTCAATGCTGCGACCCCGGCGCTATTTACTGCTGCGCAAGGGTCCGTTCATCCACTAACCAAGGAAATGCAAACGATCAGTGATATTTTTGGTCGTATGGGATTTGTAACGGAAGATTCGCGCGAAATCGATGACCAGTACCACATGTTTGAGACGCTGAACTTTCCCAAGGGCCACCCAGCGCGGGACGATTACGATACGTTCATGACGGTAGAAACTGATAGCGATGGCGATCCGCTGATCGCGCCAGCGCACACCAGCACGATGCAAAATCGTATCCTCAAAAAATATCGCGATAATCTCGACAAGGGTGAAGCGATTGCTGCGACTGTTCCTGATCGCGTGTTTCGCAACGAGGATCTCGATGCGCGCCACGAGCATACCTTCTACCAAGTAGAGGGAGTGTATGTGGCCAAGGGAGTGCATGCGGGTATGTTAATTGCAACACTCCAGAAGTTTCTCGAAGAATATTATGGCAAGAAGCTTGACGTACGCGTCAACCCATTCTACTTTCCATTTACTGAGCCGAGCTTCGAGTTTGCACTTAGCTGTCCGTTTTGTGAAGGCACGCAAAAAGAATGTAAGGTTTGCGGTGGCGAAGGTTGGATCGAGTTGCTCGGGTGTGGGATGATTCATCCAAATGTCCTCAAGGCCGCCGATATTGACCCAAACGAGTACACGGGCTTTGCATTTGGCTGCGGTATCGACCGTTTGGTCATGATGAAATACGCTATCGAAGACGTGCGGCATTTTGAGAGTGCGAGGTTAGACTTTTTGGAGCAGTTTTAATTATGAAAGTTGTGAAGAAGATATCACTTAATGAGTTGCGCGAAATGGCTGAAAAGATGTTTGGTGAACTTGTCAAGGCAGATATCGATGTGGCACAGCGCCTCGTGATTATTGATATGCCGATGCATTATGATGGCGAGCAAGAACTTTTGTCTCGGGGTTCGAAGCAAAAAGACATATGGGGCATTAATTTACATCCAAGTGACTACGGGACAGAAGATTTTATTGAATTTGATAGCATGATTAATATTCGTCCAAGCCAAAACAATGCCTCAAAAGACGTGCTTGACCCCAAGGTGCGAGAAAAGATTGTCGAGATTATAGGAGAAGTTGTGTATGAGTAAGCATGTATTCGATCGAGCAGCCTGGTCGCAACTTGACATGTATAACCAAATGGGCAATATCGGTTCAGAAGTTGGTCGTGCGCTCACTGCTAAAAAGCTGGGCAAGCAGGATAGGATGATGAGCGCATTTTACAGAGGCATGGATTTAATTAATGCGACCGTAGAGGACTGGGTAGCGAGAGAGAAATCACCAAGAGAGTTACTGATTGCACGAGAGCAGTTCGCAAAATCGATTTTGACAGATGACGAAGACGCAACACTCGAGAAGTACTTTATGAATTTTGCGATCGCCGCGAGGAGCAACCGATGATTATTAGGGCAAAGCTCTACGAAAATAAGCGGATTTATAGAGATATCGTGATCGGTGAAGACAAATCGCTGTATGGTCTTGCCGAGGCTGTGATTGATGCTTTTGGTTTTAGCATGGACCATTGCTTTGGGTTCTACCAGTCGCCAGATATATTCGGTAAGGGCAAGGATGTTGTGCACTACGAGTTGTTTTTTGATATCGGCGGAGAAGTAGATGATCTAACTGAGGGTGTCAAGAAGACGCGTGTACGAACCGTATTTACTGGGGAAAACACGAAGTGGTGGATGCTATTTGACTATGGTGACGGCTGGATATTTGAGCTAGAGCTGCGCCCAGGCGTGCCTCTATTTGCCGATAAAGAACATGGATATGTAGTTGCCGCACGCGGTGATGCGCCCACTCAATATCAGGAGTATGAATAAGATGAGCAAGCGTGTAAAAATCGTCACATTTGTACCAGCAGGCGCTGCCGATACAGTGCGCCAGGCGATGGGCGAAGCTGGAGCTGGGAAGATCGGAAATTATCATTTTTGCAGTTTTTCATCCCAGGGTGACGGGCGGTTCTTGCCGATGGATGGTGCAAACCCAGCGAGTGGCGAAGTCGGTACGCTAAGTGTTGAGCCAGAAGAGCGTGTCGAAGTCGTATGTGATCGTAGCGACGCGAAAGCAGTGATTGCTGCGATTCGCGCAGTGCATCCGTATGAAGAGGTTGCGCTGGATATCTATGCGCTGCTCGATGGAGATGAGCTATGACGAAGAATATTGATCTTGTACGTCGCGCGACCGAAACCTTAAAAGCTCGGTACAAAAAACCAATTCATACCGTTGCGGCGTGCCTTGAGACGACGACAGGTCAGATTTATGAAGGCCTGAACATTGACCATTTTGGTGGGTATGTTTGCGCAGAGACCTCGGTGCTGGCTACTGCCATGAACAACAACGAAACAGCGTTCAGGCGACTTGCTGCTGTACGCAAGGAGCCCGATGGCAGTATTGGGATAGCAAACCCATGCGGAAAATGTCGCCAAATTCTCTATGACTATTGTCCCGGTATTCTTGTCGCCGTAGGGTCGTCGAGTGAGAGGCGAGAAGTGCCGATTGAGGAGTTGTTGCCTTTTAGCTTTACGAGGCAACGTCAGAAAATTCACGATGCGTGTATGGGTAGCACAGAAAGTGAGATAGTAGGATGAAAGTTAGTATAAATACCATCAAGCAATATATCGATTTCGAGTTGCCGCCAGTTAATGAGCTGGTGAAGCGAATTAATGAGCAGCTTGGCAAGGTTGAAGAAGTTGTTGATTTCAGTGAGAAATACAAAGACGCAGTGATCGTAAAAGTTGTGGAGTGCGAGAAGCATCCCGACGCCGACCGACTATCAGTCTGCAAAATTGATATTGGTAGAAATTCGCCATATTCTACATTCTATATTCCAAATTCTGACCACCTCGTAGAGGTGGTGTGCGGCGCCCCTAACGTCCATGCTGGCATGTGGGCTGTGTGGCTCCCGCCAGAATCAGCCGTACCAAGTACCTATGGAACCGATGAGCCATTTGTACTAGGCGCTCGCGAACTGCGCGGTGTCATGAGCAATGGCATGTTGGCGGCGGGCGATGAGCTGGGTATCAACAGCAATCACGACGGAATCATCGAGCTATCAAAAAGTGATCTTCCTCTAAGCTCTAAGATCCAAGATCTAAGCTCTGGACTCAGCTTTGCTGAGACCTTCGGCCTCAACGACACAATCATCGACATCGAAAACAAGATGTTTACGCACCGCCCAGACCTCTTTGGGCAGCTCGGTGTGGCGCGTGAAATTGCCGGAATTTTTGGCCATCAATTCACTAGCCCTGAGTGGTATTTGGATCGAGCGAAATTCGAATCGGCCCATGGATTGGATCTCGAAGTGTTTAACGACGCTATCGAAAAATCACCACGCTTTATGGCAGTTGCGATGAAAAATGTGACAGTGGCCCCAAGTCCACTCTGGCTGCAGTGCGAGCTGGTGCGTCTGGGTGGCAAGCCGATCAACAATATTGTCGATATCACGAATTATATTATGCTGCTGACAGCGCAGCCGACGCACGCCTATGATTACGACAAGATTCGCGGGCACAAACTGGGCGTGCGCATGGCGAAGGCAAATGAAAAAATCTCGCTGCTCAATGGCAAGACCTATGAGCTAACAGATGACGATATTGTGATTGTTGACGGCGAAGGGCCGGTCGGTCTGGCGGGCATCATGGGTGGTCGCGATAGCGAAGTCTCAAGCGAGACCAAGAATATCGTGCTGGAAGTTGCCAACTTTGACATGTACGCTGTGCGCAAAAGCAGTATGCGCCATGGGCTATTTACCGATGCTTTGACTCGGTTCAACAAAGGTCAATCGCCGCTGCAAAACCCTATCGTTATGAAGCAGCTGCAGAAGCTCATTATTGGTATGGCGGGGGGCGAGCAGGCGAGTGAGGTATTTGATGCACGCAGCACGTCGCTTGACCAGCCGATCGAAGCCAACGAAATGGTGCCGACATTGACGATCGAACCGAAGTTTATTCGCGATCGACTTGGCATCAATATCACCAAAGATGCCATGGTGACAATGCTTGGCAATGTTGAGTTCCCGCTCTGTGAAGATTGCGGTTGGAATCCTGACGACCATGTCGATAACGACCAAGATCTGCACGTCAATGTGCCGTTTTGGCGCATGGATATCGAACAGCCGGAAGATGTCGTGGAAGAAATCGGACGACTCTATGGGTTTGATAAACTGCCGCGCGAATTACCGCAGCGCACGATAGCCCCAGCTCCAAAAAACCAATCGCGTGAACTCAAACGCCGTGTCCGGGAGACGATGCAGCGGGCCGGTGCTAATGAAGTGCTGACCTATAGTTTCGTCCACGAAAACGTCATGAAAAAAGCTGGGCAGGATCCTGCGCATGCATTTCGATTGAGCAACGCGCTGAGTCCGGATCTGCAGTACTATCGAACTGCACTGCTGCCGAGTTTGCTCGACAAAGTACATATGAATATCAAGGCGGGACACGATGCATTTGCGCTGTATGAGATTGGCAAATCGCATTTCAAAGGCGAGGTGGATGCTAGTGAGCCAAATGTGCCAAATGAAGATACGCATATCGCTCTGGTGGTAACGGCAAATGATAAATCCAGCCAGCCGGGATCGCCGTTTTACCTTGCAAAGAACTATCTACAGCAGATTCTCGATTTTGCCGGTGTTGAGGTAAAGAAAATGACAGCATTTGACATGTCGACGGACATTTGGGGCGCAGAGCTGGCGGCGATGTACGAGCCAAAGCGCTCGGCTCTTATGGTGCGTGATGGTCAGATCTGGGGGGTGATCGGCGAGTTTAGAGAGGCAGTGCGCCGAGCGTTCAAATTGCCAGCCTACAGTGCGGGGTTTGAAGTGCACCTCGATATCGTTTCAAAGCAAGACAGCCAATACAAACCACTGAGTCGCTTTCCGTCGACTGCGCAGGATATTTCGCTACGCGCACCTAGTGATGTGGCATATCAGCAGCTTTTCGAGACAGTGCAGATGGCCATTGCAGAGAAGGCGCATCAGATCGATACGACAGTCAAGCCGGTGAGTATTTACCAAGCAGAAGACGATACATCGACCAAAACCACGACATTTCATATTGTATTTACCCACTACGACAAAACACTGACCGATGCGGATATCAAGCCAATCATGGACCATATCGCCACCGTGTCGCTCCGCGAGCTGTCGGCTGAGCGAATATAGTATACACTAGCAGTATGAGTACGCTCAAAACACTGCGCTTTGCATTGACCCCATATACAGACGGGCATGAACGACGAGTCGGTAAGTTTTTTGATGGGCTGCGGGAGCATAGCTCTCGGATTGAGGTGCGTCACCAGCTCATGAAACTGCTGCAGTCAAACATTGCGCTCATCAACCTCTGGACGGAATATCGCTACAAAGGCTATGTGTATCTCAAAAAATCAGAGCGCAAGAAATTGTATCGTAATCTCGTACTCATAGCGGAGGACTTCGAGGCGTATCGTAGCGCACACGAGACGAACGCCCAGCAGCTCCAGGCTCATGTTGCAGAAGTGACTGAGGGTGTGCGTCCTGAGATTTCCCGTCTCAGTCTTTTGGCGGCGATGATGTCGTACCTGTCGCCAGGTGGCGGTCGTTATGAATATCGAGCGTCGAGTTCGTTTGGCAGGCTGCTGCGAGATCCTGCGGTCGAAACACTAGTTGGTGATTGCAACCAAATTGTCACACTCTATATCTATCTGTACTCTCGCTACCACGACGTGGGAGAACTAAAGATTCGTCTGCTACCCGAACACGTCGCGCTGCATTTTCAGGGAGTTGATATCGAAGCTACGACAGGTAGTTTTGCAAATTACCGCGACAAAAAGGGCGCTAGTTTGCAGCCGATCGAAGAGATTGTCAGTGTCAACCTGCTTGACATTAGCGACGAGCATTTTGCAAAACACACGGTGTCTGCGAAAGAGTTTTTGCAGGCATCTCGATTTGCCTATATCTTGAGCCATGACCGCGAGATCGTGACCCGAAACCTCGAGGCTGCGTATATAAAACTCGTCAACACAGCCATGAGTCGAAATGATTATGGCAGCGCACTCACGATGGCGAAGCAGAGTCGCGACGTGCAGCTTCTCTCTGTGGTGGGGCACAACGGCGCCTTGTACTATATGAAGCAGCATGAGTTTGCTAAGTCGCGTCAGTTTGCCGAGCATGCGCTCAAACGCGCGGATTTGCTGCGTGATAGCTACCAGGCCGAAGGTGTCTACTTGTATGAGAAACAGCAGTACCGCGCTGCAATCAAAGCATTTGAGCGTCATGGAGATAGACAGCTGGTTGCTCGGTGCTACGAGGCATTGTTTTTTGAAGAGCAGCGCAAGCTGAGTGGTGCAACCACAGTTGACCAACTACAGGCTCACAAAAGTACTATTCGAAGGATGAGTGACTACGCCAAAAAATCTGGCAACAAACAGTTGATCGAACACGCTAGCTCACTGAAAAAATATATTTAACCATGACAAAGCCCCGCGAGGAGGCTCTGCCATCTCGCGGTGAGCGAGCATTGCAGGGCCAGCGCGGGGCTAGCTCTTGGCGCCGACTTCGATCTTGCAGATTGGGATCGGGCTTGCGGTGAGATGCGAGGTGTCGATGTCGGGCACGTCAAGACCAAGTTTGACCGTGATCGACTGGGTGTCAGGCTGCTTGCTGAAGCAGTCGGCGAAGTTCTCGTCGTACTCGGGATGGTTTGCGATCCACTGCATTGCACCTGGTCTCAAGTCGAAGATGAGTCGCCAGGTGAAGAGCTTGCGGACCTTACCCAGCTTGCGAGCCACCCGTAGGATGGCATCGACATCCCAAGTTTCTTTGCCGGCTACTAGGCGAGACGCGATGACGCCGTAGAGCAGTTTCACGGATTTGTCGCTGAAGATAAGACTCCAGTTCTCCTCGATGATCTCGCGGATCTGAGCGATCGTGTCCTCGATGTCATTCGAGACGCTGAGGATGTCAGCCTCGTGCCTTCCCTTGATTTGTGCGATCTGCGCATCCATTCTGGTTTGTATGGCATTGCGATCGTTTGTGCGCTGCGCGAGAAACTTAATGAGCTGGTTGAGTCTCTCGTGCAGTTCGCTACGACTCACAGATGTGCTGGCCACGACGGCCACCTCCTATAACCTAGTTGTTGAAGAGCGTTACTATACTATATCATCTTCTGTAATAATAAATATATTTAAACATTTAAATATATCGATATAATACTGCTATGGAGCAAGGAAGAACTGTCGAAGTGCTCAAGGCGCTGGCAGACGAGACGAGAATTGGTATCGTGCGCAAGCTCGCGACGAAGCAGTCGCCAGTGAGCAGCTACGATATCGTGCAGTCTTGTGCCGCGCGTGCGGCGTTGTCGCAGCCAGCGATGAGTCATCATTTTGGTAGGTTGGTCGACGCAGGCGTGATAGTCGAGACCAAGTCTGGCACGAGCAAGCTCTATGCGCTTGATACTGAGTATCTGACATCGATGGGGGTGGATGTAACGAAATTATAATGCAAAACCAAGGAGGGGATATGACAAAAATTCTAGTAGTAACAGGGAGTGTGCGACCAAATAGTGCGAATGAAAAGGTAGTGCCAGTCGTGGTGGATATGCTCGAGCAAAAAGGCGCCGAAGTTAGTGTGGCGAATCTCAAAGAACTCGATTTGCCGTTTTTTGACAATCCCGTCCCACCAAGCGCTGAGGATTTTGCACCAACTGACGAGCGCGTCGTGAAGTGGACTGAGATGGTGGCAGATGCAGACGGTGTGGTGCTGGTGACTCCAGAGTACAATCATACGATGAGCCCGGTGCAGCTTAACGCTATCGACTGGATTTATAAGGAATGGGCAGACAAGCCAGTGGCACTGGTCGGCTATGGCTGGCGCAGTGGAGCAGGACAAGCGCATGCAACTGCGCGCGAAGCACTGGCGGTCAATCTCAAAGCACGTGTCGGTGACAATCAAGCCAATTTGTTTTTCATGAAAGACTTGAATCCTGATGGTACTGTGGTCGACAAGGCATCGGTTGAAGCAAAAATTGGTGCGTGCCTTGATGAGCTGCTGACTGTGATCGCAGCATAGCGTGTATACTAAGGCTATAAGCAAACAGGAGAAGTCAGTGGTTCAACAGTTAGGCATGTCAAAAACGAGTAAATTTATGATTGGACTTGCGGCTGCTGTCGCTATGACTCTGGTGGTGTGGACAGTCACGCAAAAATTTGAATACGTCCCGCTGACATTTTGGGATACGTTTGCTGCTTGTTTGTTGTTGCTCGCATGGCGCGATTTTCATGGCAAAACTGCTGCGCAAACAGCCGCCATGGCGAGAAAAGATTATATGGGCCAATCAGCCACGGACATTGTATTGACTATCGCGAGCCTTGCGAGCATTGGTGTAGTCGTGTTGCTGCTCGCTTCGTCAGACTCGTCGCCACTTCATATCGTCTTTGGGCTTGCGAGTATCGTACTTTCGTGGGCGACGGTACATGTGCTCTATATGACGCGTTATGCGGTGATGTATTATGATGACAAAAAAGACGGCATTGACTTCAATGGCATTGAGGATCCGACATTTGTTGATTTTGCCTACATTGCCTTTACGATGGGCATGACGTACCAGGTCTCGGATACCGCGTTTACGAGCACGCGTTTTAGAAAAGTAGCGCTGACGCACGCGCTATTGTCGTTTGTGTTTGGAACGGCAATTATCGCGACAACAATCAATTTCTTAGCGAGTTTGAGTAAATAATATGCAGCAGATTCGCAAAATTTTCCGTTATACTTCTGGTTTACGAAAGTATGTCTGGGCGATTGCACTTTTGTCGATTGTGACAGCAGTGCTGTCGTTTGCTTCACCATTCGTTATCAAACTGGCGACTGACTGGGTGGCGCAAATTGTAGCAGGCAAGGCGAGCTTCGGCTGGTCGCAGCTGGGTGTGTATGCGGCGCTTCTCGTGGGTGTGACGATTGCGTCGGCAGTGGTAAGTGATATAGGAGGGTATATCGGCGACCAGCTGGCGATCCGCACCAGGCATCAGTTGTCGACTGCGTACTACAAGCACCTTTTGGCGCTGCCCCAGCAGTACTATGACAACGAAATAACTGGCAGAATCATCAACCGATTGAGCCGTGCGATTACGGATGTGACCGGGTTTTTGCAGTTTTTTTCAAATAATCTGCTACAGATGCTCCTGACGACCGCATTGACGCTGCTCGTAATGGCAATTTATGGCTGGCAGCTGGCGCTCATGATGGCAATTTTGATCCCAGCGAATCTCTACCTGACAGCCCGTACCAGCACCAAGTGGCAGCGACTCGAAAAAGCCAAAAACGGGCATTTCGACATTGCCAGCGGACGATTTGCAGAGGTGATTGGTCAGATTCGGTTGGTCAAAAGTTTTATCGCAGAGCCGCGTGAGTACAAATTGTTTGACCATGAAGTCAAGCAGATGATTGGACTGACTGCCGAGCAGTCGCGTTACTGGCACCTGATGAATTTTTTGCGCAATCTTGTGTTTGGGGTGATTCAGACGCTCAGTATTGTGGTGATTTTTTACCTCGCCGGGCAAGGCCGGTTGACCGTGGGGGATATCGCCATGCTTATCATCTTGATCCAGCAGGCGAGCATGCCGCTGCGCGGACTGAGCTATTTCGTCGATAGTTATCAGCGGGCGGTAGCGAATAGCAAAGATTTCCTCGAAGCCATGAGCGAGCCCGTGGAGCCAAAAGAATCTGGGCGTGACCACCTGGTGGTAGGCAAGGGCAAGATAGAGTTCAAAGATGTTTCATTTGCCTATACCCACGAAAAACCAGTGCTAGAAGATATCAGTTTCACGATCGAGCCTGGCCAGAAGTTGGCGCTTGTCGGCGAGAGTGGTGGCGGCAAAACGACGATATCAAATCTTTTGATGGGGCTATACACACTCAATAGTGGGTCGATTGCCATCGACGGCCAAGACATCACGACAGTCAAGCGTCGCGATGTGCGTAGGGCAATCGCGACGGTATTTCAAGACCCGTCGCTATTTAGCGGGACGATTCGCGAAAACATTGCCTATGCCAAGCCAGAAGCGACTGATGCAGAGATTATGCGCGCCGCCAAAGCCGCCAATGCTGACGAATTTATCAAGAAATTTGAAAAAGGCCTCGATACCGAGATTGGCGAGCGCGGCGTCAAGCTGAGTGGCGGCCAGAAGCAGCGGCTGTCGATCGCCCGAGCGATTCTCAAAGATGCGCCGATACTCATACTCGACGAAGCGACGAGCAGTCTCGACAGCAAAGCAGAGAGTCTCGTGCAGGCGGCGCTCGATCGGCTGATGAGTGGTCGTACAGTGCTGATTATCGCACACCGACTGAGCACCATCGCTGGCGTCGATACGATCGTCACTCTGCGCAATGGCCGAGTCGACGAAGTCGGCACACCGGCTGCGCTCGCCAAAACAGATGGTATCTACGGGCAGCTGCTGAGCTTGCAAATGGGCGCGACGGAGACGGCTAAGAAGAAGTTGGCGGAGTTTGAGATTGCAGGGTAATGGGGGGGTGAAGAGGTCTTAGATCTTAGAGCTTAGATCTTGGATAATTGCGGAATGACTGGAATAGCAAAATAGTTCTACGTTCTGAGTTCTAAGTTCTAAGTAAATCACAAAATTGTCATCCCGGACCCGCTCCATGCCACCCCGTCATCCCAGACTTGATCTGGGATCCAGTTATCAATACTCCTTTCTTTTGCCTCCCCAAAACAAACAAGACCGCCTTCTTTTGTCATTCTTGGGCTTCGCGGCTCCCAAGACCCAGTAGTTGTCTCGTTTGAGCGAGAATCACTTGCGGCTTTGCCTCAACAATGAGCAGCGTTGCTCCATAAAATAGTACGGGGTCTGATCTTAAAAGGATCTTAAAAGGTTCAACCTTTTGTTTCTTTTCAGCGAAAAGAGAAAAGAAAGAAGTAGTTATTAAAAAGATTTCACATGTTGTCTCCAAAAAAGCAAACTGCCCCCGAATCACTCCGGAGGCAATTTGCCTACAACGGGCGAGTGGGGGGCTCAGTAGACGGTGATGTAGAGGGTGCCTGCCATGATGTGGACCTTGAAGATCTGGTCCGGAGCGCAGGCGTATCGCACTATGCCAATCACCTCGCCGTTGGCATTGATCGCATCGATGTGGTAAGCGAGTTCGCCATCATGAGGCTGGTGGACCTTGAAGGCGGCCACGTCTCCGTTGAATGAGAAGTCGTATGTCAACCTGTCATCAGGGGTCATGTTCTACCTTTCGGAACGTGTCGCTGAGAAGGCGACAGGGTGTACTCATTTTTATTACATCAAATACAGATATTTTTGTCAATGATTGCGATGAAATAGCATAACAGCTATGATAGAAGTAATGAAAAAGTATCGTGCAGTGTTTGGGGTGGCGAGTACTATCGTGATACTTTCACTGCTCGGATATCTTCTTGTACGCAGTGGGACGCGCTACGATATTTTGCAGCCGATGGGTGATATTGCGCGTCAACAACGAGATTTGTTGTACTTTGCGCTGCTGCTGTGCACGATCGTGGTAGTGCCGGTATTTGCGATGCTTGGAATGTTTGCCTGGAAGTTCCGCAGTGGCAACAAAAAAGCCCACTACAAACCCGAATGGAGTGAGAACAAATGGCTCGAAATCGTGTGGTGGGGGATTCCTATCATCATTATCGGTGTGCTGGCAACGGTGACGTGGTTTACGAGTCACTCGCTTGACCCATATCGACCAATTGCATCACACAAAAAAGCGGTTGAAGTACAGGTGATTGCACTCCAATGGAAGTGGCTTTTTGTCTACCCGGAACTAGGTGTGGCGACCCTCAACCAGTTGCCAGTTCCGGTCGATACACCAGTACACTTCACGCTAACGGCCGATGCGCCGATGAGCGCGTTTTGGATTCCGAGTCTTGGTTCGCAGATCTATAATATGAATGGCATGAGTAGTCAGCTGCACCTGATCGCCAGCCAAACGGGAGATTTCCCGGGCTACACGACCAATATCAACGGCGAGGGCTATGCAAAGATGAAGTTCATGGTACATTCTTTGACGCAAACAGAGTTCGATGCATGGGTGGCACGCGCCAAAGCCGCTCCAACGATGATGGATATGGCGGAATACGAAAAACTCGTCGCACCGGCAGTGGTGACTGAGGAGCGCGAATACATGCTGATGGACGCGTATCTGTACGACAGGGTGATCGAAAAATACATGCTACCAGGTAGCAGCAGCGCGGCACATGCGATGACAACGATGGAGGATAGGTGATGTTTGGACGACTGAGTATGGATTATTTTCCGCACGAACCAGCAACGATTGGTGCGGCGATTGGTATGCTGCTCGCGCTTCTGGCTATCGTCGCGGCGTTGACGTATTTCAGAAAATGGACATGGCTGTGGCGCGAATGGATTACGACTGTCGACGCCAAAAAAATTGGGGTGATGTATATCGTGGTGGCGATCGTCATGCTGCTACGAGGAGTCGCAGATGCGTTGATGCTACGCATGCATACGGCGGTAGCGGTCGGCAACACGCAGGGGCCGTTTAGTGCTGACACGTTTCAGCAGGTATTTACAGCGCACGGAACGATCATGATTTTCTTTGTGGCAATGGCGTTGATGTTTGGGATTATCAATGTCGTTATGCCGCTACAAATCGGTGCACGCGACGTGGCGTTTCCGTGGCTCAATAGCCTTAGTTTTTGGCTATTTGTGGCAGGCATGATACTCGTCAATGGTTCGCTGGTGTTCGGTGGGTTTAGCAATGGTGGCTGGCTGGGGTATCCGCCGCTCACTGAGCTGCAGTACAACCCTGGACCAGGCGTCGATTATTGGCTGTGGGCGCTGCAGATTTCGGGGATTGGATCGCTTCTTAGCGGTATTAATTTCACTGTGACAATCCTCAAAAAACGCGCCCCAGGCATGACGCTGATGAAGATGCCGATTTTTGTCTGGAGTGTGCTCGTGTGTATGGTGCTGGTCATGATTTCTTTCCCAATGCTCACTGGAGCACTGAGTTTGTTGGCGCTCGATCGGCTGATGGGCATGCATTTTTTCACGAGCGATGCAGGCGGTAACCCGATGATGTATATCAACCTGATATGGGCATGGGGGCATCCTGAGGTATATATCTTGGTGCTGCCAGCATTTGGGATTTATAGCGAAGTTGTCGCGACATTTGCTCGTAAAAAACTCTTTGGCTACAAAACAATGGTTGCGGCACTGGTGGCGATTATGTTCCTCAGTTTCTTGGTCTGGCAGCATCATTTCTTTACGATGGGGGCGGGCGCAAATGTCAACGCGTTCTTTGGGATCATGACGATGATTATCGCTATTCCCACAGGGGTGAAAATATTTAACTGGCTGTTTACGATGTATCGGGGGCGGATTCGATTTACGGCGCCGTTTGTGTGGTTTATGTGTTTTGTGGTGACGTTTACGATTGGTGGCGTGACGGGCGTACTGATGGCAGTGCCGGCGCTTGATTTTCAGATTCACAATAGCATGTTCCTGGTGGCGCATTTTCACAATACGATTATAGGCGGCGTGGTGTTTGGGTATTTGGCGGCACTGACGTATTGGTTTCCGAAAGTATTTGGGTTTCGGCTGCATGATCGCCTGGGTCGCTGGTCGGCGTATGCGTGGCAGGTCGGATTTATCGTGACATTTATGCCGCTGTATGCTCTCGGGCTCATGGGTGCGGTCCGGCGCATCGATCACTATAGCGACCCATCGTGGCAGCCGTTTTTCATCACATCGGCGGTCGGGGTGGTGACTATCGGCACTGGCATTGCGCTCTTTGTGCTCCAGCTAGCAGTCAGTATATGGCAACACAAAAAACTGCGCGACAGTTCGGGTGATCCATGGGACGGGCGGACTTTGGAATGGTCAATACCCTCGCCAGCGCCTCACTACAACTTCGCGATTCTTCCGACAGTCAGTCGTATTGACGAGTGGTGGTACGCCAAGCAAGATGGAGTCAAGCGCCCGAAGAAGGAAGACTACCGAGATATTCAACTGCCAAAAAATAGCAGCCTCGGGTTTGTGATTGGCATGCTGTCGTTTGTTGTTGGCGGTGCGCTGATATGGCATATATGGTGGCTGGCGCTGGTTGCATTTGTTGGGATTGTCGGCTGTGTGATTGTGCGGACCATGAATGACGACAGTGAGTATACGGTGACCGCTGCTGAGCTCTACCGGCATGAAAAGGAGGCGCGAGCATGACGATGAAACATACCCACGATGACAGCACGACGACACTTGGATTTTGGTTGTATCTCATGACTGACTTGATGCTATTTGCTGCGTTGTTTGCGAGCTTTATGGTGCTACGCCATGGGACAGCAGGCGGGCCGAGTGCACCACAACTTTTTGATATGAATCTTGTGCTGACTGAAACAGTCGTGCTGCTGGCGAGTAGTCTTTTTTGTGGACTGGCGTGGCTAGCGTATCGCCATGGCAAGCGGACCGACTTTATGATGTATTTTGTTGCGACACTCATAGCTGGCGCAGTGTTTCTCGGCATAGAGCTGACAGAATTTACCAAGCTCGCCAGTGATGGTCATAGCTGGCAGACGAGTGCGTTTCTCAGCAGCTACTTTACTCTCGTGGGGACGCACGGGTTGCATATCGCGATTGGGCTCGTGTGGGGAGTGGTACTAGGAGTCACTATGCTACGTCGAGGGATGAACGCTGCGATGCTGAGAAAATTCGGGTTGTTTAGTGTGTTTTGGCACTTTTTGGACATCGTCTGGATTTTTATTTTTACGATCGTCTATGTGATTGGAGGCGCTCTATGAACCAAGATCGAATCTATCGCCGGGAGACAAAACGAGCGATTGTCGGTGCGCTCGGTGCGGCCGTGACAACGGGCGTGGTATATATGGCGGCTGTTGATGAGTGGTTTGACGCGGGGTGGAAGCTGGCTGCATTTGCACTGGCACTTGCAGTCGCTCAACTAGCGATTCAGCTGTGGACATTTCTTCATCTTGGCATCGAACAAAAGCCTCGCTGGCAACGACAGAGTTTTTTGTTTGCGTTTGCCATGGCAGTTGTTATTGTGGTGGGGTCAATCTGGATCATGACCAACCTTAACTACAACATGGGCATGTCGCCGGCGCAAATGGAAGACTATATGATGCGACAAAACAAGAAAGGTTTTTGATGAAGCAGCTGCGTCTTTTCTACCGACTGACGAAGCCGGGAATTGTCTACGGCAATGTGTTTCATGCGGTAGTCGGGCTTTTGTTGGCGCATCGTTTCGGGCTCAATTGGTGGAATTCGATCGGGCTGGTAGTCGGCATAAGTACGGTGATTGCTTCTGCTTGTGTCGCCAATAATATTCTGGATCGAACAATCGATGCTCGTATGGCCCGCACCAAAAAACGCGGTCTCGTGACTGGTGATATCGACCTGGCATCTGCGGTGTTGTTTGCATTGATACTCATAACTATCGGTGTGACTGTTCTCGCACGCATGACGAACTTGTTGACACTCGTCATCGTGCTGATCGCCTATGTCTGGTATGTATGGATTTATGCAGTCGCAAAACGCCGCACCTGGCTGTCGACGTTGATCGGCGCAGTGCCAGGAGCATTGCCGATTATGGCAGGATATACTGCGATCACAGGACAAGTTGACTGGGTGGCGTGGTTGCTGTTTTGTATGCTTGTGACGTGGCAGATGCCTCATTTTTATGCGATTGCGCTCTATCGCAAGCAAGACTACAAAGACGCTGGCCTGCCGGTGGCGTCGATTGTACTGGGCCCAGAAGCGGTGTTTCGCCAGTCGCTCGTGTTTGGCGTTTTCTATAGCGCTACCGCGATATTGCTTGTCGTGCTTCAGGGGGTTCATTGGATTCCAGGTGTTCTTTTGGTATTGGCTTCTCTGTATTGGCTGAAAACAATCGCAGCTGGCGCGCGCAAATATGACGATGCATCGGCGAAGCGTGTGTTTCGCCAGTCACTTGTATTGACGATTGTGTTTATGGTGGTGGCTGTGATAAATCTTTTCTTGTAACATTGTATTGTCATAAGCGTTTTTGCTACAATACAACTACTATATGAAAATACTGATTGTTGGTGGCGGGTTCGCCGGTATACGTGCAGCCCTAGAGATTGCTCACGATCCCAAAAACGAAGTTATTTTGGTGTCGGACAAGCCTGATTTTCAGTACTACCCGACACTGTATAGTAGTGCGACTGGTCATAGCCACCTGGAATCGTGGGCGCCACTGGGCGAGATTTTTGCCGACCATCACAATGTCACGGTCTATATCGATACGATCGAAACAGTCGACGCAGATCACAAAACCGTCACAGGTGCATCGGGCACGGTGTACCACTACCAGACACTACTTATGGCGATTGGTGTGGTGACGACGTATTTCAATATCCCTGGTCTCGACATGTACGCGCATGGGATCAAAAGCGAAGAAGAGATCCGTCGGCTCAAGCAGCGCTTGTTTATTGATATCGCGGAGAAGCAGCAGTTGGACAAGAATTATGTTGTGATCGGTGGTGGCCCGACGGGTGTCGAGCTCGCAGCAGCCCTGGGAACATATATTCGTCGTATGTGCCGGCACTATGGAGTGAAGCGCTCAAATGTCCGGATCCGCCTTATCGAAGCAGCCCCGCGTTTACTGCCGCGGTCCAGCGAGCAACTGAGCAAAGCTGTCACAAAACGGCTCAAAAAACTCGGCGTGAGTGTCGAGGTAAATAAACGTGTCGAACGTGAAAATGCCAAAGCGGTGATTGTCAGTGGAAGGCCGATTGAGAGCCAGACAGTCATTTGGACTTCGGGAGTTATGAATCATCCACTGTTTGCGGCTCATCCCGATGTATTTCGGCTGGCAAAAAACGGGCGTGTTGAGGTCAATGATTTTCTCATGGCATACCCAGATATCTATGTGTTGGGCGACAACGCTGCCACGCCGTATACCGGACTCGCGCAGACAGCCGTAAGGGATGCGTCGACAGTGGCTCGCAATCTGCGGCGGCTCGAAGCTGGCAAAAAGCCACAAAAGTATCGTCCATTGCTGCCGGTGACGGCTATCCCGGTTGGCAAGCGGTGGGCGGCAATCGAGTGGAAGTGGATACGTATCTATGGGTGGCTCGGAGCTATCATACGACGTGCCGCAAACCTTGTGGGGTATCTTGAAGTGTTGCCGTTTGGAACTTCTCTGGGTGCATGGCGGGCGGCAAGGCTTTACCAAAACGATTACTTCACCCCAACAGTGAAGGTGAAGAAGGTTAAGTAGGGGAGAAAAGTTCTACGTTCTACGTTCTACGTTTTGAGCTCTAGTTTCTCAGTGCTGTCGGGTACGACCCGATAGCAGATGCTCGGAGTATCTGGCGTAACGCCTGCAAAATTTGCTACAATAAAGAGAGCGAAATTAAACGAGAGGGACTGATATGGCGACCACAAAGACGCAGCGCTACGGTATTTTGACGATTTTGATTGTAACAGTCATCGGGACGATCGGGTCATTTGCAGTGATGATTTTGGCGACGAGAAATCAATCGGAAGCAGCTGCAAAACAGCAAAAAGTACTTACAGACTACCAAGAAAAGTACAAGCAATACCAAGCCAAGGTGACCGCACAGGGCGACGAACTGTCAAAGCAATACTACACTGTCTTCAAAGACTATGCGTCGCAGGTGTCGCCATATGAGATTGACTCAGTGACGAGCCTGACCACCGAGGATCTTGTGGTGGGCGATGGCGAAGAAGTGACTGGCACGACAAAATTTGCCGCATACTATGTGGGCTGGAATCCAAAAGGCAAGGTGTTTGACCAAAGTATCGATACCACAAATGCAAAACTAAAATCTCCGCTGCCAATCGAAACAGGTCTCGACATGGCGAGTTTGATTGCAGGGTGGAAAGAAGGCATGAAAGGCATGAAAATCAATGGCGTGCGCCTCATTGCTATTCCATCGGACAAGGCCTATGGCGAGCAAGCCAAGGGCAACGATATCCCGCCAAACACGCCACTTAAATTTGTCGTCATGGCGATTCCAGCTCCTGCGACGATTGAGCAACCCTCCGTTCCAGCAGAGCTGATGATGGGCATGGGAGGTCTCCAGTGAATGATATAAAACCAGTTGTCA
This sequence comes from uncultured Candidatus Saccharibacteria bacterium, assembly GCA_964602775.1. Classification (GTDB taxonomy): domain Bacteria; phylum Patescibacteriota; class Saccharimonadia; order Saccharimonadales; family Saccharimonadaceae; genus Saccharimonas. The sequence goes on along the minus strand of CAZRRY010000012.1, from coordinate 8,294 downwards.
TGATAGGCGCCGGGCCAAGTGCGCTCGCTGCGGCCATCTATACGACACGTGAAGATATCGATACGACATTGTACGAAAAAGCAGTTGTCGGTGGACTAGCGGCAATTACTGACAAAGTTGATAATTACCCCGGATTTGCCGATGGTGTCGAGGGTATGGTATTGGCCGAACAGCTGCAAAAACAGGCAGAGCGGTTTGGGGCGCGTATCGAATACGGTGACGTGAGTGCGCTACGCCACGAAGACGGCATCAATATTGTGACAGTAGACGGCAAAGAAGTTGCAGCGCGAGCCGTGTTGATTGCAACAGGCAGTGACTACAACAAGCTAGGGATTCCTGGCGAAGCGGAATATTACGGTCGCGGCGTGCATTACTGTGCGACATGTGACGGCGCGTTTTATCGTGAGAAGCGGCTCGTCGTAGTGGGCGGCGGCAACTCTGGGGTGCAAGAAGCGCTCTTTTTGACTCGGTTTGCGAGCCATATCGACCTGCTGGTGCGCAGTACGCTCAAAGCCAGTCAAGTATTGCAGACCGAGTTACAGAAGTTTGTTGAACAAGGCAAGATTACCGTTCATCTTGGGACGACTCCCAATGAGATTGTGGCAGATGCAAATGGTAAAGTTGTGGCAGTCACTATCACCAAAGAAGGTGTGGCGGGTGAGATCGCGACAGACGGTGTGTTTGTTTTTATCGGGCTCAAGCCAAATACGCAGTTTCTTGCAGGCAGTGGCGTTGAGCTCGACGAAGTCGGTCTGGTAAAAACTGACACCCACCTCGCGACAAATCTCCCCGGTGTGTTTGCCAGTGGCGATGTGCGTAGCGGCGCAACCATGCAGATTGCCTCGGCAACCGGTGAAGGCGCAACGGCCGCACTGGCGATTCGTGAATATTTAGAGAAGAAGTGATAAGGGCTTTACGTTCTACGTTCTGAGTGCTAAGTTCTAAGTTCTGAGTTCTAAGTAAATCACAAGCTCTTGATCCTGGACTCGCTCAGGGATTTCACCTGCTTGTCTCCAAAAAAATAATCTACGTGAAGCGTTGCTCCTGCTAATGGTACGATACCTTTAGCAGGGGGTGTGAGAACTCGCTATTATATCAAAAACCCGCCCCAGTCAGGGGACCCATATGTAGTCACGATGAAAACATATGGGTCCCCGCGGGTGCGGGTCAGACAACCTGTTCCGGGTCAAGGAAGTATGCCCAGCCATTCAGATCGGGAGTGGCGGCAAGACCGCTGAGCTTCACGGCATCTATCATGAGACCGTGAAGGTCGTGCCGCACCTTTATGAGGGCCTTGCGCACCTCACTGATGGGCGGCAGTTGATCTTTGCGCAACAGCACCAGTGCGTAGTACAGCTGCCCAACGCCTCTGATCTTGAGGCATATGCGCGCCTCTACGGCACCCTCGTCTATCTCTTGTCGCTTTTCGACGAGCGCCCATCTTGCAAGTATCTCCAGTTGGGCGATCTCGTTCGGACCGAGCAGGTTGTCTATCGCATCACAAGCCATGATTCCTCCTCTGGAGCTAGTCGTGGGGCAATGTGCGATCTGTTAATATTATAGCAAATATTTTGTGATAAGTCAATTTTCGTGCCTAAAGACTAGTAAATTTATCTGGGTGATTGGTGACAATGCCGTCTACTCCTTGTGCTTCGAGGAGCGGGAGCGTGGCAGGGTGGTTGACAGTGTAGGCGTAGATAAATAGTCCGGCGTTGCGCGCGATTTCGATTGCGAAGCGGTTGAGGTAGAGTCGATGAAATCCCACTGCTGTGAGGCTGAGAAACCGGTGGTAAGCAACAAAAATAAATGGGTTTTCGCTATGAAGCAGGGCGAGTTGTGCGTGAGGTGCGCGCCGGCGAACTGCGAGGAGTTCTTTTCCCATAAACGACGAAAGCAAGACGTTGTCCCAGTCGCTCTCTTTGGAGATATAGGAACGCTCCAAGAGGTCGATCACTGGTCCATGCGTGCCACGAGATTTGAGCTCGATATTGAGGAGTATTCGCCCGAAATAACGATCGAGCACTGATTGGAGGGTCGGTAGTGGCTGGTCGCGGGTGAGCTTACTCAGCTCGTCGAACGTGAGTTTGCTGACTGAGTCGAGCTTGCGATGGGTGCGCAGCAGACGTGCATCATGGATCACTACGGGCACACGGTCTTTTGTGAGGCGTACGTCAATTTCGAGCATATCCGCACCAGCTTCGAGGCCCGCCTGGAGCGCCGCCAATGTATTTGCTGGTGCGAGCCCAGCAGCCCCGCGGTGACCGATAATCAACATACCAGTAGTATAGCACCGATCTGGTTAGGCGACATGTTGTGCGAGGAACTGTTTGAGTTGAGAAATAACCGCTTTGTTGGTTGTCTCGATGGCAATTTCGCGCGTGCCCATCAGTCCGCTACCAAACATGAAATTATGCGAGCCCGAAATGGCGATTTCTTGGCCGCTCGGCATCGTAAACAAAATAAACTTCGCATGAAGATACGGCGTGCGACGGTAGAGGGTGTTTTGCTTGGCAAATAACATGCCAGTCTGGATCATCACTTTATTGAGCCAGGCCGCCTGTCGCCAGTGGTTGAAATATACGACAGCTTTTTTGTGGCGCAATATGCGGTTGAGCTTGCCAGTGGGGCAGTACTGCGACACGAGCGTGATCGACGTCGCTTCACGTGCGAGTGTGCAGGCCCGCCGGTAGATAACCGAATCGCCAAATAGCCCGCCATCAACCAGCACGGTGTCACCGCCAGCGATGGTGAATTTGTGGCTACGAGAAGCGTGAGCGCCTCTGTCGGCACCAAGCAGCCGGGTATGCTCGAGAAACAGCCTGTCGGTGAGATCGCTACTGTGGAATTTCAACATAAAATCAGTATTGTCGAAGCTCTCGGAGTCGAGATTGGTTCCGCCAAATGTATACACAGTGTCATCGACGATGGCCCATTTGCTGTGGGTCCTCCCCATCAGCGGCACATTGCCGGTTCGTCCTAGCCAACGAAAGTTAACACCATGCTTCTTGAGGCGTCGTTCAAGTTTGAGCGCATGATACGCGCGCGAGGGCTGACGTTTGGGTGAAGTCAGAAAAAACTCCTTGGGCTCGATATAGGTAAAGACATCAGCACAAATCGTCACCAGTACTCCACGGTCGCCCGCTCGACAGATAGCCTCGATGAGCGTGGCGCTCCGTGGGTCGTCATCGCGAAATGTCGTGGCCACGATAGCAATGCGCCGGGTGGCTTTGTTGATAGTTTTTGTCAGCTCGGCAGGATAGTCGCTAGCTATAACGAGCGTAGGGCGGTCGGTAAATAACATGCTTTTTTAGTATAGCGTAGTTCGCGCTGTCGTGTTATTTGCTATACTATAAGCATTGTAAGCGAGGAAAGGAAAAAAGTGGCAGATTTTAATACAGTGCTCACGCCCGGAGGTGTCGAAAACGGGCTCATTAATACAGTAGTAGAAATCTCTGAGGGCAGTCGGCTCAAGGTAGAGTGGGACCGTGAGCATGCGGCGTTTAAGCTCGACCGTGTCGAACCACAGATTTTTGCAAAACCAGTTAACTACGGATTTATTCCACAAACGCTTGACGAAGACGGCGACGAGCTCGATACGCTCATCGTCTGTTCTGAGCCGCTACCGGTCGGTATTTGGCTCGAGGCACGCATCGTAGGTGTCATGAGATTCGAAGACGACGGCGAAGTCGATGACAAAATTATCTGCGCTCCAGCCGACGACCGTGACAGTGGAGACTGGCTGCAATCGATTGACGACGACCCGAAGTTGAAGCAAAAGCTGGAGCACCACTTCACGCACTATAAAGATCTCAAAAAACCAGGCAGCACCAAGGTGCTGGGTTGGGGTGACGCAGCCGAAGCCAAAACAGTGATCCACGAGTGCATTGCGCGGTATAATAACAAGTAAAGGAGAATAGACGATGTATAAAGATGATACAACACTCAACAATTACACAACAACCTCAAGCAGGAGCAGCTACGGTAGCTCTTCGGAACTAAGCCCCGGCGAGTCAGCTGCTGTCATGGGAGGTATGGTGTTTGTATGGTTGATTTATTTTGCGGTATTTATCGTGATGGCTATCTCGCTCGGAAAACTGTTTGCAAAAGCACATAAGCCAAGCTGGGCGGCGATCGTGCCAATCTATAATACGATGGTGCAACTTGAGATTGCCGGTCGCCCCACATGGTGGCTATTGCTCTTGCTGTTTGTGCCATTCTTGAACCTATGGGTTTCGATTGTGCTGATGCTTGATTTCGCTAAATCATACGGCAAATCAACGAACTACGGTATTTTTATGGCTATCCTCCCTGTCGTTGCATTCCCGATGCTGGCGTTTAGCAAAGACACAAAGTATGTCGGGCCAGTCGCACAAGGGCTCGATGGCTTTATGCCAGCTCCTGACCGCGCTGCAAATAATTAGTCGCACCACATGACAATGTAACCAACCACTAAGCCGAGCGGTTGGTTACTTTTTTTTGCGGACAGTGCGGCGCTCGGCGGCCTTGCGCTGAATAATCGCGGCGGCGTTGGTGAGGCGGCCCAAGATACCGCGTTTGCGCAGCTGGGCGCGCAGTTTCATGCGAGCATGGCCTGTCATGGTGTATTGCTGCCAGTCTTGATTGGGCTTGGCATGCTTGTTGGTCAAGATCTCGATAACGTCGCCGTGCTGCAGCCGGTAACTAAACGGCTCCATTTTGCCATTTATCATAAACCCGCTGGCGCGTGCCGCGACATCGCTATGCACACGGTAGGCATAATCGAGCGGAAACGACCCATCGGGAAGGTCATAGATGTCGCCTTTGGGTGAGTAGACAAAAATCCGATCACCAAACAGATCGACTTTGAGTTCGTTCTCGTCAAACTCTTTGCCATCTTTAATCAGCGAGGCGGCGTGCTGGAGGTCGCTAATCCAGTGGAGATCAGCCGGAAGTGCGGCGATCGTGCCGCGAGTGTAGGCTTCGGTGAGTTTTTGTTCGTTGTAGTGAAAACTTGCAGCCAGACCGCGTTCGGCATAATTATGCATCTCGTGGGTGCGAATCTGAAATTCCACAGGCTGCCCGGTCTCGGTCATCACAGTGCTGTGGAGACTCTGATAGCCATTTGGCTTTGGCTGCGCAATATAGTCTTTGATACGCTCAAACATCGGCTCATACATACTATGGAGCTCACCAAGCACGAGGTAGCAGGTTGAGACATCATCGACAATGATCCGCAGTGCCATCAGGTCGTAGATGTCGTCGATATTGGGCACGCGCTTCATTTTTTTGAATAAGCTATAGATACTTTTGACTCTGCCGTCGATTTCGTGGGGGATTTTTTCGTTACTTAGATGCTTGGTGACATCACGACGCACCGTTTCGAGCTTACGTTTGCTTTTTTTGAGTCGGCTGGCCATGAGAGTTTTTGTGGCCTCAAATTCTTTGGGTGAAAGATAGCGAAAACTAAGCTCTTCGAGCTGGACGCGCACTCGACCCATGTTGAGACGGTCGGCAAGGGGCGCAAAGACCTCGAGCGTTTCACGCGCAATTTTGAGTTGTTTGTCGTGGGATTTGTACTGGAGAGTCTGCATATTGTGCAAGCGGTCAGCAAGTTTGATGATGATAACACGGATGTCTTGTCCGACAGCAATCAGAAGTTTGGTGAGGTTGTTGCGCGTCTGGGGCAGATAGCTTTCGAGGTTGCGCATACCAGCGCGGGCTTGACTGACTTTTGTGACACCATCCACAAGAAAAGCCACGTCGCGCCCAAACAAATGTTCAATATGTTCGAGTGTCGCGGGTGTGTCTTCGATGGTATCGTGCAAAATACCAGCGATGATCGTATCGATATCCATGCCCCAGTCATGCAGCAGGTGAGCCACACTCAGAGGATGGGTGATATAGGCTTCGCCGCTCTTGCGAAGCTGTCCCTCATGCATCTCAGTGGCATAGTCGATGGCGTGTTCGAGTTGCTTCAGCTGGTCTGAAGTACAATGTGGTCGTACGGCCGCCAGGAGCTCACGCTTCTTCATAGAGCTAGTATACCCGCAGAACAGTTTGCTGTATACTAAGCACCAAAGAGCTAATGCTAATAGGGAGAGTGAGAGATGATTCGAATAGCAATTAATGGGTTTGGGCGAATCGGACGAAATGCGTTTAAGATTGCGTTTGAGCGTGACGATGTCGAGGTGGTCGCGATCAATGATCTGACGGACACCAAGACACTCGCGCATTTGCTCAAACATGATAGTAGTTATGGCACATATGCCCACGAGGTAGGTCATGACGACACAGGGATTATTGTTGATGGCAAACACATCGCTGTGCTCGCCGAGAAAGAACCAGCCGCGCTGCCATGGCGAGAGCACAATATCGATGTGGTGATTGAGTCGACTGGTTTTTTTGTCGATCCTGCAAAAGCCCAGGCTCATATCGAAGCAGGTGCCAAAAAAGTAGTGATCTCGGCACCAGCCAAAGGCGACGGTGCTGATACGATTGTGCTCGGTGTCAATGAAGACAAAGTTGCAGGGAGCACCCCTGTTATCTCAAACGCCAGCTGTACGACCAACTGTATTACGCCAGTTATGGCAGTGCTCGAAAGCCAGTTTGGTATCGAAAAGGCCATGATGACGACGGTCCATAGCTACACGGCTAGCCAGCGACTACAAGATGCACCGGCCAAAGATTTGCGTGAGGCGAGGGCGGCCGCAGAAAACATCGTGCCGACCACAACTGGTGCTTCGATTGCTGCCGGCAAAGCCCTGCCAGCGGTCGATGGAAAGTTTGGCGGTCTCTCGGTACGTGTTCCGACCCCTGTTGTGAGTATGAGCGACTTTGTGGTGCTGCTGAAGCGCGATGTCACGGTGGAGGAGGTTAACCAAGCGTTTAAAGACGCCGCTGCCAAGCCGTTTTATCAGGGAATTCTCGATGTCACTGAAGAAGAGCTGGTCTCGAGTGATTTTCGCGGCAACAGCCATAGCTCGATTGTTGACCTTCCGCTCACCAATGTGGTGTGTGGTAATCTCGTCAAAGTAGTCGCTTGGTACGACAACGAATGGGGGTATAGTAACCGTTTGGTTGAACTTGTCGCAGATGCCGGGCGGGCGGTAAAAATTACTAGTCAACAATAACAGGCCGGCAGGGTAGCAGCTTTACAGCCCTTCAGCCAGCCTCTATACTAAAGCTAATGCTTATTCATCAGCAACCTAGGAGTGGTAGCCGTATGTATCGACATAGGGCCGGGTTTACGGTGCTGGAGCTCATCGTGGTGGTGGTGATTATCGCCATTCTATCGGCGGTGAGTCTGATTGTCTATAACGGCGCGCAGCGATCGGCTATGGATGCACAGGTCAAGCAGACAGTGTCTGATGCCCGTAAGAGCCTTCAGGTGTACTATTCGTTTAATAACAACTACCCACCAAATATTGCCAATACAGACTATGCTCCACCTCTGACGGTCGCAGTCGTACTCTATACCGATGCTCCACAAATGCCGGTTTATAGCAATCTGACCACTGCACAAAATGCTCAGTTGTTTCTCAATGCTTGCAATGGCTTTATGCCAATTGTTGACAATGGCATCACCTACAATACATCGTGTGTCTATAACGGCAATAACGAGCATATCAAAGGTGAGCAAAGCTCAAATGTCGTGATTCAGGGGCCGACGATTGCGCAGTCAGCATTTGTACTAACATGCGGCCCAGCTTGTGACAGTGCAAAAAATAATATTCTTGCGGCTTTTGCTGCTCAGGGTGGAACTTTTCCGGTGACAGTGCCAAAACAGGGCAGCACGCTCCCCGCGCCTACTTCTCTGCAAACCACTGGACCCGCCTCTGTATACTGTATCGAAGGGCGTGCGCCCCAGTTTATTGACGTTGTTTATCACGCGACACCTGACGAAGCGGTCACTAAGGGCCCTTGCCCGTCAAACGCCGCGCTCCACTATCCATAGTGCCTTTACAGTTCTCACCATACTGCTTATACTTAAGCTATGAAGATTTTTATTGGTGCCGACCATGGTGGGTTTTATCTCAAAGAAAAAGTGACAGCGTATCTGACCAAACGAGGAATCGCCTGGGAAGATGTGGGCGACAAAGAACTTGACCCGCACGATGATTTTCCGCAATTTGCACAAATTGCTGCTACCAAGGTGCTCGGAGAAGACGAAAAAACCGACCCTCGAGCGATTTTGATCTGCACGGGCGGCCAAGGTATGGCGATGGCGGCGAACCGGTTTCGTGGCATTCGTGCCGCAGTGATCTGGGATAGTTTTGAAGCACGCGAGTGCCGCAACGACAACAACAGCAATGTGC
>CAZRRY010000011.1:0-29705 GCA_964602775.1 uncultured Candidatus Saccharibacteria bacterium | reverse complement strand
GGCAAGCATGCAGCAGACCAAAAGCCCCGGGCTTTAGCCCGGGGATTGGTTTACTATACCAAATTTGACCTTAAAAGTCAATAATGTTAAGATAGGAGGAGAGTTATTATTCTCACTTCTAGCATCAAGAATCTAACTTCTTTTTACCTATATGTTTGTCGATACAGCAAAAGTCACAGTACAGGCAGGCAAGGGCGGCGACGGTGCCGTTAGTTTTCGTCATGAGATTTATGTCGACAAAGGTGGCCCTGATGGTGGTGACGGCGGCCGTGGGGGAGATGTTATCTTCAAAGCTACAGTCAATCTCAATACCTTGCTCGATTTTCGCTACAAGCCAGAGCTAAAAGCCAGTGATGGCCAGTCAGGCAGTAAACGCAAAAAAGCCGGTCGGAGCGGCAAAGACTTGATCGTCAAAGTACCTCTGGGCACACTCGTCAAGCACGACGGCCAGGTGATCGCCGATTTGACAGTGCACGACCAAGAAGTTGTAATCGCCAAAGGTGGAGATGGTGGCTTTGGCAACGCTCATTTCAAATCAAGCACCCGCCAAGCGCCAAAAATCGCTGAGCTCGGAGAAATGGGCGATGCATTTGAGGCGGAGTTGGAGTTGAAGTTGCTCGCCGATGTCGGTCTAGTAGGCTTCCCCAATGCCGGCAAATCGACATTTCTCTCTATCGTCACCAATGCCAGGCCTGAGATCGCTGACTACGCGTTTACAACACTTACGCCAAATCTGGGTGTTGCCGATATCGACAGTAGTAGTTTGTTGATTGCTGATATTCCCGGTCTGATCGAGGGTGCGAGCGAAGGCAAAGGTCTCGGCGACGCGTTTTTGCGCCATGTCGAACGCACCGCCGTGCTACTGCACCTTGTCGATGTCTATAGCGACGATGTCGCCAAAAGCTACCAGACGATTCGCGAAGAGTTGCGCAAATACAGTCCAGAACTGGCGACGCGACCAGAAGTCGTTGCGCTGACCAAATGCGAAGGTCTCGATGACGATATTGTTGCGATGCAAAAAAACGAGCTGGCAGCTATTTTGCCGAGCGGCACACCACTCTTTGCTATCTCCGCCTCGGCGCATCAGGGACTCAAAGAAGTGCTTCGCGCACTTCAGGCAAAGGTAGCTGATGTACGAGCAGCAGAAGCTGAAGAGTTCCCAGCCGACGACGAAGAGGGCACCACGATCACACTGAGCGGCGAGCAGCTATCAAATCACTGGGAAGTGTCGTATGACGAAGCAGAGCAATACTACCAAGTGACTGGCGAGAAGATCGAGAAATTTGCTCGTCGGACCAACTACGATAACTACGAAACACTCAATCGCTTGCGGGATATTATGCGCAAACTCGGCATCACCCATGAGTTGTCGCGCCAGGGTGCGACAGGGGAAAGCCTGATAAAAATTGGCGACTCACCTCTATTTACGCTCGTAGAACAATAGATTTGATAAAGATCATATAATACTATTGACACAAAAGAAATATTGTGGTACAATTCAATCATCTTGAGCTTGAGGTAATAGCCTCGCTCCAAGAGAAACTTACCATCGTCAGATAATGACTCGGACCGGTTTTACTTGTGCATCTATGACTGATGCATAGATAAAGCCGGTTCGTTGAGCCGGAATTCCATAGGGTGTGACAGTGAGAGGAAAAGAGTGACCTTACTTTAGGGGCAGCCAGTTCCCCGACCAAAGCTGGTCGGCCTCAATCGTGTCGAGGCTGTTACGGAAGAGGGAATGGTCCCTCGAAATAGACACGACGTCGAGAATACTCTACTGAGCAGAAAGGCTCAATATGAAACGACATTAGCCCTTTACGGGCAGGCCTATCGGAGCCGGAATCCGAGAAGTGGGCGGCTAGACGTCTAAAGCGCAGATTGCGCATTCTAGCAAGGGAGCCAGGCGCCAAAGGTGGGGCGAGAGCTTTAGCGAAGGCGATACGCTCGCCTAGACTCTCGCCCCACCCGGCACCTCTATCTGACGATGGTAATTATACTACTTACGACACCCAGCAGGGTGTTTTTTTGTGTTGCACTAGGAGTTCACCATATTAATAGTCATGATGTGCCTAAGGGGTCTGGGGCATCTGCACTGACCCGAGAAGAGCAAGTGAGTCTTTCCTGACGAAGCGAGGACTCGTCACTGTTCCTGCTTACTGAACAGTGACTCCGCAGCTTCTCAAGAAAGATGAGCTTGTTCTTCTCGGCGGAAGGAAGCCGCCCCAGGCTTTTCTCTCACTTTGAGCTCAAAGTGAGTCGGTTTTGTTTCTTTTGGCGAGGCAAAAGAAAGGATTAACTAGTTAATTGAAAAATATCAAGTATTTGAAAAAGATGCTACCCAACAATACTTGCCGCAATAATCACCGCGATCGCGACAAAAAGCCCCGCAAACATCGTACCAATAGCAGGGTTTTGGTCTTTGACGAGCTCTTTTCGCAGGTCAACATGAAATACCATATTGCACAGCGCGACGCAGGCGAGCATGATGATGACGCCCACAACAGAGTAGAGCGCGATCATACCAAAAAGGCCTAGTTGATATCCAAAATCCATTGAGAGTGTTGCAAATGTAGTCATAGTTAGAATATATCAGATCTGGTATCATGTAGCTAGTATGAAGAAAAAATATTCGAGCGACATGGTGACAATTGGCGCTGTCGGCACCTTGATTGTCGGTGGAACAGTGGCGGTACTCAACAACGGCAACAGCGATGTTTACGGCATACCGTTTACATTTGGTAGTCAGCAGTATTATGTGCGTGACGGCAGTCAGCGAAAAGTCTACCCGAGTCGCGAAGAATGTCTTAACGACGTGCCGGTATCGATGCAGCCGCAGTGTGAGCCGGTGAGTAGCTACAAGGGCACAGCTGGGGGTGCGCGCTATTATGGCCCAGTGTATCACCCGAGTGACACCACGACTGGCTACCATCCATCATCACAATACGGCTCCGAGCCAGCCAGCAGTAGCAATATGGGCAAAACACTACCGGGTGGTGCGAGTAAATATGGGTTTGGCTCGACAGGCAAAGCCCACAGCTCATCAAAGGGCGCCTAATGCGACGCACGCAACAGACTCCCCGACCAAACTGGCGCGAACGTTGTGATGAAGCAGGGTTTACGTATTATGATCTACCGAGCGAAGGAGGAGAACCATATTGGCGTGAGCAAGCTGCGTACGAAGTGACTTACCAAGAGATCGAAGAGATTGAACGCGCTACCAAAGAGTTGTTTGATCGCTGTATGGACGCAGTGGAGCATATTGTCAGGCATCGTCGGTTCGCAGAATTTGGCATACCTGAGCTGTTTTGGGATGAGATTGTGCGCAGCTGGGACGACGATGACCCCACGCTTCACGGTAGGTTCGACCTGGTCTATGGCTCAGGAGCAGCACCCAAACTGCTCGAGTTCAACGCCGATACACCGACCTCGCTTATCGAAGCGGCGGTCGTCCAGTGGTGGTGGATGAAAGAGGTGATTGGCGACAAGGGTGATCAGTTTAACCGTATCCACGAAGCAATGGTTGAGCAGTGGCAGCACATCAGAGAGCGTCGACTTCATGCTGGACACGACGCGCCACTGGTGGTTACTTCGCTGCAGAGTGGAGCAGAGCGCGAATTTTTGGCAGAAGATTACGACACGGTGCAATATATTGCTCAGACTGCCAGCGAGGCAGGGTTCGCTGCGCGACATATATTTCTCGAGCAAGTCAAATGGGACGAAGCAGCCAAGCAATTTGTCGATGCGAACAATGTGCCGCTGACAGCTGTTTACAAGCTATACCCTTGGGAGTGGATGGTGCACGAAACATATGGGCCGCATTTGCTCGAAGGCGCACGTACGACATGGTTCGAGCCGATATGGAAGATGTTGCTTTCGAACAAGCAACTATTGGTCGTACTCTGGGAACTGTTTCCTGGTCATCCAAATCTTTTGCCGGCCTATAACGACCCTAGCCCGCTCGGTACGGCCGCCTATGTAAAAAAACCAAAACTCAGCCGAGAGGGTGCAAATATTGCCATTGTTGATACAGCCGGCAAGACGATCGAAGATAGTGACGGCGACTACGGCGAAGAAGGCTATGTGTACCAGCAATATTGTGAGCTGCCTGTATTTGACGGCTGGCGACCTGTGATCGGGAGCTGGGTGGTAGGTGACGAAGCCTGTGGGATGGGCATTCGAGAGACTTCCGGCCGCATCACCGACGATATGGCGTTTTTTGTACCGCATTATTGCCTGCGCTAGCGATCTTTCGCGGTTGATTTGCTATGCTAGAGAGTAATGGCACAAACCTTTTTCTTTTATGACCTCGAAACCAGTGGTCTTAACCCTCGAGAAGACCGGATCATGCAGTTTGCTGGGCAGCGCACTGACATGGAGCTGAATCCGATCGGTGATCCATATAACCTTTTGGTGGCGTTGAGTGACGATACCTTGCCGAGCCCCGACGCACTCATGGTGACGGGCATTAGCCCCCAAAAGACGCTCGATGAGGGCTATACCGAGGCGCAGTTTGCCAAAATTTTGCATGAAGAAGTTTTTACCGAAGATACGATTGCTGTCGGGTTCAATAGTGTGCGATTTGACGACGAATTTGTACGACATTTGTTTTGGCGAAATTTCTATGACCCGTATGGCTGGACATGGCGCGACGGTCGTTCACGCTGGGATTTGCTCGACGTAGTGCGCATGACTCGCGCGCTCAGACCGGGTGGTATCGAGTGGCCGGTCGACAGCGAAGGCAGGCCGACCAATCGTCTCGAGCTCATCACCAAAGCTAACGGTGTGGCGCATAATAACGCGCACGATGCACTGAGCGACGTTGTGGCATTGATTGATGTCGCGCGGCTAATCAAGCAGAAACAGCCGCAATTATTTGAATATTTATTGTCGATGCGTGACAAAAAAGCCGTCCAAAAGCTCGTCAATCTCGACCAGAAGCAGCCGTTTGTCTACGTGAGTGGGCGCTACGACAATGAATGGAATAAAGCGACCGTTGGTTTTCCGCTGACGACTGCTCACAACGGCAATGTCGTGGTGTATGACCTGCGCTATGACCCAAGCGACGTCGTGCAGTTAGACGAGAACGCACTTGCCGCAAAGGTCTTTGCATCGTGGGAAGAGCGCAAAGCCGAAGGCTTCGTGAAACTACCAACGAAAGTTCTGCAGTACAATCGTTGCCCGGCCGTCGCGCCACTTGGTGTGCTTGCGGTTGACGATGGCTGGAAGCGAATCGGCATCAGTGAGACGACCGTGCAACAGCACATGAATATCCTTCTGGCGCATCCCGCGTTTGCCGAGCGGCTAAGGACTATTTATGAGCGCAAGAAAGAGTTTCCGCCGTCGATTGACCCAGAAGCGCAGCTCTACGATGGGTTTTTGACTGACCGTGATGCACTACGCGTTGAGGTGGTGCGCAACGCGACCGAAAATGAGCTTGCCGATTTTCACCCGGAATTTACCGATGAGCGCCTCGCACCGCTCCTGCTTCACTATAAAGCTCGTAATTTCCCGCGCTCACTCACCGAAAGCGAGGCATCGACATGGGAAGAGTGGCGTGCTGATCGTATCCGTCGTCACGTGCCGTCATTTGTAGCATCGCTGGCACGAATCACAAAAACTGCCGACGATAACCAGCGTTTCATGTGTGAGGAGCTCAAGCTTTGGCTCGAATCAGTCATGCCTACCGACGACCAATAGGCGCTGGCGTCAGTCACGACCATCTGGCTTTATGCCAGAGTCTGTACGGCAGGGCTGGCCCTCCCTCATAACTAATGCATACGAGCGGAGCGAGCTTTAGCGGGTGGGAGTGCAAGCATCTGGATTTACTCCAGTGCTTGTACGGGAGGGCTGGCCCTCCCTCATAACTAATGCATACGAGCGGAGCGAGCTTTAGCGGGTGGGAGTGCAAGCATCTGGATTTACTCCAGTGCTTGTACGGGAGGGCTGGCCCTCCCTCATACAATAGCGACTAAATATGCGAGTAGCGACGCCGTGGCATACGCTGCTTGGCAGCTGTTTTTCGCATACGTCGGTTGACGAGCAGCGATTCGGCATACCAGGCGACGATCAGTGCGGTGAGCGTGGTGTAGCCGGTCATCATTGCCCAAAAAGGGATCACGATACCGGTGCCTACGACACTACCGGCCAGGACGAGACTGAGGATGGCATTGCTGACGACACTTTGCGAAAGTATCACATAGAGCCCGACAGCGAGAAGGGCGAAGAGGCCGATACGTTTTTTGCTCATGGGGGTTGCTTTGCTCATAAAGATAAGTGCATTATACCACAGCTTACTCAAATAGTCAATACTATCGTGAAATATACATAAGAGCAACCGTGCTTTGCCATGAAACTGCTCGCGTGGTATGGATTTTTTCAGTGTTTTACGGTACAATAGCAAGCCATGTCAGAGTTTATTCGGGTCCAAGGCGCGAGGGAGCACAACCTCAAAAACATCAACGTTGAAATACCACGTGATAAGTTTGTGGTAGTGACTGGCTTGTCGGGAAGCGGCAAGTCGAGTCTGGTATTTGACACGATTTATGCCGAGGGACAGCGTCGTTACGTCGAGAGTCTCAGCAGTTATGCCAGGCAGTTTCTCGGTATTATGGATAAACCCGATGTTGATAGTATTGACGGTTTAAGCCCCGCAATTTCGATCGACCAAAAATCAACCAGTCGTAACCCCCGTAGTACTGTCGCCACCGTGACCGAGATCTACGACTATTTGCGACTCCTGTACGCGAGGATCGGCGTGCCACATTGCCCAGCCTGTGGCAAGCCCGTTCATCGCCGCACGGCACAGGCGATTATTGACGAGATCATGAAACTCCCAGAAGGCACGAAACTCATGGTGCTCGCACCGATTGTCAGTCAAAAAAAAGGTGAGTTTGCTCATATCCCAGAGCAGTACGCTCGTACTGGGTTTGCGCGTGCGCGTGTCGACGGCGTGATTTATGCACTCGATGAGTTTCCTGATCTACAAAAAAGTTTCAAGCATGATATTGAGATCGTGGTCGACCGTATCATCATGAAGCCCGACGCAGTCAGTCGCGTCACGCAGTCGGTCGAGCAGTCGCTTGAGATAGCGGGTGGGGTGGTGCAGCTTCTCGATGTCGACACCAACGAAATCCATACGTTTAGTCAGCGGTATGCTTGTGTCGATCACCCTGGCGAGGATATCCCCGAGCTCGAGCCTCGGCTGTTTAGTTTTAATGCACCACAAGGCGCTTGTCCAACCTGTACGGGACTTGGTAGTCGGCTCGAAGTCGATCCAGAGCTCGTGTTTAACCCAAATCTCACCATTGCGGAGGGTGCGATTCGACCCTACAACCGCGTCAATTCCGATGCCTGGTACATGAAACGACTGGCCGAAGTAGCTGATGCGCATGGGTTTAGCGTGCATGTGCCGGTGAAGCAGTTGAGTGCTACTAGTCTCGAAAAAGTCCTCTATGGCACGGGCAACCAAAAATACCGCGTCAAACTAAGCGGCGGGCGGTTTTATGATTCTACGTACGAGGGTGTAATTCCTAACTTGGAGCGGCGCCACAAAGAAACTGACAGTGAGTTTATGCGCAAAGATATCGAACGGTTTATGCGCGAGCGCTCATGTACCGCCTGCAAGGGCCAGCGGCTCAAGCCGGTGGTGCTGGCAGTCACGGTGCACGGGCTGTCGATTATGGATATTTGTAATCTCGGGGTTGATGACGCAATCGATTTGTTCAAAAACCTCAAACTCACTGACGATGAGCTGTTTATTGCTCGGCAGATTATGAAAGAAATCATGGCCCGTCTCGGGTTTATGAGCAATGTCGGTCTGACCTATCTCGAGCTGTCGCGTGCTGCCAATACGCTAAGTGGTGGCGAAGCCCAGCGTATCCGTCTGGCGACGCAAATTGGCTCAGGTTTGCAAGGCGTACTCTATGTGCTCGATGAGCCGTCGATCGGTCTGCACCAGCGCGATAATGACCGATTGATTGGTACGCTCAAGCACCTGCGTGATCTCGGCAACTCAGTACTAGTCGTAGAGCACGACGAAGATACCATCAAGCATGCGGATTACCTTGTCGATGTTGGGCCTGGTGCTGGGGTGCGAGGTGGGCAAATTGTGGCACATGGAACGCCCGCAGAGGTCGCAAAAAATCCCGATAGCATCACAGGTCGTTATCTGGCGGGCACAGAGTCAATTCCGGTTCCAAAGAAACGTCGCAGCATCGAAAAAGATCGAAAACTAGTGATTCGCGGGGCGCGCGAAAATAATTTGAAACATATCGATGTCGAGTTCCCGCTGGGTGTCATGACGCTCGTCACTGGTGTGAGCGGCAGCGGCAAGTCGACACTCGTCAACGATATCTTAGCCAAAGAGCTTTCAGCCCGCCTGCACCGTGCGCAGGAGGTGCCCGGTGCACATGAAAATATTGAAGGGATTGAACATCTCGACAAGGCAATTATCATCGATCAGTCAGCGATTGGTCGCACTCCGCGTTCCAACCCTGCCACCTACACAGGAGTATTCACACCGATTCGTGAGCTTTTCGCTGGCACACCCGAAGCAAATATTCGTGGTTATAAGGCCGGGCGTTTCAGCTTCAACGTCAAGGGTGGTCGCTGTGAAAACTGTCAGGGTGATGGTGTGATTAAGATTGAAATGCACTTCTTGCCCGACGTCTATATCCAGTGCCCAGAATGTCACGGTAAGCGCTACAATCGTGAAGCGCTAGAGATCAAATACAAAGGCAAGACGATTAGCGATATTCTCGATATGACGGTCGAGCAAGCCTGTGGGTTTTTCGAAAACGTCCCGGCGATTTATCGCAAACTCGCGACCATCAACGAAGTGGGTCTGGGGTACATCAAACTCGGTCAACCCGCTACGACCTTTAGTGGGGGCGAGGCGCAGCGCATCAAACTGGCCAGCGAGCTATCGCGTCGCAGCACCGGCAAGACGCTCTATATTCTTGACGAGCCAACCACCGGACTGCATACCGCCGATGTCAAAAAACTGCTGGAGATTTTGCAAAAGTTGGTTGAAGGTGGCAATAGTATGATTATCATCGAGCACAACCTCGAAGTCATCAAGTGCGCTGACTTTGTTTTGGACATGGGTCCCGAAGGTGGGCAAGGTGGCGGCCAGGTTATCGCGAGCGGCACGCCCGAAGAAGTGACTAGAATCCCTGCGAGTTTTACAGGGCAATACCTCAAAGAGTTGCTCTAGGAGTTACGCCTAAAAACGATCGCGAGTTCGCGCTTTGTGCCAGCCCATAGTTTGGTGCGTTTTTCTTTGGTGTGGAGCGCGTGCCATAGCATCGGTGAAATACTGAGGAAAATAATGATAAGTGCTGCAACTTCCACATTGACGCCCATCTCGTGGAGTACCTTGCCGGCATAGTAGCCAAGGTAGGTAAAGCCATAGGTCCAGAGAAATGCACCAGTGATGTTGTACGGCAGAAACTGACGGTACGACATTTTACTGACACCTGCTACGATGGGCACGAAGGTGCGAATGATTGGCACGAAACAGGCGAGCACGATAGCGATCGGTCCGTGCTTGCCGTAGAACTGCTCGGTGCGCACGAGGTTTTCTTTGCGGAAAAAGCGGCTATTTGGTCGTTCAAATAGCTTGCGCCCGACTTTTTTGCCAAACAAATAGCCAGTTTGCTGGCCAAAAAGCGCGCAGAGAAAAAGCAAGAATGCAAACACATGAATGTTGATATGCGCGAAAGAGCCAATGCCTTGTTGCACCAAAAATCCAGCGGTGAAGAGCAGGCTGTCGCCAGGAAAGAGAAACCCAATCAGCAGGCCAGACTCCGCATAAATCACAAATAGTACGGCGATGACGCCAAGCCCAGTAATAAAATTCAAAAGCGCTTCCATCGTCTTGATTATAGCATGATAGGCCCACTCACATTACGCGCCTCTGACAGCACTAGCACTCGACAGTCTACCATTTCTCACCCTCCTTCATGCTAGTGATCCAACTTCCTTATCTGTTGCAGGGTGTAACCCTGTAGGATCGTGGCGATTTGGTGCTGTGCCGAGAAGGTTGGCGAGGGTGCGTGGAAAGCGAGGAGAAGTTGTGATATAATAATGGAGGTAAAGTAAAAGGATTGCTCCGTAAACGTATCCTGAAAGGAGAGAGATGGGAGACAAAGTAAGTTTGAATGTGGTAGTGCGAGAGCTCCACGGCAAAAAAGTAAAAGAGCTACGACGACAAGGCCTGACGCCTGGCGTAGTGTACGGCGCCGACATGGAGCCGTTGTCAGTGCAAGCTGATGCGCAGCAGGTTCGCAAGGTTGTCGATGAAGCTGGCAAGCACACACCAGTGCATTTGACTGGTGCCAAGCGACGTATCGCCATGATTAAGGATATTGATTTTGACCCAACCAAGCATGGTGTTGTGCGTCACATTGCCTTTCATGCGGTCGATGCCAATGAGCCTGTCTACACAAACGTGTCGATCCGACTCGTGGGTGAGGGCGAGAGTGAAGCAGAAAAGGCAGGTCTGATCGTTCTCCAGGCTCTTGATAAAGTTGAGATCAAAGCGCTTCCAATGGAGCTGCCAGAGGCACTTGAAGTTTCGATTCTCGGCCTCAAAGAAGCTGGTGATCGTGTGACTGTCGGTGACATCGTCTTGCCAGCCGGTGTCGAGCTAGTTGAGCGCGATGACGGCCGCGCCGAAGAAGACGAGGAAGAAGAGCGCCCGAAGATCACTGATCTGATGATCGCCAGTGTCTGGGAACCAGCTGCGCTGCAGGCTTCAAATGAAGCAGCCGCAGGTGATGAAAGAGACGAAAGCGACGTTGCAGTTGAGGGCGAACCAGCCGACGCTGCAGCAGAAGAAAAAGCAGAATAGTTTTCTTTTCACAAAAAATATGCCGCTGTGACGCGGCATATTTTTATTCTTCGATAAACCCACCCGACTGATGGCTCCAAAGTTTCGCGTATTTTCCTTTTTTTGCGAGCAGCTCGGTGTGGCTGCCGTCTTCCACGATCTTGCCGTGATCGAGGACAATGATGCGGTCGAGCTTTGCGATAGTTGACAGACGGTGAGCGATGACGATGCTGGTACGGTCCCTCATCAATGTTTCGAGGCTTGCTTGAATAAGCTTCTCTGACTCGCTATCGAGTGCGCTCGTGGCCTCGTCGAGCACGAGGACTGGTGCATCCTTGAGAATCGCACGAGCGATAGCGATGCGCTGTCGCTGACCACCACTCAGCTTTATCCCACGCTCTCCAACGAGCGTATCGAGTCCGTCGGGTAGCTTTTCGATAAATTCCCATGCATTTGCACGTTTCGCTGCTTCAATAATTTCTTGCTCTGTCGCCTCTGGCTTGCCATAGGCGATGTTCTCGCCAAGTGGTCTATGGAAGAGGGTTGACTCTTGAGGTACGTATGCGATGGAGGTGCGCAAGCTTTTTTGTGTGACCTCTGCAATATCTTGCCCATCGATCAAGATCGCACCATCTTGTATATCAGAAAATCGCAGGAGGATTCGCGTAAATGTTGTTTTGCCAGAGCCACTGTGCCCTACGAGCCCAACCCGCTGACCTGGCTTGATAGTGAGTGAAAGGTTGTGAAATACATGCTCACCCTCACCATTGTCATGCGCAAAATCGACATCTCTAAATTCGATTTTTCCAGCGGTTGGCCTCAGTGTGCTGTCTGTGTGATCAACCAGTTCATCAGGCGTGTCGAGTATCTCAACCATATCAAAGGAGTCACCCATGATGCGGTTGTAGTTGCGCATGATGCCATTCATCTCCCACATCTGGCGAGTTGCGGTGAGTGTGTAAGTGAGCAGCAGGTAGACAACACCAATTGAAATCCATCGCTGCTCCGAGGCATACACTGCAGCAATCAGCGCGCCGATTGCCACGACTGACATGAGAAGCGCATAGCCCGTGCTAACTTTTAGGAAGCCCCACATCGATGCCAGCGAGCTGCCGCGCCACTCGTTTGCTCGCTTGGTATGCGTGCGATATTCGGGTGTTTCGTTGCCGAAGGCCTTGACTGTGACTACATTCGATACCATATCGGCCAAGTAGCCACTCAGTCGCGTCGAGGCTTGTGCTTCATTTTTGTTAAGCTCGCGCATAAAGCTTGATCCTTTGTAGATAACAGTAGCAAATACGGTCGCCATCACAAGTATAAATAGGGCATATTGCCAGTAGATAAAGCTCGTAAAGATAATTACTGAGATAATCGCTGTTGCAACAGGCATGAACTGCCAAATGATTGTATCCCAAAATCGCTCAAATCCACCGATAATCTTGCTGGTTTGACTGACGAGCGAGCCACCGAAGCGATTGGAGTGAAATGACAGGCTTTGGTTTGAGAGCTTGCGAAAGATGTCAACGCTCAGGTCTCGCTGGGCGGCTGTTTGGTAGGTCCATGTTGCATAGAGCGCAATGCGCCACACCAGTACTTCGCCAATGATGTAGATAGTCGCGTAGGTGACAATCAGACCGAGGCTGTTGTCTAGTGTTGCGCCACCGCTCTGTAGCTTATCGATAATTTTAGACAATATAAACGGTGACACCGCAGCGGTAAGTGTTGTCGCGACAATAGGGGAAAGCAGTGCGACAGTGAGTAGCGCTGGATATCGTTTGGCATAGCGCCAAAATAGTGAAAGTGTTTTTTTCTGCATGAACCTCCTTTGTTGGCATCTGCAAGAGTTAGTAATATGTAATCGTGTGTTGTTTATTGCGCCAGCGGTCTTGCTCGTCAAGACGTTCGCGAGTATGAGGAACCGCGCGGGTTCATAGTAGATAAAGTATACTACAGGGTTTTAAGGGAGCGCAATAGGATAATCTTTTTATTATAGCAAATTTTGTATAGTTTGTCAAATATCGTTGTATAGCCTATACTAGGCTTATGCTTATACTTCATATCATCATCGCTATTTCTAGCTTCGTGCTCGCGGCAGGACTACTCGTCAAGCCTATACAAAAACTTCTTTCAGTGAATTATGGCCTCATCGCCGCGACTATCGTCACTGGCGTTATTCTCGTCGTGCAGGGCTATAGTGCGCTTCACGTCTGTGCTATGGGCTTGGTTTACACGCTCCTCATGATCGCGATGTCTGCTGTCGCTCGACAACGACTTGCTTCGCAAGTGCAGGCATAAGGTCGCTATAGTAGTTTTCGTATGACTATGCGAACTATTCACGGGATAAAGTTAGCAAAAGTTTATCCGTACTATGTGGCGAAGGTTGAGAAAAAGGGGCGGACGGTAAAGGAGCTGCATGAGATTATCTTTTGGCTCACTGGGCACGATGAGCGATCCTTTGCAAAAGTGCTGGCGGATGATCTTGATTTCGAAACCTTTTTCGACACTGCGCCGTACATGAATCCAAATCGCAACCTTATCACGGGCGTAATCTGTGGGGTGCGAGTCGAGGAAATCGAAGACCGCATCACCCGCGAAGGGCGCTACCTCGATAAGCTCATCGACGAGCTGGCGAAGGGTAAGCCGATGGACAAGATTTTACGCAAGCCCTAGAGGTGGTAAAATAGAAGTAATGAACAAAATACTTCTCTACTATAAATTTACGCCAATCGCTGACCCAGAGGCAGTGAAATTATGGCAAAAGACTTTGTGCGATTCACTTGGGTTGAAGGGCCGGATCATCGTGAGCCGACATGGGCTCAATGGCACGGTGGGTGGTGATATTGATGCGTGCAAAGCATATATCAAAGCCACCAAGCAGTACGCGCCGTTCAAAGACATCGTGTGGAAGTGGAGCGATGGCACAGGCAGTGATTTCCCGCGCATGAGTGTCAAAGCGCGACGTGAGCTAGTAGGGTTCAAAAACAGCGATGATGAATTTGATGTCGACATGGACGGCGTGATCGGCGGTGGCAAGCACCTCAAGCCGGCAGAGGTTAATGAGATGGTCGAGCAATATGGCGACGACGTGGTGTTTTTTGATGGGCGTAACGAACACGAAGCGCGCATCGGCAAATTCAAAAATGCTGTGGTGCCAAATACCAATACATCGCGAGATTTCATCGCGGAGCTAGAGAGCGATAAGTATGACGACCTGAAAAACAAGAAAATCATCACCTATTGTACTGGCGGCATACGCTGCGAAGTCATCAGCGCCATGATGAAAAAACGTGGCTTCAATGAAGTCTACCAAATCGATGGCGGCATCGTGAAGTATGGCGAAAAGTTTGGCGACGATGGGCTATGGGAAGGCAGCTTGCGCGTATTTGACAACCGCATGACGATTGATTTTAGTGACCACGCGAAAGTTATCGGTGAATGTACACACTGCCAGGGTAAGACCAGTAATTTTGAGAATTGTGCCTACTTACAGTGCAATGATTTGGTATTGATTTGCAAAGATTGTAAGCAAAATCCTGAACTGCTGTACCATGCTGAGAATTGTAGAAATCAGGCTGCGCACAGGAAGTTGCAAGCAGCATAATGAAAGACCTCGAAAAACGAATCGCTCGCATCGAGCAGCGCAACAAGCAAGTTGAGCAAAACAAGGCATGGGAGACGAGTTGGACGCGGAGGGCATCGATTGCGCTACTCACATATGTGGTTGTGTGGATGTATTTACAATTTGTTGTTCATGTCGATCCATGGATAAATGCCATCGTTCCTACGACTGGCTTCTTGCTGTCCACGCTAACATTAGGGTTTATTAAATCTTGGTGGCTAGAGAAGTATGACAAATAGAGTCGGACTAGAGAGTGAGCTTGCCGATGCTGTCATTAGTTTGCGCCGTGCAAAAGAGTTGGATGTCGAGCAGCTCGTTCCGATAATTAACGAAGCGTACTCCTACCAGGATGCAGTAAAAGGTGAGCAACGCACAACAAGTGATAAACTAAAAAGCCGCATGAAGGAAGTGGATTTTTATAAAGTGTACAGTAAGCAAGAATTGATCGGCTGCGTATATCTTGAGCCGCGTGAGCAAGTGTTACACTTTGGTCTGCTGACGCTCGTTCCGCAATATCGTGGTAAAGGTATTGCAAAGAAGTTGATGCTCGCGATTGAAAAATACGCACGAAACAATTCATTTTTGAGTATCGAGCTAGACTATATGTCGCTCGCGCCATGGCTGAAGAGATACTATGAAAAGTACGGATTTGAAGCGACGGGCGAGGTAACCCAATGGGGAAGCATTGATTTAATAAAAATGAGAAAGTCTCTGTCATGAAAACACTCTATCTTGTACGTCATGGTGAGTCGCAGGCGAATGCTGACAAGGTTGTAGCTGGCGGCGCACTCGACTCGCCATTGACCGAGCTGGGCAGATCTCAGGCGCACGGGGTAGCGCAGCAGGTTCGTGACCTATATTTCGATGTATTTATCAGCTCGACGATGCTGCGGGCGGTTGATACGTCTGAGATCATCGCGGCCCAGATTGGCTGGAGTAGGGGCATTGAGCGTGACAGTCGGCTCATCGAACTGCGCGCTGGTGAAGCAACAAACTCACCGATTCATGATTATCACGAGCGCCTGAGGCGAGGTGATGTGATTCCTGGAGCTGAAACACTGGGGGAGATGTATGATCGTGTGCGAGAGTTTTTGGCAGAGATTGCCAAGCGACCCGAGCGTTCATTTCTGATCGTATCGCATAATGGCACCGGCAAAATGATTTTGAGCGTCATTCATGACAGCATACCAAATGATTTTCTGACAATGCCCGATCAGCGTAACGGCGAAGTCGTAAAGGTAAAGTTGCATGAAGTTGCTTAAACTGACACGATTTGGCAACTCAGTCTTGCGGCAAAGAGCGCGCGAGCTTCCCAGTGAAGAAATTAAAAGCGATGAGATCCAGCAATTGATCGCAAATATTCGCTACACGAATGAGCAGAAAAAATACGGTATGGGCATCGCTGCACCGCAAGTTGGCGAGTCGGTAGCACTGAGTGTAATTGGCATCAAACCGACACCGACCCGACCCGATTTGGAACGGTTTGAGCAAGTGATTATCAATCCTAGTTACGAAGGCAAGGGGAGAAGGACTGGCATGTGGGAAGGCTGCCAAAGTTGTGGTAGCGGCAAAGATATTTTGTACGGCAAAGCACTAAGATACAAAACAATTCGTGCGATGTGGCATGACGAGCATGGAGTGTCTCATGACGAGGAGCTGACGGGCTTTGTCGCTCATGTATTTCAACACGAGACGGACCATCTAAATGGAATACTATTCGTCGATCGTGTGCGTGATACGAGTACCTACATGATGGCAGATGAATATCGAAAGCGAGTGGCAAATGCACGGAAAAAGTGACCATGAGTTAGCGCAAATTATTTGGGATTATATGCGTTTCGAGCAGCCGCTTGAAAAAGCTGATGTAATATTTGGGTTTGGGAGTGCTGATAATCGTACTGCTCAGTGGTGCGCGAAATTGTGGCAAGATGGATGGGCTCCAAAAATTATTTTTTCAGGATCGAGGGGCGCATTGACACGTGACTCGTATACTGAAAATGAGGCAGATGTTTACAAAGAGGTTGCTACAGAGAATGGCGTAGATCCACAGGCAATTTTAGTTGAGAATCAGGCGACAAATACGGGCGAAAACGTTACTCTAGCTGCTCATCTTTTGAAGCAGTGCGGTATCGATACGAAAACAATTATTTTGGTCGGCAAGCCATATATGCTGCGGCGACACTATGCAACATTCTTAAAACAGTGGCCCGACAAACAAGTGTCTAAAATAATCTGTTCGGCGATCGACGTATCAATGGATGACTACACGAGCAATTCTTACATATCGCTTGAATATATGACAAACATTATGGTTGGTGACTTGCAGCGTATCAAAGAATATGCGAAGCTCGGGTTCCAGATCGAGCAAGAGATTCCAGATGATGTCTGGGCTGCATATGAGGAATTGGTGCGGCGTGGGTATACGAAACATTTATTAAAATAATCAATTAGCATTAATGACGAAAGAGGAGAGGTATGCAGCGTATAAAGAAACTATTATTTCAAGATAATACCGGCAAATACATCATCGGGCAGCCGCCGAATCTGCCAGTATATATCATGCTCATCGGAATTATCGGGAGTCATATCGTGACGACAGGCAAGGTGTACTCGTTTTTTGAGTTGCTATTTTTTGGTGCAGCGTTCCTGTGGAGCTATCTCGAAATTCGCTTCGGTGAAGCAGGTATACGACGCATCATGGGTGTCGTCGTGATGATAGGAATTTTTGCGTCCAAGCTACTCTAGCTACACTGCGAGGAAGCCGCCATCGACCACGACTTCTGCGCCGTTCATGAAGTCACTTGCGGGGGTGCCCAGCCATAGCGCAGCACGAGCAATATCATCGGGTCTGCCGATGCCTTTTGTGGGCATACGCAAAGCGAACTTGACACTCGTCGCGACGATAGAAAAGTCGAGGCTCTTGAGTGCCGCCTTTGCCATGGCAGTTCCGCCAGGCGTACTAACTCCTCCGGGGAGAATGGTGTTACACTTCCAGCCATCTTTGCCATAATCTTTGACGATAGCTCGCGACACAGCGAGCACAGCAGCTTTGCTGGCGCCATAGAGCATCATGTCGTAGGTCATGCCTTTGACGGCTTCGATAGAGGATATATTGACGATGGTTGCGGGTCTGCCGCCGCGTCGCTCGACGAGTTCGCGGCAGTTTGTGATAACGGCACGGGTGTTGATATTCATGATTTTGTCGTAGCTTGCTGCGTCGATTTTTTCGAGCTTTTTGGGCCAGAATATCCCAGCGTTATTGACCAGTACGTCGGGTACGGGGGAAAGTTGGTCCCAGAACTCAGTCAGCATTTCTTCGTTGCCGAGATCAACGGCGTACGCATTCACTTCTATGCCATACTTCTCGCGTATTTCCTTGGCGGTTTTGTCGAGAATTTCTTCTTTTGTATCGAGGAGCTGTAGGCTAGCGCCTGCCTCGGCATAGCGCTCAGCGATAGCGCGGCCAATACCTTGTGCTGCACCTGTGATGAGCGCAGTTTTGCCTTTGAGTGATAGGAGTGATTCGAGAGATGATAAAGAAGTTGTCATGAGCCTAGTATACCGCTCTCGCTGTTCGCCTGCAAAAGAGGTACAATATAACTATGGCTTTATATAACACAACGACGAAACAGGAATTTGAAGAGAAAGTACTAAAAAGCGAGAAAGTCGTACTAGTCGACTTTTGGGCAGAGTGGTGTCCACCGTGCCGCGCGATGGCGCCGATTTTGCATGATGTCGCAGAGGCGATGGACAACGATGTGGATATTGTCAAAGTGAACATCGAAGATGGTGCGGACAATGCTGCCCTCGCGGGTGAATATGAAATCCGCAGTATTCCAAATATGCATGTATTTAAGGGCGGTAAGTCAGTCGACCAGGTGGTTGGCATGGTGCCGCGCCCTGCTCTCGAAGATATTTTAACGAAGCAGATCAAGTCGTAAGCTTATGGCGCAGACAGCATCTCGCCGTAAATGGTATCGATTTTTTATCCCGGCTGCACTCATACTGATCTGGCTGAGTTCTGCTGGTGTCGGTGGTCCGTATTTTGGCAAAATTGATCAAGTGTCGAGCAATGATTTATCGACATTTCTTCCAAAAAATGCTGAGTCCACAAAGGTGAAAGACGAGCTCGCGAAATTTCAGACCTCTGGGACAATCCCGGCAATTGTCGTATTTGAGTCCGACACCGCACTTACTGACGCGCAGAAATCACAGCTCCTGGCCGCTCGAGACAATATGCAAAAAACCGGTGTCGTGAAAGGTGAAGTCTCGCAGCCAGTGTACTCAGAAGACGGCAAAGGTGGCTTTGTTCTCGTGCCGATAGAGAGTGATACGAAGTTTGCGCCAATTATCACCAAGCTGCAAGATGCGGTCAAACAGTCGAATGTATCGATGAGCTATGCGTTCACTGGGCCTGCGATGTTTGCGCGTGATCTCAACAAGGCATTTGCTGGGATTGATGGTACTTTGCTTATTGTGGCGCTTGCTGTCGTGTTCGTGATTTTGCTTGTTGTGTATCGTTCGCCAGTACTGCCTGTTGTGACGCTCCTCAGCGCCATGTCGGCACTTGCGAGTGCAATATTTGTCGTATGGCACTTGGCGAAAGCTGGTGTGATGCAGCTCAATGGGCAAGTGCAGGGCATTTTATTTATTCTCGTGATTGGCGCAGCGACGGACTACGCATTGCTGTATATTGCGCGCTACCGCGAAGAACTCATGCGTCACAAAAGTGCCTGGGATGCGACGCAAGCTGCCCTTAAGGCCTCGTGGGAGCCAATTGTAGCAGCCGGAGGCACGGTGATATTAGGACTGCTGTGCTTGCTCGTGTCCGACCTTGGTTCGAACAAGGCGCTTGGCCCAGTTGGTGGCGTAGGGATCGCCTTTGCGATCGCGTCAGCACTCACATTTCTGCCGGCAGTTCTCTTGCTATTTGGTCGTAGCGCATTTTGGCCGCGCCGTCCGCAGTATGTCGCCGGCAAAGGCCATGGTGATTATCACGATAGTCACCCAGTATGGACGAAAGTGGGAAGGCTAGTTGGGCGACATCCTCGCCGCCTATGGGTAGGAATCACAGTTGTGCTCATCGCGTGCTGTTTCTACATGCCGTACCTCAAGGCGCAGGGTGTGTCGCAGCAAGATTTGATCGTGGGTAAGTCAGAGGCACGTGATGGACAAAAATTACTCGACAAGCACTTCCCGGGCGGGTCAGGATCGCCTGCATTTATCCTGGTGCCTGAGGGTAAACAAGCACAAATCATACAGCAACTCGAAGCTGATCGAGGCGTCGACACCGTGAGCGTAGCGACGACCGACAAGACAAAGACTACTATGCCTGTAGGGCGCTATGAGACAAAGATTCGTCAGCAGATACGAGATAAAGTGAGTGTATCGCGCCAGGCGCAGCTCACAACGATTCGCGAGAAAATCGAGTCAGAAATGGCAGGTGCACCGATGGAATACGTGGAACGCGTCTATCAGCAGGCAATTGCTGCAATTCCTTCGGTCGACACGATAGTAGAGAGCGCATACCCATTTAAAGATTTGTCACCAAAGGTCATAGATGGCCAGGTTGTTTTGCAGGCGACACTGAATGACCCTGCAAGCTCGGTGGCGGCACGCGAGACGATAGCTCGTCTGCGCAGCGCCATCCAGCCGTCTCATCCTGAAGTGCTGTTTGGCGGGGTAAGTGCTGTGCAGCTCGATACAAACACTGCGTCAACGCACGACCTCAAGACGATCATACCGCTGATACTGGTTGCGATTACGATCGTGCTCATGGTACTACTTCGCTCAATCGTGGCACCACTTATTCTGCTCATTACAACCGTGATTTCGTTTGGCGCAACGCTTGGTATTGCGGCGTTCCTCTTTAATAACGTGTGGCACTTCGCCGGTGCTGATCCGTCGGTGATTATCTTTGGCTTTGTGTTCCTGGTGGCGCTCGGAATTGATTACAACATCTTTCTCATGACCAGGGTGCGTGAAGAGACGATAAAGCTAGGGGTGCGGCAAGGTACGCTCAAGGCGCTTATCGTGACGGGCGGGGTGATCACGAGCGCTGGTGTTGTCTTGGCTTCTACCTTTGCGGCGCTGTATGTCATTCCAATCTTGTTCCTAGCGCAAATCGCCTTTATCGTGGCGTTTGGCGTGCTACTCGATACACTCATTATCCGCTCTCTTCTCGTGCCATCACTGACGATGGAAATAGGTAAAAAGATGTGGTGGCCATCACGACTGGGCAAGTAAG
This sequence comes from uncultured Candidatus Saccharibacteria bacterium, assembly GCA_964602775.1. Classification (GTDB taxonomy): domain Bacteria; phylum Patescibacteriota; class Saccharimonadia; order Saccharimonadales; family Saccharimonadaceae; genus Saccharimonas. Next base: position 9,005 of record CAZRRY010000011.1, on the reverse strand, counting down.
GCATACGTGAAGACAATCGCAGTACTGGGCGCTAGTGGCAAAAGTGGACAAGCATTTATTCATACTGCTCTTGGCATGGGATATCGTATTCGCGCTGGAGTGTACAGTTCCTCATACCGCAACAACCACCCTAATTGCGAGATAATTACTTGCGACGGTACAATTCAGGCTGATGTCGATACACTTGTACAAGGGTCCGATGTGGTTGTTTCGCTGATTGGCCATGTAAAAGGTTCGCCGAGCTTTTTGCAGACCGAGACGATTACTCATGTTATTCAGGCTATGCAAAAACACAAGATCAAGCGACTGATCAGCCTTACGGGCACGGGTGTTCGCAGGTCTGGCGATACGCCAAGCTTGATTGACCATCTTGTGAATGCCGCGATAAAAATCATCGATCCTCGTAGGGTGCGCGACGGTATTGCGCATGCTGCTGTCATCGAGCAGAGCAATGTTGACTGGTCGATAGTGCGGGTACTCAAGCTCACGAATGGTCGTAGCGAGAAAGACGTCTGTTTTTCATTAGGTGGTCCGGCCGAAGTGCTCACTTCACGCAAGCGTTTATCGCGTGCAATTATGCAGCTTGTGCAGGATGATTCGTACTTACGTCAAATGCCTGTGATTACAAAAAAGAGTATGTAAGCCGTCGCTCTGGGGCGCATTCAATGAGCGCGTCGCGTAGTATACTGTATATATAACAATCAACCAAGGAGGTGTTATGACAAGTATCATGGATATCGAAGGAATCGGTGCGGCATACAAAGAAAAGCTTGTAGCTGCAGGAATTCGCACAACCGACAAGCTGCTCGAAGTTGCAGGTCCAAAAGCCGGTCGCAAAGCACTTGCTGAAGAAACAGGATTTTCTGAAGCTCATATTCTTGAGTGGGTGAACCGTGCTGATTTGATGCGCGTCAAAGGTGTCGGCGAAGAGTATAGTGATCTACTTGAAGCAGCAGGAGTCGATAGCCCTGCGGAGCTTGCGACTCGCAATGCGGCTAACTTGACCGCAGCGATGGCTGCCTACGATGAAAAGCACAATACAGTACGCCGTACTCCAACCGAAACAGAGGTGCAGGGTTGGATTGATCATGCGAAGACACTTGAAAAAGCTGTTACTCACTAAACACTAAATTACCTAAAAGAAAGGTAAATATAATGGATTATTCACCAAATCTATGGGCAGTGTTAGCTGCTGCAGTGACGCAGTTTATCGTAGGCGCTGTCTGGTATATGCCATTGTTTGGCAAGCAGTGGGGTGAGATGCATGGCTTTAATAAGCTCAGCAAGAAAGAGCAGCAAGAAGCTCAAAAGAAGATGGGTCCATGGATGGCCGTGCAGTTTATTGCTGGTCTCATTACTGTCTATGTGCTGGCACATTTTATGAAAGTTGCCCCGACCACGCCTTGGTGGCACCTTGTTGTATGGATATGGGTGGGATTTGTCGTGACGACACAGGCAGGTGCCGTGATATTTGGTGGCACGAAGCCTGAATGGGTCTGGAAAAAAATTGCCATCATGGCAGGCGGGGCGCTCGCTTGTCTGCTTGCAGGCGGCTGGGTGCTCAACCTCCTCGGTGCATAAGACGAGTAGTCACCCAATCAAAAAGTCCCGCAGCAATTGGCGGGACTTTTTTAGTTAGAACGCCTGGCGGATAATCCAGATGGCTCCTGCAATGGCAAGGAAGAATAATCCTAGGCCAACAGGTGAACCCCAGCTAAACCAGCTCCCCCACGACCGCCAATTTTTGTGCGATCGCTCGTACCAGTCGAGCTGCTCCTCTTTTGTCGTGTTTGACATACGAGTCTCCTATTTATGGTTGATAGAAAATCTCGATAGGGTGCGCGTGCCGGAAGCAAGTCGTTCCCTTGAGATGGGCTTGCAGGAGTGCGGACTTATCGTGCTAAAAACAGTATACTATACATGGTGAATACCGTGCTTGAAGAAAAACTAAAAACACTGCCACGTACACCGGGGGTGTATTTCCACAAGGCCAAGTCAGGGGAGATTATTTATGTTGGTAAAGCTGCGGTACTGAAAAATCGGGTGCGGCAGTATTTTCAGAACAAAAAAGATTTCGACCTCAAAACACTCGCATTGGTGAACGAAATCCATGATACCGACTGGGTAGAGACCGAGAGTGAAATTGACGCGCTTTTCCTCGAGAGCGAGATGGTGAAACGCTACAAACCTCGCTATAACATTCTACTTCGTGACGACAAATCTCAAACATTTGTAAGAATAGACATGAAAAATGAGTGGCCGCACGTCAGCTTCACTCGTAATCCTGCCGACGACAGAGCAACCTATGTCGGACCGTTTTACAATGGGTTTGCGGTCAAAAAAGCGTTGCGCTACCTCAGAAAAATATTCCCTTACTACACAAAAGCGCCGACCGATAGGCGGCCTGATCTCGACATGCACCTTGGGCTAAGTCCGCGAGCCGATATGACGAGTCAAGAGTACAAAGCGTCTCTGAAGCGCCTGCTGAGCTATATCCGGGGCGGTCGGGTGGCGATCACTAACCAAATCGAGCGAGATATGAAGCGCGCTGCCAGGGCGCAGCAATTTGAACTTGCAGCAGAACTGCGCAATAAACTCACCCATCTCAAAGAATTGCAGCGACGCATCATGTTTGGAGACAGGGAATTTTTGGATATTAGCAAAGACAAGGCACTGTCTCAGCTTGCCGAGTTGCTGGGACTCAGTCATGTGCCAGCACGAATCGAAGGCTACGACATCAGTCATATGAGCGGCACAAATGTGGTGGCAAGTATGGTGGTATTTACCAATGGCGTGAGCGACCGGAGTCAGTATCGCAAATTTAAGATGCGCGTGCAGCGCAATGACGATGTGGCCAATATGCGCGAGACGATTCAGCGGCGGTGTAGCGAAAAAAATCTCAAATCGTGGGGTACGCCAGACCTAATCTTGATCGACGGAGGCAAAGGTCAGCTTGGTGCAGCAATCGAATCGGTAAAAAACGCGGGACTGGCAGTGCCGGTCATCGGGATTGCCAAGCGTGAGGAAGAATTGATCTTGTCAAAGTATGGATCGATCGTCGATAGTGGTTTTATCAAGCGGCTTCAGCACTCACATGTGGCTGGTGTCGCGGTGCTTGAGGAGAAAGAATATATCATTATCAATCTGCATGTCGGTCGCTTCAATGCAGGTGCACATTCGCGTAATCTCCGCGGGGGCGACAGCGTGAGTCTATACGATGAGTTGCTGAAACTATTTCAACGAATTCGAGACGAGTCACATCGGTTTGCGGTGAGCTATCACACCACGCTCAAACGTTCTGCTGCGACGCATAGCGCACTCGAAGACATCCCGGGTGTTGGGCCAGCTACTCGCAAAAAGCTGATTCGCTCGTTCGGCAGTGTGCGGGGTATCAGCGAAGCATCAGTCGAGCAACTTGCGGGTGTTGTGGGTGCGACAAAAGCCCAGCAAATTTATGATAGCTTGCTCACCTCGAGCACAAATGCTACACTACAGCTATGACACATAAGGATAAGCGCCATTTCTCTGAAAATCCTTCTTGTCGTACTGCTCCAGGCACTTTCCACCCTGCCTTCACTATCGTCGAACTTATCATTGTAATCATCGTGGTGGCGATGCTCGCAGCTATGACTATATTTGCGTTTGGATCATGGCGCTCACGCACAGCTACAACTGAAGTAACCAATGCCATGAGTGCAATTGCTTCTGCAATGAAAAATGAATTGACATTCAAAAATGCCTATCCTACGTCTATTCCTAGTAACTATTCCGGTAATAGTGGCGTGACGGTGACATATGTGTCGGGTGATGCAACAAACTACTGTATAGAAGGTGTGAGCAAGGCGGTGCCTGGTATCAAATGTTTATTTCGTCGTCAAATCCAAAACCGCAGTATGGGACGTGTGTAGGCGGGGCTATCGCAGTCGACCCAAACACGCTTGGGAGCAAGGTTGCGTGGTCGGCGGCAAGCACAAGTTGCGCAGTAGGGAACTTTACAGTGTATTGCTGGGGGAGAAACGATAATGGTCAGGCTGGAATAGGTACTTCTGCTAGCCCCGTACTAAAGCCTACGATCACAGTAGAGCCTGGGCTCGTGGATAATACTCGATTAATTGCCTCTGAGATCAACGGATTGTTTGGTACTTGTGCATACAATGGGACGAATATCTACTGTTGGGGTGCGAATATCAATGGTCAAATCGGGAATGGTACGACAGGTGGGATTATGTATTCCCCTACGGCTGTTAATATGAGCGGAGTGTTGGCAGGTAAGGTTATCACGCAGATGGTCTATGGATATCAGCATGTGTGCGTGCTTGCATCTGGCGGTATCTATTGTTGGGGAATGAACTCTAAAGGTCAACTCGGTGACGGTACAACAACAACTCGAAGCGTGCCCGTCGCAACCAATATGTCGGGCGTTCTTGCCGGCAAGACAATTACGTCAATAAGCGCTGGGCAATATACAACGTGTGCTGTAGCGGATAACCAAGTGTATTGTTGGGGTAGTAACTACTATGGAGCGCTTGGCACCGGCACGAGGTCACTAGACTGGGCTGCGCAGTCACTCCCTGTCTCTGCGACTGCTATTAACTCAGTGATCGCAGGAAAAACTATCACGAAATTAAGCATGGGAGGAAATGGCGGCTGTATACTCGCGTCAGGCGAAGTGTACTGTTGGGGTACCAACACAGCGGGAGAGCTAGGCGATGGAGTTACCCCAACCGGTACCGGCAATGATGCCGTTAAACCGACCCCTACGTCAATCGATAGGACAGGAGTGCTTGCAGGGAAGACAATTACCGACGTCTCGAAAGGGTACATGATCGGCTGTGTAGTTGCAGATAGTAAGCCTTATTGCTGGGGCTCTAATGTTACGAATGGTAGCGGAGGACTAGGTAATAACTCAACCGCAACTAGTACAGTGCCTGTTGCAGTCGATACGTCAGGTGTGTTGTCTGGCAAGGTTGCTACAAAGGTAATAGCTGGGGATGGGCAGGTTTGTGCCATGGCATCTACCGAGCTCTTTTGTTGGGGCGGTCAGCCTGGAACTCTCGGCAATGGTACGAACCTTACTAGTCTAGTCCCCATTGCTGTTTCGCAGCCATAGTATACTTTTGCCGCAAGACTAATGTTCGGTGAACATCGACAACCTCTCTTCGTAGATATCAGTCTGCTGTATACTTGTAGAGTATGAATGTTTCTGCGCACCAGAAAAACGCTACCGATACCATGCAAGGTGGTGTGATTGTTGCGACTGCGTACGATCTCATGCAGCAGTCTGGCGACATGGCTGCACCTTTCCTCCAAGAGGCGAATTTCTTCTGGCTGACGGGGATTACGCAGCCTGGCTGGAAGGTGATTATCGATGGCTCGCGTGGACGAGTCACGCTGGTACGACCTGAGCGAAGTGAACTGGAAGAGATATTTGACGGAGCGTATGACGAAACGGTGATTCAAGCGACGAGTGGCGCAAGTGAGATTATCGATGCAAAAGATTTCGAAACAACGCTGCGTCATCTTGCAACGCACCACAGCCTGGTGTATACCGTCAATCCGAAACACGCATATCATTTTGCTCCAAACCCCGCTCCTGGTGAGCTCTATGCGCTCCTCTCACGGATATTTGCGCGGGTCGAGGACTGTACGAAGCAGCTTGCGGAGCTCCGTGCTATCAAATCGCCCGAAGAAATCGCTACGATTCGTCAAGCAGTCATGCATACCTGTAAATCATTTGCTACAATTCGCAAGAATCTCGCACAATATGCTCACGAATATGAAATTGAGGGCGATATGACACGTGATTTCCGACGTGTCGATGCCAGGCACGCGTATGAGCCAATCATCGCTTCAGGAGCAAATGCAGTGACATTGCACTATACCGCGAATTCCGGCAAGCTCTCTCGGCGTGCCGGCGTGCTGATAGACGTAGGCGCACGGGTAAACGGCTATGCGGCAGATATCACGCGCACCTATTGTGTCAACCCGACGAAGCGTTTGAGGGATGTCCATGCGGCAGTCGAGCATGCTCATCACGAGATTATCAGTCTGCTACGCCCAAACCTGCTGGTGAGCGAATATGTCGCCCAGGTAGATGAGATTATGGAAGATGCGCTACAAAAACTCGGGCTGCTGAGTGAGAGGAGTGACACGCAGACGTATCGCAAGTATTTTCCGCATTCGATCAGTCATGGGCTGGGGATTGATGTGCACGATAGCCTCGGTGCGCCACGCTATTTCAAGCCTGGCATGGTGCTGACGGTCGAGCCAGGGATTTATATCCCTGAAGAAGGAATAGGTGTGCGGATTGAAGACGATATTTTGATTACGGCGGACGGACACGAAAACCTCAGTAAGTCACTGTCGACTGCGCTATAAGCCCTAGCTTTTTTGCTGATGAAACGCTATACTGAGCAGCAATATGAAACGTCAATTTTTGGTGTTCATTATCCGATGGATTCTGAACTCATTTGGTCTATGGGTGGCAGTGCGAATTTTTGGGACCGGCTATAGCAACGCCGAGATCGATGCGAGCGTTGGTGTGTTTTTGCTGGCTGGGCTGATTTTTTCAGTGATAAACGGTATCTTACGCCCAGCGGTGATTATTTTGGCGCTGCCAGCGATTTTGGTGACGCTCGGGCTATTTACGATTATCGTCAATGGGCTAATGGTCTATATCTCACTGAAGCTGTCGCCAGGGCTGCAGATGACATTTTGGCACTCGGTTCTTACCGGTTTGGTGCTGAGTCTGGTAAACTATATAGTAAGTAGCGCGCTGGAGCTTGAATATATACGTGTGCGCGAGGAGAAAAATCCGTGAACAATGTACTACAATTTATCACTATCGGGTCGGCACTGTTAATGATTGTCGCAATTTTGCTACAGCAACGTGGGGCGACGCTAGGAGCGGGGTTTGGTGGTAGCAGTGAGCTGTATACGACGCGCCGCGGTCTCGACAAGAACTTATTTGAAGTCACTATCTTTCTCGCGATCACGTTTGTGCTATCGATTCTTGCCGGTATCGTGCTGCCGAACTTGAAATAAGAAAGGATTCTTGGAATCTAGTGGACGACAAGCAAGTAGGGTGGAAAAAATTTCGGAGCATCTCGCTTGACAAGAAGCAGCTGCTTCGTCGAGCCAAAAAAATTGAAGGTGCCACCCAGCGTCATGCGCACCGGTTTGTCGTCCGTCGTCTCGAAAACGTCAAAATGGTTTCGCGCGAGATCACGATTTGGCTGACACTCGTCGGGCTGATTATTGCAGGGCTTGGGGTACAGATGTACTTTGCTCAGCAGGGGTACACTACGACCGCACGTGCGGACGGCGGTGTTTATAGCGAAGGCGTCGTCGGTACGGTCGATACGTTGAATCCACTGTTTGCAACGAGCGAATCAGAGGCGTCGGTCGGTAGGCTGGTGTTTTCGTCGCTCTATGCTCATGACACCAAAGGCGCACTGCGACGAGATTTGGCGACCAGTATGACGATGGACCCAGCTGGCAAGATATATACGATAACCATGCGGAGCGGTGCGCAGTGGCATGATGGCAAGCCCGTCACCGCAAAAGATGTGATATTTACCCTCAATCTGATAAAAAATCCCGCTACTCGCGCGCAGGCAGCACTGCGCTCAACCTGGCTCGATGTCGCAGCGGCCGCAAAAGATGATAAAACAATCGTCTTCACGCTGCCAGTTAGTTATGCGGCATTTCCTCATGCACTGACGTTCGCTGTGTTGCCAGAGCATCTGCTTGCCAAAGTCGCGCCGGGCTCACTGCGCGAAAGCCCGTTTAGTGTCTCTCCCGTGGGAAGTGGGCCTTTCTCATTTCGTCTTTTGCAGGCAGCAGACAAAGTAAGTGGACACAAAGTCGTTCATCTCAATGCCAACAAAAATTATTATGGTGGCACGCCCAAGCTAAATCGTTTTGAGATTCACGCGTTTCAAGATAGTAGTGCTATGGTCAAGTCACTCAAAGCCGGTGAGCTCAGTGGGGCGAGTGACGTGCCACCACTTTCTCTCAAGGCATTTGATAGCAGTGCTTTTGCGCGTGTTGGCGCGGCTCACAACAATGGCGTCTACCTGCTGTTAAACCAAAACAACCCTATTTTGAAAGAAAGTGCTGTACGCAAGGCACTGCAGGTTGGTACTGATGCGGCTGCGGTGAGGCAGGGGATTGGTGGAGATCAACTAGTGCTCGATCTGCCGGTACTCGCGTCGCAAGTTTCCGGTGAAGATGTTCCGCATGCGCCTCTCTATGACCTTACAAAAGCTCGCGGCATGCTCGACGAAGCCGGGTGGAAAATAGATGGTGAGTATAGAAAAAAGGATGGAAAGGTGATGGAACTTACGATTACGACCATCAAAGATCCGGAGTATGAAAAAGCAACCGGTGTGATTCGCGACCAATACCAGCAACTTGGCATCAAAGTTAACGTATCTGTGATTGATACGTCAGTTGCAGCGTCGACATTTGTTCAGGATACACTCCAGGCTCGTAATTTTGACCTTCTACTTCACGAGCTTGTGATTGGCGCCGACCCAGATGTCTATGCATACTGGCATTCGTCGCAGGTCAGCAAAACAGGCTACAACTTTTCTGGATACGCCAACAAAACTGCCGACCTCAACCTCATTAGTGCACGCTCGCGTGTCGAGCCTGAGCTTCGTAACATCAAGTACAAACAGTTTGCCAAACAGTGGCTCGAAGATGTGCCGGCGATTGGTTTGTATCAGCCAGCTATGGAATATGTGACGGTGAGTACGGCATCTGCTGTGCGCCAAAACGCCGAGCTGGTGACGAGTGCCGACCGCTATGCCAATGTTCTTGACTGGACCGTCAACGAAGGAACGGTTTACAAAACACCGTAGGAGCCGTATAATTAGCTATCGTACATCGCGCTCGCGCAAAGTCCGAAAAGACAGAAAACTATCGAAGATTTACAACCTAATACATGCACTGGTGGCGGAATTGGTAGACGCGCTAGCTTGAGGGGCTAGTGATCATTG
>CAZRRY010000010.1:0-31476 GCA_964602775.1 uncultured Candidatus Saccharibacteria bacterium | reverse complement strand
TCTCAAATTCGTTCATAGCAGTACCAGTGTGAACAGCGTTTTGCTTGAGGTACGCGTCGTAGTTGCCCTTATAGCTTGCACAGCCGCCGTCTTTAATCTCGATAATCCGATCGACACACTTCAGCACGTCGCGGTCGTGCGTGATAATCAGCATCGCCTCGCGTGCACTACTGAGCCAGTCGATAAACTGCTTCTTGGCAACATAATCCATATGGTTGGTTGGCTCGTCGAGTAGCGCCAAGTGTGCGTCGCTATGCATGACTTTCACTACTTCTATAAGCCGCTTTTGCCCACCGCTCAGTGAGGCGAGGGGACGATGCGCCACGCCAGCGAGCTGAAAATTCTCTAGTTCTTGCTCGATATCGCTCTCAATTTGGTAGTATCCCTTTTGATCAAATCGCTCGAGCGCTTCACTGTATTCATTGATCAGCTTCATATTGTCGCCCATAGTGAGTGGATAGGTCTCGATGATATGGCTGAGGGCAGCATACTCGGGAAGTCCAGCCAGCACATATTGCAACACTGTCTGGTCTTTGTTGGCATGGTGCTCCTGCGCCGTCGCCACGACAGAGGTACCGCGCTTGAAAATCACGTCACCCGTATAGTCAATATCTATGCCGGCGACTATACCAAACAGGGTAGACTTGCCCACGCCATTTCGGCCCACCACACCGACTTTTTCGCCGTCATCCACATGAAACTTCACCCCGGTCATCAAAACCTTGGGGCCAAAGGATTTTTCGGTGACGGAAATATCAGCGATCATCTCTGTTATTGTAGCATACGTTGACAAAATACTATTGACATTTTGATCTATTGGTGATATATATTAGCTTTTGCACAACCCGTGCATTTGCTCGTACACCACGATTGGAGACTGTTCATGGCCAACGAACGTCTGACCTCGCTCAGCATGAGCATCACAGGCATGATTGTTGCGCTATCAGAAGACAACCCTGACGCCACCACCGTCATCATGCAGCTCATCAATCGGGGCGAACTGATGCTCGTGCTGCTCTTGGACTCGAAGTACCTCTACGGGTCAAGGATATGGGAGCTGTACTCGCGCATCTGCGGAGAGGACTTCGACCACTTCATCTACCACCTCACGATGGAGCTGCCTGACCAGGAGACCGGTCAGCTAAGCATCACCGGCCGTATGCTGCCAATCTCAGCGGCGAGAAAGCGCGCGCTTTCTGGGATGCGCGGAAGTTCGGCAAGCCCGGAAGCTTCTGGGCGTTGGAGACACCGCCGACGAAGCACGACTACGCGTACCCCATCATGTAACCGCCCCCGCGGGGCTGCTCCAGATTCATCTGTCGAGCAGCCCCGCCCAAGGGGTGGTTTTTCATATACGAACTACTTTGCTACCGGGTACGACCCGATAGCAGCGACTTGCAGAATGATACTGTGACCGCGTATACTTAAATAGTAATGACAAAGCAAGAAGTGTCCAACGATGAAATAATGGCTGCTCTTTCGCAGTTTATCAACAAGCAAGAGGCGACGAATGATGAGATCATGTCGTCACTTTCACAGTTTGCTGACAATGTTGATAAGCGCTTTGACAGACTCGAATCTGACATTTCTGAGCTAAAAACGGATGTAGTAGGGCTCAAAGACGATGTCAACCGCATTTACGGCATTCTCGATGCTCACATGGCACGCATTGAGCGTATTCTTGAGGAGAATTCCGTACAATCTCACCAGCAAGCACGGCTCGAGCGCTGGATCTTCCAGCTTGCAGACAAAACGAACGTCAAGCTTCGCTACGATACATGAGTTGTAGCGCTCGATAACTGCGCCGCCAGATGCACGTACTGTTTACCGAGGTGCCGTACGGCGGCTGAGCGGCTTTTTAGCGGATCACCAGCCATATGGAGCACGCTATGGTAACCGTTGAATTCGCCGATTTCTTGGGGTGTCAGCTCGATTCCTGCTGCGATAAGCTCTGCCATTTGCCCAAATTGCAGGCGGACTTTTTCGAGCAGTTCGGGCGCTGGAGCCATACGCCTATCTGGGTAAAGCGATATGCCAGTAATTGTGACTGGTCCCTTGTCGAGGCTATGCCGCTGAGATTTACGGTGGTTGATTTCAAACCCAGGCGTCATGTGCACCCACTCACGCAGTATCCGGCGATGTCCTGCATCAATTGGCTGCGACGACGAAAATGTCAGATCATCAAGCCAGCGACTGTATCGCACTACTTGGTAGCCAAAATCCTTGCGCGAGGCAAGACCAGCGCCAATCGCGAGATCAGTCGGGCGACAGTAGATATTAAACAAAAACGGTGAGGCGGGGTAGCCAAGCGGCAACCCAGGGCAGCCATCGACGAGCGCATCGGCTTCAACGAAATGATCAATGTCACGAATATCGCTTTTTCGGACACGCCGTTCAACCAGCGTGTCATGCACGGTGCGCTGTAGCCATTCATGATCAACCGATGGAAAGGCATCTTTGATATCAAGCTTATAAAAATAATTACTTTGTTGATGTGGACGAACATTGTCTATCACCCCAAACCCAGGTAGTCCACCGTACGCATGAGGAAGCGGGATCTCCAGCGCGTGCAATCGATGCAGCACCGTCTCGTGCTTTGTGCGCACTTCATCAGTCGGAACGAAAATATCGCGCACTTTAGTACTGCCGTCACGTGTCAGCGTGAAAAGTTCTGGTTGGTTTGGGTTGTGGTGGAATCGTTTGGGCATGATATCGAAAAGTAAAGCAGGTTGCTTCCGCAGGTTATAATCCACGGAAGCAACCCTCATAAAAGTGAGAAGACCGGGTGGGAGAGGTGGTTCTTTGGCGATCTGGCTGTGCGCACAGCCAGCTCTTTTGGTCTTCTTACGCTGGAGAGCTGGAAGCCTCCTGCAATGCGAACGGTACCACCTCATCGTGCCAGGGTGACCCCACGAAAAGGCGAGGTAACCGATGTCTTGCCGACCCACGCCTGCTCGCACCTGCGCACGAACCGAATGAGGATCGTCACAACCCAGCCACCCACGACACTGCCACCTGACTCCCGACGAGCGCGTAAGCGGCACCGACAGGATCAGGGAGGCAGCCGTGAAGGCGACCGGCGGTCTGTTCGCATGAATGCACCGGCGAGGATTCTCCGGTGCGGCATACCGCCTTGCCTCCTCGGCTCGGCAGCGTACTGCAAAAAACCCTCTCCCACCACTGATAGACAAGTGTACTGTATCTGGAGTGTTTTTGACAGCATGAGCAACATGCGCCCCAGGCTTACTATTCAAAACAAAATTGCTCATGGTTGCACGAGACAGACATAGGACACACAATGGATATCCTATGGCAGATTACATTCCAGCATCGACAGTTGAGCGATTTCGGCGACGAGCCGCGAAGGAGCTGCATCCGACATTGGGTGAATTTGAACCGACCGCAGTTCGCTTGCAGCGACTACGCTCGATAGGCCTTCGTGCTGATTTTCTCGTACAACTAGACTGGGGCAATGACGTGCCGCATCCTGCTCTATCTCTGGCGCTACTCCAGGAGAGTGCCAACGCGAGCGAAGCCCTCGCGTGGCTCATGCCAAAGATTACTATCGACGAAATGCAGGGCTGCTGGGCGCTATCTCTCCTAGCTGAGCACGACGACAAAGGGCGCGCCCGCTATCCGACGTTATCAAATGCACAGTTTGGAGCAAAAGGGGAGCTGGCGCACCGTTTCGTAGTACGACGACTCCTAGGTTCACTCGCCACCGAAGAGCACCTGGACCATATTTGCCGTGTACATGCTTGCTGTAATCCTATGCATCTTGAGGTCGTGACGCAAGTTGTCAATACCAAGCGTGGCAATGCTGCCCGACGGGTTGCACCAGGCCAAACTAGACTATTTTGATACTATCATCTACCTATACAAGCATCTCGACCGCTGCAATCTGCCCAAGGCGATGGCGCTGCTCTGGGCTAAGCATATTGAGATGATCGAGGAGGACAATGGCCTCGACAGAAGCACGAAACAGTGAGCCCGAGGCGAGCTTGCGCCTCGCCCAATATGTCTCAGCGGGTTCAGAATCTGCAAACAAAACCTCTTGAGTAATGCCAAGACTGCGCTGCATAATACTATCTCGCACTTGTTCAGCTTGTTTTTTTGGACGCATATCGCGTCTCGGTCGACCCGGGTCTCGACGACGATGGAGTTTTTCGGCTTTTGCAAGAAGTAGACAAGTTTCAACTTCAAACGCAGCAACATCCTCAATACGTTCAAATCCAGCGCGCCCAGTTGTAGAAATAAACTCTTCAAGTTCGCTCGAGTCCAAGGTTTCAAGTGTATCTTGATGGTATTCACACCATGCCTCGTAGAGATCTTTTGCTGCGATAACAGTAGAGAACGGATACCTTTCTGCTAATTTTTGCATTGCAATTGGGTAATTCGTAAACGTCATTGCATCTGTGACTTTATCTGGATTGACAGCAAATGCCTGTGCACACTGTACATTCGTAAACCGTTTGCCTTGCGCTGCAGCCAACTCCTTCATGGCATCTGAGTACCGCCGAATTGCTCTCGCTTCGTCCGCAGGAGGAGGATTGACTCTTGCGTTGTTTTCGATAAATTGCAGCGGGAGAGCATGGATATATTCAATATTCTCTTTAATCGCACACTGAAACAGTGAATCGGGTGACAAAGCGTCTCGTTCGATGATAATATCTCCAGCCCGAAGCCGTCGCTCGCCAGCGATATGAAAGTACCAACGAGGGCCATCTGTCGTGTATGTCGGCTCATAGTTCTCAAGCTGCAGATCGGTACCGTTGACTTGGTTGTACTGACGCAGATAGCGCCGTGCGCTTGCCTCGTCGTGTCGCCCCTGGGTCAGTGGCTCTAGTAGGTCATAACGCGGGTTGCCTGTTGCTTGTTCTTGCTCAATAAGTCGAATACTGTCTGCCAACTCCTGAAGCGCTATTTCGTCGAACGTCGTGCGTATCTGCGGCAGCACATGAAGCTGGCTTCGCTGAACCCATTCCGTCACCTGACCAAATTCTCCCACGGGTCGAATTGCTTCGATCGCGGTGATTGTACCCTCACGCTTCATGACTTATTCTATTGTGACATATTTTAAACTACGGGTAATTGTATTATTCGCTACAAATGTTCTCATCTCCCACCTGTTATACTGAGTAGTGCATGAAAGGCAAAAAATCTCCCAAACCAAAGTCGGCAGCGCCTATCGTCAATCGACGGGCGAAGTTTGACTATGTACTCGGAGATGAAATCGTCGCAGGGCTGGTGCTCACCGGCCTTGAGGTCAGGGCTGCTCGCGATGGTCATATCCAGCTCAAAGGCAGCTATGTGACGATCCGCGACGGCGAGCTCTGGCTCAACAACGCCAGTTTTAGCCTGCGTCTCAACGAACGCGGCAAGCCAAGTGCGCGCACTGTCGATACCGAGCCACGCAAACTGCTCGCCAGCAAGAAACAAATCGCACAACTCGCACTTCAAAAAAAATCCGGCATGACGATCGTACCGACGAAGCTCCTGACGGGTGGCCGCTATATCAAACTCGTTATCGCCCTCGGTAAAGGCAAGAAATCTTGGGACAAGCGCGAAACAATCAAGCGGCGCGACCTCGAACGTGAACATAAAAGGGAGATGAAGTAGGTGCAACACTCAATTGAAATTGATGGCCTCACGATTCACTATTGGGAATACCACGCCACCGAGCAACCAGTTATCGTGATGATACATGGATTTACGGGCAGCAACGAAGGGTTCCAGTATATCGTGCCACTGCTCGATGACTACCGGATTATTATCCCGGATTTGCCAGGGTTTGGGCGCAGCGATTTGCCCCCGGAATCAGAGTGGGATATCAATCATCTCGCCGCACGTCTCAATGCATTTGTGGCGTCTCTGCAGCTAAAAACACCTCCGATCTTGCTGGGTCATTCCATGGGCGGACTGGTCGTCCCAAGCATGCTTTCCCAATCGCCAGACCTTTACCACAAAAAAGTAATCCTGGTATCGCCCGTGCCCACGCCAGTACGTAGCATCGACAGCAGGAAACTGGGTGCGCTACTCGGGGCCCTCCAGTACCAAATTGGCATGACGATCCCTGGAATTGGACCGCGTATCGTGCGAAGTCGTACCTTGGCGCGCGTCGCCACCATTACGATGCTGACCACAAAAAACAAGCGTCTCCGCAAAGGCATTCACCAGCATCATTTTGGGAACCTCGACTATATTTCGAGCATCCCTTACTACCGTCGGCTCCATGCAGACATCAACCGCCGCGGCGCCGTTGATTATGCATCCGAATTACGCAAGCGAGACGTATTGCTGCTTGTGGGAGCACAAGACAATGTCACACCCGGCAAAGAAATTGACACACTGATACGAGTCGCGCAACTATCCACCTACGAAATCGTTCCTGCAACAGGGCATCTTATCCACTACGAAAAACCCGAATCGATCGCTCGTGCGGTCAGAGCGTTTACAGACAAAAGCTAGGTGTTTCGGTTGCCTCGCAAGACGCTGCGCAAGACACTGCGCACGCCTTTGCGTTTTGTGCGGTTTTCGCTCAAAACATCGGTGTAGAGCTGTACAAACTGCGGCATGATTTTTCGGGTATCATGTTGTTCGGCAATTTCCCGAGCGCGCTTACCAAATGCTTCGAGACGATCTTTTTTCGCAAGAATCATACTCAGCGCTCGTGTAAAGCCATTGACATCGTCGACTGCCACAAGGTACCCGTTTTCATCATGATGCACGAGCTCTGGTAGCGCCCCTGCATCGACTGCGACCACTGGCTTGCCGCAGGCCATTGCTTCAAGCATCGACAGGCACTGCAACTCATTGGGTGATGGCACAGCAAAAATCGTCGTGACACGGTGCAGCTCGAGCTTGTCCTCCTCTGGCACAAGTCCTGTGAAGGTCACATCTTCGGCGATTCCCAGCTCTTCAACCTGGTCAATAAGATCACTCTCAACATTACCGCTGCCAATAATCAACAGGTGAATATCGTCGTGAATAGCCCTCAATTTGGCAAAGGCTTCAACGAGTGTCTCGAGATGTTTTTCACCATCCAACCTACCAAGCCAAGTGATAATTCGCTTGCGGCGAGGAATATCATATGCATCGTAAACGTATTTTTTTGGTTTTCGGGGCGAAAACTGACTCAAGTCTATCCCGTTACTGATCGCCAATACGGGCACCTCAAGCCGCTCAAGATTGAACAAGGGTATGACGATGGCCGTTGGAACAATCAAACGCTGCGCACCTTTATAAAGCAACACCCCGTATTCATTTATCAAATAGGTGGCAGGCCTCTTAACAGGGGTGAGTGCTTTGATATTCTTGACCATATTTTCCGGCATGACGTGATTTGTCGCCACGACAGGAATATTGAGCTGTCCAGCCGCACGGAGCGTCGTCAGCCCCACCGTGAGCTGCGTATGCACATGCACGATATCTGGCCGAAAGGCTTTCAATACGTTACTCACTTCACGCTCGTAGGTTACTGACACGCGCAAATTCTTACGAAATGGCAAGGGAAGTGATCGGATCCTGGTGATTTGATAGTTCCCGTCAGTCTCATGCCCGCCTTTGCCTGTTTGGCTAGGAGCAAGCACCATGACCGTATGACCAAGCTCAGCCAACCCCTGGGCCAGGGTACGAGCCGCTGTTGCAACACCACTTTTCATCGGCCAATGCTGGTCGTTTGCAATCAATATTCGCATAGTTTTGCTTATTATACCATAACTAGCTCATGCTATACTAGAGTCATGAATTTTTACCGCCTTTTATTTCCTGTAAATAAGGAGAATGTATTCAAGGGACTCACGTACGCAATGTTGCTATCGGCAACATTACACCTCTTGACATGCCTCTATACTGCAATCACCACTGGTAATCCAGATGTTGTGAATATGTTTAATATCATCGGCGTATCGCTCTTTTTTCCAGAGTTAGGACATGGCAATGCCTACTGTTTGTTGGGGATTATCACTGTCATTATGATCGGTGTTTGGTTTTATGCCATGCAGCAATATCATGACCGCCACCCATCTCGCGATCATCCAAACACCACACCAACCCACCCCAAGCACAGGCAAAAGTGATATGAAGATCATTTATGATGCACGATATATATTGGTTGATAATCGTTTCGACGGCATCAGTCGCTATACGCACGAGCTAGCTCATGCACTGGCTCGTCGTAACGATACCGATATCATCTGGCTCGTCTGTGACAAACGCCAATTGGATATGCTTCCGAAACGGCCGGCGATCTACGCCAACAGTCCCCAGGACGCACTACGTGAACCCTGGCTACCACGTAGACTCAACAAAGTCGGAGCAGATGTCGTTTATTCGCCATTTTTCGTTATGGGAACGCTTGGCAAAAAGTACAAACTCGTGTTAACGATTCACGACATGATCTATTTTACCTACCGCACACCGCCACACTGGCTATCATGGCCGGTCCGCTTGGGATGGTGGCTATTTCATCTGACATATTTGCCATTGCGCTGGCAGCTCAACCGTGCTGATGCCGTAGCCACAGTCAGCGACACTGCTCGCCAGTCATTGCTAGATGCTCGCGCCACAAAACGACACATCACTACTGTGCCAAATGCGGTGAGTGGTGCATTTCTTGACTCCAAAGAGCGCGACCATAGCACCATGAACGGCGTCGTCTACATGGGCGCATTTACACCCTACAAAAATGTCGAATGTGTAATCGATGCGGTGGCGCAAGTGCCAGACGTCACACTGCATCTGTGTGGCAAACTTCCGACTGGTCGGCGGCCGGCTATCGAGGCACGTATTGCCGGGCACGGCATCACGGACCGTGTTGTCATATACAACGGCAGCACCGATGACGAATACAAAGCAGCACTCGCGCAGGCGCGCTGCGCTATCTCCGCCAGTCGACTCGAGGGCTTTGGGCTGCCGCTACTTGAAGCACAACAGTTTGGCGTGCCCTTTGTGGCCGCCGATACACCCATTTTTCGTGAAGTAGGGCAGGAAAGCGTGCTGTTTTTTGACCCCGACTCACCCGAGCAAGCAGCTGAGCATATGCGTGCGCTCACCGACAAAGCAACCAGCCAAAAATACATATTTCTTGGCCGCCAAAACGCAGCACGCTACAGCTGGGATCATTCTGCGGCTATATCCAGTGAAGTGTTTGATACTATTGTTGGTCAAAAAAGATAAAGCATCAGATATGCACAGTCCTTACGCGAGCATGGCCATCATGTATAACTCGCAATAACGAACACGGCCCCTCTGGAAATTGTAAAATTAAAATCTATCTGATACATTGATTGAAGAGTCAACCGATACCGGCCAGCACACTAGTCGCATATGCGAATAGACCGTGATAATTCCATAGAGAAAGGCAACCCGCATATTATGAACATCGTTATTGATTGTAGGGTACTCTCTACTAGTTATCATTTTGGACTTAGCCGCTACTGCGCAGGTATCACAAGCGCACTCTCTCGCCTTACACCAGTCACTGCAATCATCAACGATCATCGTCAACTAAAACATCTCCCAAAAGATATTGACTATATGGTAGCTCCGGCGCTTGGGTTACATACCCAACGCCAAGTTACCCAAGCTCTTAATCGCTCAGGGGCAGATGTCGTTTTTTCACCGACTCATTTTACTGCTATCGGCAAGAGGCGCTTCAAAGTCATCACCTCACTCCATGATACGATTGGGTTTGATGCACCGAGACAATTCGCTCCAGACACCCCCGTTCATCATCGCCTTATTTGGGGCTCTTTTCATTCATCATCATCTCCTCAAAGAGCAATTCTCAACCGTGCCGATCATGTTATCACTGTCAGTGACGAAGCCAAAAAATCCATCCTTGCGCACAGATTGACACACCGGCCAGTAAGTGTTGTGTATAATGCGCCTTTTGCAGCACCAGTTGTGGACTACCACGGCGGGACGACCCTGGTTTATATCGGATCATTTTTTGCGTATAAGCAGGTGGAACTACTCGTAGCCGCACTCGAGTTTTTGCCTGAATACCGCCTGGTTTGCGTCAGCAAAGCATCTGCCAAGACACAGAAAGCAATTCGAAAGCACCTCACCAACCAAGCGCAGCTCGAATTTCTCAACGGCGCGTCTGACGAAGAAATCGCTCAACTCATGCAACACACAGCTGCACTTGTCACTGCATCGACGCACGAAGGCTTTGGGCTCCCAGTCGTCGAGGCGCAGGCAATGGGAGTGCCTGTTGTCATCAGCGATATCCCTATCTTTCACGAAGTGTGCCAGCCAGAGAGCGCGCTGTTTTTTGATCCGCATAGTCCTGAAGCATTCGCTCGTGCTGTCCGTAAACTGCCAGCCAACGCGAGTAAACTCATAGCCGCCGGTCACAAAAACGCTGCTCGATTTTCCTGGGACGCATCTGCCAAAAAACTTCTCGAAGTTATCACTGATGTCTACCAACAAAAAGACAACCCACCAAAGCCCGGCAGCCGTGTCCGTACAAAAAGCTATCGGCCCAGGACGAATCCTGGGCCGATAGCACCGTGCGAGGAAAGGAAGGGTTAGCCACCCAGCACCCTATGTGGATCTATATCAATAAACTACGCACCAGCCGCACTACTGGTGCAGTCAGCTGTTCAGGGGTGCGAGTTGCAGAATTGTCGACGCTGATTGCGCCTTTTTCGCGTACCATTTCGACGATCCGTGGCCAAGAACCATCGTCGATCACATGCAGTACATCAAACTCAAACACACCACGGAGTGGTAGGGAAGGATATGTAGCCCGACGCGCATCAGAGGTATTACGGCGTGCAATGTCACGTGTCGCCACCAGTAGTTCGATCGCTTGCTCGCGACTATACGAATCTAATTCTTTGTCGTCTTGTGGTGCAAAAATCTTGGTCTCGCGCTGCGCTGATACAAATGCGTCACAGTGCACGTCAATCGCGAGCAGGTATTCCACCACACCTTCGCTCGCTAGCTCCTTGCCTTTGGAGCTCATCGCACGACCATCGACAATCAATATATCGTAGTGCTCTGCAATACTTCTAACCTCGTCTTTAAACAGCTCGACGACGAGGTTTTGGGCGATATTAAGTTTCCCCACCATGCCGGCCGCGTTGCTGATAGTGGGCAAGTAGTAGGTGCTCTCGAGTGTTGGTTTATCCATCTCAGCAACCTCAACCAGCCGTCTATGCACCTCGTCACGTGTCGAAGCGAGGCCGACGAACTGCGCCAAACTCTCGAGGTTTTCTTTGTCGATACCGGCCGCCAGCGCAGCCGCTGCGATGATACGAAATTTCAGTCCTTGGTCGATCTTGTACACCCGATAATCTTTAGCCAGATCTTCAGTCAGCGCCCGCGCAAGCGTACCCTTGCCGCCCCGCGCCGACCCCTGTATGGTGATGAGCTTTGTGGTCATTGGTACTATCTTAGCATAAATTTCATGTTATCAGATTGAGGCATTGACTTTATTATCATTTAGTGATATATGTATTAGCTTTTTTGTCAGCAATGTCATGATAAGCGAACTTTGACAAGCTAGGAAAAACTTTGTACCCCAGAGTGTGAAAGTAGTGCTTTCACGAAAAAGAACCATTGCCACACTCTGGGATGCGTACGCCCAGGTGAGAGAGTTACCCTCCATGGGATCCATCATCATTTTGGGCTTGCTGCTCCTCGTTGCCGTCGCTGGGCTCATCGCCTGGCGCATTGGCAGCAAGGGCAGCATGAGCCGCGCGGAGTTCGATCGCCGCTCACAGGAGATTCGCGACGACAAGTCGTTGGACTCTTATGAGAAGGACGTGCAAATCACAGGCCTGCATCGCCGCTACAACAGCGATCCAAGCTCTTACCTGCGACGAGGCGGCAAAATCGCCCTCGCCGCTGACCTGGCGCTGCTCATCGTTTTCGGCTTCTTCAGCTCGTTCAAGACGGTGCCGACCAAGGATGTTGGCGTCGTCACGAGCTTTGGCAAGCCCGTGGACTACCTGCCCAATGGCCCCACCTGGTGGCCCCCTGGCAGGACGTCACACTGCTTGACGGCACCCTGCAGACGGACACGCACAATCGCGAAGAGGGCAAGGCCTTTGACGTCGGCTGTTCAAGGTCCGCATCGCCCATCAGATCGTGGCCTGCGCGAACATGTTCGCGCAATGACAGATCAAGGACGACAAGGTCGCCGTCGAGAACTTGTTCCAGCAACATCGGACGTTTGACAACGTCCGCGACTCCCTGGTCACCAAGAATCTGCAGGATGTCCTCAACGAGGTGTTTCAGTCGTACGACCCGCTGGCCGTCGACCCGAACACTGGCAACTCCGGCGCCCCAGAGCTGAGCGTGCTCAGCAAGCAGGCCTTGGAGAGGATGCGGACAGCCGTAGGTGACCGACTGATCGTCAGCCAGCTCAGCGTCACCGTCCTCAACTACGACGACGCCACGCAGGCAAAGATCAATGCCCTTCAGGGCCAGGTCGCACAGACCCGTATCGCCGAGCAGTCAGTGAAGACCGCAAAGCAGCAGGCCGCTGCCAACAAGAAGCTGGCCGAGTCCGTCAACCAGAACCCGAACGTTCTCGTGTCCAAGTGCTTGGACATGATCGAGAGCGGAAAAGTCCAGCTGCCTGCTGGCTTCAGTTGCTGGCCGGGCAGTGGGTCTGCCGTGGTGGTGCCAAGCGCGCCTGCTGCGAAGTGACCCTGTGGCAATGCCGGCGAGGAGCAACCCTTGCCGGCACTGCCGTCCACAATTCCTAGCTTGTCAGTTTTACCCCCGCAAAAGGGGGATTTTTAGTTGAAAATAAAGCCGCCCCCGTACTTCCAGCCAAGGAAGCACGGGGGCGTTGCGGGGCGGCGTCAGTCTTCTTGCTGCTCTGCCGTCCACTTAGCCACAGCCTGCTCCGGGTTGTTTCGGAACTCCTCCCAAAACTCTTCGGGCATTTCACAGACGCCCCGCTTCGTATGCTGCAGCGGCACGCCGTCGATATCCACCCGACTTCCACCGACACGCGTACTCCGGCGAGGCTTTCCAGATGAGTTAACCCTTTCTCCTCGGGTAGCAGCAAACCTTGAGTGTTTCTCGCCCACACTATCTCCTAGAAGGTTTTCGATGATGTGACTCTATACTTTTATCATAAAGTATGATATAATACAAGGTGAGAACTATCCTCAACTGGAAGGTGCTGTTATGGAAAACCTACTTCTAGTAGCTGCCGGTTGCATCGCAACCGTGGTGTTCGGTATTCTCGCCCGAAAGGCGGGCGGGCTTGGCCGAGCAGCACTGACGGCATTGTGTGGCGTCAGCTTGCTGGGCACGGTGGCCATGATTTGGCCGCCTCACGGCCTCTGAACGTTCTCACACCAGCAGGGTGGGCGCGGGATCACTCCCACGCCCACCCTGCCAACCCCTCGGAATAGAGGGGTAATTTTATGCTACAATAACCGATATGAAACTCTACTCCTGGAACGTCAACGGCATCCGTGCAGTGCTGAACAAAGGCCTGCTGCAAAAATTCATCGAAGAACATGACCCAGATGTGCTGTGCTTGCAGGAGACGAAGGCCGAACGGGGGCAGTTCGAGATTGATTTTCCGCAGTATGAAGAGCATTTTTTTTCGGCAGTCAAAAAAGGCTATAGTGGCACGGCGATTTTCTCCAAAGTACCGGCTTTGCAATACATCGACGGCTTTCCTGAGGATATCATCGACGAATACCAGGTGACAGGCGACACCTACGGCGACCCAAACGCCGAAGGGCGCGTGATCGCCGCAGAATTCGATGACTATTGGGTAGTGACCGTCTATACGCCCAACAGCAAGCGCGACCTGAGCCGCCTGAGTGTGCGCCACCAGCACTGGGACAAAGCCTTTTTGGCCTACATGAAGCGGCTCGAAGAGACCAAACCAGTGCTGTTTTGTGGCGACCTCAACGCCGCGCATACCGAAATTGATCTAGCCCGGCCAAAAGAAAATCGCAAAAGTGCGGGCTTTACCGACGAAGAGCGCGAAGGGATTAGCAATGTGATAGATGCAGGCTTCATCGATACCTTCCGAGCAGCCCATCCCGACACCACTGGCGCTTACACCTGGTGGACCCACTGGGGCAATGCTCGCGCCAACAATGTGGGGTGGCGTATCGACTATTGGTTCGCCAGCAAATCCATCGCCGCACACGTCAAAAATCCGCAAATTCACCCCGACGCAATGGGCAGCGACCACTGTCCAGTGAGCATTGAACTTGAATTGTAGCCTACCTACGCACCCCAACTTGGTATACTAGATATATGAACAAGGCACCACTGAGTACTGCGCTCGTATTCCTCGTGACAGACGACGAGATTTTGCTCGGCAAAAAAGCTCGTGGACACGGTATCGGCAAATGGAACGGTGCTGGAGGCAAATACCTCCCTGGCGAGCAGCCAGAAGCATGTGCAAAACGCGAACTCCAAGAAGAGCTTGGGGTCAGTGCACCAGAGCTCGATCATGTGGCTACTCTTACGTTTACTCAAGAGCCAGCCGTCGATCAGTATTCAAATATTATTTCACACGTCTATTTCTGCAAGAAATGGACAGGCGAGCCTCAGGCGAGCGATGAATTATCTCACCCTACATGGTTTCCATTTGGTTCGATTCCCTATGAAGCCATGTGGGAAGATGACCAGCACTGGCTGCCTTTTGTGCTCGATAACAAACGCCTCACTGCGACTTTTGTGTTTGATAGCGCCTATCAATTAGTTTCTTATGAGGTCACTCCTGTCGAAACACTCTAATGCAGCACTCCTACTGGCGCACCCAAACCTCCAACACTCCGTTGTTTCCTGATATTGAATGGAGTAAACCCGAGCAACGAAGCGCACGAGGAAGACTCGGCGTCATGGGTGGCAACAAGCTAGGCTTTGCAGGCGTCGCCGAGAGCTACCAAGTAGCCCTCGAAACAGGGGCGGGGGAGTGCCGCGTGCTACTGCCAGACTGTCTCCGCAAGCAAATCCCGTCGGCTATGACTGACGTGGTATTTGGCGCCAGCAATCCGAGCGGCGGACTCGCCAAAGATGCGCTCGGCGAGGCGCTAGCGTTGGCGCACTGGTCGGGCTGCCTGCTGCTGGCGGGAGACGCTGGTCGCAATAGCGAAACAGCCATTCTCTATAGTGACCTGCTGCGAAACTACAGTGGACTAGTCGTTATCACGCGCGACGCGATCGATCTGGTCAAAAACGACGCAGAGGCTCTCGTCAACCGGCCATCGACAGTACTCATACTCAGTTTTGCCCAGCTCCAGAAGCTATTTCAGAGCGTCTACTACCCAAAAGTACTGACCTTTAGCATGCAACTCCTCCAGCTCGTCGAAGCGGTGCACAAATTTACTATCTCGTATCCCATCACGCTGGCCGTTCTCCACCGCGAGACACTCGTCGTTGCCCATGGCGGGGAAGTCACCACAACCACATGGGAAAACCCCATGGCAATCTGGCGCGGCCATACCGCCGCTCGTGCTGCGAGCTACCTGATGTGGAGCCCAACTCAGCCACTGGAGGCGGTGACGGCAAGTCTTGTTACATAAGATAGTCGCTCTTTAGTCTCAAAAACACTAGTGCTATACTGCAGAGAGCATGCAGCAAACATATCCTGAGAATGATATCACCAAGCATCCTGAAACAGAAAAGCCGCACGGACTTACAACCGAGCAGCAGATTGATGATGCAATCGAGAGAATCCTTACGACGCAGGCTGGATACGGCATCGGAGAAGATGATGAATTTTACGTTACCAGAAAGGAACTAGTAGCAGCCGCACCGAAAGTGACAGGGTTTCTCGATATACTTGTGAACCTACCAGAAAAAACCATCGACCTCTCAGTGCAGGGAGCTAGCGATCTTTTCCTTGAATGGAGCTCGCCCTTCTTCTTGCACGATAGTTCAGACAGCCCTCCAGAGTGGCACGAAGACTATTATGAAGGCGGTTGCGCTTCAGCATTTTGGCTAACAAAAGACAGAGCAGCCTTTGGCATCAGAACGAGCAGCCCGTATTCATATCTCACAAAAGAGCTCGCTCCCCAATACCTAGCACCACTCCTTAAAGGACTCGGTGGTGTCATCAAGAAAAAGATTCTTGACCTAGAGCCTTTATTGGGAGTGATGAGCCGTGACGAAATGATACCGCAATTAGAAACTGACTTCGCCGCACTTATCTCACTGAAAAATTCGATCCGCAGTGAAGTAACAAAAAAATGGGGAGAAAACCCGGAAGCATCACTGGCCAGACACACACCAGCTGCCAAGGAGTACGCGAGACGCACAGGCCAGCTTGAGGATGACCCACCGACCCGTGAAATAACCGTCCCCGACCAAGACAGCGAAAAGAACCGTTTTCGTGACAAAATCATGGAAGTACATGAGCGCTATGTCTCCATGATCCACTACACCGATGATCGAGCAGAAAAAGTGCTGTCAAGGATAGTCGCTAAGGTGTCACTTGAAATAGCCAATGGGGACAGTATCGACCAGGCAATCAAGGGTCTGCTTTATGAAACACTTCTTGCG
This sequence comes from uncultured Candidatus Saccharibacteria bacterium, assembly GCA_964602775.1. Classification (GTDB taxonomy): domain Bacteria; phylum Patescibacteriota; class Saccharimonadia; order Saccharimonadales; family Saccharimonadaceae; genus Saccharimonas. Next base: position 14,976 of record CAZRRY010000010.1, on the reverse strand, counting down.
GAAGATACCGAGGAAAACGAGGTCGCACCCAACCTTGAGCAGCTCTTTGATTTTTATCTCGCCTGCTTGCCTGACACAGCTCGTGCAGAAGCAATTCAGAATATTGCAGTCGCATGCCGTCTGAGACCAAAAAAATATATAGATCCATACGACACCCCGCCGTCTGCCAGACTGCAAACAAAAAAAGCATTAGACTGGCTCTCGGTATCTGACCGTACACCGTTTGACCGCCCAACTAATGCTACCTCTATTCACACCCAGGGTGACCCCGGTGCAATATCTACAGCAACCGTCTTCACGCACGAGCCATCCGAACTTCTCACCGGTCGCATGCTCGTACTTCCGGAGGGCCAGGCTCGCGCATATACTAATAACACGTACGACAAGGACTCAGATGTTCCAACCACAGAGATGACATACGGCGCACTGCCTCATGATACACCTTCGGTAGTGCCAGGTTACACAATGACAAACCTGAGCGTTAACCGCTACGTAGCTCCGACAGAAACCGACCCTTACGATGCCTCAGAGATAGAAATCTCGCCTGAGAGACTCGAGAATTTACGAGCAGCCGCCCAAGAAGCCGGACTGACAGCATTTGACGAACTTCTCGAGCATATCGAGCGGTCTGGGCAGCTCCGTGTCGATCGAGTCGTAGAGGCTCTTAACTATTCGACCAAATACGAGCTGATGCTTGGCGGTCACACCAATATGTTGCTCGATCTCAATCAGCTAAAAGGCTCTCGGCTCGTGCAAGACGGCTACTTGGTGGGCAACTGTACCATTTCTGCAGTAGTACTACGAGACGTACTCCAGCTCTTAGGCATGAAAGAAATCTCGGTCCTGTCTGGTATCTTGCTCGACGGAACAGGCATTGCGACCTTGCCTGGTCATAGCCAGGTGGGGTTTGTCGACCCAAAAAGTGGGGAGCGCAGGATCGTCGATGCCACAAGTACCACCGAAGAAGAGGTGATTGCTCGACAAAGGAGGAATCTTATCAGAGACCTTGCACACACCAAAAAACTCCATGAGGTATCGTCCCAGGAGCGATCAGAGGTGAATGTTGGTGAGATTGACAAGGTGCAGCTTGCCGAAGTGTTTTCTCGGGCATATCAAAACATCATGCTCTATGCTGACACCAAAGCCGAAGCACAGTCATCGACTCCACCGCAAAACGACAAGCGGCGTATCGAAGTACTCGCAGCTCTTGGTCAGCAGCATATTGTTAGGGAACTGTACCAGCTGGTACAAACGCAAGATGTCCAGCAGCTCAATGATACGATTCCTCGGCTCAAGGCGTATGTTGATCGTCTAACACAATTTGAACAAACCATACAGTCATTCTCGCGCGGTACCACACCTACTGCAGAACAAAAAGCCGCCCAAAAAGCACTGTTTGGCGATCCCAAAGACCTTCATTTTCTCCTCTCGACTGCCAAGCAACTGTATGATCGACTTGTGCGGCTCTAGGGCTTCATCTCTTGTATCTCTTTCTTTTATGTTTGCTTTTACTTTTATTCTATGATATAATAGAGAGATGGAGCGACCGCTCAAAACTACTCCCAGCTACAATAGTCCGAGTCGAGGCCTGTTTGAGGATGCCGTTCGAAAGGACAGGGACGCTCTTGCTGCAACTATCGCAATTGACACGATGATCGAAGATGCAACGGTAAGAATTTTGAATGGTAGCTGCACGGCTGATGAGATCATCCGTGAGCTGTCTGTGCTAGATGATATCGATCGCTTCGTCGTCGAAAGCTTCACCCCCAAAGAAACCTGGACCGATGTGATGCGATACGCTAACAGTGCAACTTTTGCGACTGAGCGGCTCGTTGTGCCGCTTTTGTTTGGCACGCCCAATACACACAAAAGTCGCTCGCTCGCAGCAAACGGTATTGTCGGGAAATCACTTGATCTTGCGGCCTCGGTCATGGAAGGTATCGACGAATTCAATCAGCGAGCTAGCCAACTCCCACAGTCATATCGCATTCAGCGCGAGGAGATGATTGGGTCACTCCAAGAAATTACGCTCATGGCGCTCATCAATTACCCCCAGAGCGCCGACCTTATCGCATTGCCACCATCGGCACTCGAAGACCTCACCCAGCACACTGACATCGTACTGTATCGTCGCAAAAGAAGCCAAGGATATATGCTACCAATATCCGTCAAAACGTCGGTTCGTAGTGCCGAACGAGAAAAGGCTCTTTATCCCGACCTCTGTGTTGTTGGAGCAGCTGACTTCCATAACCTCAACCTGGAAATGACGCGCCTCTTGCTCCAAGAGCACGACGGCCACCCTGGCATCACCGATCAACAAAAAATGCAGATTCTAACTGCTCGTGAGTCAGTCATGGCTGTTATTCTGAACAAACTCGATATCCACCAGCAACGCATTGAGGGCTCAACCATCGATCATGCGGTAGCAAAAGCCAGCGAAATCGCAGCACATTCTCGTCCCAATACTGCTTCCATGGTATAATGTCATCTGTTACAGATTCGCACCGGAACAAGGTATGGCGGAATCGGCAAAGAGTGCGTGTGCTAGCAATTTAAAAACTATATTGATGGGCTGGTGGCGGAATTGGTAGACGATTCGCTTCGCTCACATTCAAAGATCTTCTCGTGCCGCGGTGGTGGAATTGGTAAGCCGTGCATGCGCACGTTAAAAATTAGTTATTGATGGGCTGGTGGCGGAATTGGTAGACGATTCGCTTCGCTCACATTCAAAGATCTTCTCGTGCCGCGGTGGTGGAATTGGTAAGCCGTGCATGCGCACGTTAAAAATTAGTTATTGTTGGGCTGGTGGCGGAATTGGTAGACGCGCTAGACTCAAAATCTGGTGAGAGTTTTCTCGTGCGGGTTCAAGTCCCGCCCGGCCCACCAATAACTAATTTTTATGCCAGACAGCGGCCACAAGTGGCCTTCTGCGCCAAAATCTTGTATCTAATAGGACGTACCGGTTCGTGGAGGCGGAGGAGCAGAAATGAGCTTGCTCAATTTCTGCAACGACAACGAAAGAGCGTAGCGACAGCTCCGGTCCGCGGTACCAGAAGCTCTTTGATCGCTATACATCGCTCTGCTCCTGTCGCCAATATCTAGTGACAAGTTTCTCCTGGAAGTGAGGCTGTCAATGGGCCAACATAAAGTACGATCCATGCACTATCTCACATTCTTAACTGCTATACTTATGGTATGAATCCATCGAACCCTCCCACCATACACAAGACAGCAAAATCATCTGGATGGACCCTCAGATCACCTATGGCGGGTGCAAAAATCCCACTCGTCGTACTTGCGATACTACTGTGGGTGACCGCTCTCTGGATGCCCGCATATGTCACCACAGAACCTGCCGCTGGCGTAGCGGAAGGTATGGAGTGCTTTTTGCTGGGTTGGGCGCACGGAATCGGAACGATTGCATGGTTAGCAAATTTCTGGTCGCTCGCGGCGATAGTGATGCTTTTCTATATGAAAATTCCGCGCATCGCGCCGTTTATCTTTTCTATTGTTGGTCTTGTTCTGTCGACAGCAATGTACATGGTCAAGTCGGCAATGATCGTCAATGAAGCTACCAACAGCCCTGTTTCTCTCTCGTACGGTGCATTTGTGTGGTTCGCCTCTCTCTTGGCTGTCTTCATTGCATGTCTCGTAAGTTATATCGGGGAAAGACATTTCGTCGTGGGTGCTCCCGCGCCGCCACAAGCATAACCGTATCGTGGTCCTCGCAAACAGTTTCGTGTATACTGACTCCAGATAGTATGCAGCCAAACGACAACCGACAACAAGCGTCTATAGTGGTACCGCCGCGATCGTCGACGTCTATTGATGATGCCCAGACGCCCGCTCAGCAGGCGGCTGCAGAGGTGGTACGGAGTCAGCTCGACGCAATCTACCACAAAGATCCAAATCTCACACAGCCTGAACAGACGACAGCCAACAGCCCCGAAACACACGTAGCAACACCTGCAACGACTGGCAACCTCCAGTACGATAACCAACAAGCCGCGCCCACGAGCCCTTATCACCGCACTCACGACGAGCAGCGTCATACAACTGCACCTGGTGCATGGGACAAATACCATAGTGCCTGGCAGAGCTACTACCAGCAGTACTACGAACGATACTACACTGGACAGGTGCACCAGATTGCCGAAAAACTCAGCGCAGACAAGGCTCAGCAGCCCGCTGACGCGCCCCTGACAACCGACGAAGCCATGTACGACCTCCGCAGCAATCTACGCAAGCAGATTGAACACAAAGCCACCAAAGTACGCAAAAGCCGACATTTTGCGCCCGCAATTGCCGCACTGTGCGTCATGATCGTATTTGTTTTTTTGCAGTACAACCGCGTGCTGTTTGCCAACGTTGCCGCCTATGTTAGTCCTGGCAACATGGACCCCTCGACCCTTATCGTGGACCCAAGCGCCAGCATCGATGTAGGGGAAGAGCCCAAACTCATCATCCCGAAAATCACTGTGCAGGTGCCGATCATCTGGGATGCTGTCGCTAGCGACCAAAATTCACTCAACGCCGCCATGGACAAAGGCGTCGCCTGGTTCAATATCCCTGGCGCCAACGCTCGTCCAGGTGAAAAAGGCAATTTCGTGCTCTCTGGGCACAGTAGCAATGACTGGCTCGATGGCGGAGACTACAAATTTATATTTGCTCGGCTTGAACAGATCAAAGAAGGCGACACGATTTATGTCAATTACAACAAAAAACGCTATACCTACACTGTCACCAGTATAAAAGTCGTCAAGCCAACTGATGTTTCGGCACTCGTAGACGACAGTAACAAACCGCGCATCACACTCGTCACCTGCACGCCTCTCGGCACGGCGCTCAACCGCTTGTTGGTCTTTGGCGACCAAGTCAGCCCCGACCCCAACGCAGCCGTGGCAACCAGCACCACCAGCGACTCCAAACAAGCTGCCAAAATGCCAAGCAACTCGCCGACGTTCTTGCAGCGACTATTTGGCGGCAACTAGCCACAAACGCACGCTAATTTGCGAGGAGATTGGTGCGCACCAGTGATTTTCCCTGGGCAGTTGTCGCGATGTGATAGCCGTATTTGCCGTTGCTCGAAAACACCACCGGAAGATTAACCACATTGTTTGCTGCGATCGTTCTCTGGTTTGTGCCGTCAAAATCACAATATGCGGCTTTCCCGCCAGTGCTCGTCGCGATGTGATACGGATCAATCCAGTCGATAAGACGGGAATTGGCAGCCGGCAAGGTGATTTTTGACTGCACCTGAAGCTCCAGGTCATAGACAAAGAGGGCTGTGCCTTGTTGTACATAGACAAACCGATTCCCCCCAGGCGAAAAGCCCACAAACTCCGCGCCTTCAACGTCAAACGCCGCGATCTTTTTCCACGAAAGTGGTTCGGTAGCATTGCTTGCCGGGATATCACCCGTCAAAATTTCAGCCCGACCGCCCTGGACAATCACCACATAGTTTTTGTTATAATACCGGCCAAAGCGTGCCAAAAATGTTTCCGAAACAGCTGCATTTGACGTGCGCAACGCCTTGGCTTGTGTCGTAGCAGGCGTGAGATAGCCGGCCTGTCGCACGCCGTTAGTGTCGGGCAGCGTCACAAATTCAACGGTATTGCGGTCAAATTGCGAAAATGAGGCCACATTTGACAGCAGCGGCCCACTGAGCGTGCGATCAGCAATTGTTGCCTGTCGTAGCTCGTTAGTAGGCGTCAGAATATAGAGCGTGTTGCTATCTCCATACGCAAACTCCACTGCGCGGGCTGTCGCACCGAGCTCTTTGGTGATATTGTGCGCTTCGTACGGCGAGCGCGAGTCAACCACGATATACTCGTTCGACTCGCCATAGGTATGCTTCACGAGCAATAGCTGGTTGTCGCGCGACCACTGCTGCACGGTCAACGTCTGCGTTTGGCCCTCTGTCACAGGTGACAATATGCCGGCTGGTAGCGCAATAGTCCGTGGCACCACCACATCGGCATTGAGATCAACGATAGTGAGTACAGGGCTCGAAGCCACCGCCACATAGGCAAGCTGACTGTTGTTGTGGGAGGGCACGGCGCTCGAGATATCACTTGCTACGGCAACCGCTGCCTGCACAGGCTTGGTAGGAAACAGCTTTGTATAATTGAGCCACAAAATCCCACCTGGCTTCACTGTCACTTGTTTTTGCCATGACTCGTAGCCTTCCTTGCTCATGGTAACGGTATGCGTATCAGCAGTGGCAGTGATTTTGCTTGGCGTTTTGCTGGCCAAATCCACCACATCGAGTGTCACCGTTGCACCATCTGGGTCAGAGTCAAATTGCACCAGACCACCTTGCTCGACTTTTCCATCGTAGCGATTATAGCGGTAGCCTTGAATCACCAGCAGCAAAATCACAGCTGATACAGCGATCACAACGACCATGAGAGCGTAGATAAACGTGAGTTGCGCTTGTTTGCGACGTTTGCTGATTTTTGGATGCATGTAGCTCATAGTATACCACCACGAGGACAGAGGGGGAAAGCACTTGTCAACGCGAGGCGACTCCTCTATGATAGAAATAAGCACGAGCAGGGTAGCTCGCATAAATAAGGGGCAATATGAGCGAATCAACAGTCACGGTCCGTGGCGTCGTCTACGACAAAAAGTCAGGTATGCCACTGCGCACCGAGCGCGGCCAGGGGAGTTCGACTGCGCGCGCCGCACGATCTGTCCATGCCCAGCCTCAAAAATCTCGCACCCTCAACCGCAAATATGTCCAAAAAGACAAAAGAACCGCCGTGGTAGCTCCTGCCGCCTCTACTCCAGAGGTCGTCACCGTCCGCAAAAAAATCACCCCACCAGCCTCACCTCAGCAGCACCCGACCGTCAAACGCTTCGCACCAACCACTGTGGCGAAGTCCAAGCAACAGACTGCGGTGATTAGCGATATCGCACCGACTCCTCACCGGCTGACACAAGTTGCCGCACAGCGCATCGCAAAACCAGCTCCAAGAACTGTCAAACCGTCGCATGTCCTCAAAAAAGAAGCGCTTGAACATGCCACTGCGGCCATGCCAACCAACAGACCAAAAGACGTCAAGCGTCGAGCACGACGCCCTGTCCATCGCCTCGCTGGTCTTGCCTCTGGTGCACTCGGCCTGCTGCTGCTTGGTGCGTATTTCACGTACCTCAATATGCCGATGCTCAGCACCCGTATTGCGGCAGCACAAGCGGGGATCAATGCCAAATATCCTGCCTACCAACCATCTGGCTATAGCCTCAGTGGTCCGGTGGCGTTCCAACAGGGAAATGTCAGTATGAAGTTCGCTTCAAATGCTAGCCCGACCAGCTTTACTGTCGACCAAACAAAATCCGGCTGGGACTCGTCGGCACTCCTCGAGAGCTATATCTTGCCAAAAGTTGGCGACAACTACGAAACGAGCTCGGTTAACGGCCTGACTATCTACACCTACGACCGCAACGCTGCCTGGGTCAATGGCGGTATCCTCTACACGATCACGGGTGATGCGACACTCTCGCCTGATCAAATCGAACGCATCGCGACGAGTATGTAGGACGCTGCACTTATAGGACAAAACCTGCGGTTTTTTCCTAGATAGCTTCACGCCAAGAAAACTATTCTTTTAAGCTGGTTTTCTTGGGTTCATCATATAATCTCGCTGACCGCTCGATTATCGCGCAGTCAAAATGAAATACATTTTGTCTGGCTGGGCTTTTTCCCTTCAGCTATAGCAAATTCACAGAAGTAAATTCTGATGAATTTGCCACATTTCTTACCATAAATTACAGTGGGTAAGCTGCACCTTCTGGTATCTGTTATACTAGTCTCATGATCGTTCGCACTCGTTTCGCCCCTAGCCCTACTGGCTATTTACACGTTGGTGGTATTCGCACCGCTTTGTTTGCGTATTTACTGGCGCGCCAATCAAAGGATGGCGCATTTGTCCTGCGGCTCGAGGACACCGACCGCAAGCGGCTTATCGATGGCAGCAAGGAGCACTTGATTGCTAGTCTCAAGACGATTGGTATCCAGTACGACGAAGGTCCTGATATCGGTGGCCCCTTTGCCCCCTACACCCAGAGCGAACGCCTCGACCGCTACAAAATTTGGGCAGAAAAACTCATCGAAAAAGGCCTGGCCTATGCCGACCCATACACGCCTGAGCAAATGCAAGCTTTTCGCGACGAGGCGCAAGCCAACAAAAGAGCCTTTCTCTATCGCAATTATCGCCCCGAGAATCCGCCAGCCTGGGATGGCACGCAGCCGCTGCGGTTCAAATCAACTCCAAAGAGCTATACCTACCACGATGAAGTGATGGGTGACATTACCACCAGCCCAGAGGTGATCGACGATATTATTCTGATGAAATCCGACGGCTATCCCACCTATAATTTTGCGCATATCGTCGACGATGCCGAGATGAAAATTACCCATGTCATTCGCGGCCAAGAATTTATCAGCAGCATGCCAAACTACCTCGCACTTTATGAAGCACTTGGCTTTGACATGGCACATGCTAGCGAGACGCGAGCCATCAAATCTTCAGAAACATCTGCGGCCCCGTTAGCTGCTGACGGCGGATCAACAGATTTCGGGCGCGAAGCCGTTTCTGAAGATTTGAATGACGAGCAAGCGAGTGGCAAAAAACTAGCGCTTCCAAAGTTCGCCCACATGCCCCATATCATGAATGAGCAGGGGAACAAAAAATTAGGTAAGCGTGATGGTGCCAAAGACGTGCTTGACTACATTCGCGACGGCTACCTGCCTGAAACCATGATGAGCTTTATCGCTACCATGGGCTGGAATGATGGCACCGAGCAAGAAGTATTTACCAAGCAAGAGCTCATCGAAAAATTCAGTCTCGACCGTATCCAGCGCAGCGGGGCACGCTTCGATGAAAAACGCCTGTTGTGGATGAACGGGCACTTTATCCGTGAGTTGCCAGTCGACGAACTCTACGCGAGAGTTGAGTTCTTTTGGCCAGAAGCCGCCAAAAAAGCCCCCGAACACTACAAAAAGCAAGTGCTCGCACTCGCGCAAGATCGACTTAAAACATTGAAAGATTTACCGAGCCTCACTAGCTATTTCTTCGAAGAGCCAGTGCGAAACGACACGCTCATTACCGACAATAAACAGCTCAAAAAACTCTCATCAGAGGAAATTTCTGATCTGTTAACGATAGTCAAAACCGAGTTTGAAACACTTGAAACCTGGACTCCCGAATCGATCCAGACTACCCTCAATCAGCTGCTCGAAATCACCGGCCAAAAACCCGGCATCCTGTTTAGTCTCATCCGTATCGTCACCACCTGGGCGCCATTTAGCCCCCAACTCAATGACACACTCGCATTGCTCGGCAAAGACAAGACGCTCGCGCGACTCTCATCGTGGTAATTTGTGTAGCTAAGCTATAGGTTACGCCGCTGTTTCAGCTTCCGGAACAAGCACAAGCATCTGGCGCCGTTCGAGTGAAAAAACATGAGCACCAAAGGCAACGAGTCTGTCTGCATCATGGACAAGTCTTTCGGGTAACCCACCTTCAACTTGCGGCGCAGAGCCGAGTGCAGCGAACGACACATTGTAGGTGGAGATATCAAGCAGCCCCGCAAATACTTTTTCTGTCTGAGCGCCGAGTGAAGTCTGCGGGTCGACGAGACGCACGAGCTTTTTGACAGGATCAAGCTCGTAGCCCTCGGTCGCGACAGATGCAAATACTTGAGCATGATGAAAATACTGGCGAACCCGTTCTTCTGGTGGCAACTTCGAGTCATTATACACCGACATATCGACCTCAGCTTTTTCGAGTTCACGCTCAAAATCATGTTCAAATTTTTTTGCAGTTTGCGCCACACCCACACCCGTACTCGGTAGGCCGCTCATCACCATTAACCAAAATGTCATATAGTCGCTTTGCCGCCATCCCGGGATTGCTCCGAGCGCAACTGCCTCGATCGAGCTGGTTGGATCGAGCTGGCGTGACTCATACAGTCCTTCTGCCATCAGAAGTGCCGACGCGGTATTGCGCGCAATTACAGTGCCAATGTGATCCTTTAGTTCGGCATCACGAGCATGACCTCCCGAGGTGATGGCGCTACTGAGGTACGCAACGCGCCCAAGCCCATAACGCCCAGCTTCGGCCTGAAGAGTGACGTATGCCTCGTAAGGAGTCTGTCCGCTTTTTGTCGTCTCCTCAGTGATGCCGCGCAGTATCTCTCGATATAAGTGACTTTTTGCCGCTTTCATTTGGTATTTAGTATACCTGCCGACCCCTCACACCTCAAGCACGAACACCACAAGAGTAGTGTCTATCTTTTTTATTGACACAATCTGCCATTTTATTTCCTTTTCCCCATCCCTACTCGCCGCAACCCCTGTGCTAAAGGTATTGTACCATTAGCAAACTCGCTCTTTACCATGTTGTATTTACTAGATTCTCGTCGTAGTGCTCCTTCTAGCATTCACTACCTACACCTGCCAACTCATGCTATAATCATAACCATCATGGAAGAGCCAGCCGCTCCACATAGACACAAATACCATCTACAAAAACTAAAAGCCTGGAAATACCGCAACCCCTGGGCTTTTTGGGGTAGCTTGAGCGCGTGTATCATCTTGCTTGGACTTGGCGTTGCTGCGGCTGCCTACTACGTAACAGCACCAGCAAAAGTTGACACTACCCCTATAAAAGTCGCCAAAAAGTCCGCACCTCCCGCACCAACATTTTACTCACCACTGACTGGTATAGAAGTCAAAAATGAAGCAGTCACCAAACAAGCCGTCACTGCCATCATGATCGAGAACAGCCCTGACGCGCGGCCGCAGAGTGGCCTCAAACAAGCGGGCGTGGTCTACGAGGCGATCGCCGAAGGCGGCATTACACGGTTTTTGGCTGTCTACCAAGAAGCGAAACCACAGCTCATCGGACCAGTTCGTAGTGTCCGCATGTATTATGTCGACTGGGCCGCGCCCTACAACGCCAGCATTGCCCATATCGGCGGGAGTGCCGCCGCACTCGCCGAAGTCCGCAATGGGAATTACCGTGATATCGACCAGTTTTTTAACGCTGCCTACTACTGGCGAGCGAGCGACCGCTACGCGCCGCACAATGTCTACACCAGTTTCGAAAAGCTCGATGCTCTGAACGCCAACAAGCAGTACACCACCAGCACCTTCGCCGGATTTCCTCGTGCCGACGGCAAGCCTGCCGCGACAGCGACCGCCAAAAGTATTGACATGACGATCAGCAGCGCACTCTACAATACTCACTATGATTATGATGCCACTAGCAACACCTACCTACGCAGTATCGGTGGCCAGCCAAGTAATGACCGCGAAGAGGGGCGACTCGCGCCGGCCGTGGTGATTGCCATGAAAGTCGCTATGAGCCAGGTTTTTGAAGATGGCTGGCGAGAAAGTATCACCACGAGTGGGAGCGGCAGCGCGACTGTCTTCCAGAATGGTACTGCGACAGAGGCAACCTGGCACAAAAACAGTCGCTCCGAGCAGCTCACATTTGTCGATGCAGCCGGCAAGCCGATTGCACTCAACCGTGGCCAAACGTGGATAACTGCCATACCGAACGGCACGGGGAGTGTCACGTGGCAGTAGTGCCCACAAACCAAAAAACCCGACCGTTGATTCGCGACTACTGGCCGCGCTACAAAAAACTGGCACTTTTTGTGACAATCGGCATGCAGCTGGCGATTATTCTTGTGATCGCGCTATCACTACTGGTTGGAGGTGTCTCGGCCGCATCGATGGGGTTTTGGATCACTATCATGGCTACAATGCTCGTGATCGTCCCACTCAATAGTATTTTAGTATTGCAACTTCTGGTACCACTCCGTGACCTCACCAACACAATTACCAGTGTGGCTGGCGAAAAGCCACGCTACGCGCTGGCGAACCCTAACGCTCCTCGCTATGCAAAAGACGGCTTTCGCGAGGTGCTCCAGTTTGTGTACGAAAAAGCCGCTTCGCAAGATCGGACTCAGCCCACTCAGGCAGATACCAGTGAGGGTGCCGCCGTAGTCGATGCGCTGTCTCATAGCAAAGCTGGAGTTGTCGTACTGGGAAGTGATGGTGCTATCCGCTATGCCAACCGCGCTGCACCACTACGCCAACTCGAAGATGGCAAAAGAGAACTAACGCTGCTGTTTGACCCCGCGGCAGCGTTTGACGACTGGCTCGCGCAGTGCCGCAACTCAGCTGTCCATGCAGAGAAAACGTGGTATCGGGTAGCCGACAGAATAGTGGGTGATGAAGACCGACGCGTCTTCAATATCAGTGCAAATTACGAAAAGGGAAGTGATGCTGAAGTGATTTTGGTGCTATTTGATGCCACCGACACCTACAAACCCGAGGATGAAGATCTTGATTTTATCTCGTTTGCAGCGCATGAACTGCGCGGTCCGATTACGGTGATTCGTGGCTATCTCGATGTTCTGGATATTGAGCTAGGCGAACAGCTGGCTCCCGACCAAAAAGAGCTTATGAGTCGCCTCATCGTTAGCGCCAACCGCTTGACGGGGTATATCAACAACATTCTCAATGCCAGCAAATATGACCGGCGTCACCTCAAAGTTCACCTGGCGGAAGACACGATTGCCGCCGTCTATGACACAGTCAAAGACGATCTCGCGCTCAGGGCATCTTCTCAGCGCCGCATGCTTGCCGTAGCTATCCCGCCCGACTTACCGACAGTGGCGATTGACCGCTCGAGCATCGGTGAGGTGATTGCTAATTTAGTCGACAATGCTATCAAATACACAAATGAGGGTGGCGCTGTTTCGGTATCGGCAGCTGTCGATGGACAGTTTGTCAAAGTATCAGTCACCGACAATGGCATCGGTATTCCGGCAAATGTCGTCGGCAATCTGTTTCATAAATTTTATCGCTCCCATCGCTCGCGCGAGACGGTAGCAGGTACGGGAATCGGGCTCTATATCTGTAAAGCGATCGTCGAAAGCCACAGAGGGTCAATTGAGGTCACTAGTGTCGAAGGCCAGGGCTCGACCTTTTCGTTTAGCGTACCGATCTACGCGTCAGTTGCCGACAAACTACAGGCAAACGATTTCACCAATGCCGGGCTCATCTCGAGTAACCAGGGCTGGATCAAAAATCACGCTAAGTTCAGAGGATAAACTCAGAACTCGGAACTTAGAACTTAGAACTTCCAATGGTATACTAACGATATGATTACCTCAATTCTTGTTGTCGAAGACGACCGATTTATCGGCGAAATGTACGTACGCGCGCTCAAACACGAAGGCTACGAGGTAGACTGGATCATCGACGGCAATGACGCGATCGAGGCGGCGACCAACAAGCCCTATGACCTCATTTTGCTCGATATTATGCTCCCAGAAAAACGCGGCACTGAGGTCCTGCAACACCTCCGAGGCGGCGAAAAAAACCTGGCACCGACTAGCAAAATCATCGTCATGACCAATTTTGACCAAGACGAAGAGTCACGCGCCGTCATGGAACACCATGTCGACGCCTACCTGATAAAAGCCGAGATCACGCCGCGAAAACTTCTCGAGATAGTAGCAAACATGTCCGCTTCTGACCAGACTGCTACGGCTATCTTATGACCAAGCAAGCGACAGCACGAGCGACAATCGTCTTTGGTATCATATTTTTATTATATGCATGCAGCTGCTTCTGGACACTGTGGCAGCACGGGATGTTCCTCAGTGTGATTGCTCGCATGACAATATGTTTTTTGGCGGCGCTCGCGCTCATGTCGGTGCTGTATAGTTATGCCAAGCGCCATGCGCGCTACGATATTGTCGATATTGGGTGGGGAATGAGTGGCATTACAATTGCAATTGTTGGATTTTTGTTGCAGCACGGCCAAAAGTTCAGGTGGGATCCGCAAACTCTTGTGACTATCCTCATAGTGATCTGGGGTAGTCGATTGTCGTGGCATATTTATCAGCGATTTCGCCGAAGTAAACAGGAAGATCCGCGATATACGGAATTACGACGGGCGTGGAAGCACGACGCGGCTTTCGGTACCTACATGCGAATTTTTGTTGTGCAGGCCTTTCTCATCTTGGTCGTGAGCATTCCGGTGGTGCATATCAATCTAGAGGTTGACTCGCGCTGGTCGGTATGGAGTGTCGCTGGTGCGCTCATCTGGCTACTTGGCTTTATGATCGAAGCAGTTGCCGATCATCAACTTAAGATGCACCTGAAGCGCGAGCCAGGCACGCTGATGACGAGTGGTCTTTGGAGTGTGAGCCGCCATCCAAATTATCTGGGTGAGCTGATGCAGTGGTGGGGACTTGCCGTGATAGCGCTAGATACTGAGCATGGGTGGGTGGGGATTGGCGGACCACTCGCCTTGACCTATCTTATCGTCTTTATCTCTGGCCTACCGCAAGCCGAAAAGCGTGCCGCTCGCAAAGCCGGCTGGGCATCTTACAAGCGACGCGTCGCGCCACTCGTGCCTGGACTTCACTAGACAAATTGCCTCTGTTTTGCTACTATCGAAAAGCACATTTGTAGTATAAATCCCATATGGATCATATGGTCACCATATCGGACTTCAACGCTTCGGACAAATGATGAAAGCGAGAAGCGCATAGCCCCATATGTCAGCTGAACTGCCATATGTGACCCCAATTTCTCGGAAAAGCACAAAAATGAGCAAGCTAATTTTTGCCGCTTCTCTCTCGAAATTTGGTCCCATCGTCTAACGTGAGGGGCGCCAGTGGCGCTACGCAAGGCGATGTCACGCATGAGCTATGCTCATGGGACTGACTCGCGGGGTCGCGGGACGTGACTAGGACACCAGGCTGTCCGACACCAACGCTTGATTGCAGCCGCAACTTTCAGTTATCTTATATATTAAATGGTCCCATCGTCTAACGGTTAGGACACCAGGTTCTCATCCTGGCAATCCGGGTTCGATTCCCGGTGGGATCACCAAATCAGCACAATTTCGGAAACGGTCGCCCTGTCGGGCGGCTTTTTCGGTG
>CAZRRY010000009.1:0-38265 GCA_964602775.1 uncultured Candidatus Saccharibacteria bacterium | reverse complement strand
AAAGAGAAAGGATTGATTTTAGACGAGAGTGTCCTGATTGAGGGGTGAATGCAGGCTCGATCAACTGTGTAAATCATAGCATTAGTTGTATAAATTGTCAATAATGTTATGGCATACTACTAGATTAACAGAGGTGGAATACAGAGCAATTTTGTCAAACTAATATTGACAAACTACTTTATCTGTGCTATATTGGACACAAATGCAACCCGAAGCCACCACTCCTCTCCTGTCACTAGTACGCAAAGCTGGCCTGACCGAAAGCCAAGCCAAAAGCTATCTCGCCCTTATCGAGCACGGCACACTCTCTCCGACGGCTCTCGCAGAACAGACGGGTGAATCCCGCACCAACGCCTATATGATCTGCGACAAGCTCGTCACCCTCGGCCTCGCCACCAAAAAAGACGCCTCAAAAGCCATCTACTCCCCCACCCACCCCTCTGCACTTGAGCTGCTTGCCGAAAAACGCCGCAAAATCATCCAACGAGATGAGCAAACCCTCAAAAACGGCCTTGGTGAGCTCATCGACTACTACTACGAGAAAGCTGAAATGCCTGGCGTGCGATACCTCAAAGGCCGTGATGGCCAGGTTAAAATCTACGAAGATATTCTTGCTCAGAAACAGCCGATGTACCTCATACGTACTCCCAATGAGAAGAAGTTCTTTGGAAAAGAGATTTTGAGGGATTTTATTGCTAATCGTATGAAGCGCAGCATACCAGTCAATGCACTCACGCCATTTATGGATGATAGCAACATGGACCCTGCAAAAGATGCCGAAAAGCTCCTCACGCGACAATTCATGCCTGCCGAATGCTATACAGCCCCTGTGGAAATCGATATTTATGGCTCTCGCACAAGCTTCATCTCGTATGGCGAAGAACTGACCGGTGTGATTATCGATAACCCCCACATCGCCGATGCTATGCGGCAGGTTTTCGAGCTGGCTCGGGTTGGCGCACGATATGAATTTGACCAGCGCGCTGATCTTGTAGAGAAGCTGGCCGAGGCGCGAAAGGCACATTAAGCGCAGTACCGTCTATCCTCACTGCCGCACGAAATCGCTCCACTACTGCTGCAAACTCGTCTTCACTCATAGGCTGAATATCGGTATGGTAATCCGACGCCTCACCGCCATGAATCTGAGCGTAATACCAAAGACCCAGGCTTATCATTTGAGCCACGAGGAAATCTGGTGTATTTGGGTTGTCGGTTTTGCCGCCAATATCGAGACGAAGCTGGCCATCATCATCGAGATCAAACCGTATACTAAGCGCATTTTGTTCGCGTTCAGACGCAACCGACGAAGGGCTCAGTCCGCTGACGCCATTGATAATATTGATCCGCGGAGAACTACCGTGCTCGACGTAGGTATGCGCTGGCGCACGGCGCGCTTTCGTCAACAGCATCGTCTGTCCATTAGTCCCATCGACGAGACCGAGCTCGACGTTGTCATGCTCGGTGGCCTCACCTGTACGATGCACCTCTATCTTGTCGCAGCCCTCAAGGCCGTCAGCAAGCAGCGCATTTGCTAGCATGAGCTTACGCATATCCATTGTCACCGCAACCTGTTTTGAGCCCATTGACACCACCTGGGGTGTTTCGGGATGATCGATACCATACTTCATGGCATAGAGGCTGCCCCGCACGACTGTGATGTTGAACAGATTTCGAGCATTTTGAGACATTTTGTCCCCAAAAACGTCCTCGAAACGACGTGTAAACGAGTCCCATGAGTCGCGCATCGTGCGAAGCTGCTCATAGTATGTTATCTTCTGGTCGTCATTTATATCAGACTCATCGATGTCGTATAGTGCATCGCGGTAGACGATACCGAGCTGCGCAACTGCGGCGTCTCTCTTCGGATCGATGAGACCGCGATCTATCGCCCCCTGCTTGCGAGCCTCTACTTCACGCCCAGATCGAACTGCTGCCCCGCTGTGAGTACGCGTGAAACGATCTACTCCTTCGCCATTACGGATTGTCGACAGACGTCTCGTGTCGCCATGTGCCAAAATCGTCGCTCGGTGCACAGCAGCCTGCTCACTGAGGCCATCTCTCATCAGTGATCGTGCCAGGCTTTCACATTGTGCGACCGCTTCAGTTGCACGCCTACGGGCATCGTCCGTTGTGGCATAGAGTAGTTTGCGCACAACGTACTGTGAGGCATACATTGCCGTCAGGGGGTACAGCGCCTCAACTTCCAGAAAAGCTTTTGATGCTTCAGCTAGAGACGTATCGGCAGCGTCTGGCATGCGGGTCATAACGTGCAGAATGATTTTGTCTGTGAGGCCAGTGAGAAACGCTTCGCTCACCTCGCTGTCACCATCTAGCGCCTCGACATATGCTTTTTTGTCCTTGGCCACTTCGATAGAACGCTCAACGGCACGTTTGACAGAGGGCATCGGGTCGCTATTTGACTGCATGTGTTGGAGCAACTCACGCACTGAATAATAATTACCGATCGCGAGTTCGAGAGAAGGATACTCCTGAGCCATGTCTTGCAGCTCGACAATAAAATCATCGCTCAGATAGTGCGCACCATAGTCCGCCCCGTGTGACGTCAAAAGCCGTGCAATCCCCTCTTGGTAACTTCTTTCTTTTGGATACTCCGCAGCCTCTGCCATCCGTTCGATGTCGCCCGCAAGAACTTGGGCGTCGTCATAGTCCAGCACAATATTTGCCTTGTGAGCCATCTTAACTACGTTGCGCGCAGTCGTTTCTGCTATGAGACCATAGCCATCCCAGTCCTCTACATCAGGAATATAGCGCAACACGTCTTTGCCTGTAAAGAAGCGCTTCGCGCCCTCACGCTCGGGACCTCTCGCATTTAATTGGTTGCTGGCCGTCATGGCACGCAGAATAGCCATGCCGTATCCTTGGAGATACGATCTGTCTCGGGCGCTTTGTTGCTCTGGGCGTGCTGTGTCAGGTGTGGTGGGCATGGCTTTTTTGTTTTTGGTGATTCTTTCACCTTATGGTAGCACGAAATAGCCAAAAAGTCAATCAACCGCTCATGGTTAGCGCTTGCAGAATTTTCCCTGGAGGTGTAGTCTTATAGCCATATGCATAAAGGCCGAAAAGTATCCAGAGTGACTGAGGCAGCACCAGCGGTCATCGAGTGTGACAACGGCGTCAGGCTGGGGCACTACCACAACCCTCGTGGTCTCTATGATCTTCCATTTGTAAGTGTACTTGGGTTTGGGCAACCCCTCAGTGAAGACCCGGTTGCTCATAGGGTCAACACACGAGATGTTTATAGTGTCGACCTTCGTGGTGCGCGGTTTGCTCGGCATATCTTTGAGCGTCCTATACTACTGATAGATGATTATGTCGAAGCGCTTTGCGGAGCGCTTGAGCAGCAAGGCATTGAATACCCTCTCGTCGAAGGTCAGTCCTGGGGCGCCGCTATAGCCCAGCGACTTGCAGTCGAGCAGCCAGATTTGTGTAGCGGCTTGGTGCTGACATCGGGCTCAACTGGCGTAGGCAGCGTGGAGGTGACCCTAGAGGCATTCGCCTTTTTGACGAAGCCGGGTGAGCGAGCTCGCTTGGCGTATGGCATATTTGGAGATGAGCGGCTACGTGCCGGGTCGTTGGCAGAAGACGAGCTCAATAACCTGATACAGACCACCTATGAAGATAATCCAGGGAATGTCTTGCAAAGTCTCGCACTCATGCAAGCAGCACGGCTGCTTGCGAGTAGGACAAACGAAATCCGCGTGCCTACTGTTGTCGTCAGCGGCACACACGACAGACTCGTGCCTCACAAAGACTCGCATGCGCTAAGCGTCGCGATCCCTGATGCGACATTCGTGCCCGTCGAAGGTGCTGGGCATTTGTTGCGGCTCCATCCCGACGCTGTTGCGACGGCGATCAACGGCCTACTGCACGCCGCCGCAACCAGACGAGCGTATCTACAAAGAGCCCACGTTACTGTACCTACGAGCGCTTTTGCCAGCTAGACAGACACGGGAAACAAAAAGAGCCCGTTCCTTGCCCTTTCTTGACCCTCGGTCCCTCCGAACAGACTACGACACTCAAACTACAGGGAACTACAGGGTTACACCCTGCAACAGATGAGGAGATACGATCACTGATGCACCAGGGGCTAGTTGGCGAGCTCTTTGCGTAGGATTTTATACAGCCTGTGGTGGTCGACTCCGTCGCGGAGAGACAGACTATACGATGCCCTCTCGGCTTCGGTCGCCACCAAATGTTCAGGATGAAGCCATTTGGCATATTTCGATCCGAGGAAATAGCCGATGCTCGAATAGGAATACTGCCGATAGTTCTGGCCGATATCGATCGGGTTGAGATGAATATATCGTGAAACGTGCCACAGATATTCATTGCTTGATACAGAAGATGCCAGAAATGTGCTTTCAAACACCGTACCCGAATGTCGATATTTTTTGTTGAAGTACATCGAGTAGACGGTCATGACACTGCGCATTAGCGCCGTGATCCCCTCTCGCTCACGAAGGTAGAGAAGCATATGCAAGTGATTTGGCATGAGGCAATACGCGACGAGCTCAACCTGCTCAGAGAAGTTCTTTCTTGGTCTCCCCTGCTCGTCTTTTGACTCTTCATTAGAAAGATATATCTTCAGCAGATGCAGCAGGTAGAGATAGTCATCTTCGTCACGAAATATGTCGCTTTTGTTCGCCCCTCGATTGTAGACATGATAATATTGCCCCTCGCCATAATTTCGGACCAAATTTTTCCTCGGCATACCACCACTATAATCTATCATTCCTCACTTCTGCAACAGTGCTCGTAACTTCGTATCTGTTGCAGGGTGTAACCCTGTAAGTTTTTGCGACGTATCACGTATAAGGTGCCGCGGTGCACGGGTTTGCTTGATAGTCTGTAGGTTGTTGCTCTGTACAAGAATTAGGACGTCGTGCCGGTGCTGCCGTAACTACCCTTGCCTCGCGCTGTTTCGTCAAGATGTTCGACTTCTTGCCACTCGACTGTTTCGTACTGCTGCACGATCATCTGAGCAATACGCATGCTTGGCTCCACCACAAAGGGCTCATTGCTCGTATTGAGCAAGATCACTCCCACTTCCCCGCGATAGTCTGCATCAACCGTCCCGACACCATTTGCTGGCATGATGCCGTGCTTTGCCGCCAAGCCACTGCGTGCACGAATCTGCGCCTCATAGCCAGCAGGGAGCGCCATAGCAAATCCTGTCGGGATAATCGCTCGTTCGTGTGGTGCAATTGTCACCAGACTGTCGATACACGCCACTATATCCATCGCTGCGGCCTGGGCTGTCTGGTACTGTGGCAGTACAGCGTTTTTGTGTAGTTTTTTGAATCTAATTTTCATGATTTACTTTCTCTGCTGTCACGTACAGCCATGTTTTGTCTTTGAAGTCTGCTGTATGCAAATCGCTAATAGCCAGTCCAGCCTGCTGCAGCAGGAGCTTTAGCTCATCAGGCTGATAGTAGCGAAAATAGCGGGGCATCCCCAGCTGCTGGTCTTTTGTGAGCTCTCCATCTCCCTGGATCACCGAAAAAGCCAGCTTACCGCCGTCTAATAGCGCAGTGTGGATGTTCCGTAGTGCAGATGAAAAGTCCTCGTCGGTAAAATGCAAGAAGACCGCGCTCGCATACACGATATCCCATTTACCCTCAGGAACTTCCGTGATAATGTCCAGGCGTAGCGGTGAATAGCCCTGCTGTCGTAAATACTCCAAAAAGCCATCCGACACATCGGTGACTTGTACCGTATAGCCCTTGCCTGCAAGATACCCCGCATCTCTTCCCTGGGCACTGCCTACTTCTAAAATATGTGCGTTTTGTGGCACATCGCGAAAGACATCGTCGAGCCAATCGTTATAAAACCCCTCGCGCGAGCGCGTCATATCCCGGTTCACATACGCCTCGATGCTTTTGTTGTAGGTACCGATGGTTTGGCTATTTTGCTTGGACATCCTGCGCCACCTCCGACAGTGTAATGTGGTCAACTACTATACCCTTTCGAAGCACATGCTTCGCAAGCTCATCAAGGTGTATGTCACGAAATTCGTACATGAAATCTTCTTGTTCAGCCGCCGGGATTGCATAGACGATTCGATCAACATTTGCCCATAGCGCGCATGAAAAGCACATGACGCATGGCTCGTGGCTGCTGTACATCGTGGTACCACCGAGCTGGTAGGTACCGAGTACTTCCGCTGCCTTGCGTAACGCCAACACTTCTGAATGAGCGCTTGGGTCATTGGTCTCGTGGACCCTACTTTCAGATTCGGCAATAATCTCTCCCTCTTTCACAACCACCGCACCAAAATTGTAGGGCTTTGCTTTACGATTGCCCACCTCGGTTGCGATGCGCAAAAAATCTTGATCGGTCATATGTATAGTATGTACTTTACCCTACATACGTCGCGATTAACATCGCAACCGCAAAGGCCCCAATAAATGATAGCTCGTACTGAAAGAAGTGTCGTCTAACCGGCGGATATAACAGGTAGAGGCATGCGCTACACAACTGCCACGCAGCCAACAGCCCGATTGTCACCCGTGCTGTCGTCGTTTCACTTGTCAGTGCTAGGGTGACGACCAATGGTATCAACATCCATGCGTACAGCCACGCAAATACAACGTGTAGTATACCGGCTTTACGACCCTGGTGATGCGGTACAAATGCCATGAGGACCGCCAGTAGGCATATCGCCCCCAACAAGATAGCTTGGACCATAAAGGTGCGGTGCACACTAGTGTACCAGCCGAAATACCACGCTGCCACCATCACTGCAACCAATGTGATCATCACCCGCGCTACAGTGATAACGGAGGCGTCTGTTGCAATATGCTGACTCAGCGACTTGGCCGAATTGCGAGGCACCCGCCGTAGCACAAACCATACGATCACGATTGACGGCAGTAGTCCTATGAGTATGAGGTGTTTCATCGATACGCATCCTTGCGGTGCGAGACTTTGACGACGATCACCGTCACAATACGATCGTTGATCTCATACATCACCCGATAATCACCGACACGTATACGCCAATCAGAACGACCGACCAGCTTTTTGACGCCAGATGGGCGCGGGTTCTCCGCTAAGCGCCATATATATGTGTAGATACGCGTCGAAGTTTGTTTGTCGTATTTTGCGAGCTGTTTCGAGACGCTTCTCTCGATTCTAACCTCGTAAGTCATCGTACGTCAGCCCTGCTTCCGCCAGTGCTTCCTCAAAAGTTACCGTGCCCTCTGCCATGATCCGCTTTTTATTTTTCGCTAGCCAAATACTATCGAGCATGTCTTCCACCATATCATTTACAATCTCAGACATTGATGAATTTTCCTCGACAGCTTTATGCTGCAAAAACTTTTTCACTGCTGGCTGTAGATAAAGGGTTGTTTTCTCTATAGGCTCGCGGGTCGTTGTATTACTCATGTCTGCCATTATAGCGTCAAAGCGTCTCGACGTCAAGATGCTAATTCTAGCCACTGCAGGAGTATTAGTGCAATGCGACCTTCTTTCATGTCGCCCGCTAGTATCATTCGCTTTGCTTCGTCATAACTCACCCACACTTCGGCCTCAATCATCTCACCAACCTCCAGCTCTTGGCCAACTAGACTCATGCGCCATTTGTGAGTCACAAACACGTACAAATCCCACTCGACCGTCGCACCGAGCGTCGATCTCTCGATATACTCGACGTCCTCAATTTCGACACCTGCTTCTTCGCGCGCTTCGGCAATCGCTTTAGCTTTTGCTGCCTCTACGATGCTGGCGCCACTCGTACGAAACATCGCAAACTCATCCAGCGTGTCAAACACTTTCCCGCCAGGTAAACGCCAGTCCCATTTGCCTAGCTCGTGACGAAATTCTTTGGTGAGCAAAATCTTGTTTTCTGTATCGTCAACAATGATCACACGCACCCCTGGTGCGCGTCGCGCTACTTCAAACACTCGCCCGTCCTCTTGAGTCGTTTGCACGAGTTCAAACAACTTGCCTTTTGCAATGATTTCTTCGTTCATGCGAGCAATGTAATCCTTTCACAAAATTCTTTTGGATACTTATTCGTCAGCAATTCACTTATTTCTTCTGGTGTAAACCAATCGAAGACTATGTGCTCGTTACTAATTACAACACCACCCTCACCTGGCTGCACACGGTAAGTCCGTAGCATCAGACCAATAAATTCTCCGGATTCAAGTCGCGCATCATGACGCACATGACAGTGTCAACATATTCCTGATTTGTATCTATATGAAGACCTGTTTCTTCTCGTACCTCTCGCTGCAATGTATCGATTTCAGTCATGACATGCTGTATCTTGCCGCCTGGCAAATCCCCATAAGGAGGGGTTGGCACCGCATGATTCGTTTTATTCGCCTGCAGCAGGAGCATCTTGCCGCCGCGGATAATGAGCCCCTTTACGCCTACAAAAAACGGTTTATCGTTTTTTGCCATTACGCCTTCTTGCTCCCGACTACATCAATCTCATGCTTTACATGTCGTTCATCATTTATCCATGCTCGGTCGACGATTGCCTGGTATCGCGCGCGACCGTTACCAATCTCAGTCAATTTCTTTGCGGTTGCCTGCGCATAGAACCCGAACTCTTTCACCTCACCATCCGTCAAACGAAACATAGACAAAGCTATACGCGGATGAGCTTCGATCGCCTGTGAATGTACTGCCTCAGTGCTAGAATCCCATTCAAACAGCATCCCCTCGCGGCGTGCAATATGAACTGGGACTGCCCACGGCTCACCATTATCAATTACCGCAATTGTCATGAACTGGCAGTCTTTTAGAAATTGCTCTACAGCCTTCTGGTCATCCACCACACTTCTCCCTAATTATCGCCCACGCGCACATCAATCTGCAATCGCCTACTCCTCATCACTCGCTCTCCTGCATATAATCAGCCACGATGCCCACAACTTCTTTGACTACTTCACTACAGTTCAAAAATAAAAGTCGATCGTACACGTCATCGCCATACTTGCGGATTGCTTCGCTGATAAGAGCATGGATAAATGACTGGGTGGCGCCGCTCACCCCTTCAAAGTCAAGACGAACCGTTTCACCGCGTTTCAGTGCGGGCATAATCTTCTGCACCCGCAAATCACGTGCGACATCTTTATTCTCACCAAAGTCGCCGACATGTTCTTTAATTATTATATCCATGTGCCCTCCTTACAAAAATTGTGGCTTTTTATAACGTGCCTTGCGCCGCTCTTTTACTGCATCGCTATACGTCCTGCGAATCACTCGCAACAAATCCTGAAACTGGTCTGTCTGATCAAGCGACAAGTCGACTGCTACAAGGGTCCCATCAAACTGTGGCGCTGCGTTGGTCTCGGCGTGCCGATCTCGTGACGGGTCAGCATACAGCCGCGGAAAACGCTTCGTCGGGCGCCGAAGAAGTAGCTTATACAGACCAGTCCCGCTGTAGAGCAGAAAATAGTTACGGCTGACACTTGCCATCGACTTAATAAAGAACAAGCCAGCACCGGCATTTGTCTCAGTACCCCCCTCGCGGCGAGTTGTCCCTGTGATCCCGGGTGCCAAGGCGAGTTTGATGGCCTCGATATCGTTCGATGTCGGCCAGGAGGCTCCTAGTGATTTACGAATACCAATGCCACCATCACAAATGCCAATTCTTACTGTATTCGATGCTTTGTAATACTGTGCCGCCACTACTGCCCCCACTGGCGACTTCGCGTGCTCTAGTACATTACGCAGTAGTTCGCCAACGACATATTTGATTGCATCAGCCTGATCAGGCGCAAGGTGCAGAAGAGGGATGATATCAGAGATAAACGCACTTTGGTCGGCCTGAGACTTTATGAGAGTGAGGGGAACAAACCGACCGGCCGATTCATGCTCGACAATCGCAAAGGGCGATGGTTTTCCCATCAAATGAAACAGCCCCATCCGCTCAAGGTAATGGCCCGAACTCGCGATAATCTCATCATGATGTACGTTGTCTGCACCAACCTGCAATCCAAGCACCGCAGTGAACGCTAGTACCGCGGGGTGCACGTTAATCCATTTGTCATGCGTGGTAATCTCAAGTGATGACTGGTCGCGTAGGTCAACCGTGCGCAAAAACCCATCAAAATTTCCGATATACGCCGAGTTTGGCAAATGAATCTTCATATGATGAGTGTACCTGTATATGACGTTTTTGTAAATACGTCATATACAGGAACTACACTTCCCCCCAATTATCCCCCACATGCACATCCACTTGCAGCCGCACACCAAGTTTTGGATGAATGTTTTCCATGGTTTCTACCAGCATAGTGCTGACACTCGCTGCCATGTCTTTCGGGCATTCGATGAGGATCGAGTCGTGAATTTGTAGGAGCTGATGCGGACGAGATGTCGCTTCAGCACTTTGGGAGACTCTGCTTTCCGCAGGAAGTAAGCTGTTCTTTTCAGCTTGCCGTGTTCCCAAATGTGCTGAAGCGACAGCGAGTTGTTTCAGGTTCTCTTCTACTTTAATCATCGCCATCTTCATTAAGTCCGCCTCGGTCCCCTGTATTGGCATATTCGCTGCCGCGCGCTCGGCCGCCTGGCGAACAACAAAGTTACTCGACTTGACATCTGGTGTCCAGCGGCGGCGGCCAAAGAGCGTCTCGACGAAGCCATCATCATGTGCCTTTTTCACTGTGTCATCGATATACTTCCTGATGTTTGGTCGCACCCGGAAATACTCGTCGATAAACTGCTGCGCTTCTCCATAATTCATATTTGCCGCTGCCGCTAATCCATGCTGACTCATGCCGTAGAGCACGCCAAAGTTCACCGCCTTGGCTTTGCGGCGCTGCTCTTTGGTGACAGCATCGAGCGGCACATGGTAGACTTCAGCAGCAGTTTTGGCATGAATATCTGTGCCAGCGTTGAAATCATTAATCATCTTCTCGTCACCCGCGAGCACCGCCGCGAGACGCAGCTCAAACTGCGAATAGTCGGCACTGACAAACACATTGCCGTCGTCGGGCACGAAGGCATCACGAATTTGCCGGCCTAGCTCAGTGCGAATCGGAATGTTCTGCAGGTTCGGATCGGTGCTACTCAGGCGCCCTGTGGCCGCCACGTCTTGACGAAAATCAGTATGAATCCTGCCCTGCTCGTCGGCCTGCTCAGGCAGCGTCTTCACATAGGTATTTTGCAGTTTCGTGAGTTCGCGGAATTGTTCGATCAGCTCGATAATTGGGTGCTGGCCACGAAGTTTATCCAGCTCCTTTTGGCCGGTCGAAAAACCAGTCTTTCCTTTCTTGACCCCCACCGTCGACAGCCCCAGCTCTGTATACAAAATTTCTGCGAGCTGCGAAGGACTGGCGATATTAAACTCATGCCCCACCATGGCAAACATGGTTTTTTGAATTTCAGCGATATCTTTCGTGAGCTTGATATCCATCTCAGCCAGCTTACTGCTGTCGAGCTTGATGCCCCGATACTCCATGCGCGCCAGTACTGGAATCAGCGGGAAATCCATGGTACGCGCCACGTGTGCCAGCTCAGGCAGTGCATCGAGTGCCTGGCTCTGCTCATCGTAGAGCGCCCAGATGGCACTGATCGCCAGTTTCGGGTCGTCAATCGCTTCCATACCCACGAGGTCGGCCAGCTCACGCGACTTACGCAGTGGGTTCAACAGGAAAGAGCCCTGAGCGGTATCATGATGGATCTCCGGTAGCTCTGAGGCACCAGCCGCCAATAGCTCCTTCAAAAACACTTTGGTATCGTGCCCGACAATCGGCACCTTGGCGACCACTTCCGCTGCTTCATTTCGCGGCAATTTCGCCGCCTTGTTGCGCTCGTGGCTCAGCCACACATTGTCGCCCTCTGGCCAGACAATCAGCTCCTTGGCCATCAACAGCACAGCACGCGCATGGCTAGCCGGCAGCTCCTCGGCCGACTCGACAGTAGCCAAATCAGGCGCATCACCTGGCTGCACGCCACCTGTATCACGCATGTGTTCAGGCAGGTTGCGTAGCAGGCTTCGGAACTCGAGCTTGGTGAGCAATTCTTTTAATTTGTGTGTGTCGAGGTCACTCGCATCCATATCTTTAAGGTCTAGCGCGATAGGCGCGTCAAACCATAGCTCCGCAACTTTTTTGCTCACGACGGCAGATTCTTTTCCCACCTCAAGTTTGCGCCGCGTGGCGTCTTTGATTTGCCACAAATTCTCATAAATTCCATCCATGGTCTCGTACTGCTGCAACAGCTGCACGGCGGTCTTTTCACCAATGCCGGGTACGCCGGGAATGTTGTCGCTCGAATCGCCCTTGAGGGCTTTCAGATCAAGAAACTGATCGACTCTTATGCCGTACTTTTCGGTGAAACTCTCGGGCTTAAACAAGTCGATGTTGGTCAGGCCTTTTTTGAGCGCATAGACATGCACTAGCGGGTTGATGGCCTGCAAGACGTCGAGGTCACTGGTGATGAGGCAGACTTCTATCCCCTGCTCGCTGGCCTTCTGCGCCAGCGTCGCCATAATATCATCGGCTTCATAATCATCCAGCTCGTACAAGGGCCAGCCAAAAGCCGCCAGCAGCTCATGCAGAATTGGAATCTGCGCATAAAAGTCCGCGGGTGCTGGCTTGCGCCCTGCCTTGTAATCAGGATAAATTTCGAGGCGCTTACGAATATTGGTCTTGGGCTTGTCCCACGCCACACAGACATAGTCGGGCTTGAGCTTCTTAAATAATTCCAGCGCCAGCGCCGCAAATCCATACACACCACCCGTCGGTGTACCGTCTGCCGTGCTGAGATTTGGCATAGCATAGTAGCCGCGATAAAACACGCTCTTGCCATCAATAATCACCAACCGTTTCGCCATACTTCTAGTATACCTCGTATCGAGATATCCTACCGATTCTTGTTTTAAAATGCTATAATTTTGACATGAAAAACAGGCGTGGGTTTACCATTGTCGAACTGCTGATCGTGGTGGTCGTGATTGCAATTCTCGCGATTATCGCAATCACCGTGTTTCCTGGCATTCAAACGCGCGCTCAAAATTCAGCACGATCGTCTCTAGCTAATTCTTCTGTCAAGCTGCTTGAGCTCTACCGAGCTGACAATGGCAGATACCCCTACATACCTGCCAGCACTGGAGCTTGCCTAGGGACCGGGTACCCAAACAGCCGTTGCCGTGACAGCAATACTGGCGGCGCAACCAGCTACCTAGAGTCGACCACTGTGCTTTCAGCCGTTCTTTCGCCATATGGTGTCATGAACGGTGGTTATGTGCCTGTGCTCGGGACGGGGGTACCCTTACTACTGGGCCCTACGTACTTGGATGGAGCGGAGGACAAGGATTTACGCTTTATATGCCAATGTCTGGTGAAGATTCATCCGTATGCCCGAATGGTTTTACGAGTAGCGCATGGAACGACCCAACCTCTTCGTTACTAGTGTGCGGAAAAGACTATAGTTCTCCAATGCCCTAGTGAGAGACTGGGGGATAGTCACTGCAGATAGCATATAGAAGAGCCTTATATATCTTCTATCTGTTATGATAGGTATATGGCTCAACAAAACTCTCATTCGGCACGAATCCTGGCATTTGTGGGCTTGCCTGGCGCAGGCAAAAGTGAAGCTGTTGAGTATGTATGCAACAAGGGGTATCCAAAAATCTATGGTGGCGGATTGATCGTAGAGGGTGTGAAAGAACTTGGGCTCGAAGTCACACCCGAAAACGAGAAGCAATATCGAGAAGATATGCGCGCAAAGCATGGCAAAGATATTTTCATTCGTCTCGTTGCGGAACAAATGCATAATCTTATCGATGCAGGGCAGCGACACATTGTGTTTGATGGGTTATATATGTGGACTGAGTACAAGTTTTTGAAACATGAGTTTCCCGGCGAGTTGATCGTTGTGGCCGTTGTGGCACCCAGACGGCTCCGACATCGCAGACTCACAACACGTGCTGAACGACCCCTGACTGTTGAAGAGGCCACGACACGTGATTGGGCGGAAATCGAAAACCTCGAAAAAGGTGGACCGATCGCGATTGCCGACTACTTCATCACAAACGACCGCGACCTCCCCGCCCTCCATGCGCAGATCGACAACGTCCTCGAAGAAACGCAGTTTCTTGCGCGCTAGCCACCGCTCTTGTTATACTGCGATAGAAACCATAAGGAGTACGACATGAACCCCGAACAGCAACCAGTCAATCAAGCGCCCCAAAATCAGCCTCAGCCCATGGCAGCAGCAACTTCACCGCAGTACGCCAGCGCACCTGCGGCAAATCCAGGCCAGACACTGGGTATCATTGGCATCGTGCTTGGTATTTTGGGGATTTCACCTGTTGGATTGGTGCTCTCGATCCTTTCAATGATGAAATCCGGCAAAGTCGGCGCGTCAAAAGTACTCGGTATCGTTGGTCTGATTCTCAATATACTTTCGCTCATCGCTGGCATTTTTGTGTTTTTTGTTATTGTTCTCGCGGCACAGCAGGGCATGCAGGCAAAAACATCTGCAAACGCCGCACAAATAAATGCAAACCATGTGCTCAGTAAGGCCGAAGCCTACTACGCCCTTCACACTACATATCCAGATACTATTTCGGACTTTTCGAAAAACGCAGAGACTACAATCGACTCCACTATCACTGTCACAAGTGATACGCCAACCACCACAAAAACAATTAAATACCAAAAATGTGATGATTTTGGTGCACAGATTACCTACTACAACCCAACCACAGAACGAATTGTTATCTTGCCCGCTGGCGATGCAAGTACTATCCCTAACTGTGGCTAGGCGAGACACTGCTGTAGCCGTATGCTATACTCGTGATTGAAAAATAAGGAGAACCGTTATGCAACCTCAACAAAATCAACCAATGCCACCCGCACAGCCTGTCCAGCCCGTGCAATATGTCGCACAAATGGAAAATCCAGGACAGACGATGGCAATCATTGGCCTCGTACTCAACTTCCTTAGTGTCTTCGTCGCTGGTATCATCCTTGGCGTAATTTCACGCAACAAGTCTCGTGAAGCAGGCATGTCGACTACGCTCGGCACCGTCTGTATGGTATGGGGAATCATTGGTACTATAGGTACCGCCCTGTTTATTATCTTCTTTATTATTGTGGGAATCATTGCAGCAGCAAACGGTGAGACTTCGTCGAGCAACTCATTGCTTCAGCAGAACCTGCTGTAGGGTCATACACCTCCAGAAACATAACGCCAAACAAAAACACCCCTGCCCTCAGGGGTGTTTTCAATTGATATTTCTACTGAAGATATTCGTAAAGTTTCTTGGCATCCTTGTGCTTGCGAAGTTTTGCAAGCGCCTTTGCTTCGATCTGACGAATACGCTCACGAGTGACTGCAAATTCTTGCCCCACCTCTTCAAGCGTGTGACTTTTGCCGTTTTCCAGCCCAAAGCGCATTTTGATGATCTTTTGCTCGCGCTCGCTCAGAGTTGCAAGCACGGACTGCACCTGCTCTTTGAGCAGTTGGTTGGCTGCTGACTCTTCGGGCGTAGCACTGTCTTCGTCTTCGATAAAATCACCGAGCACCGAGTCTTCATCTTCACCGTCGCGACCGACTCCAGCGTCAAGACTACTGATATCTTGCTTGATTTTTATCACATATTCGACTTTTTCTGGCTCCATCTCGAGCTCACGAGCAAGCTCATCAATCGTTGGCTCACGGTTTAGCTCCTGCGTCATGCGCCGCTGAGTACGGAGGAGCTTGTTGATGGTCTCCACCATGTGTACAGGGATACGAATCGTCCGCGCCTGGTCAGCGATCGCTCGGGTAATTGCCTGGCGAATCCACCAGGTTGCATACGTACTAAATTTGAAGCCTTTGTCTGGGTCAAACTTCTCGACCGCTCGCAGCAGCCCGGTATGACCTTCTTGGATAAGATCGAGAAAATCAAGCCCGCGGCCGCTATAGCGCTTGGCAATACTCACCACGAGGCGCATATTTGCCTCTGCCATTTTGTCTTTGGCGCGCTTGTCACCGGCAACTACACGCTGCGCCAAGGCCAACTCTTCTTCAGCGTTAAGCAGCGGAATCTTCCCAATCTCCCTGAGGTGCAGTCGCACTGAGTCATCACTAATATCGTCAAAATACTGCCCTGAATTGAGGACATCTTCTGGTGTGTCTTCGTCTTCATCAATCAGCTCGTCGAGTGCCGGTTCTTCAATATCCGGAACGACAAGCTCGTCGTCAAGTCCGTCTGGTGCATCTGGTACTATTTGGTCATCGTTTGCCACGCGCAATCTCCTTTATTAGCGTGTTGAGCTGCTTACGTAAGCGATCTGCCGTCATATCGTCGTCAGATTCTTCAGCAGTACGTAGCTCAACAATCAATTGATCTCTGGTTTGTTTCTTGTATTCGTGTTCAATTTGCCGTAACAAGCGTGCTGTTTCAAAGTAGCGGTCATTTGGGTCCCACTCAGCATAGCGCGTGTCGGCACGCAATAATACAATCTTTACATACGTGTCGTATTTTTGCAAGTCTTCTGGGGTATCGACAATCACTTCCCCCCGATGCGCCGCAATATATCGAGCCAGCGCCTGACGCTCGTCGCCGTGCAATAGATCAATCTGCACATGCTCAATAAGTTCCTGGCTAGGCACATCGATTGCCATCAATGCCAGGCAGTCATCTTCGGTCGAGTAGTCTGGTTGCTGCGTCTGAACAGTTGGCGCAACAGGGCGGAGCGGCTTTTTGTCTTCGCTATGCTGCAGCAGTTTGGCGTGCACCACATCGTGGCTCGTCCCTGTCATAGTGGCCACTAAACGCTCGTAGTGATCGCGTTCAACAGGATCAAGCAACGTACGGACGATCGCGATAGCTGCAGAAGTAAACTGGCGCTTGCCTGCTGCCGACGAAAGATCAACCCGAGCCGCATACTGTGCGAGCACCCAGTCAACCGCTGGCTGGCAGGTCTCGATCGACTGCAACCACAACGCCGCGTCTTGCTGAATTAGCTCGTCTGGGTCTTTCGCCGTCGGTGGTAAACTCACAATCGAAAGTTCAATCCCTACCTGAGCTGCAATTGCAATTGCGCGCTCTGTCGCCGCAATCCCCGCCTTATCAGCATCAAACCCAAGCCGCACATCGCCCGTCAGTCGCTTGATGGCCCGTAGATGGTGTTCGGTCATCGCCGTACCAGCTGTCGCCACCACTTGGCGCACCGACGCCTGGTGACTGCTGACGACATCGAGATTCCCCTCGACAATCACAGCGTAGCCCTGTGTACGTATGGCTTCTTTTGCCTGACTGAGCCCGAACACATGCCTACCTTTGTCATAAATCACACTCTGTGGCGTGTTGAGATATTTAGGAGCTCCCTCGACCTCACCAATAATCCTGCCTGTAAACCCAATCACCTGCCCACTCCCATCCATGAGCGGAATCATCATGCGGCCACGAAACATATCGCCACCAAAGCGATTGGTCAGCCCGGCATCAGCAAGCTCTTGTTTGGTGAAGCCTTTTTTGGTAAGCGCGTTTGTCAATGCGTTGCCTGAATCTGGCGCATACCCAATTTGAAACTCCTCAACCACACCACGCTTCAAGTGCCGCTGCTCAAATACATACGTCATGGCGTGTTGATTGCGCAGCAAACACTGCTGATAGTAGCGAGCCGCCAGGGCATGCGCTTCGAGCGCTCTTTTTTTGCGCTTTGCCAGCAGCTGGCTGGTTTTTGATTCGTACTGCGACAGGTCAACACTGGCTTTGCGGGCCAAATATTCCAGACTTCCTCGAAAATCCAGCCCTTCTACCTCCATAATAAACGCGAAGATATCACCGCCCTTGTTGCTGCTGAAATCATGCCAAATGTTTTTTTCGGGACTCACAAAAAAACTAGGAGTTTTCTCGCTACTAAAAGGACTCAGGCCTTTGAAGTTGCGGCCAGCTCGTTTTAATTGTACGTACTCGCCGACAATATCTTCGATCGCCAAACGAGACCGTATCTCCTCTTTCGCGTCTCCCTGCATATGATTTAGTATAGCACCTCTGTAATCTGGTACCCTGCTCACTCAACTGTCTTCCTATCTGTTGCGGCTTATGGTTAAATAAAGCCAATGGACCCATCCTACCAGCAGCCTCCGCAGCAGCAACCACCCCAGGCACCTCCTGTCGGCGGAGCTCCTGCTGCTGCCGTGCCTCCGGTATATGCCCCTCCTGTCGAAACAACTCTACCGACACCGACTGTCTACGCAGCTGCGACTCCTACCGCCACTCCAGCTCCAGCACCTCAGTATTCAACCGATTATCTCAATCAAATTGCCGTCAAGGAAGCGCCAAAAGCACCAAACAAGCTCGCCATCATTGCCCTGATTGGAGGCGTACTGCTTGCTGCACTCTTTGCAATCTTGCTTGTCAATGGCTCGAAAGCCCCCGACACCACCAGCCAGCTCGTAGCCATCCGCGCACGAGTTGGCTCACTCAAAACTGCGGGCGAGGCGCAAAAAAAACGCCTGGCTGAGAATAGCATCAATGCCACCAATGCCACCCTTGTCTCGACACTCACCACGATGGAAACAAGCCTTGGCGAACAACTCCCTGAAAAAACCGAGACCACAAAAGAGATCACCACCAAGGAAAAAACTTACGCTGATGAACTTGTCAAAACACTCGATAATGCCTATCAGCGCGGGACACTTGACCGCAATTACACCATGCAGATGAACTACGAGCTCACGATTTTGCGAGGTATGCTTGTCAAACTCCAGCAAAACAGCACCAAAGATACGACCAAAACTTTTTGTGCTACCTCAATCACAAATATCGACAGCATTCTCAAGCAATACAGCGAATTTAGCGCTGCAAAATCGTAACGCTACTCTGTGACCAGCCGATAGCTGAGTCGCACCAGGTCTTTGATCTCCTCGTCAGTCAGCTGCCCCGTACAAAGAATCGTATTCCAGTGTTTTTTGTTGAGATGGTAGCCCGGCAAAACGCTTTCGTATTGTTCACGTAAATGAATCGCGAGTTGCGGATCACACTTCAAGCTAATTCGCATCGGCTTGCTATCATCAGCGATGATCGCAAACATCCGCTCAGCTTGCGACTCGGCCTTGCGCCCAACTTTGTACACACTTGTGCCCTCACCAAACGGAAAATCAAGCCATGCGCCAGGCATGGTGAGCAGGTAGGATTCGAGTTCTGCGTGTGTCATCGGTATTATTTTAGCGCGCCGTGCTTGGTGCGCGCAACTGGGTGATGGTTTTTGCCCACTGTAGCCTCCCGAGAATCATAGCCGCATCACTCGTATCGCCAGGTTTTGTAATCTTTTGGGCATCGTTGGTCGCGACTATTTCGAAATGAAATTCATATGGCAAACGCTGAAGCTGCTGAGTCTTGGCCTGCGACAGGCAGTTGTCGTGGTAGCTGGCACAGGTTTTGCCAAGTGCTATCCAGGCAGCCAGCTGCTCTTTGGAGGCATCTTTGGTGTTAAATCGCACATTGATCGCGGCCGAGCGCGTGACACTTACCTGATCTTGCTGGTCAAACATGAAATTTCCCATGCTATAGACAATCAGCTTGCCCTTGTAGCCTTCACTTGTCTGAGTGACATGGGGGTGATCGCCCAACACCATGTCAGCCCCCGCGTCGATCATACTCCGATACAAATCTGTTTTTATTTGATCTGGGGTCGCAACGTATTCTTTGCCCATATGTGGCATTGCAATGACGGGCATATAGGCTGCGTAGTCTTTCATCACCGCGAGTGCTTCTTGGGTTGGGAGCCGAAATACTCCATGATACCCGCAGATTGCAACGGGCAGCTGAGCCTCCCGCAAAGAATTGTCGCTCATGGTGACGCTCACCGGAAGCGCTACGACATCGCAAAGATCAGACAACATCGTTGGGTCATAATGGCCAAAATATTGGATGTTGTTTTCTTCGAGATGAACTTTGGTTTCAGCAAAACCGTCCGCACCACGATTATCCGTGTGGTTGTTGGCCAGTGTCACTGCAGTGAACCACTTTTTCGCCTCACCCAAATACTGCGGGTCACAGTTGAACGAGAGCGTGGCATCTTCCTGGGCTGATGTCTGGTGGAAGCCTGCAACTGAGGGGCACTCGAGACCCGCGATCCAGGCATTATAGTTTTCTCGGTGGAACTCATTGAGCCGCGAGAAAGGATAGGCGTATTTGAGCGGACTCTTCATCGACCAATCATTGATATAGCGCCCAAAGTACATATTGCCAAAAAACAACGTATTTGAGGTCGCCGAAACTGGTAGCACCACTGACTGCTGCAGCTGTTGTGCTGCATGCGGTGCTTGCGACGGAGACCCAAGAGGAGCGGCAGCAGCGAGCAAAAACACCGCAGCCACTGCCCATGCAGCCAAGACTACCAGTGGCAGTATCAACCAGTTGGTCAACTGATATCGATGAACCTCCCGTAGACTCATACTGCCGCTAGTATAGCACGAGCTCTATACCATGAGTTACCGGCTAGATCCAATGTTTGTTGCGAAAATACGCTAGCATGCCAAGTGGCACCACGATCGTGGCGGCGACAAGAAGCACAAATGCCATGTCTGAATTAAACGGCATCTGCGTAAAATTCATGCCACCAACACCAGCCAAAAAAGAAATCGGCATAAATACCGTTGCGACCAGTGTCAACCGCTTCATGACATCATTCATGCGGTTGCTCACCATCGACAAATACGTATCGAGCGCACTAGTCAAAAGATCGCGAATACTATCTACCAACTCATGTGACCGCCACATATAGTCATAGCTGTCCCGCAAGTAGGGTGCAAATTCTGAATCTACCATTTTGTATCGTCCGTCGCTAAGCGCACTGAGCACTGAGGCAGTTGATATCACTACCCTCCGTAGCTTTGCGAGCAGTTTCTTGTAGACAAACAGCTGGTGGAGCTGCTCCTCGTTCGGGCTTTTCATGATTGTCTCTTCTGTTGTATCTACTACATCATCTATCGCCGTCAAGATCGGACCATACAAGTCAGTTACCGCATCTGCCATACACGCCAGTACCCCACTTGGCGAGTCAAGGTGGTGCGCGCGCATCATGATTTGGTCGACTACTTCAGGCGCAAGCTCCCCTCTATGCAACGATATAAGCTGCTTATCACCCACCAGAAGCAACAGCTTACTGAGCGTGAGCTGCGAACCCTGCAACTTCGGCAGCAAAAACTGTACCAGCAGCCATTTTTCACCATCGACGATCTGTGGTTGGTTGCGTCGATTGCCTAGGACGTGCAACTGCAGTTCGCTCAGTCGCAAATCCGCGACAGCATCTCCCCATGTCGCCCCAGGTGGCACGACGATATCTTTCCATGCACCACGCACTATTTGCCCACTCATGCCCCCACCTTTCCTAGATAATATTTCAGTTCTTCTATGCTACCACGGATGTCTTCAAGTGCACGGTGCTGCTCTGGCTTAGCAAATCGCTTGCCGTATTTACCTTCCATGACAACTTTCCAGGCGGTCACATCGAGCATACGGTAGTGAAGCCGCTTGGCAAACTTAGCAAACCACTCGTCGATAAACTTTCGGTCTTGGTGAATCGAATTACCCGCCAGTAGCACTGGCCCATCATCAAAATGCTCGTCGAGAAATGCGAGCAACTCCCGCTCAACAGCTGCTTTGGTCTTGTTGGTGGCCTTGTTTTGCGCCATCAACTGCTCGCGAGACGCCGGCGCCTCTTCATACCAAAATTTCTTGTTGAGATCAAACCGCGCCTGTACATGTTTGCTACACCAGTGCACCGCACCTTCGTAGGTTGCAGTTTCCTTAAAGTCCCAATCAGTCACAATCGCCGCAATCTCCAGCGGATAATCATGCACCGGGTCGAGCCCCGTCATTTCCATATCCACCCATAGAATTCGTTTTGGCTTAAAGCTTTGTTTTGTCATAGGTCTATTATAACCCGGCCATCTGGCGAACTTCGTCAGTTGTCAGAATTCTTACATCATCTTCGCTATAGGTATAGCGGAACATCACTTCTCGACCATCGCGTATTATCAGCTTCTCGGGAAGTGCACCGGCTGATGACACCGGAAACTCATAGATCATTGGCTGCGCAGCATCACTATTATAATGTACCTTATACACTGACCCACCGATTTCTAGTTCAGTTGGCATATTCTCGTTGATTGCACGCAGCTTCTCGGGTGTAATGAATTGTTCGTAGTTGATTGCACGCGCACGGATATTTGCGTCAAGCTCTCCAACACTACCGGCACCTTTTGCCGCTTCTCGCACAATCGCATCCAAGTCTCTATTGCCAAGCACAGGACGTTCAAAATAGTAGCTCATTCTTTTCTGTGGCACTCGACGAGCCAGATCATCAAGCCAGCGTTTTAGTGTCCTCAGCTCTCGAAGTGCTGGACCTGGCATTTCAGTTGCTGCCTTTGCAAGTCGATCAACTTTACTGTGTGTTGTCGCATGGTCTGGTGTCCTGGTGCGGCCAGTCCTCATGCGCCCAAGGTAGGTATCTGAGAGCAACTGCAGCCGTCCATCTGGACCGACGACCGTCGCTTCGCGTAGATCCATAGCGCGCCCTCCAAGTACTCGACGTATAGTTGTGCGAGATGTAAGAAACGCTTTGTCGATAATGTTATGCACATCACCATCATCGTCTTCATACCATCGCGGATATCCTGCGACCACACTTTCTTTTGGTAGCGCAAGTGCCGCCATAACACTGCGATTTCCAATCTGCCTGTCAAACGAATACTTTTCAGTCTTTTCGGGACCAAGTATATTGCGAAACCAAATGTATGGAAGCTTGGGTTGCTTTTCACCGCGCCCATTACGCTTTGTGCGACCGCGATTAGGCTGCCTGCGCACTTCCTCATAAATAAGGTGGGGCATGCCTGCCAAAAAAAACTCATGTATTTTTGCGCGCTCACCGGTGCCAAATGTGTTAGTAAGTGAGAGCTGGTCCTCTCTGTTGATACCAGCACGCTTACAAATCTTATCAAACTGCTTGTATGCCCTCAGAGCATTTTGTGGGTCGATACCAGCATTTGACATCGACGTCGTATCTGACAGATCATACGAAACATGTGGTGTCGAGAGCAGTTTTTCAATTGTTTTCTCGTCAAGCGTCTCGATGAGTGGCACATAACCCTTGTCGCACACGTGAATCGTCGCCTTCTCAAGATCTTCTCTGGTAGTGGTGACGAGTGTTGGTTTGAGATATTTCAATGCACCCATAAACAAGTCGAGCTCAGCCGTGAAATCATCTTTGGTGTCTGTCGATAGACGCTCGTTTCGCTTCTCAAGGTCTGGTCCAGCCAGGCCGCCTGCCTCAATCGCTGCAGCAATTGCAGCAACTTGCAGCTGCTGCATGACCGAGCCGCTCTGAAGCACCTCAACAAGCGCACGCGAAAGCTCTGGCCTCAATGGGTAACGATCCATCTTCTTGCCGATATCAGTCGCTTGGTTGTGCTCGTCGACAGCCCCCATCAGGCGTAGCACTGCATAGGCCTCTCTAATCGTTCCCTGCGTGACCTTATGAATCAGATACGCGTTCAAGGTGTAAAAATCTCTGTCCATTGCCGCGGCACTCAACACATTCCGAGTGATGACGGTATGGTAGATGTCCGCTGGGATATGCTCTTCACGCTCATGAGAGTCGAATCCAATAAACTTACTCGGCGCAAAACAGGATCGATACCTGCCCTTGGTGTCGATAGCACATGCCAAAAAGAACTTTCCGCCCTGGATATCTCGCCCGCCACGACCCATCTGCTGTGTCAGCTCGGCGCGGGAGCAGAGCCGGCGCGGCAAGCCAGACGAGTTTTCATCATCAAGCTCAGGACTCTTTGTCCAGCCATCACTAATAACATACTTCAGACCCGGAATCGTCAGCCCCGACTGTCCTGCAGATGTTGATACGATCACCGTTTGTACACCTGGTATGTCGCTCCCGTGAAAGATCTCTCGACGAGTTGCGTCGTCGATCTTTGAATGGAGCGGCAGCACCTTAACACTATCGCCATAGCGCGCCACAAGCTCATCCATAATCTGTTTCACTGAACGTTTACCATCGGTGAAAACTATCGTCTTGCCGTCATCTTCACGACACTCTTCCGCAAACACATCCAGCACTGTCTTTTCTGGTCGTTCGTGTTGTTCGATCGTATGCGGCCTGCCCTCAACAGAGACACTAGGGATCTTCCGACCATTGATCGGCATATACGCATCCTGGATCTCAGCCTCATTGAGCGTCGCACTCATCAAGACCATATTCCACTGCTCATGATCTGTCATCAGCTCGGCGGCCGTGGCAACTGCAAATTCTGTCTCAATATTGCCTTCGTGCACCTCGTCAGCCACGATCAATACACGCTCGTCTTTCCACTGTTCACGCAGCTCTGGTGCGCGCATTTTAAACACTGCCGATGTCATAATTTGTATCACACTATCGGGCTGCATAGTCGAGCGCTCAGAGTGTGACATGCCCACAAGATGTTCTGGCATCTCCATATTGCGTTGCATGAACTGCTCGGCAAGCTCTGCCTCAATACGTTCGCTAATCGCGTCTGTTGTCACACGACGTGGCTGCAAATAGACGATCCGGTCATACCCCATCTCAAGCGCATACTGCGCCAGCTGTGTCGATTTGCCACTACCGGTCTCGCCCGCCAGGAGCGAAATACGATTCGTCGCAACCATCCTCATAATATCGTGACGATAGCGCTCGATCGGTAACTCTTTATTGCCAAACCCATGCCAGCCTTCACGGCCTTTATCAATTCTCTGGGCACCCCAGGTACGCTCAAGCCTGTCGTATTTTATCTTGTCAAGAAGCTGCTGCCGTTCGCTACCACGAGCCTCATAGGGTACATTGGCAGCGGGCACATGCTTGGCAGGCGATGGCCTGTACCCAAAACGGTCAAAATGACCGCGGGAACGCGTTGAACGTACTCTACTCTTTGGACTCATATCTTTATTTAGCCTAGCAGAACAAGTCGTACGGTGAAACCATGAGCGATATCAAAAAACCGTCACTAGTGTGACGGCTTTTTATTGCTCTATGGCGACTCTACTCTTTACTTTTATCAAGTCGGTCAAGTTTAGCGATGTGAATAATCTGGTAGATCACAAATGCCGTTGCGAGCAGCGTGATAAATGAACTCACAAATGCACCCCACGCGAAGTCAGCGTTGCGCCCAGCGATTTCGATGTGCCACACTGCAGCTTCGAGTCCTTTTTGTGACCCTACGATGAACTGGACGATCGGGCTGATAAAGCCTTCGACAAGTTTTTTGACCGTGTCTCCAGCTGCGGTACCAATCGCCAAACCAACGGCGAGGCCCACGACGCCCTGTTCGCGAATAAAATTCATAAATCCACCTGCGTGGTTTTTGACATGTTTTGTTGCCATTCCAGCATTTCTCCTCTTAAAATTACTAAAGTGAATTATAGTGACAAGATAAGAAAAAGACAAGGAGAGGCGCTAGCGGGCTGCGAACCGATAGATCTCAGTTCGCAGCCCGCTTTAGTAGCGATCTACCTACCGGGGGCGGTAGAGCACCAGTCGAGGCTGCCTGCTGCCCCGCTCTCGCATCGTGCTCTTACTCAGACACACCTCCCCATCGCGGAGCAGCGCGTTTACAGCGCTATCGAACGCACGGATAGACCAACCCTCTTTACCCGTTCGATCGTGCCTGATCCCGAGCGCCACCATGAGCGCTCGTGAATTATCACCGCACACCCGACTCTTGTCGTCAAGCTGGGCGAGGATCTCCTCCATCAGCACACTGTCGGCCACTAGCTCTCCTTGTCTATCGTGGGGACACGCCCCAGTACACCACACTAGTTAGTGCAGATCCATCTACAATACAATATATTTCTAGCTAAAGCAAGCTACATCCGCTCAGGAGCCACGATACCAAGCGCAACCAATCCAGCTTCAAGCGTATCTGCATACTGTGCAACTAGTGCCACACGATGCGGCTCTTGCTCACTGCCAATCACCTGGTTTTTCTCATAAAACCGGTTAAATTCTTGCGCCAGCTCAAAGAGATACGTGCAAATATGATGCGGCTCGAGCGTCGCCATTGCTTGGCCAACTACATCTGCATACTCACTGAGTTTGCGCACCAGCAAGCGATCTTCGTCCCGCAGGCTATCCAGGCGTGGTGCTGGGCTTGCTTTCGCGAGAATACTGCGCGCCCTTGCATGCGCGTACTGCAAATAGCTCCCTGTGTTGCCGGTCAAACTTACCGCTTCATTGATATCAAACACCACATCGCCACCAATACGCACTTTCAAAAACTGATAGCGCAGTGCACCAGCCACAATCTCATCGCTCGCCTCCCCGCCACGCGCTTCAATTGCTTTTTTGAACTCATCAAACAGCCACTCGATCGTCACGACATCGCCAGTGCGCGAGCTCATCTTGCCGGTCGACAGCTTTACCAGCCCGGTCGGGATATTGACCAGCTTGCCTTTCATCTCAGGAGAAATCAGCTCCGAAGCAGCGATCACTCCTTTGAAATACGGCCCTTGCTCGTTGCCTGTCACCACAATACATTGACTGAGCGTCGGAAAATCAGCAACCTTGAGCTGAATCAGCCCCAAATCACGAGCTGCGTACAGCCCGCGGCCGTTGCTGCCGACAAATACATTGTCAAATGCACCATGCTTGCTGCCCTCAAAAATCACCGCACCGTCCGACTCAGTAAAAATCTCCGGCACATGCTCACGTACGGTTTTTACCCCTATTGAATCCGCCTCGCTTTCAAAATACCGACGCTGAATTGGCACATTTCCCAGCCGCTTCACGTTGGTATCGATCTGCCGAAAGCTCCAGTCAAACACCGTATCGTAGACAGCCTTGTATAGGGGATCTTTGCGGTCAAACGACTGCTTGGCCAGCTCATCAATCGCTGATTTTGCTGCCTCATCTTCCTTATAAACACGCGCGCCCTCGGCATACATGCTCCCCATGAACTGATTACGCTCAGCTTCAGGTACCTCACTGAGCTTAGCTGCGTCACCATCGGCAAACCGTAGCAGCGACCACATACTCCTGCCCACATGCGCTCCAATATCACCATGGTAACTCACCCGCTTGACTTCCGCGCCGCTCATAGCCAGCAGATTGGCCATCGTATCGGCCACCACAGCGTTATAGGCATGCCCAATATGCATTGGCTTAAACGGATTTGGGTTATTTGTTTCTATGACGACCACTTGCCCACGACGCAATGGAGCTGGTTCTTTGGCCACAAGCGCTAGCAAAGCGCTATCCGAAAGTCGTAGATTGATAAACCCAGGTCCCGCCACACTCACGTCAGCAAACTCACGCGTCTCACGGAGCTTCTCAGCGATCTGCTCAGCAATCTCCCGAGGGTTTCTACCTATCTCACGCGCTAAATGCATTGCCACATTGGTCGCAGCGTCACCAAACCGAACATCTGGCCGTTCTAGAGCGACAGACACCTCTTTGCCATAGAGGGCCTGGATAGCGTGACGAATCGATACAATAATAGACTCCATATGGAGCCTATTATATCACCGACAAGAGTGACGACGGTGATTCACTGCGCCTAGGCAGCAGCTTCACCATCAAACCCGTCGACACGCGCTTGGTCGTACACAGAGACTGGCTCGATGCCACGACTATGCTCACTCTTGAGCACGGCTCGGAGCACATCCATGTCGTCCTGTGTCAGCGTATCGTCGATTACTTCTGTTTGTTTTTCTTCAGCCATAATTGCATATTAGCATAAGCTCGACGAAAAGTCAAGGTGCTTCCTCTTGCGGTGCATTCCGCTTTTGCTATACTAGAAGTAATGATTAGTAATAGGGAGTTACGATGAACGACAACCAGCCACCAGTGCAACCACCCGCAGCACCAGTTCAGCCACCACAGGATCAACCATATCAGCCAGGAGTCGCAGCGCCTTCGACGTATGCCGCTCCTCAACAAAAATCACACAAAGGGCTCATTATTGGGCTAGTAGTCGGTGGGATCGCTCTGCTACTGCTGATCGCAGGTATCATTGTTGCAGTGGTGATGGCCTCTGGCTCAAAAAAGAGTACCACGACTAGTACATCCACTCCCTCGGCCAGCAAAGATACTCCAGCAGACACAACCAGCGGTACCAAAGCTGCCTACACTGCCAAATACACCTCTGATCTCTCAAAGGTCTGCGACGGCACGCCAATTGCCAATGCTGCCGCCTACACCACCAAGTCTGCTGCTATTGTTCAAGCCTACGAACGTGCCCCAGAAAAAACTACGTGGTCAACGATGTCAGTTGGATATGGCAAATCTTACTACCTGACTGAGTACAATGACTTTGCGAAAGTCTCAGTGGTCGCTTGCGTCAAAGCAACCACTGGTGCCGAGACACCTTCGATCCCATGCACAGGCAAGTCAACTGACCCGGTTATCAATTACCATAGCGCCAAATACGCAGTGACGTTCTACGAAGCAAAGACTGCCAAAAAGATCAGTGACGGTACATCAGTTGACGGCCCAGCTACCAAGTGTCCTATGGTCGCAAGTTATAACACCAAGACAATGAATGCCTTCGCTTCACCAGACAGAGATCAGGTAGAAGCAGTGGTCGACACGTTTGTCCGCTAGCCTAAGCAAATTTCCAGTAATAATACCCTGCCGCAAACGCAGGGTATTATAGTGCCTCGCTCGATGAGAGCACAGCGCAAGTGCTAGCGATTAGAAATTCTGCCTAGTGGCACGAATCAAGCCAACAAATAGCGGGTGTGGACAGGTAGGCCGCGAGCGAAACTCAGGGTGTGCCTGGGTAGCCACGAAATACGGGTGGTCCTTGCCCTCGACGTATTCGACCAGCTTGCCGTCAGGGCT
Organism: uncultured Candidatus Saccharibacteria bacterium; assembly: GCA_964602775.1. GTDB lineage: Bacteria > Patescibacteriota > Saccharimonadia > Saccharimonadales > Saccharimonadaceae > Saccharimonas. The sequence continues at coordinate 9,466 of CAZRRY010000009.1, read as the reverse complement.
CGTGCCACTGATACGTAGTCCGCCGCGTTCAATCTCTGTGCGGTACGCCAGGTTTACTTCATAGCGATGTCGGTGACGTTCGACAACACGAGTCGCGTCGTAAAGCCGAGCAACCAAAGAGCCGCTCGCAAGATCTGCCGTGTAATTCCCCAGCCGCAATGTCCCACCAGTCGACTCTTTTCCAGCTTGGCCCTCCATGATATACACTACTGGATACTTGGTATCAACCTCAAACTCAGTGCTCTGGGCCTTGCTTACACCAGCCGCTCTCGCTGCCGCAATTACCGCAACTTGTAGCCCGAGACAAATTCCAAGATATGGTGTTTTGTGTTTGAGCGCATACTGCGCAGCTACAATCTTGCCGTCCACGCCCCGTACGCCAAAACCACCCGGTACAAGCAGCCCATCGACCGCCGCAATATCCTGCTCCGTGAGCTTCTCGGCATTGATCCATCGAATCGTTAGTTCAGTGTCTTCGTGCCAAGCTGCAGCTTTGAGTGCCTCAAGCACCGAGAGGTAGGTGTCTTCGTTATCCATATATTTTGCCACCAGGCCGATCGTTGCGCGGTAGGATTTTTTGGCAGTTTGTTTCTGCACCAAGTCGCGCCACTTCGTCAAGTCAGGCGGTGTAGTGTTGCCCGTAAATCGCTCAAGAATTCCGCCAAGCGAACTATTCGCCACGGTCTCTGGGATCGAAAACACGCTGCTGACATTTGGCATCATCAGGACAGCCTCTTCGTCGACGCCCCCAAACATTGCAATCTTGTGACGGATTGCCTCTGGCGCAGGCTCGTCAGACCGCACCACCACGACGTCTGGCACGATTCCATAACCTCGCAGATCGTTGAGCGCGTTTTGAGCTGGCTTGCTCTTAAACTCTTTGCTCGTGCCAATATACGGCACATAGACAACATGAATATACAGCGCATTGTCGCGCCCCGCTTTGCGCCCAAATTCACGGATCGCCTCAATAAAGCTCAGCCCCTCGTAGTCACCAACCGTCCCACCAATCTCAACGATATGCACATCGCTGCCTTCGCTCGCTTCCTGAATAGACCGTTGTATTGCACTAGTGAGGTGTGGCACGAGCTGAATTGTTTTGCCGCCAAATTTTCCCGCCCGCTCGTCTGTGATCAGCTCACTGAGTAGCCGGCCGCTCAGTGTCGCGTTTTTCTGGGTGAACTCTTGGTCGAGGAACCGCTCATAGTGCCCCAGATCCAGGTCTGTCTCGGCACCATCCTTGGTGACAAAGCACTCTCCGTGCTCTGCCGGATTCAAAAGACCCGCATCTACATTGAGATACGGGTCGCATTTTTGAATAGAAACAGTCAGACCTTTGGCCCCCAGCACTGCGCCAATACTTGCCGCTGTGATGCCTTTCCCTACCCCCGAGAGAACGCCGCCTGTTACGAAAATATATTGTGTCTGTTTGCCCATGTGTTGTGTCTTTCCCATGGGATTTCAGTATAGCACTATTGGCCTATGCTACGCTATATCTAGCGTGCTATGTTGTACATTCTACTCTAGCTATAGCGGAGGGCCTTAAATAAACAGTGCTCATCCCGAGCGCAATGGATACTCCTATTATCGCGCCCTTCGAGTGCACGTTCAAGGGTATTTTTCACCACAAGACCATTGTCACAAGAAGCAACGCATTGAGAACTATACAGAGCGTCACGATACACAGCGCAAGGTGACGCAGTAGCGTTCTGTTGGCAAATGCTCCCATCATGCGCCGGCTATTTGTCAGCCCAATCAGCGGCAATAGCGCAAAAGAAATACCAAACGACAGAGCCGCCTGAGAAATAAGCAGTGTCACCGTCGGCTCTACCCCTATAGACAGCAATATAAGTGCCGGCAAGATCGTGATAAGCCGCCTCACAAAAAGGCTCATTTTTTTGTCATACAACCCCGCCATGATTGCCGCCCCCGCCTGTGACCCGACCGCAGTCGATGCCAGTCCAGAGATCAGCAGCCCTACCGCAAAAAGAATTGCAATAGTGCTACCAGACACATGTCCAATCGCGACATAAATCTCCTCGAGACTACCGCTCGACTGCCCCCTCAGGGCACTGGCCGCAAACACCAGCATCGAAATATTCACGAGCCCCGCAAACAGCAATGCGCCGCCGACATCAACCTTGGTCGCCCTGAGCAGATCTGGGATCGCTTTCTTGGTGTGTCCATCAAATCGATCGCGGCTCAGCGATGAATGCAAGTAGACCACATGCGGCATCACCGTTGCTCCCAGCATGGCTGCCGCCAGCAACACCGTATCGCTACTCCCAAACCGAGGCACCAGCCCGGCGGCAAGCTCCGGTGCCACTGGCGGGTGCTGCCAAAGTCCTGCCACAAATCCCATCGGCAGCAGCAACAACATCCCGATAATCACTCGCTCAAACACGCGCTGCTCACGCTTGGTATAGAGCATCAGTAGTAGCATCGAAACAACACCGGTTATCACCCCGCCCAGAAGTAGTGGCAGACCAAACAGTAGTTGCAACGCAAGCGCACCACCGACGACTTCGGCAATATCAGTGGCAACCGCCACCAACTCAGCCTGCAGCCAATACAAAAACCGTCGCTTTCCAGTCAAGCGCTCTCCAAGCAACTCTGGCAATGACTTGCCCGTCACGATCCCTAGCTTGGCAGACAGATACTGCACAATCATCGCCATACCATTTGCCAGCACAAGCACCCACAGAAGCAAATAGCCATGCTGCGCCCCAGCGCTAAAATTCGCCGCAAAATTCCCCGGATCAACATACGCCACCGCCGCCACAAAAGCCGGCCCCAAACCACCCACCACTCTTTTTAAATACCCGGTATTTAGATCTGTTATTTTCTGCATTTTTAATTTATCTCTAATTCTTTTTTGATTTTTCGTAGCTCAGCCGCCCGATCTTCGTACGACTCCAGGAAGGCTAGATACTGCTCACCGCTGAGGGAATTCACTTGGTCGGCGTAGAGCCACTCTGTGTCGCGGTTGCCCAAATACTCAGGCAGGCTCGACCATCGGTACGTCAGATACGTGCGTGGGTTGAGGTGAATATAACGAGTGATGTGTGCGAGATACATATCAGAGCTGATCTGTTTAGCCTTGAAAGTCCCCTCAAACAAGTACCCGCTGTTTTTGTGGCGAAGATTGTAATACCTTGCGTAGGCTGAGGTCAGCGACTTCACGAGCTTACGGATATCGTCGACATCGTTCTCCTGATACAGCAGCAAATGAAAGTGGTTCCCCATCAGACAGTACGCGACCAACTTTGCATCCGACTTCTCAAACGGCATACCATCACCTCGTATATAGACGTTGCCGTCGAGATAGCGCGCCAGGAGCGACACAAACTTCCGCTTATCCTGAGCATCTTCAAAAATCTTTCGCTTGCCCGCCCCGCGATTATACACATGATAGTACGCCGGTATATCAAATTGACTGTCTCTCCGTCTCATCATAGTAAAATCATACGCCCATATTTCGAAAATGCAAACTTTAACAGATCTAAATACCGGGTATTTAAATAGCGGGTGGTGCAGAGCGTGGTGTGAATTGTTCTGGCAGCGGTGTGCCAAATCGAACTTCAGGAATGTCGATTACTCCTCGTACGCCGTCACTCATGTCGTATAGACTCTGGTAGACCACATCCGCGCCACCAAATACCGCCTGCGACCAATCAAACCCCAGAGTCTGCGCAGCTTGTTTCACCTCCGCCTCATTGTTCCCCTCAATCTCGATGTACGGCGGCATCCATGGCCACTCGTCTATCACTACTTCTACGCCCCCCATCTGCCAGGTTTCACGTCGGGACTCCTGATAGGTGTGAAATCTCATACCACTCGCCTCGAGCAGGGCCTTGGTAGCATCAAAATCTCCAACCGTTGTCTCAATCTCGCGCGCCGCTTCGATACCGCTTTTCAAGTGTTGTTTATATGTCAACGTTACCTTATCGCCTTCGTCTCGCAGTCGCAAAAATGCATCGATGGCTGCCATTTCTGGCGTCTCCACCAACGCCCGACGCATCAGTCGCATCGGCTGCTCGCATACCGCTCTAAGTGACTCTAGGCGCCGACGAACCTCGTCGATGTCGATATCGACAAACTTGACTTCAATTTCTGTCTGCATGGCGATTATTTATCGTCGTTTTCTACTGGCTCTTCTTCGGTGCCATCGGTGGTGTCTTTGAGCTTTGCCTCGGCATTGCCGGCGTTGACTTCGTAGCTGGTGTTGGTGCTCTCAAAGAAGTTGACAAGTTCGTAGGTGTCGTTGGCAGTCGCCATCCATTTGGCGGGGTTTGATACATTGTAGTGTGGCTCAAACCCAAGCTCTTCAAGCCGGCGATCGGTCAAGTATTTGACGTACTGGTTGATATAGTCGGCATTGAGCCCCAAGATACCATTGGGCAGCAGTGCCCGGTTGTACTCTTCTTCCATGGCTACACCGTCGAGAATCATCTGCTTGATTTCGGCGGCAAATGCTTCGTCCTGCAAATCTTCATTTTCCTCTATCGTGGTTAGGATCAGATTGATACCGAATTTGAGGTGAAGTGACTCATCGCGTACAATCCAGTCGATCAAACTACCAAAGTTGCGCAATAGATTTCGTTGTCGGAATGACAACGCAACCATGAACCCAGAGTAAAACCAGATACCCTCAAGGATGATGTTATAGGCGATCAGATTACGAATAAAATCTTTTTTGCCCTCAGTCGTCGTGATGTCCATAGTGTCTTCGGTCATGCGCTTGATAAACTTGGTCTCAAACGCTTCTTTTTTGGCCATCACCTCTTCGTCGACGTGTGCCGAATAGGCTTTTTCGCGATCGATCGGAAAGGTGTCGAGCACGTACTCAAAGGCCATGCAGTGGTTGGCTTCTTCCCACATTTGCTTCGCGAGATACAGGTGGCATTCGGCGGCGTTCACGTATGGATACACGCCAAAGGCAAGCGCTTTGTTCACGAGCAGCTCATTTGGGTTGAAATAGCTCATCAGAAACGTCACAGCATGACGCTCTTCGTCGCTCATTTTCTCCCAGTCAGCTAGGTCCTGGGCGAGCTGAATCTCGTTCGGAAACCACGTGTTTGCGACCGCTTGGTCATACAAATCCATCGCCCATTGATAATGAATCGGCTTGAGTAGCAAGCCATCTTGAATCCCTGCACCTAAGATTTTTCCCATAATTCCTCCTGCTCCTTATTTTCTTTATCAAGCCATTCCAGCTCAGACCATACAGCATGCAGACGATCCTGCGCCCAGATGCGCGATTCCTCTAGCTCGCACTTGGTGCTGGCGGTTGCACCGTCTTGATTTGCAAGATTTTTCTCTGTCTCAAAGCACATTGAAACAAGTTCCGCCATTTCGCGCAGTATACGCTCACGACGTAGATAAAGCGCCTCCCCTGTCCTTGCAAATTCCATGATTCTATCTTAACAATCTCTCTACCGACATACTAGCATAAGGGGTTATGCACTCAATCGATCAGCATCAAGTTCGAGACCTAATAGAGTTGACCGACCCATGCCCTCATTGAGGTGTCTCCCCCGCTCGGCAAGGGCTTCTAGCACTTCCGGAAGTGGTGGTTGGTTTGGATCAATGAGAGCATAGCCACGACGGTCAACCGTCACACGGCTATCTGGGTGCTGCGCCTGGAGGTCGAGAAGCCCATCAGCAATCTTGTCCTTTCTCACTACTGGCACCCCTCGCACATTGTCAAATCAGCTGGGTCAATTGGTGCTGCGATTTCACCGCGTGAGCGTGCCTCGGCATCTGCAGTGGCCTGCGCTTCTTTCATGGCGCGATCAATCGCTTCTAGTTTTTCTTCGAGTGTCATGTTGTCGTTGACAATTGCGCTTGCGTTCATATAAACCCTTTCAGGAAATAGGACAAACCTACGGTTTTTCCTATCGCGCGGTGCGAGCGAGTAAATCGCTCGGGACCGGCTGTGCTTTTCCCTTGCCCTTCGTTATTTCGTTGTTAATTAGTTTCTTGCTCGTGTAGTTCGTGTGGAGATTATCCGTCAACTTCCATCATACATGCTACACCCCCTGCTTCTTGGCAAATCCAAAGCCGACTTTTTTGCCCGTAGTTTTGGCGATTTCATCTGATTTATTGACTTTTACAGTGCTCTGTTCGGCCTGGTGGCGCGGCTTCATGTGCAAGTAGTAAGTCGTCTTAAGCCCGCGCTTCCAGGCCTCCATGTAGACTTTTTCCATATCGTCGATACTGCGGGTGTCGAGGTACATGTTGCGGCTGATCGCTTGGTCAACCCATTTCTGTGCCCTGGCGGCTACCTCTATAAAGGCAAACGGCGACAACTGGAAGCACGTCTTGTAAACGTCTTTTAGCTCCTGCGGCACAGCAGCAATATTCGTCAGGTCACCCTGCTCAATCAATAGCTGCTCTTTGACTTCATCCCAGAGACTGAGGCGCTTCAGGTCGCGCACCAGGTTGGTGTTGACTTCAAGGAACTTGCCGTTCAAGGTGCTTCGGCTAAAGATCTGTCCAAACTGCGGATCGATGCCGGGTGTTGTGCCGGCCACATGAGCAATATTGGCAGTTGGCGCAACGGCCATCAGCGTAGCGTTGCGCATACCTTTAGTGGTTTTCTTGCGGAGTTTTTCCCAGTCCAGGCGTTTTTTGCGCGTCACGTCGACCGACACCCCGCGGTCAATCTCAAGCAAGTCAACAGTATCAATAGGCAGCTCGCCCTTGCTCCAGCCACTTCCTTTGAAATCGGGGTAGCTACCGCGGGTTTTTGCCAACTCAGCCGACTCATCGATTGCATAGTAGCTGATAAACTCCGCCAAACGATCCATCGTATCGTAGGCCTCTTCGCTCTCGTAGCTATAGCCCAGCTTCTCGATAATATCGGTGAAACCCATCATGCCGAGACCAAGTGCACGAGTGGTCTTGATCGAGTTGATCGCCTCAGGAATTGGCGTGTCGGTGATATCGCAAAGGTTATCGAGCTGACGAATCGCGCTACGCGTGGCTGCTTCGAGCCGTTGCCAGTCCCACTCTTTGCTTTCGATGTCGAGAAACGCGCTGAGGTTAATACTGACGAGGTTGCACACGGCGATGTTTTTTTCGTCTTGTGGCAAAGTGATTTCGGTGCAGAGGTTACTCAGGTGAATCGTACTGACATTGTTGTTGAGGGCCCGCACGTTGATGGTGTCTTTCCAGGTGAGCCATGGGTGGCTGGTAGCCTGCAACTGCGTCAACATTTCTCGGTACAACTGGCGCGCTGGTAGTTTCTTAAAGACGCGCATCTCGCCCGCTTCGGCCATGTCAACATACTGGTTGTAGCGCCGTGCAAAATCTTCACCATAAAGATCAGGCAGGTCGGCTACCTCAGCGGGGTCAAACAAATACCAGTCCGCTTCTGCTTGAGCGCGGCGCATAAATTCGTCGCTGATAAACACCGCTGTATTGGCAAAGCGCGTGCGGAAATACGGGTCACCCGAGTTTTGTCTAAGCTCAAGAAACTGCGGGAAATTAAGGTGCCAGTTCTCCATATAAAGCGCCGCGGCTCCGGCTTTTTTGCCCTTGCGACTGACCGCAAATAGCGCCGTATCGATCATCTTCATAAACGGAATCGGCCCAGTGCTCACGGTATTGGTTGTTTTGACCGGGCTGCCCATGGCGCGCAGCTTGTTCATGCTGATCCCAATACCGCCGGTGCCCTTGGCGATCCACATGGTATCGCGAATACTTTTGGCGATCGATTCCATATCGTCTTGCACTTCGATCACAAAACAGTTGCTAAGCTGGGGGAACGAACCGCCAGCGTTGACGCGTGTACTTCCCCCGGGCAGGTAGTCCAGGTTACTCATGTGCTTGTAGAAATCGAGCGCTGCAGCAGTCGGATCTTTTTCGTTGAAGCTCAGGCCCATAGCGATACGCATATGAGTGAATTGTGGCGTCTCTATCGGATCACCGTTTTGCTTGCGCAGGGCGTAGCGGTTTTTGTTGGTGATAACGCCGAGGTATTTGCTGAGGCCATCGCGGCTTGGGTCGAGCGCTGCGGCGAGCTTTTTGATATCAAATACCTTCGGGTCAGCCATGCGCTTGTCGAGCAGCCCTTCTTTGACGCCATATTTGAGATAGGCAGGAAACTTTTTCTCATGAAGTTTCTTCAGATCAGCGGCCGTCTCGTAATCACCGAGGATGTTCTTGTAGACGTTTTTGAGAAGCAATCTCGCTGCGATGATATCAAAATCTGGATCGTCTTTGACATTTTGCAGTGCCGTATGGATTACTGCTTCATCAAGCTCCTCGCTGGTAATACCGTCAAACAGTGTCAGCTGAAGCTCTGTGGCTACTTGCACGACTTTCTGAATCTGGTCGGGCAGTCCTTCACTCGCTCGTACGAGAGCCAGATTGATCTTATTGGCGTCAAATGGTTCGCGGGTGCCGTCGCGTTTTACCACATGGATGTCGCTCATCTACCCTCCTAATTTCCTTTCTCGTTAGGAGCTGATCCTTCGCCAATGCCACTTCTCCTTTTGGAGAAATTTGACGGGTGAATCCATTCCTTTTTATTATGTTTTGTACGATCCGACACACACCTCCCCAGATGCCACGCAAGAAGATCACCGACTAGTGTGGTGAACTAGCTTTGTCATGTCCTTGCGTTCGTGTCTATTTGTTTGAACTACTACATATGTAGTGTCTGTCTAAGACTATAAGCGCTATATGTGGGTCTTTCAAGCCTTTTTCGGCATTTTACTCATGTTTTTTTCACCACACGACTTTTCACCTCTTGTGAAAATAGCCTAGTGTCAATTGTAACTTTTACTACGCTATATGTAGCATCTATTCAATAAACTTCCCACGACCTCACGGTCGGGGTATTCACTGCTTCAAACCAGCGTCAGGCTGGTTTGCCCGCTGTCTGTCTTGCCTTGGTTTTCTATGTAGCGTTTGATAATACTTTCATTAATGCCAACCGTGCTGACAAAGTAGCCTTCCGACCAAATACTGTCGGTGCCCCAATAGACTTGTTTGAGGAATGGGAGTTCGGCTTTCATCCCGCGAGCTGTGTTAGTTTTGATGATACCGACAGCTTTGCCGACACTCCAGGTGGGCGGGATTGAGGCAAGGATATGAATATGGTCTTTGTCGGTATTGACTTGCTTGAACTCTAACTCAGGGTAGTGTACACGGATCTCCTCAATCCGCGCCAGGATGAAAGCCTTGACACCGTCGTTGATGATACTGCGTCGGTATTTGGTCGGAAACACAATGTGATAGTCGCAGAGAAAGACTGAGTGTGAGTTACGACGAAAGACGGTTGGCATTACCTCTCTATCTTACGTTAGCTTAGCCGAAAGCGGCAAGACAGCCAGGCGGGAAGGCCATACATCCCACGACCTTACGGTCGGGGTACTTGGGGCCTGGAATAGATTGCGCAAAATATCCACCCACCATACATCTTGCACACATTCCATCATCAGTAAACACTGAAAGG
>CAZRRY010000008.1:27049-38594 GCA_964602775.1 uncultured Candidatus Saccharibacteria bacterium | reverse complement strand
GAAGGCCATACATCCCACGACCTTACGGTCGGGGTACTTGGGGCCTGGAATAGATGAAAGTACCGGTGGAGTTGTGTCGCATGTTCCCATGCCGCCATCGGTGATTGTCCAGGTTTTTGCAGTGACTAGGTTGCTTCTCGCTGTTGCGCCGAGACAGTACTGGCTCGTTCCCGCATGGAAAATCACCCCTGTCTTAACCGCCTGAGCGTTCCATGAAATCAATAAATTATCGTAGTTCCCCATCGAAAGTTTGCTGCTTGCAAGGAAATTAACGCCGCTTGTAACTTGTGTCACATTCCAGTTGTTCAGCGGTTGGTCAAACACTGGGTTGTTGCGGAGCATGTTGCTGATATCGGCAAGTTTTGTAGTCGTCCAGGCGCCAATTGGTTGGTTGAAATACGGCAGATACGAAAGCATACGACCCATTATTGTTACATTGCTGACATTCCAGCCACTGATATCTTGGTTAAAAGCCGTTGCTTGGTTGAACATGTACCCCATAGTGCTGACGAGCGAGGTATCCCAGGTCATCACCCCACTCACACCCGGTGCGAACCCGTTGTTAAAAGCAGAAGCCAGATTGAAGGTTGAGCTCATATCAGTGACTTTAGAAGTGTTCCACGTGTTCAGCGACTGATTAAAAGCAGTCGCTCCTTGAAATGTCATCATGAAAATCGTTACGTTGGCCGTGTTCCAGTTGCTAAGTGGCTGGTTAAAAACGACGGCGCCATTAAACGTCTCGCGCATATTGTTGACCTTGCTGGTGTCCCAGGTGTTCAGTGGCTGATTGAAAGCAACCGCGTTTCTAAACATGTACGCAAATGAAGTCACGTTGCCTGTGTTCCACGTACCGATTGGCTGGTTAAACTTACTGGCACCGTCGAACATATTAGACATGTTGTTCACGAGAGCAGTATTCCAGGTACCAATCGGCTGGTTAAACGATGAGGCGCCCAGGAACATGTTTGCCATAGTTGTCACCCTACTGGTATCCCATGATATCGGCTGGAGACTTGTCCCAGCTACTGCACCGTTGTTGAAAGCTGTCGCCCCAGCAAACATACTAAGCATCGTCGTCACTTTACTGGTGTCCCATAGCCCGACTTGTTGGTTAAACGCAGTCGCGTTTTGGAACATGCCTGCCATCACGGTGTTTTTGGACATATTCCACATGGTTATATCTTGGTTGAAGCTCGTGGCTCCCGCAAACATCGTATTTGTGTTGATAACGTTGGCAGTATTCCAGTTGTTGAGCGGCTGATTGAAGGCGGTTGCGCCGCTAAATGTTGCGTACATTGTGGCGATGGTCGAGACATTCCAGTTATTCAATGGGTCATTCATCGATGTCGCATTACGAAACATACCCGTTAGGTTTACCGCGAGGCTCAAGTTTGGCGTATCAGTTGCCGTTATGCGTAGGTTCGCACAGCCAGCGAATGCCTCGTTCATATTTCTCCAGGTATTCGTCCCCCATTGATCCACGCGTAGTATCTTCAGTCGGTCACCACCACTGTTAAAATAAATCTGCGGGAAGCTACCACGAATACGGACAGTGTATGTCCCCGCCGTGCCATAATCATGTGTCACATAGGTAGCCGGAGTCGCAGGAGTCGTGGCGTTATAGGTTTGGTCAAATACCCCGTCGTTATTCCAGTCAATTTCGAAATTATATACCGTTGATGGAAGGAGCGGGATGCCAATCGAAGTTGCACTGGTGGTGCCTGCATTATCAGTTTTCCATGTAGTGACGAACTCATCAGCGGGGGCTGCATATGTAGGAGAAAAAAGCGAAATCGCAAGAGACGCGGCAACGAGCAAAGCTCCTATATGTAAGAATTTTACCTGAGCACGATGCGCGATCAGCATATTTACCTTATATACCCCTTATACTTATTTTGAGTTTATCATGTTGTGCACAGAGGTGCAACTGGTTTTTGCATAAGAATCTGTGTCCATGCTAGAACGACGGGCTTAATGACCTCCCGACACAATGCGTCGTGTACTAGAGATATGCGATATAAAAAGATCGACTCGCATCGACCTGTCTATTTTGGTGGCTCCTCCCAGACTCGAACTGGGGACACAAGGCTCTTCAGGCCTCTGCTCTACCAACTGAGCTAAAGAGCCACACTGAAGATTGTACCGGTGCTACATGTTATCAAAACTCGTAGAGAGGCCAGGCCTCTGCTCTACGGCTACTTGCGTTTCACGCAGGAGCTAAAGAGCCACAACTCCTCCATTCTACGCGAGACCTGTTGATTATTCAAGAGATGAGTTGCTACACTATAGTCAGCGCGGGTATCGTATAACGGCTATTATGCTACCTTCCCAAGGTAGAGACGAGAGTTCGACTCTCTCTACCCGCACCAAATTAAAAACACCTGCATCTACATGTCAGGTGTTTTAATTTGTCATTTCACACTACTTGCGCAAAGGGTTCTCTTTGGCCATAAAATTTTTGACACTATCAACAGTGTCCATAAACTGACTTGGGAAAATGATTGTACTGTTTTTCTCAACAGCAATTTCTGTCAGGACCTGCAAATTGCGTAGCTGCAACGCAATGGGGTGTGCGCTTATGATATCGGCTGCTTCACCCAGCTTCTGGGCGCTCATCTGCTCACCTTCAGCGGCGATGATCTTGGCGCGGCGCTCACGCTCTGCTTCGGCCTGTTTTGCCATTGCGCGTTTCATGTCTTGCGGCAGCTCGATATTCTGTACCTTCACGCTGTCGATATTGATGCCCCATTTTTCGGTCTCGCTATCGACAATTTGTTTGATCTGTTGACTGATCTCCTCACGCTTGCCAAGCAGTGAGTCGAGCTCGACATTACCACTCACATCTCGTAGTGCTGCCTGCGCGAACTGGCTCGTGGCATAAATATAGTTAGTGATCTCGAGGATTGCTTTTTGGGCATCTACCACGTTGAAATAGACAACCGCATCGACTCCAATAGTGACGTTGTCTTTCGTAATCACTTCTTGTTTGGGAATGTCGATGGTGTTGGTACGGATATCGACTTTTATCATGCGTTGAAAAATCGGAAACACGTACCTCAGGCCCGGCTCGCGCATGCCTGAGAATTTACCCAGTGTCAGCACAACCCCACGCTCGTATTGGTTGATAATCTTGATTCCACTCAGCAGATAAATCGCCAGCACAAGCAACGCTGGAAATACGAGTGTAACTAACCCAACAATAACTTCCATATACCTCCTTTTTTATACCTCAATTATATCATTTCAGAGCAGAAGCGATAAGTGCATTGATAAGCTCTGGGTAGTGCATGCCTGCGGCTCGCCACAGCTTCGGGTACATACTAATATTGGTAAACCCCGGAATCGTATTGATTTCGATGACATAGGGCACATTGCCGACGAGCATATAGTCGACGCGGGCCATGCCGGTGCAGCCTACCACTTCGTAGGCTTTCATCGAGGTAGCTTTGATGGTTACCTCAACGTTACTCGGTAGATCGATATTTGTAAGCGTTTGCGACGTGCTGTCGGCTGCATATTTGTCGTTGTAGTCGTAAAATTCTGAGCCCGCAATAATCTCACCCACACCGCTCACCTTGTGGTGTGGAGGATTCCCCAGCACAGCAGTTTCGAGCTCACGACCAACGAGCGCCTTTTCAATCAACACCCTGTCGTCACACTCAAGTGCGTGTTTGATTGCCGGCAAAAACTCAGACTCGCGCTTGACTTTACTCACGCCAACAGAACTGCCTGAGCGAGCAGGCTTTACAAATAGTGGCTCACCGAATTTTTCTACTATTTCATGATACAGTGGGTACTGGTTCCCTCGACGATACACAGCAAAAGGCGCTGTTTTGATATCGTTTGCTTCGAGCACCTGCTTGGTCAGCACTTTGTCCATACAGAGCGCGCTGGCAGTTGTATCGCACCCAACAATTGGTATGTGGAGCAGTTCGGACAGTCCTTGCACTGTGCCATCTTCACCGTGTTTGCCGTGAAGCACTGGAACTATCACGTCGGGGTGGATGATTTCGTTGCCAGGCAACAGCACAAAACTTTTCATCCCTAGTGCCGCGACGAGCTGATGGCCACCATGCTGCTCGAGATTGTCTGTCCACCCATCGAGCAACCACCATTTACCGCGCGGGTCGATGTAACCAAGCAGTACGTCGTATTTATCACCATCCATCGCTGCGTAGACATTGTGAGCACTCCGTATCGATACCTCATGCTCGCTCGACTCTCCGCCAAAAAGCAACAGAATTGTTTGTCGTGTCATTGTGTCACTAGTATACTACAGCTATGACACGCGTGCCGTTGGCGGAGGAAATGAGGCCAAAGAGTCTCGATGAGGTGATTGGGCAATCACATTTACTTGCCGAGGGCGAGATTTTGCGGCAAATTGTCAAAAGTGGCGAGCCGGTCAGCCTTATACTTTGGGGACCACCTGGGACTGGCAAGACGACACTTGCGCGAATTATTGCCAGCGAAGTAAAGGCGGAATTTATCGAGTTAAGTGCTGTGACTGCGGGCAAAAAAGACGTTCTGCAGGTTGTCGAGCACGCCAAACAAAATTGGAACCTTAGCCTACGCACTGTATTATTTGTCGATGAGATTCACCGCTTCAATAAGGCTCAGCAAGATGCGTTTCTTCCTCATGTCGAATCAGGGCTTATCACACTCATCGGTGCTACAACCGAAAATCCGAGCTTCGAAGTCATCACGCCGCTGCTCAGCCGCAGTCGCGTGCTCGTGCTCCAGCCACTCACAAAAGATGAAATTAAAAAAGTAGTGATGCGGGCGCTCAAAGTACTAAAGAAAACGAAAACCGTCACACCAAAAGCAATCGACTACCTGGCCGAACTTTCAGGCGGTGATGCACGTGTGGCGCTGGGCAATCTCGAACTTGCGCTCAGCATCAACGACAAGAAAATTACACCTGAGATCATAAAAGTCGCAGCCCAAACAAAAGTGCCGGGTTACGACAAAAAGGGTGATATGCACTACGACGTGATTTCGGCATTTATCAAAAGCATGCGTGGCAGCGATGAAAAAGCCACGACCTATTACCTATCACGGATGCTCGATGCGGGCGAAGACCCGAAGTTCATTGCTCGCCGCATGGTGATATTTGCGAGCGAAGACATCGGCCTGGCGGGCAATGGTGCGCTCGCTCTCGCCGTCGCGACATTTCAAGCTGTCGAGCGCGTAGGGCTACCTGAAGCAAGTTATAACCTGTATCACTGCGCAATTGCTTTAGTCCGCTCGCCAAAGTCACGTGAGATCACCGACTCGATGCAGAGGGCCAAAGAGCTGGCAAAACAATATCCCAATTCACCCATTCCGCTGCATATTCGCAATGCACCCACAAAGCTCATGAAAGACCTCGGCCATGGCAAAGGCTACGAATGGCAGGCCGATTTCAAGCATTATGCAGGCTTTTTACCCAGAGATGTGGAATAAGCAATTTATATTCATTTGCAAATCATCGTGATCAAGCGAGAATCATGAGGCAAGCCTCAGGAATCTCGCTTAGATCAGCGTGATAGGATAAATGATTCGCAAATAAACATGAGTAGCCTGTCGTACAATGGTAGTTAGTATGAAAAATATTTATGAGATCAACACCGCCGTCTGGCTTTCACGGCTGAGCCAGCAGCAAAATCAACCAGTCTCGCTTGCGACGGTGCCAGAGGAAGAAATCGAACGAATCGCGAGCTTCGGTATGGACACCGTCTGGCTGATGGGAATCTGGCAACGCAGCCCGCTGGCAGCAGCAATCAACGCCGCTGACGCATCGCTCGTCACCGAGCTCACAACGCTACTGCCAGACTTTACGCCGGCCGATATCATTGGTTCGGCCTATGCCGTAAAGAATTACACGGTCGATGAACGATTTGGCGGCGAAGCTGGGCTGCAAACACTACGCAGTCGACTTGCTGCAAGAGGTATAAAACTCCTGCTCGATTTCGTACCAAATCATACAGCATTTGACCACCCGTGGCTCAGCGATACCCCCGAGCGCTACATTTCGGCCACACCAGCACAAGGTACAGACTATCCCTCTCACCAGTTCCGCCCTCATGGAAGTCTACTGGTCGCACGCGGCCAAGACCCGACGCTCTCGCCGTGGAACGATGTCGCACAGCTCAACGCATTTTCTGATAGCTATCGCCAAGTGAGCATCGAAACCTTGCGCCACATCGCCAGCCTCGCCGACGGCGTGCGCTGTGACATGGCCATGCTGCTCATCAACGATATCTTCGCCAAAAGCTGGGGCGAGCTCGCTGGCCCAGCGCCTGCAGATGAATATTGGCAAACTGTCATCGACGCCGTCCGTCAAACCTCACCCGATTTTGTATTTGTCGCCGAGTGCTACTGGGAGACCGAGACAAAGCTGGTCGAACTAGGGTTTGACTATGTCTACGACAAGACGACTTATGACTACTTAGTGCAACATAACCCGACAGCTGTTGCCTACCATGTCGAGACCTTGAAACCAATCGAAAGCCACCTCCTTCATTTCCTCGAAAATCATGACGAGCCCCGCGCGGCCGATGCGTTTTCTGCAGATGAAGGCCTTGAATACGCTGCTCTCATCGTCGATCTCCCTGGCGCCTGCCTCTGGCACGACGGACAGTTCGAAGGCTACCAGAAGCGAATCCCCGTGCATGTTCGTCGCGGACCGCTTGAGCCGATCAATCGTGAACTTCTCAATCAATACACCGCGCTCCTCTCTCCAAGACAAAATAAACATGAAAAAATATAATCCGAATTTACTTCGGTTATATTTTTGTAATATTCAGGAAGGAGCAGCCCGAGAACAAAGTCTTTTGTTCTCGGCGCGATGAGGAAACCTATCTCGGTTTCCTTATGACTGTAGTGGATGCTCTGAGCATTCTACCACTACGCCCTCGTAAGGTCGTAATGTCACACTACCATCTTCAGAAATCTCTGGATAGTCAACCGGGTGCGTACAGCAGAGCACTCGGCCTTTGTGCGGTAACTGTACCGTATTGCTGGTATAGCCAAAGTTCAACGCGACATATACATGCTGATCGCCGAGCCAACGTGCAAACAAAAACACATCAGCCTCGAGCTCGCCGAATGCCTCATACGTGCCATTACGCAGAATCTCATGACGGCTTCGCAGGCGCAGCAAGCGTCGATACAGGGCCAGTACCGAATCTGGCTCGTGAATTTCTGATTCGACATTGACACTACCCGACGAACTACCAGTTGGCAGCCACGGCGTGCTGGCGCTAAACCCAGAGGCATGACCTCTTTGCCACTGCATCGGCGTGCGACAACCATCTCGCGACGTAGTTATGTCGCCACTTGTAAATGCTCTTAAATCTTTGATCTCCTCCTCTGGAACAATCGTGTCGGGCATGCCGATCTCATCGCCATAATACACCGTCGGTAGGCCTGGCAGTGACAGCTGCATGAGCGCGACCAGTCGAGCCTGATCTTCACCTCCCATGCGAGTCACTAGGCGTTTTTGGTCATGATTGCCAAAACAATACACCGGCCGATGCTCATCGGGGTTGAGCATGCCCTGAAAGTCAGTGATAAACCGACGAAACGCATCGGCGTAAAATTCCGTCCAAATACCTTCAAAATTGAACGGCATACTGACTGTGGCGTCGACACCATAAAACCCAAGGTACTGTTCCTTGGTGTCATAATTGCCGTCGGGATAGTCTTCAAAAATCATAATTCGGTTGTCGTACTCAGCAATCACATCTGTCATTTCGCGAAGATACGGAAAAAGATTTTTCCAAAACCGGCTGTATTTGTGGATATAGAAGTCATATTGTCCGTGCGCACCATCGGGGGTATGTTTGGGATTGACAGTAAACAAATCGTCGCGCAGTTTTGGATCTTTGCTCAGCCACCTCACCGCATCGGCCCGAATACCATCGACACCGAGTTCAAGCCAAAACCGCAGCACGCGCTTCATTTCATCACGCACCATTGGGTTGTCCCAGTTGAGGTCGGGCTGCGCCGCCAGAAACGTATGGAGATAGTACTGACCGCGCACATCGTCATATTCCCACGCCGAACCGCCAAAAATACTCAGCCAATTATTTGGTGGCGTACCGTCAGGATTTGGATCGCGCCAGACATAGTAGTCGGCATAGGGGCCTGTCCTGCTTTTGCGGGACTGCTCAAACCATTCATGCAATTCGCTGGTATGATTTGGCACAAAATCAAGCATGACATTGATGTCTCGCTCATGCGCTTTGTCGAGCAGCTCTTTGAAATCTTCGAGCGTACCAAAGAGTGGATCGATAGCACAATAATGACTCACATCGTATCCCATATCCGCCATCGGACTTTTGAAAATCGGGCTAAACCAGATTGCGTCAATTCCCAGTGAATCTTTTTGGCCCTTGATATAGTCTAGCCGATCGATCACACCGCGAATATCGCCCACTCCGTCGCCGTCACTGTCTTGAAAGCTGCGTGGATAAATCTGATAAATAGCGTTGACGTCACGCCACGGTTTGCTTGCCATACTGTCTTAAGTATAGTGCTTATGGCGCAGAGACGCAAAAAGCAGGTTGACAAATTATACCGTTTGTGCTATTATGAAATTAGTGATCGACAAAAATCACACAAAAAACCCTTGCAAGACGGTAAGCAAAAGCAGTATACTAGCATCAAACAGTGGTAATACAAAAAGGAACTATCGATGAAACGCAAAAAGATCTTTGTCCAGTACATATCGTAATCTTTTAACGCCCCGCTAGTTCGGGGCGTTATTTATGGTTCGACCTAGAAGTGAGATTATTTTGCGTGGCGCTTACGTTCATTGGCGTCGAGGTAGCGCTTGCGCAGTCGCAGGCTTTTTGGCGTTACCTCGAGTAGCTCGTCATCGTTGAGAAAATCGATACATTGCTCAAGACTAAGGTCGGTAAACGGTGTTAGCTGTACCACGCCGTCACTCGAACTGCTGCGCATATTTGTCAAGTGCTTGGCCTTGCAGACGTTGATCTCCATATCTTCCTGGCGTCTATTCACGCCAATAATCATACCTGCATATACCTGCGTACCTGGGCCAACCAGCAACTCACCTCGGGCTTCAGCTGTTTCGAGTGCATAGGGCGTGGTGACGCCTGCTTCAAAGGCAATTAATGCGCCGTTGCGCGTACTTGCTAGCTTGGCGCCCATTGGCTGGTAGCCATGAGGAAGACTGTGCATAATCACGGTTCCTTTGGTGTCGGTCAGCAGCGTGTTGCGCAGGCCAATCAGCGCGCGCGTGGTGATGATATACGTCATGCGGGTCGAGCCGCTACTTGTCAGCTCCTGATGCGTCAACTCGGCTTTGCGCTTGCCCAGCTCCTGACTGATGACACCGACAAACTCTGCTCCGATTTCCACCATTAGCTCCTCAACTGGCTCTTTGGTTTGGCCGTCTTCTTCGATCGTCACGACCTCTGGACGTCCAACTTCAAATTCATAGCCTTCGCGGCGCATTGCCTCGATCAGCACGCTCAGATGCAGCTCGCCGCGGCCTGAGACCACAAACCCAATGCCATCTTCGCGAACGCGCAAGGCAACATTAGTTTCAAGTTCTCGCTGCAAACGATCACCGATCTGCCGACTGGTGTTAAATTCACCTTCCTTGCCCTTCATCGGACTGGTGTTGGGGCCCAAATACATACTAATCGTCGGTGCCTCAACCTCAAGCACCGG
Source organism: uncultured Candidatus Saccharibacteria bacterium (assembly GCA_964602775.1). Lineage (GTDB taxonomy): Bacteria > Patescibacteriota > Saccharimonadia > Saccharimonadales > Saccharimonadaceae > Saccharimonas. The sequence continues at coordinate 28,913 of CAZRRY010000008.1, read as the reverse complement.
AAGTGCTTCAGGCATGGCTTTGTCGGCCAATGTCTCGCCAATATGTGCATCGGCAACACCAGTGATCGCCACGATATCGCCTGCGCCTGCTTCTTTGATTTCTTCGCGCTCTAAGCCGCGGTAACCAAACAGTTTGTCGATCTTGGCAGATTTTATGGTTCCGTCGCGCTTGATAAGCACGATGGGCAAGTTTGCAGCTACTTTGCCACGAGTAACTCGCCCGATAGCGTATTTTCCCAAAAACGAGTCGTACTGAAGGCTGGTGACAAGCATCTGAAAACTACCTGTCTCATCGACCGAGGGCGACGGAATATCTGCAATAATCGCTTCAAATACAGGGGTCAGGTCGGTGTGCTCGCTTGGATTGTCTGGCAGATTCTTCCAGGCCTTACCCTCGCGCCCGATCGCATAGTAGACAGGATAGTGGAGCTGCGAGTCATCGGTGGCGAGCTCGAGAAATAAATCGCCGAGCTCGTCCTCGACCTCTGCGATGCGCCGCGCGGGTTTGTCGATTTTGTTGATAATAACCACTGGCTTGAGCCCTAGTTCGAGCGCCTTGCTCAGCACAAACTTGGTTTGTGGCATGGGTCCTTCCTGAGCATCGACGATCAGCAGCACACCGTCAGCCATGTTGAGCGTGCGCTCGACCTCACCACTAAAATCGGCGTGCCCTGGAGTGTCAATAATATTGATTTTGTAATCGCCATAGTAGATACTCGTCTGCTTTGCGGTGATCGTAATGCCGCGCTCGTGCTCTTGGTCGCCGCTGTCCATGATAAGCTCTTGGCTCATCTCGGCCTGGTTGTCGCGAAACGTTTTGCTCTGTTTGAGCAAGCCATCGAGCAGCGTCGTCTTGCCGTGGTCAACATGCGCAATGATCGCGATATTTCGAATTTTATCTGGTGAAATCATCCTAGTTCCTTTGTAGCTCGGGAAGAGCAGCCCGACAAAAAATCGCACTTTTTTGACGGCGCGATGAGAAACCCGTTTGCGGGTGTCTCATAGGGTTCATCGTGCGCAATGATCGCGATATTTCGAATTTTGTCTGGTGTATGCATAAATTTCTCAATAAAATTGGCCTGATTGTTTCAGACCTTCCTTGTGTTTAATTATACCACAAAATTGGTGGAGCATAGGAGATTCGAACTCCTCACCTCTTCCATGCCATGGAAGCGCTCTACCAAATGAGCTAATGCCCCATACTGTGGGCTACCTATATCGTAACATTTCCTCGTATTTGCTTCCAAGGTGCCATGAAAGGTCACGTTCCGCGACCCCACAAGTCAGGCAAATGAACAATGTTCATTTGTGACATTGTCTTGCAGGCTGCCACTGGCAGCCTTCACTCTACCAAATGAGCTAATGCCCCTCAATAAAAACATTTTATCACAGATTGATACGAGTTAAATCACCATTGAGCACCGTATGGTCCATGGCGGCCATCTCCGAAACATACGGGAGTGAATCATTATAAGGATAGAGAAGATATACCGGCCTGTCGAGCACGTGACCAAAAGCAAACTCCAAGAAAGAATTGCCACCGATATAGCCCGCAACCCCGTTTTTTGGTGGGTTAACAATCAAGACCGCATCACCTCGCTTAATCTCTTCGTAATAGCCCCGTATCAAGTCACCGTGTCGTTTGTTTTTGGTCGATTCACTACCGACTTCTTGCGCTTTTGCGCCACTTGCGTAGCCTTCAGCACCATGCGGCAGTACGCTGCTATAGCCATGCTCTTTAAGTATGTTCGCCACTTCCACCATTTCTTTTGATGCAGACATACTCCCACAAATAACGATTGTTTTCATAGGTTTAGTATAGCAAATAACTTCATGCCGATGCGGGGCATCGGAGGTGGGCGGG
>CAZRRY010000008.1:0-26949 GCA_964602775.1 uncultured Candidatus Saccharibacteria bacterium | reverse complement strand
CCGAGCAGCAACAAAACACTCCCCCTTCGGGAAGCGCTTTGTTGCTGCTACGCGCTACCTCTTCAGGAGGGCGCTGCCCTCCGTTTCAATTCTGAAATCAATTCAGAATTTCACTCCTCCCGCTAAAGCCGATGCGGGGCATCGGAGGTGGGCGGGCCGAGCAGCAACAAAACACTCCCCCTTCGGGAAGCGCTTTGTTGCTGCTACGCGCCCACCCGGGGCACGGTTTTTGTTTCTGGTTGTTTGTGTTTCACGCCAACGGTTACCCCGTTTGCGTACCAGCATATTCGTATTGTAGTATGTTTCCGTCATAAACACAAGCGTGATATAGTAGCGATATGAAGCACTCCTCGGCGATTGAATGGCTTGGTTGGATCGGTGTTGTTTTGATAACCGGCGCGTACGGAGCACTTTCCTTTGGCTGGATAGCTGCCGATTATGCCTTCCAGGTCCCGACATTGCTTGGTTCGCTGGCCGTTGCGATCGAGGCATGGGTCAAACACGACAAACAGCCCGCTATCCTAAATCTGATTTTTGCTACTATCGCTGCCATTGCTATTGTTCGTCTGGTAGTTTCGCACTAGTATTTTACTCAGCAATGTGCTTAACTATACCTGTTCAGAACATGCGCATGAAACAGCTAACGAGAGAACTATTCTTTCTAGGTACATAAAGGCACAGGGTCGATCTGACGGAAATTAGTAACAAGAAAGAATAGCATTTCACATATATGGCAAATCTATTTGTTGGTAGCCTCGCTTACGCAACGACTGACGACAGCCTCAAAGCATTTTTTGAGGAAATCGGTGCAGTCAAGAGCGCGCGAGTTATCACTGACCGAGAAAGTGGTCGCAGCAAAGGCTTTGGTTTTGTTGAGTTCGAAGACGAAAGCAACAACGACAAAGCTGTCGACCAACTAAACGGCAAAGAACTTGATGGTCGCGCAATTGCAGTCAGCATTGCACGCCCACGCGAAGACAAACCACGTGGCGACTTCGGTGGCCGCGGTGGTGACAGAGGTGGAAATTCATTCCGCCAACGCAGCTGGTAATCATCCCAGCAAAAAAATACCTCGCTCATGCGAGGTATTTTTAATTATGTGCCTACTTATGAGCTTGAGCCACAAGTAATCACAGCGCCGTTATCAAGCGTGTGTGTCCCTGCACCGAGCTTTTGACACTCTTTCATGGCCCCAGCTGCACCCATAAATATCGCAACGCCAACGATAAGCCCAATCACCATACTCAAGATTGAGATAATAATACCTGCAAGCGCCATAGTATTTTTGTATCCTGCTGCACTCGATTTTTTCTTGGCCATAATACCGAGAATAAGCCCGATCAGACCCATACCAAGCAGACTTGTCACGAGACTCACGATACCAAGTGTCTTACCTGGGTCTTCGCCGACAGGCTGAGCAGCTACTGGGGCGACAGGACTTGCTGGTGCGGGCTGCGGTGTAGGTTGTGGCGTAAACTGTGGTTGCTGTGGTTCCATGAACGGTAATTCCTTTATGGTTATCTAATGATTCTTAGCATATAGGCAAGCGCACTTTACGTCAACTGAGATTCAAACATCTGGTAGAATTCACCGCGTTTTGCAATCAGCTCACTAGCAGTACCACGCTCAACAATCCTGCCGTTTTGCAGCATATAGACGACGTCGGCTCGGCGAATTGTCGTCAGGCGATGGCTGATTGTGATGACCGTTTTTTGTTTCATATCAAACAATCGTTTAAATATGCGGGCTTCTGCGAGCGCATCGATAGCACTGGTGGGCTCGTCGAGGATAATAATCGGTGAGTTGCGGTAAAAACTCCGCGCCAGCGCCAGCCGCTGCCATTGACCGCCCGACAGTGCTATGCCTGTCGTGCCATCGTCGTGTTCGTACCACTGATTTGGGATCGTCTGATCTTTCCGCGGCAGCGTAGCGACAAAGTCTTTCGTTTCGGCTTTGTCCACCGCCATCTCATAGCGCTCGGAGTCTGGATCGTGCTCAACATCGCCGTATTCAATATTTTCTCTGACGGTCAGGAAATAGTATTTGATAAAATCCTGGTGCAAAATACTCACCTGGCGATGCCATTCATCTTCATTGATAAGAGACAGGTCCCGTCCATCGACAGTGATACTGCCCTTGCCCGGCACATAGAGGCCCATGAGCAGCTTGATGAGCGTCGACTTGCCGGCACCATTTTCGCCAACAATCGCGATATGCTGCCCCTTACGAATTGTCAGTGAGATACCACGAAGGACGTCACGAGTGGTATTTGGGTAACGAAACGACACGCTGTCAAATACGACCTCCTCGACAGGGCGCGTGATATTCTGGTGGCCAACTGACGCAAGCGGCAATTGCATAAATGACTCATAGTCAAACATCGTTGCCAGATCTTCGTCGATGCCATTGAACTCCGATATGAGACTATGCATGCCGCTAAGCGTGCGCGAAATCAACTGCTGAGCATACAAAAACTGTCCGACTGGCTGAACGCGATGAATCACCTGCCACGTAATGACGATAAGCCCTCCTACTTCTGCTGCAGCCTCTATGCCGTCCGACAACATACGCCACCCCAAGTACCGCCGTTCGTAACCAATACGCTCTAGTTGGTCGAGATCACGGTATTTGGCGCGCAGTTTGAGCATGGTTTTGGCGGCATTGTACATGCGTAGTTCAGCGAGATTCATCACCTGAAATACACTGTGAGTAATACCGCTTTCTTTGCGCCTCACCTCTGTATTTCGCCGCCAATGAGCCGCCTGCAGCCGCGAGAGCTTCACTTGCACAATAATCCCTGGCACGATAGCCACCGCCAGCATCAAGCCAATCCACCAACTGAGTGTTGCGAGCGCGATCAGACTGATCACTACCTGAATAAGCGAACTCGCGAGTCGCGCAATAATATCGAAAAATCGCGAGAAAAACAGCGCAAAATTCTGTGCTTTATCAAACATATCCGCAGTTGCTTTGTCGTCGTAACGCCAGTATTCTATCCCCACAAAATGCTCATAAAGACGGTCCGAAATTGCCGCATTAATACGATATGATGTCATCTGGTCGATATAGCTCACAATACTGTACCAGGCACTCATCAATACACCAAGCGCTGCGGTGATAAGCATGTACACGATGGCCTGGTCGCCCGCTCCTGGTTTACCTGCAAAGCCGTCGGCAAGCGCGGTCGTGGTCAGCGCCGCATAGTAGGTCGTCACCAGAGGCACTACCGCTTCGATTATCGCCCCAATCATTTTGATAACAACCGCTCCTGGCGAGGCTCGGTAGGTTGTCTTGGCGACATTGGCGAGCACCCCTAACCGTGCGCGGCCAGAGAGTTTGTTTTTGTTTGTTGTGTCTTCTGACATAGTGGTATCTTACCGCAAAAAAGGCGACTCCAGCCAGGGTAAGCCAAGATGGAGCCAACTATTGAAGATGCCGTAAGCATTGATGAGCCACAACGTCAGCACCACGACCATAGAGGTAGCGATAAATGTCAGCGAGCGGATTATGAAAGGTTGTCGCTTGATCCACTGGTTCCAGGCGTCGTACCGGCCCCTTCCGTACACGAGTGCGCGTTTGGCCCACGTGAACTCCTGAGAGAGGAGCGCCAGTCCCATAAATACCACTAGCCAGCCCGGGCCAGGATATGGAATCATCACCACCCCCACCACCAATACCGTCCCGCCGACGATACCGATGACTGTTTTGCGGGTACGCGCCGGTAGTTTATCGAGCAGTTTTTCCATTTGACCTCTGTGCAGCGATCCCCTTCGCGTAGTCAAGCCACGTGGGCTGACGGTAGTAGCGAGGCAATACTTCTCCGGCCAAGATCAGTGCCAAAAAGACAGCAAAGCCACACATGATCGATGGAATGCCTGCGACTGTTGAGTGATCAAGGACATTTGCAAGGGTGGTAGGCAGAATAAACACAAGATAGCCCACAGCCAGCGCCCGTAACGCGCCAGCGCGATTTGATTGTCTGACTTCTCGAGCCATATAAACACAGTATGCCGTACCAACGATCAGCCACCCATAGTAGTAGGCCGCATAGAGATTCATCGCCCCAGGCACTGATTTGAATATTGCGTAATTACCGAGACAGGCTTGCGAGACGATTCCCTGCCCAGAAAATGCAAAAAACGCCGCAAACATAGCAGCTGTCGTATACGCCGTCGCAATCATGACTGTTCGCTTCTCTCCGGCCAGACGAGTTGCGAGATGAAACCCAAGTGGCGGCAACATAGTGATAGCAACAAAACCGACCCGCGCCCAGCTCAAACTATCGAGCCCAAAAGCGCCCTCGCACACATTCCACTCTGAGAGCTGGAATACTGACAAAAAGAAGAGGATCGCGATAACGAGCTTGGTGATATTGTCAAATTTGTATTTCCAGTTAACATAGATTGCCAGCGAAATCTCGATAAAGAACGTAGCCAGCATGACGGGCGGCGAAAAACAACCCAGCGTGTTGTGTTTGATATATTTCATACTCACCACCATACCACAACCGGAGTATGCAGCAAAACGTTCGTGTAAGATTGACACATTTTAGTCGCCGTGCTATAATAGACTCATGAAATATAGTTCCGATTATGTCGCTCCCACCCTGACTGTCGACATCGTTATCTTTCGGCTCAACGGCGATAGCCTTGAGGTGCTTTTGACCGAGAGGGCCAATGAACCGTTTAAGGGCGAGTGGGCGCTGCCCGGTGGGTACTGCGCCAATGGACATACGACCCTCGAATCACTGAAGGAAATCACCAAACGCAAAGTTGGCGTCGATATTGATACAGATCTCAAGTATCTCGAGCAACTGTATACATTTGATACTGTGGCGCGCGACCCGCGAGGGCATGCAGTCTCAGTGACTTACCTTGGCTGCGCTCGCGCGCTCGCGCCAATAGATGCCGAGCAAAAGATCGCTTTTTTTGCGGTCGATCAGCTGCCTACTGTCGCCTATGACCATGAGGAAATCATCCGCTATGCACGCGAACGGTTGGCTGCCAAACTGACGTATACCAATGCTGCAATGGGACTGCTTGAGACCAAATTTACCCTTAGCCAGCTCCAAGCTGCCTACGAAGCTGTCCTCGGCCGCACACTCGACAAACGGAACTTTCGCAAAAAATTCTTGAGTCTCGGCCTCATCCACGAAACACCCGACATGTGGCGCGAGGGTGCGCACCGCCCCGCCAAACTATATGCTTTCAACAGCACGTCACTTGAAGTGTTGTCGCGGAGCTTTGATTAGTTAATTGGTAATTTGCTGTGGACATGAAACTGGCCGCGAGCTTCCCCTTTTTTTGAAGAAAGAGGAAGCCGCGGCCGTTTGAACGAGCCAAGCTACCACGCGGTAACTACGAGACACGTAACTTGTTTCACACTACAGAGGAGTACTACCCGCCAAACCCGCCCATCGCCGTCTGGCTGAAGGTTGCGGTTTGGCTGGCGCGTACAGCGGACTGGCTGATGACACCGAAGGCCCGCCGGATATCCGACGGCGAGTTCTGCGGCGTCAGGATCCATTCATCCAGGACCCCGATGTCGCTGAACACCGCACGGAAATCGGTGCACCCGTCGTCAACGCCAACGCCAGCGATGATGTGCTGCTCGGTCTTCAGGAGGCCAGCGATCATGTCCTTGACCTCTTTGGGACGCGTGTAACCGTTGTCGGCGCCGTCCGTCACAATGACCGTGAGCGCACGGGCCGCCACGCCGTTTTGCTCGAACTCTGCCATCTTGGCTGTCACCGTAGTGAGCGCTGCCTTGATGGTGTCGTAGAGCGGCGTGCCACCACTGGGGTTGAAGTTGTGCGTGTCCAACCGAGGCGCCTTGTCGAGCGTGATGTAGCCGCTGAGCGTTTGGCCATTGAGAAGCCACGTACTCATCAGCACACCCGCCGACTGCTTGGAGGCCTTGAGGCTGTCGATGACCAGGTTGTGGCCATCGCGCACCGCTTCGGTGTTGCCGCTGACGAACCGGATCGAACTGCTGTCGTCGATCACCTGCGTGACCAACAGCACCTCAGCCGTTCCCAGATCGTCGTAGTCGATATCGCCCAGGCCGGCCGTGATGTCCGGGCCAAGCGTGTCGACCGTCAGCTGCATGGCCGCCGTGGCACTTGCGTCGAGTCCTGCACCGCCAATGAGGGCGGACAGGGATTGGTTGTTCATTGCCTTCTCCTTATCTAGCATCGTGTAGGTTGTTTGTCTCAGAGGTTGAGATCGGGCCAAGTGTCCAGCGGATCGGTCGACTTGACGACGTGCATGCCGGCCGCGCGGAAGCGGTCAAAGGCCTGCTCGGCATCGGGACCGTAGTCGTAAACCACATTCCCGATCGAGTCCTTCACCACGATGGACGTGGTGCAGTCTTCGAGCAAGTAGACCTTGCGGGCCAGACCTGGATCTGTGGCCAGGATCTGGCTGAGCAAGTCGTCGATAGTCCACGACACACAGTGCGACTTGGCCTGGCCAGTAATGACCAGCGCGTCGTACTTCATGAGCGCTTCGATGAACTTCACGTTGCGCGGCACGGGAGTACCGTTGCCGAGCGTTGTGACCTCGGGACCGAGCACCGAGTAGTTCTCGACCAGAGGGTGAGTCCCTTTGATCTCGATACCCGGCTGTGCCCCGCGCACCATGCCATGGAACGCCATAGCCTCAGCCAGTCCGGAGACCAGCGTGTGGCCCTTGTCGCCCAAGATGCCATGGTACGGCCAGATGGTGAGGGTATAGCGCCCTCGCTTCTCCAGCTCGGCGGTGTAGTGCTCGACGTGCCGCTGGGCTGCCATCAGGCTGATGCCTAGCGCGCTTGTCATGACAGGGTTGGGCCGCCAGACGCCGGCCACCACGTCAGCATTGGTGATGCTGGCGAACGGTGCCGGGTGGTTGCCCTGCTCGTCCACCCAGAACATGGCGTGAAAGATGGCGTACACCCGGTGTGTGTCAAGCGTGGCCGTAACATGCGTGATGACGGGCAGGTTGCGGTAGAGGAATTCCACCAGCCGCTGCGCATCATCGACCGCTCCCGTACCAGACATGCCAGCGACGTAGAGCTCACCCTGCGGGTTGCAGAACGTGTTCTGCACGTCGATGGCCAGCACACCCAGCTTGAACTTGTCGGTCGTTGCGGCCTTGATGCCCGATGCCACGCGCACACGCCTGGCTTCCGCCTGGAGCGCTGCGTAGTCGATCCAGCGATCGGAAACCACGTCGGCCTTGTCGTAGAACCTGGGAAGGTTCATGGTGTTCATCGTAGGTCCTTTCTTGATGCCTACTTGATGTGAAGATGCGTAATTTCCCGGTTGGAAACCACGTAGATGCCACTCGGTCCAGGGACCAGGTAGCTTTGGCTATCGACAAACGGCTCGGTATCAGGGAACTCTCGCTCCTTGGCAATGTTGCCGTACGCCGCTGCGAGGCGAACAATCCCCTCGTCAGTTGCCACAAACAGCGCGTCGCCAGCAGCCATGTGTCCACGAATACTACGACCAAGCCAGGAATCGCTTCCTTGCTCGACCTCTTCGCGCCCCACAAGCCCACCGCTACTGTCAAATACATAGCATGTGTGCATGAGCTTGCCGGCAACCTGCGCCGCAGTCAAAAACCAGACCGTACGACTACCGAAATAGCAGATTGCGTCTGTCAACTGTCCGCGTATGCTCGGCAATGCAACCGTGTCGTTCATACCTGCTTTGCCAGGCACAAACAAAAACGCACGTGTCAGATCACCTGCTTGATATAGCCCAAACCCCCTAGTGTTGCCTGTCCAGATCAAGGTCTGACCAGACAGAACATCACCAATGTATTTTGGCCCGTGCAGCCCACTTTCCAACAACTGACCCGCGGATTCCCAGTACATATGGGTTTCGTTGGCATCAAACACTGGCAACCGCCCTCGGTAGACAGCGACACTGCGTCGCTCGATCGCGCCATCAGGCGCTACGGCGAGTAGTGTTTCACCAGAACCGATATAGGTTGTGTCACCCTGAATCCTAAATCGCAACTCAGGACTCAGTTCAGCCGACATCAAGCGCTGACCGCCCTCGCGGTACAGCGCGCCGTCCTGTTGGTACAGATAGCGCAGCGTACCGTTATGAACAGTTGTCTGCAAAATGCGCCCAGTAGTGGCAAACACACGCCGAGCAGTCACCTGCCCGCGCACGCTCATCACCCTTGTCGGCACACCGGGTGCACTGCACTGTGGGCAGATGCTCCTGGCATGGAGTGTTCCGCACGCGCGGCACGTTGTGAACCGCAGATGGTGCAACAAAGCGAGTGGAAAGGGTTCGCGCAGATCACGCTTGAACACCTGCTCCACATAGCCGAGCAGCTCATCTGACAGCACACCGTATGGCAACGCCGGCTTTGGATAAATCACGCTATTGTCAAAAAACGTGACCCGCCCAAGCACCCGGTCATCAAACGCCAAACGCTTACCGCTTGCAGGTCGGTGCACTCCGCCATATGGCCCCACGTAGAGGAGCGACTGCAGCAGCATTACGAAAAATGCATACCAGTCACTCTCTGGAGTGTGTGACCGCGCCAGCACGAGTTTGTCCGGTTGGCACAAGAGCGGATCAACAAATCGCGTTGTGAAAGTGTGGCACTTGAACGCACCAAACTGCATGCTATCGGCATCGATGATTCGCACATCGACACCATCTGTCATGACGTTCAGGTCGTTAAAGTCACCAATCACTACGCGAGATACATGAAGCTGCTCCACGACTTGTCGCAGCTGCCGAAACACGTCCAACACCTGGTTGTTGTCGATGCCACCGCCCTCTCGATACGCCTTGACCCCGTAGTTCATCAGCTCGGTCATCCCCGCCGCAAGCGGCATGGTATACCCAACAATCTGACCATGAGGTTTGTCATAGGCGAGATGGAGTGGTGCAATCACCTGAGCTGGGAGCCCGCGTGGAAATGCCGGCAGCTTCTGCTGCTGTTCGACAATTCGCTGAGCTGCTGCCCGCTGAGCCTCACTATCACCCAAAAAATCTGGGTGTGCCGGCTCTTTGTAGCGCTTCAGGACAGTCGCGGCATCGATCTTGTAGATCTCTGCCTCGCCACCTTTGCCGATCAGCCTCCCCGCATCCAGGCGGAGTGGCCTTCCTTGCACAATGGCCTTCGCCATCACTCCTCCTGTCTTGTTGGCGCTCGTCGACCTACCACGAGTGTGGTGTCGTCGTGCAATCGGCCATGCTCGGGCTGAACCAGCGGGAAGTCCCGCGCCATCATTCGAAGCTGCCGACTCACCAAGTCCGAGTTGCCCCGAAAATAGCGGTCTTCAGTCCAAAACTGGCTTGGGTCGCCCACCAGCTTATCCAACCCTGGCATGCGACATGCAGCGTGCGCTGCGATGTCGTCAATGCCATCCGTGCCAATCAGAAACGATTCTACCGTTTCGACTGGTTGTATCGCTACCGGCGCCAGACGCACCTGCTGTGGATCAATCCGCAGCTCATGCGTCAGCAATCGGTAGGCAATATACGGCGGCATATTGCCCGGATAGGGTCCGAGCGCTAGGCGTGCGCCATTGATGATGATCGTGCCGTCACCACATGCAAAGAATGTTAGTTCCGTGTCTGTGATCACCGCCCCGACAAGCGTAAAGAGTAGGTACTCTTCTACTACCCGTCGGTATTCACCACCAAGACTCGTCGCCAAGCTATCGAGCTGCGCCACCAGGTGCTGCTCGAGCCGTGGCCAGTTCAGCGTGCCCGTAGCCGTATACATGCGAGCGATCTGCTCGGTCAAGAGACGGACGCCCAGCTGGGCACCCACTTCCGACTTCGCACCACCACTGCAGCCATCAGCTACAACTTCGATCGTTAGCCCATGGCAGGCCGTTATCGCGTAGGCATCTTGGTTGTTTTTGAACACCAGCCTATGGTCGCGACCCGTTACCGTACCGCCCGCCAACTGAAACTCGTTGGCATTCACCTCTGCCACCTCCTTAGTGTGAACAAGTTGTTAAATGTCGAGGAGTGCTATAGACGTCACTCACTTGGCTCCGTTGCGCCCATCGAGCCGTTGCCGGCGAGAGCTTCAGCGTGCTTGCGCATCGTTGATAGTGTTAATATAACACTAAGTCACAAAAGAAGTAAATAGTAATTGTAAATATTACAATTATATCGTTTCTAGTCTTCAGTTATCTTTTCACAGATAAGCAGCGTGTTGGTGACCGGCTGGTCGAGTGGTGCCAGCCTGCCTTCTTGCATCACAAACACATTTGCGGCTGGTCGAAACCGATGCTCGATGAGCCATGGGTTTTGAATTGCCTGTGTGCCCTCTTTGATCTGAAATCCAACCGCCTCTAGTGCCTGACACCAGTTAGCATGAGAATAAAAACAAAACCGCTCATGCATCTCGCTTTTCCAGCTCTTGGTATAGTCCTTTTTTGCAAGAAAATCACACAGGTCGCCATGGCGCATCACAGTGTAGGCGACGCCATCAATATGCGCCGTTTTAGTCTGTATCGTGTCGCCTTCATCGTGACGAAAATCTTTCATAAAGCGCTGAAACCGACTAGACGTACTCATGGTATCAAGATGCTGTGTGAGTGCCTCGCCTTCTAGGCCCCAGCCGAGATCGTCAGGATTTTCACCATCATCAGCCGCAAACTGCACATAGACTTCTTGGTCTGGGTCGTCCGGCCCTACCACATCGAAGTTAATATAGACTCCGTTCGGGGCAAGCATTTCGTAGGTGCGTTTCAGAAACCGTTCCAGTTCTTCATGCCCTAAGTACGACTCGATTTCATGTGTCAGCGCCATGGTGATGACGGTGTCGAGTGAATTTGGCCAGAAAAGCTCGCTCTGCATAATATTGCGCTGATAGAAGTAGACGTTCGTATCACCAAATTCGCCATTCGTCTTGCGCTGCTGGCAGATCTCATACAATGGCCGCGCTACTTCAACTCCATAAAAATCTGACTCAAAAAACTCTGGTTTCTCGCCGAGCAGTTTGATCGTTTGCCCAGTTGCGCAGCCGACATCAACAATGCGCCCAGGCCGCACATAGTCGGCAAATAGCTCAACTTTTCGCCAGGCATTATCTTCAAATGCGGCACGATACGTCACATAATCTCGCGTAGCAGTAATATCGCCATCACCGCTTCCCACGAGTGGATCAGCATAGATTGCTTGAATGTACTCCGCCAAATGCTACTGCTCGTAGTACGATTGACTTACCGGATGCATCAACGATACTACCTCTGGTGCATCGCTCCATTCTGCATGAGCCCCAATAATCGCCTCGACGATATTCCACGGCCTCAGCTGTGTAGTGTCAAGCTCGATTGTCTCTACACGGTACCCAAGCGCTCGATAATCCTCAATCGCTGCTGGCGTGGAGCAGGCGACGATGGTGTTACCTGGGTTCATTGCGACTCGCCCACCAGTCTGCGTGCGGATGTCCTCTATGAGATAGTGCGCAAAGTGAGACGATTGACGACGGTTGGCAATCAAATACACTTCACTTGGCAGACTTTCGCTTGCGACCACCGCCTCAATCATGCCGAGCCGACGTGAACCAGGCAGCGGATTGCGCTGCGTGCCAGTGTGGTCGGCAGAAGTCACGGCCCACACGATCGTTGCAGTGTCATACTTCTCACGCAAACCACGGAGATACTCGATTTGAAAACGCGTAATGAGATGGTGTCTACCAGGGACTAATAGATATTTCATGTATCGTCTTTATGTGATGGATTGTTTTGACTAATTGATTTGACGTCTCACAGAGGTCACTATACTGCATAACATCAGGGAAATCACACGGGAAACTACTGCCATTCGCACCACCAAACACCGACATAGCCGCTACGATAGACGCGGTACTGTCGGTATCACCCCCAAGATTCACGGCTTCATAGACGCTGGGCGCAAACTCACCATGATGAGCCAAAAAAGCACCATATACCATTGAAAGTGTCTGAGGCACATAAAACCCCTTGCCGTCAGTGTGCTCAAGAATATCTTTGGTCGAAAGTTCTGAGGCTTTGGCAAGATATTGTAGTGCAGTAGAAGTGTCATGAGTACCCTCATTAAGCACACCCTCATGATAGACTGCTGAACATAGACATGGTGTCCAAATTCGGCTTGATCCAACGGATGACGAACGAGGTAGTTGAGCGCATCATAGTGCACACGAGAAGCAACTTTTGCTACCAACGAATCGTGCGTGAATTGTGTACACGCGTCGAGGTGTCTGTATACCTCAGCCTTATCTGTCTCAAGTGCGATATAAAGCAAGGCAAGCGGTGCCATTTTCATAACTACTCCATTGCCAGCACTATTCTTTTGCCCGCATGCTTCGATAGGTATCCCACGCATATAACGCTGCACCGCCAACGTCGTCGACCTGCCCCACCCTCGCACAACCACTTGACCATTTTCCTTTGTGACCTGGGGGGTCGTCCCGTAGGCAGCCACGTGTTCGTCAGCCAGGGCCTGCATATCGAAACCATTTGCTTTGATAACAGAGCGTGCGACAGCAAGCGATAGCTGTGTATCATCGCTCCATGTGCCGGCTTCGTATTCGCCTTTATAAAATGGATTCTCAGTAGTACGCAACAGCGCATTCACGCTGCCGTACCAATCGCGTATATACGCTGCGTCTCTTGTCTCAACTGGAAGCCCCGCAGCATCACCGTATGCAATTGCAGGCAACAGATTGCGCCCGATTATATCGATAGCTGGCTTAATCACTGTGGCCTCCGATCAAGTTTGGCGCAAATTGTATCTGCTCGAGCAACTCAGCGCCAGCATACCGTCGACGATCTTTCAGCTCCACCCATGCGCCACCATCTGGTGAGGCAGCGGGATCAAGTGGATTGATATAACGTCGCCAACGAATCTTCTCTCGCACATCAGCAGGATCTTCTGGGTTAACGCGGGAATATTGCAGCAACATGCAGTTTGTAATGGTATACGCCTTGTTGCTATCGAGCTCTTCCCACTCCTCTGGTGTCATTCGCTCAATCCCATAGCGGGCCGCATTGATAAAATCGCCATGCGTCACCACAAACACACGCTTCCCAGCCTGCTCTCGGTGCAGCGTGCCCTGAAAATCACGAAATCGCGCATACACATCAGGCATACTCTCACCGCCATCGAGACGCGTGTACCACGGATTACGCAATTTTTCTTCGGCTGTCAGTGGAAATTGCGAACGTTGCTCAGCACGCGGCACTTTACCATACACGCCCCAGCTGCGCTCCACAATACGATCATCGATCGTCCAGCCCACCGTCTCAAGCCCGCCCAGGTAGGCCGCGGTCTCTCTTGTACGCAGAAACGGCGAGACGTATAGTGCGTCGTAACTATCGACGCCACCAAGATATGTATCGATCCACTGCTTTGCTTGGCGCGCCTGTTCAACTCCGAGACTGCTCAGTCGATTCATCCAGTCGGGTCGAGCAAAGATCGCCTTTGTGCGGTCTTGGTCGAGCCCGTGATCGCTGCGTTTTTGTACAACATTCGCCTCAGACTGACCGTGTCGCACAAATATAATGTCATTTGGCATTGCCATACTGGTTCGTCTCCTTACTGTTGTCAGCATACTATACGAATCATTATTTGTAAATAGTGTTGACTTTACACTATATAGTCGTTATTATGATAGAAAGTGTATAAAATACACTATTAAACAAAGGAGGCTCCTTATGGAAGCACGAGATCAGATTCCAACACGCAATATATTGGTTGCTGTCGATGTACAACACGACTTTATTGATGGCAGTCTCGCAGTAAAAAATGGCGTCGAGGTCGTCGCACCGCTCAACGAAATGGCAGAGCGTGTCCGAGCCTCATACATGGGCCGAGTCGCCTACACGCGCGACTGGCACCCTACTAAAACTCCACACTTCAACAGCTGGCCCGTGCACTGTGTGCGCAATACGCGGGGAGCTGCGTTCCACCCCAAGCTCGATATGCGTCCAGGAGACGTCATTATCAACAAAGGCATGGGGCAGACTGATGGCTACTCTGGTACCGAAGGGAAATCTGCCGCTGGCGAAACGATTGAAGCACTAGTTGAACCAAATGGCTGGGAAGATGTACAGGTATTTATCGGTGGACTAGCGACGGATTATTGTGTCAAAGCGACCGCTATGAGTATCGCCGACATCTTTAAGAATCGCCTAAACGTTGAGGTATATGCAGTCAAAGACGCCATGCGTGCAGTCGCAGACGACGCTACCGAAGCAGTAAAAGCCATGGCAGATGCCGGTGTGAGAATTGTCAGCCTTCAGCAGGCCCTTGCGCTGATCGATGGGCGTAGAATCGAGCGCTAATCATGGAAACAATGCTCAATATCCAGGACCAATATAAATTCCCCATGGGGCAACTGATGTTCGAAACAGCACCGGACGCCGAGGTGACATTTGCGCTCACTAACCGCAAAGCACTAACAGGCATGCCGATCAGTCAATACGTGCGACCCGAAGAGCTACAGGAGTATTACGACGGGCTACGAGACATCACCATGACTCCCGAAGAAATCGCAATTCTGGAGCGACAAACCGACAAGCGCTACTCCAAAGCATACTTAGGCTACCTGGCAAGTGTTCGACTACCTGCAATCGAAGTATCAATCGATCCCCAAAACCACGATATCACCGCCACAACTACCGCTCGCTGGAATGACGCCTCGCTCTGGGAAATCCCTATGCTCTCGGCCATTCCCGAGCTCTACTACCCTCGCCTCGTGGAAGCACGAGGTGGATCGATGGCCGAGGTTTGGAACGAAGGTGATCGACGGCTGACTGGCATGATCGAACTGATGAAAGCCCACCCCTATGTCAAATTTGCTGAGTTCGGCACGCGTCGGCGGTTCAGCAGTGCTTGGCAAGACCATGCGGTTGAGCGATTTGCGACAGAATGTCCCGAAAATCTCATTGGTACCAGTAACCCATGGCTGGCAGCCAAATACGACATCCCTGCCACTGGCACCAACGCTCATGAGCTCGCTATGGTCTATGCCGCGCTCGAAGAGGCGCGCGGTGGAGACCCTCTTGATGGTCAAAACCAAGTGATCGCTGACTGGCTAGCGCGCTTTCCAACTATGCCGGTTGCGCTCATCGATACTTTCACGAGCGACATCACACTGCATGACCTCACCGAATCTCAGATCGATCAACTCCGTAGCTTCCGTATCGACTCAGGGAGCGAGTACAAAATTGGTCACAAAGTCATTAGTTTCCTCGAGCAGCATGGTGTCGACCCACTGACTCGCACGTTGTTTTTTAGCAATAGCCTGACGCCCGAAAAAACGATTGACCTGGCTGACGAGTTCAAAGACAACATTGGCGTGTCATTTGGTATCGGTGGCAATGCTGTGAACAATATGGGCCTGCCCGGCATGAATATTGTCGCCAAAGCCGTAGAAGTAAATGGCCAAGGCACAGTGAAACTGAGCGACGACGAAGGCAAGCACATGGGCAACGCCGATGACGTAACGCGCTACCAACAGCTAGTGCGCGAGCGACTTAATCGTGCCAAAGAAAAGACCGCGTAGTGGACACCAAACGCTTTGCAAAACAGCCAGGCAAAGAACGATTCATCGAGGCTGCGATCGAACCGGTAATGGGTGGCCATATGAATTATCGACGCGGCATCGTGACGCTCCCAAGCGACGATAAGTTTTTCATCAAAGAGCACGATGACAGTGCATTTACCGACCCATTACGTGCACGACGTTCACGCGCCTACCTCGTCAAAGAGCATGTCGTGTACGACCGACTCAAAACTGTAGGTTTTGCCGCCCTCCCGAGCGGCACTGCGCTGCACGAAGACTCGTTGCTCACCATGGAAGCATTGCATCCACGCGATGGTTGGCGCTGGAAGCGACCCGACGAC
This sequence comes from uncultured Candidatus Saccharibacteria bacterium, assembly GCA_964602775.1. Lineage (GTDB taxonomy): Bacteria > Patescibacteriota > Saccharimonadia > Saccharimonadales > Saccharimonadaceae > Saccharimonas. The sequence continues at coordinate 11,087 of CAZRRY010000008.1, read as the reverse complement.
TTGGAGCTACAGCACCGATATATTGCGGAGACCCTCGATACCCTACGAGAGCTAGAGCGCCATGATGCATCAGAGCTCCCTTCATTTCTGCCAGATATCAATGATAGTTTTCCTACAATTCAGCGCGAAGGCTGGCACAACTACTCGGCTAGTCGGCCAAAAATTCTTACGCTGCTGAGTGAGTGTCAGATCTCCGGCGCAACCCAACTGTGCGAAAAAGTTGACGAATTATATACGAATTATCGCCAACTTCCAGCTGCAGTACCCTCGGTATTTTCGCACCATGACATACGACAATCAAATATCGCCTGGCACCCCGAAAAAGGTGTAAAAATTATTGACTGGAGCTGGGCAGGACAGGGAGTGCCAGGAACCGACACGACTTCTCTACTGATTGATATCGCCAAATCAGGTGTTGACGTGTCAGACTATTTACATGAGTACTTCAACCCAGATCATGCACTGGTATTGATCGGATTTTGGCTCGAGCACAGCACATGGCCGACAGCCTCTGGCGACCAAACTGTCCGACTTCACCAAGTAGCGTCTGCTATCGCGGGTGCCTCGCTGCTCGGCGAGTATACGAAACTTCATGCTCGCACCTAAACGTCTCAGAATTTATATATACAGCCGTCAGTCTTGCACTTTCTCAAAACGCGGTTTCCTCATACCATCAATCTCTACTGTTTCAAAAAACATATCGTGAGGACGCGCAAACAACTCAAACTCCGCATGGTACATAGGACGATAAACTTCCCACGACCTCACGGTCGGGGTATTCACTGCTTCAAACCAGCGTCAGGCTGGTTTGCCCGCTGTCTGTCTTGCCTTGGTTTTCTATGTAGCGTTTGATAATACTTTCATTAATGCCAACCGTGCTGACAAAGTAGCCTTCCGACCAAATACTGTCGGTGCCCCAATAGACTTGTTTGAGGAATGGGAGTTCGGCTTTCATCCCGCGAGCTGTGTTAGTTTTGATGATACCGACAGCTTTGCCGACACTCCAGGTGGGCGGGATTGAGGCAAGGATATGAATATGGTCTTTGTCGGTATTGACTTGCTTGAACTCTAACTCAGGGTAGTGTACACGGATCTCCTCAATCCGCGCCAGGATGAAAGCCTTGACACCGTCGTTGATGATACTGCGTCGGTATTTGGTCGGAAACACAATGTGATAGTCGCAGAGAAAGACTGAGTGTGAGTTACGACGAAAGACGGTTGGCATTACCTCTCTATCTTACGTTAGCTTAGCCGAAAGCGGCAAGACAGCCAGGCGGGAAGGCCATACATCCCACGACCTTACGGTCGGGGTACTTGGGGCCTGGAATAGACAACTAGCCACTCTTCGGTCTCGGTATGCAGGGCGGCACCGACTACTTCATAGAGCTTGCCAGTTTTATTGTGGCGGTAGATACCTTTTTGAATCTCTGGTGATCTAAGCATCTTTGCTGCTCAAATACTCACGCACTTTTGCAAAAGGCTTAATCGTCGTATAAGTTTTTTCGTTATCTTCATCGCCCAACTCAGCACGCGTCAGGCCGCCGTAGCCTTCAGGACAAAATATTTTGTCCCATCCAAACCCATTGCTGCCCTTAGGAGAAAGTGCAATGGTACCGTCCAAGCTACCCTGAAAAAGTTGTAGATTCTTGCCATCATAGTACCCAAATGTGCATCGTGCTGTTGCGCCGCGATCCTCAAACCCATCAAGCATGCGGCAGAGATTTTCGAGGCCATTACTACTATCGACGAAGTACTTGATAAATGGCCCCGGCAGCCCATCGAGAGCGTGAAATTCTAGCGCAACATCTTCGACTAGCACAGGCACGCCAGCGAGTTGATAAGCCTGCTTCACCTTATGAGTCACAATAGTGTCAAGACTCGTCGACTGCAGCTCGTCGAGCTCCAGCTTTTTGTGCTCAAGCGCAACCCTAAGCATCTTTGATAAATAATCAGCTTTGTCTTGGTTGCCAGTGATAAACAGTGGTTTACCGTGTCGCATATCGCTCCTTCAGTATTTGCGCCCTGACGATCGACTCACCATGCATGAACTCGCTTGTGTCTGAGATATCGTACGCAACGTAGCAAATACCCTCATCGAGTAGCTTAACGATATTATTGCAGATCACTTTTGGCAGTGTGCCTGATTGATCACCTGTAACGTCTATTACTATCGTGTCTTTTGGACTTTCACACAACTCTACTACCCACAAGTGATAGTCGATGACTATTTCGTCATTTTTATACACCTTCCCGATGGCATGACTAAACCGACGCTCTGGATATTGCATGTGCAGCTCGTCAAGTAGCAGCTTGCTCGTTGGTGCGCATTGTCCTGCCGCAGGATTATTTATATCAATCGGCAAAAACTTCGGTGAACAGGTTTTTTCGTCCCATAGCTTTTCAATGTCCTGTCGAAATGAAACTAAGAATTCATTCATAATAGCTCCAGCAACCTCTTCTCATCAATGACTTCCGTACCATACTTTTCAGCTTTTGCTAGCTTGCTAGCTCCCACCTTGCCTCCTGCCACCAGGTAGGTCGTATCTTTGCCGACACTCGTCTGAAAGGTCCCTCCCAGTGTGCGGATTTTATCAGCCGCTTCGTCTCGGCTCATTGACTCGAGAGAGCCTGTGACGACAAAACTTTTGCCAACAAGTTTGCCAGACTTGCTTTCATAATACGGCTCCACGCCAAGCTCCTGAAACTTCACCAAGAGCTTCTCATTATCCTCATCAGCAAACCACGCCGCGATACTCTCCGCAACCACCTCGCCTACCCCATCAACCGCCCTCAACTCGTCAATCGTCGCCTCTTTCAAAAAATGCAGCAATCCACCCCTGTTAAATACCGGGTATTTAGGATAGAGGGTTGCGACGAGATCGATGGCGGTCTGTATGCCAACGTGGCGGATGCCGAGTCCGTAGACAAAACGCTCGAGTGCGGGCCGTTTCTTGTCGGCAATCGCATCAATCAATTTCTGCGCTGACACGTCTGCAAAACGCTCGAGCTGCAGCAGCTGGTCTTTGGTCAGGCGATAGATATCTGCCAGGTCTTTTACCAGCCCCGCATCGACAAGCGCTACGACGTTTTTCTCGCCGAGCGTGTCGATATCAAGTGCGCCTTTGCTCGCAAAGTGCTCGAGCGAACGCTTGAGAATCAGATCACCAGTCGCACCTTTGACGCGGTACACCGCCTCGCCTTCTGGACGCACGAATTCCAGCTCAGGATACTGTCGTTTGAGTTCTCGTTCGTAGTCAATTTTCTGAGCATTTTTAGCACGTAAATCCATAATCACACTTTCAACTTGCGGAATGATATCGCCTGCCTTAAATATCACAACCGTATCACCTCGCCGCACGTCGAGACGCGCAATCTCATCGGCATTATGCAGACTCGCATGCTGCACCGTCGTGCCAGCCACTTGCACTGGGTCAAACACCGCGACCGGTGTCGCCGCGCCGGTGCGTCCAATTGAAATCACAATATCTTTGACGATCGTCGTGGCTTGCTCGGCGGCATATTTATAGGCAACTGCCGCACGTGGCTGTTTGCCAACCACGCCAAGTTCCGCAAACAATGCGCGGTCATTGACTTTTATCACTAACCCGTCGGTATTAAACGGCAACCCATGGCGCTTCTCGTCCCATTCATTCACAAATTGCATAACATCGGCCAAACTTGTGAAGACACTCGCTTCTTTGTTGCGTCGAATGCCAAGTGTGGAAATGGCTTCATACGCAAACATATTTGTCGGCACTTCGCTCAGATCATCACGGATCAAATCGTAGGCGACAAATGTCAGCGGACGACTCGCCACCAGTTTGGGGTCAAGCTGACGAATCGTGCCCGCAGCGAGATTGCGTGGATTTGCAAACTCCGCCTTGCCCTCGGCACGCTGTTGCTGGTTAAGTACTTCAAAATCTTTTTTGAGCATCACAATCTCGCCACGAATTTCTGTCCTACCGTGCAGAAATCTCTCGATTTCTGTAGATCTTGGATCTTGGATCTTGGATCTTGGAGAATCACCCGGGCTGTGCAGTCGAAGCGGAACATTCTTGATCGTGCGCACATTTGCCGTCACATCCTCACCCACAAAACTATCGCCCCGCGTCACAGCCTGCACCAGCAATCCGTCTTCATAAACAAGCGCACAAGCCAGCCCATCCATCTTGATATCTGCAAAAAACTCATGCGTCGTACCAGGCATCAGTTTATCCATGCGCTTGACCCACGCCTCGACGTCAGCCTTATCAAAGACATCGTTGAGACTCAACATACGCTGCGAATGTGCAACCTTTTGAAACCCGCCTTTGAGCTCACCGCCAACCCGCTGTGTTGGGCTGTCGACGGTCACGAGGTCTGGGTGTTCTGCTTCAAGCCTTTTCAACTCTGCAAACAGCCCGTCATATACGGCATCTGACACACTTGGCGAGTCGTTGACATGGTACTCGTAGCTATACCGATCGATCAGCTCGCGTAGCTCTTTGATCCTGAGATTAGGCTGGTTTTGCGTCATCGTCAACCACCCTTCTATAGAGTAAATACACATATGACGCCAGCCATACGACAGATCCTGCACTCATCACTGCTACGACGACCGGAATTATCGGTATATCAGCAGTCTGCTTCCACGTGTCTTTGAGCCAGCCTTCAAGCAGAATTATCGGCACCATCACAACCACCCAAGCAATCGCAATTACCCCAAAAGCCCAAAGCCATCGGTACAAAATACGCAGTCGTCGCCCAACCACCAAATCACTGGCCACGCGTAGTGCCCGAAGGGGGTACATTCCTGGCAGCGTGACGATAACGAGTGCGACCAGCGTGCTAGTCGCCCAGTACAGTACGAGCGCAGCGATAATAGCGGCAATTACCCAAAACAACATCGCACCAAATCCTTCGTTAGCGAGCCCTACCGACGTCATGCCAGAGTATGCAAGCGCCGTTACCCCCACAGGCAACAGCTGAACCATCAAGACGAGCACGATTGCTATCGTCGCGATAATCGGCGCTCCAGCGCTATAAAGTCCATCGCGCAGTTTTGGCTTACGGTTGAGCAGCAACTCTCGCAGCAACCAAACGGTCGTCAGCCACGTCATAAGCCCCATAAAACCAAGATAGATTTGCTGGTCGGCGCTGAGCGATGTGTTGGTGTTAGAAACCGTCGCAATCAACAGCAACCCCGCCTGACCGAGCTTATCAATCCCACCCTCAAACATAGTTTGACTCGACTCTTTCATCAGGTTGTTGATTTCGGCGTAGGTATCTTGATTTGTTACACCACCCAACACGAGACTGGCGACTGCATAAAACGCAATGAGCCAGACAAATACTCGACGGTGCCCCAGCACTGTTTTTGTCACATGGTGGCTAAACGCGATATACCCAGGAAGTTTGAGAGAACGTACGTAGTCCCGCCTTCGTGTACGGCGGAAACTGCGGTGCGGCCGTCGCATAAGAAACGACTGATATCGATGTGTCAATCTCGCGTTAAAGTGGCTCAACCAGCCAAGAAATCGCACTTGAAGCTGCCGAGGAGTAAGCAAACGGACCCGTAGTCGCGTCGGTAGCCTCTTATACTCGCGAGAATTCTTCTGTTTCATTACAGTTTATTATACCACCGAGCAAAGAGTTCATAGCACTAGCATGCGAGTTCAGACTTGCTTTTCATATTCAACTAAATATCCCAGGCTTACCCTGGGATATTTAGTTGGTGCGATTTTACAACCAAGTCCGAACCGATTTCGAGCAAAACGGCTGAGCCGTTACAGGCTCAGCCCAACGCCTGCGCGGGCAAGCCCGCGCTCGCCCCACCATAAAAACCCTTTGCCTTATTTTTTGAATTTCCCCCGCCGAGATTTCTTTTTTAGTTGAAAAGGGTATTTTCTGGTAGTTCGACTACTGCACAAGCAGTAGAGAGGTGTTGGGGCTTCGCCCAGGCGGCAGAGCCGCCGCGCTACGCGCCCTCGTCACTAGGGAAAATACCTCGTAAAGTTTATGTGTAGTCCAATGAAATCATGTTTCTTTCTGGAGAAAGGGTCACTTTGCGTCCAACAGGCAAGACGATCTGGGGGTCGGTGTGTCCAAAGTCAACATTTTGAACTATCGGAATTGTCTTGTTATATTCTCTGACAACCGATATCACTGTCACTCTTTGATCTTGTCGGTACTTTGCTTTTTGTTCAGTCGTATTTTGCTGGGAGAAATCCCATGCCTTGGGTCGTCCAATCATTATGCCACTCAATTGATCAAACCACCCTCGTTCACCTAGGCCCACAAGCAAATATCGTACAACCCAACAGGGAGGGATATTCTCGGCTGATTCCAGAAAAAGGATCTTTCCTGCCATATCTTCAGCACTAGGCAGGTACTTCTCCGCCGCACACTGAGCGACCATGCTCTCGATACATCCACCCCATAACAGACCACTCGCTTCTTGCTCTCCGTCCCATACGAGTCCATCATTTTGCTCCATGGGGCGTTGCTTATCAAGGGATGATTTATCCGCCCAGTCAAGGCCGATGTCATTATACGTTACATTTCCGCTCGTCTCGAGCGTGCCACCGTCAAACAGCGCTTTATTGAGTGACTCTATAGTAAGATCCATCATATTTTGTTGCATAGCGAACTGAGTCATTATGCAGCCACCATAATATGACGGTATTCCAAGATTTGATAAGTACACATGCAAATGAGTATTATCGCTAAATCCAAAAAATGGCTTCGGATTTACTTTGATAATTTCTGGATCAAGCAATTTAAGTAGCTTTATCTGGTCTGTTCCGCCAATCGAAGCGATGACGGCTTTGATGTTCGGATCGCTGAACGCGGCCATTATATCGGTAGCCCTGTCTTGCAGTGAGGAGCCCATGCGTCGAGTTGTCGGGTACTCTATGGGTTCCAGTGAAAAGATCGTACGCAAACGATCTAGTCCAAGATCTTGTACCCACGGAAAGAGTCCGGGTAATCCATTTGAGGGCGACAGGATTGCAACTTTGTCACCTCTTTGGAGTTTTGGTAACGTGATGTAAGTATTCATACGTACTATTATAGCTAATTATAAAAAATTACCCATAATACTAGGTGTGATCGGATGGATGCCAGCTTGCTTGTTATCCAAGCTACTGGCATCCATCCGTGGAGCGTGTGCGAACGCACTCCATACTCACGATCATGGTGTGAGACGGTTGATCCCGCGGTAGAGGAAAGTAACCTCCCGCACGTTGCCGAGTCCAGTCATGCACATGAGCAGACGGGTCAGGCCGACACCAAATCCGCCATGCGGCGGACAGCCGTACCGGAAGAAACCGAAGTAGTCCTCCAGTGGAGCGAGGGCATAGCCCTTCTCCTCGGCCTGTTTGACCAGCTGTTCGTGCCGATGCTCGCGGTGACAAACGATTAGACGAGATAGCCGACTTTTTGTATCGGAGCGGCATACAGACAAAACAAGGTATGATATGCAGCAAAAAGACTACAGGAGGCAAACCCCACTCGCGCACTCGCGTAACGCGCATGTTGTCAAATCCGTTTTACTACGGACACTTTCTGTATCTTGGTGAAGTCCATGAGGGCAGACATACGGGTATTATCTCAAAACGACTATTTGACAAGGTACAAGCTGTTTTGGCGCAGCGCGGCAAGCCGACCAGAAAAGCCAACGACCCCCAGCCGCTGTGCGGCTCGGTGTATTGCTCGTGCGGTATGATGTTTACGGCAGAGGTGCGCGTAAAACGACAGAAAAACGGCAATGTACACACATACACGTATTACCGTTGCACTCGCAAGAGCAAAACGGCTGCTTGTCGTGAGCCGCATATTCGTGCTGAGGAGCTGGACAAGCAAGTATCTGTATTACTACAGAGCTACGCTATGCCCACCGCGTGGGCGGACAAACTGCGCGACCTGATACGTGAGGACGAAGCCAAAGAACAAACCCAATATGCGACCGTAACCAAAGCCTTGCAAGCCAGTATCGCGCAGTTGTCCGAAAAGTTGCAGCGCCTGCTCGATAGTTACCTAGACGGCGATGTCGAGCGCGAACTATACCAAGACAAACGCGCGGAAATACTCAGCAAAAAGAAGATTTTGCAGGAGCAAATCGAGCAAACGGCGCTCGGCGTTTCAACGTGGGTCGAACCGATGAAACAATGGGTAGAAACTGCCGTTTCTATCTGTAGCATCGCAAAAAGTGATGACCTCGCCGCGAAAAAATCTTTGTGCCTCGAAATCTTCGGGTCGAACCTCAAAATACGACAAAAAGAAGTCGTCGTAAACGACGACCAATTTCTTATCTCCCCCCTGAAAAACCGCTGGCAGGCGCTGCGCGCCGCCACCGAAAAAGCCGCCCGACAGGGCGACCGTTTCCGAAATTGTGCTGATTTGGTGCGCGGAGCGGGAATCGAACCCGCACGACCTCATCGGTCAAGGGATTTTAAGTCCCTCGTGGCTACCAGTTACACCATCCACGCGCATATTTAGTATACTAGAAACATGAAACAAATTCTCTTTTTGCACGGTGGCGAGAGCTTTGGTAGCTACGAGGAATATCTAGCGTGGCTAAAGGCAAAAGAAATTGATTATGAACGACTTAAATATGCACCTCGCTGGCGAGAATGGATCGCACAGCAAGCAAAAGGTTGCGACATACTAACCCCGACGATGCCAAATGGCTTCAATGCTGTTTACGATGAATGGGTTATTTATTTCGAGAAAATTCTCCCTCTGCTTACTGGCGATGTCACGCTGGTCGGCCACTCGCTCGGTGGGATGTTTCTCGCCAAATATTTTCATACCCACACGTTAGACAAAAAAGTGCATCGTATTGTGCTTATCGCAGCCCGCTATGGCGGAGAAGAAGATGGAAGTTTCGTAGTGACGTCGGCAAAAAACCTAGACGAGAGCGCCGAGGAAGTTCACCTATTTCATAGCGAGGATGACCCGTTTGTGCCTTACGCAGATATGGCAAAATTCAAAAAAGATATCCCCAACGCAATTGTTCACAGCTTCAAAAGCCGAGGCCATTTTATCGACCCAACTTTCCCTGAAATACTCGAGCTCGTGACACAAAAATAAACCAATCCCCGGGCTAAAGCCCGGGGCTTTTGGTCTGCTGCATGCTTGCCTTACTGGTTCTGGATGTAGGCCTTAATGCGACTTTCTGTGACCCGACCCACTGATTCGGCGAAGTAGCCATCGGCCCAGAGGCTGTCTCCCCAGAGAAACTCTTCTAGCTCTGGGAATTCTTGACGGATGACCTTGCTTGTTCCACCTTTCATGAGTTGTACGGCATGGGAGACGGCCTCTCTTGGTGGCAACTGGACGAGCAGGTGGATATGGTCAGTCTGTACGTTCAGCTCTTCGACCGACCATCCGTTCATCTCAGTACACTGCCGTAACAGCTCGTACAGTCGCCCCGCAAGGGGGCCTCGGAGTACCCGCTTGCGGTACTTTGGTATCCAGACGAGGTGGTATATTAGACGGTGGGTCGTATGCGCTCCGGAGCGATAGTGGTTCATACGTCAAGCATGCCAGATGTGTCTATGCGAATGCAAGCATTCGCTCGACACTAGCAGTGCCATTCATCCCCGGGCTTGAAAGCCCGGGGTTTTCTGGCGGGGGAATAAACTCTATAGCCGCTATAGCATGAGTCATGGCCGTAGGCAACGATGCAGAACATCGGCTTTAGCGGGTGTAGTGCGGTTTTTGAATTTACTTCAAAAACAAACAGAGGGCAGAGCCCTCTTATAACATGGAGGCACGTACGAGAGTCGAACTCGTCTTCGAAGTTTTGCAGACTTCTGCGTAACCGCTCCGCCAACGCGCCATAGGGCTAGTATAGCAGATATAGCAACTCGATTATACCGCTAGCTTCGCGAAAAAGCCACTATCGCAGGTAAAACACAACCTGTAGGAGTTTTAGTATTTTTGAAAGATCTTAAACTATAATTATGCCTAGTATGAAAAAATACATGGTTCCGATAGTAATAGTTCTGGTAGGTTTGGTCGCATACTTCGCGTTTCCATTTTTAATAAGTAGATCGAATACCCCACTTGAAGAGTACGCGAGTTCGTCGAGAGAGGAATGCGATGAATATGGATGCTCGGTTATTGAAGCAGCGTCAATCTCACTATTGGGGGTCGAGTTGTTTATGCATTACGAATAATCGGGTTTATTCTATTTATCAGCGCCATAGTATGGGCTATTGTTCTGATACTAATCGATTTAATTAGGAAGTATAGAATCCTGAAACAGTGAACCAATCCCTGGACTAAAGCCCGAGGATTTCAGGCAGAAGAATAAAATTGCCATAGACGAGCGAAGGTGATTCTATTGGTGCTACTTGCGAGGACTTGGTCACGTTCCGCGACCCCCGAATTTCACGATTGAAAGCACAGCTTTCATCGGAAAGTTCGTTTCCGAACTGCCACTGGCAGTTCTCACCTCCACGATTCGTGGAGATTCAACGCCGCGATCGACCAACGATAAAGCCCGGCCTTATGGCCGGGCTTTATCGTTGGTGCACTCAAAGCGACTAACTTTGAACTACTCCGTAGTATAGCAGAATGGTTATTTGAAAACAGTGAGCCAGACGCGTTTAAGCTGCCGCATATGACTATAAAACAGCGGTCGCAACAGATGGCGGAAGCCGTCTATGATTACTAGCAGTATCTCTAACTAAAGAGATTTGAACTACCACCGCTTAGCATTGAGTATCTTTGCAGCCTCTTCTTCGCCCATTTGTGCGCGTATATCTTTGTCGATAAAATCTTCTGGCAATGTCGGTATCACGAAACCTTTGATGATAGACGGGTCATTGTCCGTGGTAATGGTCGTATCATTCTCTGTTCTATGTCCGTATACAAAATACAGTAAACTATCAAGCTCTTTCGAGTTTACTTTGAGCCTGCCGCTGCCCTCTGCATCTTCGACAAAGGCATTAGCTAACCGCTCACTTACGACAACATCACCAATTTTTGCTTCGAGATTAGCAACGACATTCTCATCATTTATCTGCATTAAAAACTCGCCAACGGTCATATCTGAGAACATCTTTTCGAGCTTTGCACGGGGTGTGTTTTCCTTTTTC
>CAZRRY010000007.1:0-38999 GCA_964602775.1 uncultured Candidatus Saccharibacteria bacterium | reverse complement strand
AAAGAGAAAGGATTGATTTTAGACGAGAGTGTCCTGATTGAGGGGTGAATGCAGGGAACAGAACGTATCTGAATTATACTACTTTTTGGCCAAAAAGCAAACTGCCCGCCCCGCCAGGGAGCGAGCAGTTGCTCTAGCTCCCCGTCGGGACGGGCTACTCCGCTGTGACAGCAAGAGGCCTCCACTTCGACAGCGCGAACATCACGAAGTCGAAGATGAAGAAGTAGGTAGGTGCGAGCATGAGGTGCCAGTCGAATGATCCAACGGCAATCATACTGAGTAGTGCGCCGCACGTTCCCCAGAGCCATGGGGTAGCCTCTTCACGCGACGGTGTTCGCCAGGCTCGACGTACGCTATACGCGCCACCGATCATGTCAGCCACCATAGTGCAGAGAAGCGCTACCAAGGGCGTTGCCCAGATGAGTAGCAGCAAGCTGCCGAGTGCCACTACAAATGCGACATACTCCCCCCAGCCCTCTGTACCACCTTCACCTCGACCAGGAGTGAACGTCAAGGCCAGTAGTACCACGTTCACTACCACGATCCAGCCGAAAAACAGCATGTTGAGGCTCATCCCCATGTGTCGCTGCGAGTCAAAGATGACCCAGCCTGTCATGGTGAAAAGCAGCCAGGTGAAGCGGTGCTGGGGGAAATGCCTGCGCCACAATCCCACAACAAGGCTGCTGTCGCCAATCATCTTCAGGATCATGGCGAGGACTGCAATCACTGTGAGCATTGTGCTCACCTCCGTTCGATTGAGAAAGAACTTGCCCAGTCGTATAACTATAGCATTTTTGGCTGTTTTTTCAATACTTCTCATCTGTTATAATGAGCATAATGAAAAAAGCCCTCGAATTTGATATCACCCATCGACTCCCCGGCACGCTTGCTCGTGCGGGGGTTATCACGACCCCACACGGCACTATCGAAACCCCGGCGTTCATCGTGGGTGGGACGAAAGCCACCGTCAAAGCGCTGACACCCGAGCAAGTCGTTGACCTGGGCGGGCAATCTATCCTCGCAAATACCTACCACCTGATGCTCCGTCCTGGCGCAGATATTGTCAAAGCCGCGGGTGGTCTCGGCAAGTTTATGAACTATACCGGCCCGACCTTCACCGACAGTGGTGGGTTTCAGGTATTTAGCCTGGGCGTCGCCTACAAAAAAGGCATCGATGCCGTCGCACATACCGAAAAAGGCGATGCCACCAAAGCCGTGAAATCTACCGAACAGCTCGTCAAGATTACCGAACGCGGCGCGCACTTCCGTAGCCATCTTGACGGTGCGAAGCTACTCATGACGCCAGAGAGCAGCATGGAGCTCCAGCACGATATTGGTGCAGATATCCATATGGCATTTGACGAGTGCCCAGCGCCGCTCGCGCCACCTTACTATCTCGTAGAGGCCGTTGATCGTACCCACGCTTGGGCAGAGCGCTGCCTCGCGCGGCACCAAGAGCTAAATGCTGCGCACAAAAAGGCTGGCGAGCCACTCCAGGCGCTCTACGGCGTGGTACAAGGTGCGCGGGACGAAACATTACGCAAAAAATCCGCCACATTCCTGGGCGAGCGCGATTTCGATGGCTACGGGCTTGGTGGCGTGTTTGAGCCAGGAGAAATCCCAACTGTCGTCAAATGGATGAATGAGACACTGCCTGAGAACAAGCCCCGGCACCTGCTCGGTATGGGCAGCCAGCCCGCCGACCTATTCCTCGGTGTAGAATACGGTGTCGATACCTTTGACTGCGTGGCCCCAACTCGTCAGGCGCGCAATGGTGCACTCTACACCCTCGATGGCCGCATCAACATCACCAACACAAAGTTTAAAACTGATTTTACCCCTATCGATGCTGAGTGCGACTGCTATACCTGCAAGGGCTACACCAAAGCCTACCTCAACCACCTCTTTAAATCCGACGAAATCCTGGCCAGCACCCTCGCCAGTATTCACAACGAACGCTTTGTCGTACGCACCGTCGACCAGATCCGCAAGTCGCTCAAAGACGCAACATTTTTTGAGTTCAAGCGATCATTTCTTGCGCGCTATTATGGCGACAAACTGCCCAGTGGCGTCAATCTATAGAGACCCCAGTCTCAAAACCCTCGCTGCGGGTGACGGGAGGCGGGGCAGCACCCGAACATGTTTTACTGTGTAAGCAGTAAAAATGTTTGGGGCGGACCGACCGGCAGGACCCGAAGGGGTTTGAGACTCAGATGTAGTGACGACCTGCGCCACTTTATCTACGCTTTCGTTTGACGGGGCGAAATATGTCGGTGATATACCAGACCAGTACCACCAGCGGTGCCACGACAGCACTCGCCATCGCCAAGTCAGAAACCACTGGCGCGTTCTCGCCCGTATACGTCATGGCCAGGTTGATATACCACATCGTACACACGTGCGCAGCCATCAACACCGTACGGTAGAGCTTGTTGCGCCGCGAGTTGGGTCGTACAAACACCATCGCGACGATTAGTACCAGCGTCGCGGCAGTGACACTTGGCCATAGTGAGGGCAGCTGCAGTGTCGAAAGTATCTTTGTGTGGTCGTCGGTCGGGATCCAGATCGGCATATACCAATATGCGAGTCCGATGGTTGTCGCGATGATAGCGCTGACTAAGCGCGGATTGACGCGGCTTTCGAGACGCTCAAACAATGGCTGCTTGCCAGCATCGAGCATGAGCTGACGACGCGTCAATACATATGACGTCAACCATACAATTGCCAGCGTTCCACAAAACCCCACCACGGGGCGCAGCACAAATGCCCACCAGTGCTCGCCGCTCAGGTACGTGAATACTAGCCACGCTAGCGGACCGCCGACAGTCAAACAGATCAGCCAGAACTCAGTATAGCGATAAAACACCTGCCAAAGCACCTCATCTCTATCGCCGCCCATCAGTATGACCGCCTCTGTTTCGGTGAGCTTGTTGTATGCTGCTTTCGTCAGTGGCGTTGGAGCCGTCAGGTCGATATCTCGCCCCAAGATGAGCTTGCCCCCATAGGTCAGTGGGTACAGAGTGTGGTCTTTTGTCAGCTTTACCGTAGGGTATGTATCATGATTTCGTAGCAATTCCACATGCAGTTTTTGTTTCATACGGTGGTGGTTTGACATCGTTGTCAGCGTACGCTGAGCACCTGCTTCGTCGGTCCATACCAGCTCTGCGGCCTGCCAGTCGTCACCGTCTTCTCGCAGGGTGAGGACGATCAGCAACTGACCATTGAGCACCATCTGGGCAATATCGGCTAGCTCAGATGCCCAAGTAGAAACAGATTTTTTGACCGAAAACATATCTACCACAGAGGTGATTGGCCCGATGCTGATATGGAGCTCTCCGGGGTCTTCGCCACTCACATCGAAACAAAACGCCAGCTCACCAGGCTTCTCGGGGTTGTAGAGATACAGCATCCACTCAAACGACTCATCGTCTTCGACCGTCTCGATCTCGAGCTTGGGGCCGCGCAGATCTCTCGTCTCTATCTCGTGACGAAACGCCCGATACAGCTCGCGAAACGTAAACGGCTGGCTACTAGTCGACGAGGAAGCTGGCGGGTTTTTCATAGGTATCGATTTGCTCGTGCCGCTTGATGCGGTCGATTACTTTCATCGTCAATGGCGAAACTATGATCTCAGTCGCGATTTTTATCACAAACACCGTAGCGATAAGCTGCAGCATAGCACTTCCGCTGATTGTGCCAGCAAATGCCAGCAGGCTAAACAGTGTCGTGTCGACCAAACTGCCCAGCGCCGAACTGCCAATGAGCCGCTGCCAGAGCTTGGCGCCTTTGGTCTTGATTTTGAGATGAGCCAGCACATACGAATTGAGCAGCTCACCGACAAAAATCGCTGCTATCGAAGCCGCCACAATCCGCCAGACAACACCGAGCGTTACGTCATAGGCCGCTTGGTTGTGCCAGTCGGCCGCACTTGGGAGTAACTGTACGATCCATAGCGTCAGCATAGTGAGAAAAAGCATCGAGATACCGACATACAGTAGTGACCGCATCTTGCGGTAGCCATATACCTCGGTCACGATATCACCCACGATATAGGCCAGCGGAAACAGAATCGTCCCGGCATCAAACACCAGTGGACCCACCGCCACAATCTTGGTGCTGGCGATATTACTGACGATCAGCGTCATCACAAACAGTCCCGCCAGCAGCTCGTAGACATGTACCTGTTTTTTGCGTAGCCAAAACATTCAGTCTCGTATTGTACTCTATCTGTTATTTGTTTGCAAAAACGGTTTCACCTTGGCAGCTACCCCCTAACGCCGTCCTGTCCACTCAGCGTCGAGCCCCGCTCCGCCAGTGTGGTAGTGCGGGGTTTTGACGTTTTGCAGCCCAGACTGACATGCCTGCAATATTTACACAAGATTACACAAGGTTCAACCCTAACCCCTGTTGAAAAATGCGATTTGAGACTCCTCCAAGCTCTAAGATCCAAGATCTAAGCTCTCTTTTCCACCCCTTACTTCACCCCAGGCACCGTCTGCGCAGGGCATTCAGCCAGCACTCGTTGCATAGCATCACGCTCGGCCTGTGTCACCCACAGTGTATACTTGGCTTTGACGGCGATTTGCCGAGCGACGTACTGACAGCGAAAGGCTTTGTTGGCGGGCAGCCAGGTGGCAGCGTCGCCATCACCTTTGGCCTGGTTGGCGTCACCATCGACCGCCAGCAATTCCAGCGGGTCATTGGCAAAAGCAATCCGCTGCTCGAGACTGAGGAGTTGCGCGCCCGTCTGCCAGGCATTACTGAGCGCCACCACATGATCGATCTGGATCAACGCACTACTACTCGGCCCTCGCTGAAACACGATGGTTTTGCCAGTATAGGGGTCGGTCAGGGTGCCGCTCGTGACTTTGCAATCATTACTCACCGCGGGACTCTGGAGGTCGCGGTTGAGGATGATATTGCGCGTGTCGCACGTACCGACAAGTATCCAGCCATCACCAAACTGTACGCGGCGATAGTCAGTTTTTGGCGCCCGACCTTTGATAGGAAGCGTGGCGAGCACCTCGCTGGCTAACTGAAGTGGAGGATTGGGTGTAGGCTCCACGGGTGGAGTAGCCGGCTGATCGACAGAGGTCGTCGCGGCATCTGTCGTGGCTTGAGTCTGGCTCGGTGCAGCCGGTGGCTTGACGTCAGAAATATAGGCAATCGCAATTGCTATCGCGATCAACAGCACCCCTAGCACTCGTCTCCGACGTTGTTTCATAGAGACAGTATACTACGCTCGCGCGCCAGGCAAACCCCTCGCACCTCTGGTATACTGGATATATGCAAACAGTTTCTCGTCTTTTGGACCAATTTATCCCCGAGCACTACCAGCTCGACCTCTCGATCGACCGCGTCGCGCGACAATTTAGTGGTGTCGTCACCATGCGCGGTACTTCTGTCAACGGCTCGATCGCGGTTCACGCCCATGAACTCACGATTGAAGAGGTGTTAGTTGACGACCAGCAGGCTCAATACACGGCTGGCGACAACGACGAAATCGCAATCACAGTCCAGCACTTAACCCCTGGCGAGCATACCGTCACCATCCGCTATGCAGGCAGTATCACCGACTCACTGCATGGGCTGTACCCCTGTTATTTCACCCACGATGGTGCCAAAAAAGAACTCCTCATCACGCAGCTCGAGAGTCACTATGCGCGCGAAGTCTTCCCCTGTATTGACGAGCCGGCCGCCAAAGCCACGTTTGACGTGACAGTCACGACCGAAACAGGGATCACTGTGCTGGGAAATATGCCTATCAAAGCTCAGCGAACGGTCGACCAGCGGCTCACGACAACTTTCCAGACGACACCTCGCATGAGCACCTACCTCGTGGCGCTGGTCGTGGGCGAACTCCAGTCTGTCTCTGCCAAAACCGCAAGCGGGGTCGATGTATCTATATGGTCGACGCCCGCACAGGCGCCGAGCAGCCTCGATTTTGCGCTCGAAGAAGCTGTCAAAACGATTGAGTTTTTTGATGACTACTTTGGGGTACCCTATCCGCTCCCCAAGGCGGATCACGTGGCAGTACCTGATTTTAGCGCTGGTGCGATGGAAAACTGGGGGCTTATCACCTACCGCGAAACTGCTTTGATCGTCGACAAGACCAACAGTAGTATCGCCGCTCGCCTATATGTGGCCTCGGTGATTGCGCACGAGCTTAGCCACCAGTGGTTCGGCAATCTCGTCACCATGAAATGGTGGAACAACCTCTGGCTGAACGAAAGTTTTGCGAGCATCATGGAAAACATCGCGCCAGATGCGCTCCACCCAGACTGGAATGTGTGGCTTGATTTTGACACCAGCTCAGCAGTCGCCGCATTGCGCCGAGACTCGATCGACGGTGTGCAATCAGTCCAGACAGAGGTCAACCACCCCGACGAGATCCAATCGATTTTTGATGCGTCTATCGTGTACGCCAAGGGTGCGCGACTGATCCGCATGATGCTCGAATACGTTGGTGAAACTGCGTTTCGGGCCGGCCTCAAAGACTATTTCACGCGCTTTGCCTACCAAAATACCGAAGAAACCGACCTCTGGCATTGCCTCGACACTGCCAGTGGCAAGCCAGTCAGCGAACTCATGCATGCCTGGATCTCGCAGCCTGGCTACCCGGTGGTGAGCGCGTCGCTGGCCCAAGGCACACTCACACTCAGCCAACAGCAGTTTTTTGTCGGTGAGCACAGCGACACCAAGCGAATTTGGCCTATCCCTCTCGGAACTGCCAATAGCGACGTGCCGGCACTCCTCGACCAAGCCTCGATCTCCATTCCCTACACCGCAGATTGGCTGCAGCTCAACCAGCACAATGCCGCTCATTTTATCACTCAGTACAGCGACCAGTTGCTCAACACTCTGCTCACGCGACTCGACACAGACAAGCTCTCGACCGTACAGCGACTACAGCTACTCAACGAGCAAATCCTCCTGTCGAGAGGTGGCTATGGTTCGCCTGCGACGCTTATCGATCTGCTCGCTCACTATCGTCATGAGACCGAAGAACCAGTCTGGAGCGCGATGATTATGGCGGTCAATGAGCTCAAAAAATACGTCGAAGCAGACGAGGTAGCCGAGAAAAAGCTCCGTGCGTTTGTCGGATCGCTGGCCCAGGAGCGTTTCGAAGCACTCGGCTGGCAAGCAATCAAAGGCGAGTCAGACAACAACCGCAAACTACGAGGCAGCGTACTCGCACAGATGATCTATAGCGAAAACCAAGTTGTTATCGACGAAGCAATCCGCCTCTCGCGCGCCACATCGATCGATTTACTCAACCCTGAGCTACGCGCTTTATTGCTGAGCGCAGCGGTTCGATATGGCGATGACTCGACGCTCCTTCCAGCACTCCTCGACCGCTATGTCACCGAAGTCTCGCCAGAAATCAAAGACGATTTACGAAGTGCAATTACGAGTGTAAGGGGTGCTGATGATATCTCGACCGTGCTTTCGAAGCTGACCGATACAACGCTGATTCGGCCGCAAGATACCGTACATTGGTATATCTATATGCTCAGCAACCGCCTGGCGCGCGCCGAAACGTGGCAATGGGTGCGCAACAACTGGCCCTGGATCGAAAAAAGATTTGGCTCGGACAAAAGTTATGACTACTTTGTGCGCTACGCCGGGCAGTTGCTCATGACACGCCAGCAGCTCGAAGAATACCAAGCGTTTTTCTCGCCAATGCGACACGATATTGCCCTCAAACGCGTCATCGACATGGGTATCACCGACCTCAAAAGTCGTGTCAAGCTGATCGAAACACACCAGACAGAAGTCTGCGCACGGTTACAACAGATGAAGTCAGTGCTGTAGACAGCCTTGACAAGTGGTGTTATAATATATACATGAACAGTGGCTCCCAACACTCGCCTCAAAAATACTTTCCAGCATTTGAGACTACCCCCGTCTGTGAAACATCAGCCGAATATCTCGAAGATCGGCTTGAAATACTCGACCTCACTGAACGTATTGAGGCGCTTCTGATGCTACTGACAGAAGTCGGGCCAGAACTTGATGCGTTTGTGAGAGCGACTCTAGCTGACGAGCTCCATACGCTGCTTTATCACCTTGGCATAGACATGAACTCTCAAGATGCTTTCGATGACTACAAGCGCAAGCGAGATGAGATGCGAGAGCGAGTTGAGCAGGTAATCGATCGTGATGAGGTCGATACTGTTCTGCGAAAACTAGGCGTTCCAGAACAAGACCATGTCTCTCTCCGAGCTGCTATCGAAAAAGTACTCATACTTCGCACACTTGGATCGGTCCGACACCAATATTTTTCGTGCACTCGCTCGCACCTATCACCCTGACGTGACGTTGCTAAACCCACAAGACGCCGAAACGATCTTCAAGCTAGTTCAGCAGTACCTGCTTGACCAGTCTGGCGAGTTTCGATTCTAGGCGTAGCGTTTATGGGCATTAATTTGCTCATGCTTGCGACTCTGTCTCCACTACGAGTACAATCGTATTTATGCCACATCATAAGTTTGACATTTTACCTATACTGGGCGAGGTACCCTCTACGCGCCGTCCTGCTGTACATTTAGCACGGCAATTGTTTCGAGAAATTACCCCCGCTCTTCACAAGCTGCCATGGGACAATCAGTATTCTCACGACACACCAAACGGCCTTTTCACGCGCTCAGAGATTACCATGGACACACCCATATTCACAGGCGAAATGACATGGATTACTGAGGGGCCTGAGTCACTGCTCCATCAAACCGACCCCTATCTGAGGGAATGCGGTACAAGACAAAACTCATTACCAATAGCCCTGATTGGCGTCAACAAGCAGAACTTGAACTCGTACGAACGGCATTTAAATCAGGCATCGTCGACCTTGAACTCAACACATCTTCGCCGGCCTTCAGTGATCTGTTATTTCTAGATCTTAAATTGGAAGCTGATGCGCCGAATAGCACAGACCGTCTGGGTACAGCTTACAGTGCGTCGCTATCATTTCCAAAGGGTAACTGGGATAGCTTAGACAGAAGAGTAAACTGTGCACAAACGGTGACTGAAAAGATTGCCATTGGTCAATTTGAGGAGTGGCGACGGACGGTTCGTCATGAAACTGTCGACCTACCGAGCAAAGAAGAGTTAGAAGAATTACGAAGATCTGTTCAGCTCCTTGCCGCTGCAATTCGCTATGTTCGTTCTGCCGCGCATTAGGATATGTAGACTGTATCGACAACAATAGGAGGATCTCCAGTTGTTGCAATCACCAAAAGCCGTAGATCCATACTCGCATCGTGCAGCTCAGTATGAGCATATAGTTTCGCTGCAAACGCCATCTGGTGTTGCTTCTTTTTCGTAATCGCCGCTAGTCCGTCACCGGCTTTTGCGTTTTTGCGGTGTTTGACCTCTGTAAAATACCGGGTATTGTTTTTTTGGGAGATGATATCGATTTCGCAGTACTTGGTTTTCCAGTTGCGAGTGATGATTTCGTGGCCATGCCGCACCAAGTAGTTGGCGGCGGCTGTTTCGCTGCTATTACCGACCTCACGGGTTGTTTTCAAGTGAGATATATCTCTAGAAGATGCTTTGCTGAGCCGAGAGATGATGTTGCCAAAAACCCGCCCGATCGAGAATTGTTGGGACTGCGTTTTCTTGTCATTCCGGGCTTGACCCGGAATCCAGGTCTTTTTTTGTCTGGATACTGAGTCAAGCTCAGTATGACGAGCCTTTGCTGATGATGCGCTGGCGTTGCTTGCACCTACATCGTACTTCTGTAGCGGCGCAAAGCTCAACCGGTGCTCTGGCGTCACGCCCAGCTGCTCGATTGCCGCACGATGCGCCGCTACGCCATAGCCTGCATGCTTTGCAAACCCATAGCCAGGATACTGAGCGTCGAGCTGAGCCATATATCTATCACGCTCAACTTTGGCGACTATTGACGCTGCCGACACACTCGGTATTAGCGCATCGGCTTTGGCGAGCGTGGTTACATATTTGCCCTTGGTCGTATCTGCCAGGAAGTTAACTGTCCCATCGATAATAATTTCGTGATACGGCACGTGAATTTGCTCTACCGCTCGCCGTGTGGCAAGCCGCAGCGCCGCACTCATACCTAGCTCGTCAAGCTCTCCAGCACTCACCCAGCCCGTTACAGCGGTTGCATGCTCGATAATCTGCACATATAGTTCCTCGCGGCGCTTCTTGGTGAGCTTCTTGCTGTCGTTCAGACCCTTGATATCGGCACCACCAAGCACCACCGCTCCGACTACAAGCGGCCCCGCCCACGGCCCACGTCCTGCCTCATCAATGCCAAGTATCATAGCGGAGTAAAAGAATAGTGACGATAGATGATAGATTTTAGGCTGATAGCAAAGTATATCGACATGATTTGATTATACTCTGATTCGCAGAAACTTTACTGAACAGCACACCCACAACACCTCATAGCAAAACCCCGCCTTGAAGCGGGGTTGTTTGTAATTTATCCAAGATCCAAGCTCTAAGATCTAAGCTCTGCCTTGCCTCTCTACTGATTCTGCTTATGCGCAGCTTCAACAGCAGCAGCTTTTGCTTCGAGTTCAGCTTCAGCAGCAGCTTTTTCGGCTTGCTTTGCTTCGGCATCTTTGGCCGTCTGCTCTTTGAGGCGTACTGCTTCTTCTTCGGCGTGCTTGTCGTGGACATCGTTGATAGACTCACGGTCGAACTGCACAGCTGTCAGACGAGCTGATTTACCGCTACGCTGGCGGAGGAAGCTCAGGAAGTTGCGGCGCACCTTGCTGCGGCGAACAACTTCGATCTTCTCAACCAATGGGCTGTGAAGCAAGAAACTCTTCTCAACACCAACACCACTGGCGATCTTACGCACAGTCATGCGGCTGGTGTGCTGACCTTTGTTATCGGTGCGGATTACCACGCCTTCAAACATCTGAATACGCTCTTTGGCGCCTTCTTTAATCTTCTGGTATACCTTTACGGTGTCACCGCTACGGACGTCGACAACTTGCTTTTTCTTCTGCTCGTCGTTGACTTTCTGAATCAATGCAAAACTCATCTGTTACTCGCTTATTACTTATATTAACAATTCGACTATTTACTATAGCACAGTTTTTTGTATTTTAAAAGAGGTACCGAGACGCAAAATAGCGTATAATAAGTGTATGAAGAAAGATGCTTCAGATATTCCCGCAACCAGAGCAGATATTGATGAGCTCATCGAAATCATGCGTGATCACATGCATTTCACGAGTGAGCGCTTCGACTCAATTGAAAACGAAATTGTTGATCTGAAGAAATCAATTGATCGACTCGTTTCTACAGTTGACGCAATTATCGGCCGTATTGATACGCATGAGACAGAGATGGCGGCACGTGATGCGCAGTTCAACCGCTTGCTCGCCTGGGCAAAAAAGGTATCGAAGCAAACCGGCATACCACTTGAGGGGTTTTAGCCTTGGACTACAATCAACTCGCCCTCGACCTACACAAGCAGTACAAAGGAAAAATCACCACCAAACTTCGTGATGAATCAGAGCTAAATCGCGACAAACTGAGCGCCTACTATACCCCTGGTGTTGCTGAAGTTAGCCGCCAAATCGCTGCCGATGAATCGTTGCTACCGGTCTATACCTGGACCAACAATCTCGTCGCCGTCATTTCTGATGGCTCGGCCGTGCTGGGCCTCGGCAATGTCGGGCCAAAAGCCAGCATGCCGGTGATGGAAGGTAAGGCGTTTTTGTTCAAAGAATTTGCCGGTATCGATAGTATCCCGATTATCATCGATGTCCATACGCCCGATGAAATCGTGACAACCGTCAAGGCAATTGCACCGAGTTTTGGCGCGATCAACCTCGAGGATATCGCTGCTCCGCAGTGCTTTGAGATCGAAGAGCGGCTCAAAGCCGAGTGTGACATACCAGTGTTTCATGACGATCAGCATGGCACCGCTGTCGTCGTGCTCGCCGGGCTCATCAACGCGATGAAAGTCACCGGCAAAAACCTCGCGGATTGCAAAATCGTCACCATCGGTGCAGGCGCTGCTGGTACGGCCATCATGAAACTACTCCATCTCTATGGAGCCAAGAATATCATCGCCGTCGACAGCAAGGGCATCATCGGCGACGCACGTACCGATCTCAACGACGAGAAAAAGGCACTTCTAGAGTATATCGACACGTCGCATAGTGGCTCACTCGATGATGCCATCGACGACGCCGATATTTTCATCGGCGTTAGCAAACCAGGCCTCCTGACCGAGGACATGGTGCGCAAGATGGCCGCGCAGCCAATTATCTTTGCCCTCTCCAACCCCACCCCAGAAATCATGCCAGACCTGGCTCGTGCTGCCGGGGCAGCCGTCGTGGCAACGGGTCGCAGCGACTTCCCAAATCAAGTCAACAACGCTATCGCCTTCCCTGGCATCTTCCGTGGCGCCCTCGATAATGGCGTCAAACAGATTACCGATCACCACAAGATTGCCGCCGCAGAAGTGATTGCGAACCTCGTCGAAAATCCATCAGCAGACGAAGTCATTCCCAGTGTGTTTGACAAGCGCCTCGTGCCTGCAATCGCAGCGGTTATACGCTAGACCTGCCCACGATATATTCAAGATGAACTGCATTTGACGCACTGCTTGCTCGAGGGTCGCCGTTCCACAGGTCATTTAATGTACAAGCAGCACGCCCTACGACAGCAAGTGTATGATCTAGCTCAGCTAGCTAGTCTTTACCAAATGTATTCTCGATTGCTTGCATTCTCATGGCAGCGGCAGCGAGTGAGCCTGCGATCGCATCACGTGCACGCTCGAGTGCTGTTTCGAGCGAAGTGTACTCTGGATTTGTACGGCCAATCCATAGATCTCGGAAATAAATCGCGAGTGACAAAACCGCAGCATGGTGGGGCTCAGAGCCAAGGTGCCTCTCGGCTATGATCTGCGCAAGTATATTCTCATCCACAATAACATGCTTCGCAACAAGATTCTGACCACCCTTCATGAATGGTTCAGCTGCCCCAAGACTCGTTGCCAGTCCTACCAGCTCTTCGTCTGTCATTTGCTGCATCACGTCCATAAACTGTCGCCTCGCGGTGTCTTCAGCAACTAGCCTTTGCTTAAGCGCGGCTTTTACTGCCTCGTAATTATCTGTGGGGTTTCTGCCATTATCTATCTTGGGCGATCTGTGTTCTGCCATCTACTTCTCCCTTTGTTGACCAGTATATGCGCCTTAGCGGCCACTCGCAAACATAAGCAACTTGCCTCTGTATCAGTATCGAGAAATTGTGCGACTAGATTGTTCGTCCGATTTCGTCGAGTGTGGTTTCGCCCCGAAGTGCGGCGAGGACACCAACTTGCTCGAGCGTCAGCATGCCACGCTGCTTGGCGACTTTTTCAATTGCATCTGGGTGTACTTCTTCGACATCGCCACGGATAAATTTTTGGATCTCTTCGTCGACGATGAGCTGCTCCATAATCACAATACGACCCTTGTATCCAAACGGCGCCTCTTCACTTTCGACCGGCCTCCAGAGTTTGAAATTGTCGAGATCTGGACAGTCGGTGCCTTCAGGAAGGTCGCGTAGAACTTTTCTGACATAATTTTTGGTTGCCTCATCGGGTTCGTATTCTTGTTTGGTTTCGTCGACAAGTCGTCTGACAAGACGCTGCGCGATCACGAGTCGAATCGCACTTGAGAAAATCGGGTTGACACCAATCATGTCAATCATACGACTAAATGCCGCGCTGGTAGAGTTGGCGTGGAAACTACTAAGCACGAGATGCCCCGTGATCGAAGCCTGGATCGCCGTGCGAGCCGTATCGGTATCGCGTATCTCGCCCACCATCACGACATCTGGGTCCAGTCGCAGCACACTACGAAGCGCATCGGCAAAACTTTGGCCACCTGTCGTGTTGATAGGAATTTGCGAGATACCTGTCAGGCCGTATTCGATCGGGTCCTCAAGCGTGATGAGCTTGCGGTCGGGAGTATTGAGCGCATTGAGCATACTATACAGCGTGGTAGACTTACCGCTACCGGTCGGGCCCACCATCAAGACCAAGCCTCGAGGATGACTGACAACTTCGTCGATTTGTTTGCGCTGATGATCGGGTATACTCAGCCGATCGAGCTGCAGCAGCGACTCATCAAAATTAAACAAACGCAGCACAGCATCTTGACCATACATCGTGGGCACCGTCTCGACGCGCAAATTCAGAAGATGCGTCGCACCACCAACGGTGATTTCTTTTTGCATATGACCAGACTGCGACTCGACAGCAGCACTGCTGATACCCGCTCGACTGGCGAGCTCACCCATAATTACCCTGTAGCGATCTTTTTCGAGATGAGCCACAGCGTGCAGCGCACCGTCGACGCGCATACGCACCCGGATGTCCTCACGCTGATTTTCGATATGGATATCGCTGGCGCCGAGCTTGTCGGCCTGGGTGATGATAAAGTCAAAAATCTCTTCACTGCTGACACTGTTGAGCGTGCGACTAACTTGATTGATCGTGTCACTGTCGCCCTCTTTGGCGATCGCGATATCGTCATACACGACCCTCCGGGGAGGATCGTAGCGGTTCATAAATGCTTTGTAGGCGCTCAGGCTGATGAGCATCCACTGCACAGAGTCTCCGCGTTGATTATATTCGGAATTCATTTTTTGTAAGATTGTCTGCGGCGTCTGAGCAGTCACACCGAACTGATAGACCGTCTCGGCGCTCCCTTTGATAAGTGGCACCATATGGTAGGTATGCATATCTTCGACAGGCATGACGTCCATCGCTAGTGGCAGTGTCTCCTCGATCTCACGCGTATCAAGATACTGTAGGCCGAGCAGACCTGCTCGCTGTTGGGTCGACTGCTCGTCTTGATCTCGCCGCCGTTTTTGGATTTCGTCTTCGTTCATTAGTATTAGTGTAGCAAACTGGTAGTGGTTAGAACAGTTTACAATTAGCATTTTTCAGTTTTCTATAAGTTTTCAGTTTACAGATAGGTTGCTATCGGGTACGACTCGATAGCAAAATGCCAGTAGTTTACAGCAATTACTTTTATAAAGAGTGGGTGGGCGTCTATCAGTTACAATAGATGAGATGCCTGAGATTATTGTCCTTGCCCACAACATCCGCAGCACCCACAATGTGGGGGCGATTTTTCGCACCTGCGAAGGGTTTGGGGTGAGCAAGGTAATTTTGAGCGGATACACGCCGTATCCTCCTCTGTCCGACGATAGTCGCCTGCCTCATATCAGAGACAAAATAACCTCACAAATCCACAAAACTGCCCTAGGAGCAGAGATGCTTGTCTCATTTGAGTATCACCACCAACCAGATCTGGCCTCGTATCGTCAGGCTGGGTATCGTATTGTGGCACTTGAACAATCACCACGCTCAATTAATCTGAGAGACTATACCGCCCCAGACAAGATGTTGCTGGTGCTTGGCGAGGAAGTTCACGGTGTCCCGCCAGAGATACTGAGCCAATGCCAAGACATCGTTGAAATCCCGATGTCTGGACAAAAAGAATCATTTAACGTCAGTGTCGCAGCTGGTATTGCCTTGTATCAACTCACTACTTGACGGCGATTGCATCGCTACCAAGCAACACACAAAGTTCGTCGGACAGTGTCGACTCGAGATCGACTCTGAACGGCAGACGGACAGCCGATTCTTTGGCGGCCCCGAGTACCAGCACGACATCTGATTCGCCTGGATGGGTGCTGCAGGCTTTTTTTAGGGCCAGTAAAGCACTGTGGTCATCGGGATTGGCGATTTGCACATACAGTGTCTTAGGCACTACAACTTCTGGCGCAGGGACCGGGGTTGGCATAGAGGCGGTTTTGGCGACGACTGACTCTTTTTTGCTGGGGTAGCGTTTGCGCGTGACCGTTGCACGACCCGTCGGTGCGGTCATTTTTCGGCCATGACTTTCGTACTGCGACAGCTCTCTGTCGGTAACGATACTTATTTCGTCGGCAATCAGTTTGGCTTCATCAACCATATTGCCATCACGGTCACGCGCGTTGACCGCGCCAGTAATCTTGAGCACAACATCTGTCCTCAATGAATCGCCGAGCTGCTCGTATAGTTTCGGAAACACAATGATTTCGCATTCGCCAGTCTTGTCTTCGATTCCCACAAACGCCATCTTGCTACCACTTTTTGTGACGATAGTCCGTATCGTCGTGACAATCCCCCCGACTGTCACTTTTTGTCCGTCAATGTTTTTGCCAATACTGTGAAGCGGGATAGTCTGTTCCTCAAAAAAAGCGTCGAAATTGTCTAGCGGATGCGCGGAAATATAGAGCCCCATAAGTTCGCGTTCCCACATGAGCTGCTCTTTGTCGGTGTATTTGGCCGGTGCTGCTTTGAGGTCGATCGATGGCATTAGCTCATCGCCCCCGCTCTCTATGAGCGCACCAAAAAGATCGGTCTGACCGCTGAGGGCTTCTTTTTGCAATTTGCTCGAAAACGCGAGGATGGTTTCGAGGTTGAACAGCAGGTCACTGCGGTCGCCGAGTGTATCAAACGCGCCGGCTTTAATCAGCGCTTCCCATGATTTTTTGTTGACACGACTGCTACTAACGCGCTTTGCAAAGTCCTGTACGCTATTGAATCGACCATCAGTGTCGCGAGCACGAATAATCTCTTCGACCGCTGCCACTCCCACACCTTTGACGGCTGCCATACCAAACCGGACTTGCTGCTTGCCGGGCACGACAGCAAACTCCACAAACGATTCATTGACATCAGGCAGTAACACCGAGAGGCCCATGTGTTTGCATTCGTTGATCTCAATCGCAAGACGATCAATATTGTCGGCGTCACTGGTCATGAGCGCTGCCATAAATGCATCGGGATAGTGCGCTTTGAGATACGCGGTCCAATACGCGATCAAGCCATAGCATGCAGCGTGACTTTTGTTGAAACAGTAGTTGGCAAACTCTTCGAGCTGTGCCCAAAATGTTTCGGCGACTTCCTGCGATGCGCCGCCAACTTCGACGGCACCTTTGACAAAATCGACTTTTACTTTGCGCATGAGGTCGATTTTTTTCTTGCCGACAGCTTTTCGCAGCGTATCAGCCTGACCGCCCGTAAAGCCGCACCACTCTTTGCTAATCTGCATGAATTGTTCTTGGTAGACCAAAATCCCATAAGTGTTTTTGAGCGAGTTTTCCATGCCTGGGTGGAGATAACTGATTTTTTCTTCGCCGTGCTTGCGTTTGATAAAACTATCAATAAACTGCATTGGCCCAGGTCGATACAGCGCCACCATGGCGATAATATCGTCAAACACACTGGGTTTTAGCTCGCGTAAATACCGCTTCATGCCAGCTGACTCAAGCTGAAACACCCCGGTTGTATCGCCGCGCTGGAACAGCTCGTAGGTGTTAGTGTCGTCCAGCGGGATCGTCGAGAGATCGATCGTCGTTTTGTAGACTTTGCGAATAATACGCAGGGTGTTTTTGATAATCGTAAGGTTAGAGAGGCCGAGGAAATCCATTTTGAGTAGTCCCAACTCTTCGACTGGGCCCATGGGGTACTGGGTCGCCACCACGCCTTTTTGCGCCATTTCAAGCGGCACATAGTTGACGATATCGTCTGGTGCAATCACCACACCAGCCGCATGCACACCGTGGCTACGAATGGTACCTTCGAGGTGAATTGCAAAATCAAAAACTTCTTTGGCTGTGGCGTTTTCCTCGTATTCTCTGCGCAAATCGTTATCTTCGACAATACTGGCACTCAGCGGAATATGCCTCCCCTGTACTGGCGGCGGGATCATCTTGCTCAGACGGTCGGCTTCGGCATAGGGCACTTCGAGCACTCGCGCGACGTCACGCACCGCGGCTCGTGCTGCCATTTTGCCAAAAGTCACGATGTTTGCGACACGCGCCTCACCGTATTTATCGGCGCAGTAGGCGATGACTTCGTCGCGACGGGTGTCCTGAATGTCGATGTCAATGTCGGGCATCGAGATACGATCGGGGTTGAGAAACCGCTCAAACAGCAAATCGTATTTGAGAGGATCGAGATCGGTAATATTGAGCGCATAGGCGACAATCGAGCCCGCCGCACTACCACGACCCGGCCCAAAAATGATGCCTTGCGACTTGCCCCAGTTGATAAAGTCCTGAACGATCAAAAAGTAGCCATTGTAGCCCATGCGGTTGATGACCTCAAACTCCATCTCGACACGCTCGTTAACCGCTGGCGAGAGGAGCCCGCGCATTGTTTCGATCGACAGCTTCTCGGTTTCGCTCGGCTCTTTGCCTTCGTAGCGATGCAGCAGCCCACGATAGACAAGTGTGTCAAGATACGATTCTTCCGTCTCTCCGCTGGGTACTGGGAACTTTGGGATCAAAATACGACCGAGCTCGATATTGACTGCGCAGCGATCGGCAATTGCTTTAGTGTTGGTGATAAATTCTGGATGCTCGTTGCCCCACCGCGCGATGATGTCCGTTGGGTCGGTCACATGCAGCTCAAACTCTTTGAGACTCATACGCTTCGGGTCACTCAGGAACGAGCCAGTCCCGACACAGAGCAGTATCTCGTGGGCTTCTTGATCGTCATGCGTCAAATAGTGCCCGTCGCACGTCACCACACAGGGGATATCCAGTTCTTTGCTGAGTTTCATTAAGCCTTTGTTGATTTTGGCTTGAGTTTCCCAGGTGTACGGCGCATCAGGGTGACCGTGGTCTTGAACCTCTAAGTAGTAGCGATCGCCAAAGATGCTTTTGTACCAGCTAGCGATTTCTTTTGCGCCTTCGTAGTCGTCGCCGTTGATTTTCTCACCGACTTCACCACTGGCGCAGCCACTCAGCGCGATCACGCCTTCGTTGTACTGCTCGAGAATTTCATGATCCATACGCGGCTTGTAGTAGAAGCCTTCGAGATTGGCCAGTGTGCTGAGTTTCATGAGGTTGCGATACCCCTGGTCGTTCATGGCAAGGAGCGTTAGGTGGTAGCGAGCCTTGTCTTTAGCAGGGTCTCGGTCGTGTCGACTGCGCGCTGCCACATAAGCTTCAATTCCCAGAATCGGTTTGACTTCGCCATCAACAGCTGCTTTGTAAAACTCCAAAATACCGCTCATCGTCCCGTGGTCGGTCACGGCTGTTGCTGTCATGCCATACTCTTTGATTTTGCCTACGAGCGCAGGAATCTTGGTCAGGCCGTCGAGCAAGGAGTGATGCGTGTGATTATGCAAATGAACAAAATCACTCGGCACGAGTGAAGATTTCGTCGGCTTCAGTACGGTTGTTGTGTCCCCCATTGACTACTCTTTATTATAGCACCAGAATGTCGAGGGCTCGTAGTAAAAAGTGCTACCTAGCTAGCTATTTTTTGGTCGACTGCATGAGCTCAACCACATGATCGACAAACCCCGCCACCCCAGGAACCAAATGCCCGGTAAGATTGAGCAACCATACCAAAAGACCCAGCACTACTGTGCCACCCAGCACTGACCCAAGGCCAAAAAAGATACCTCGAAAAAAGTTGAATTTATAAATACTAAATCGATTGCGGTTGAAGTCGTTAAACAATTCTTCGAGCACAGCCTGGCGAGCGCCTCGTTCATTGTCGTTTCGGATTTGATTTTTGAGTTTTTTCCAGAATGTCAGTTTCACAGTAGGACTCCTTATTGCTACAGTACAGTTTGGCAGATTTTGAGGGAAAGTACAATGGAGATGCTATTATTGATTATGCAAACTAGCGCTTACATAGGCAAGCGCTAGTTGATAATTCTATTCTAGAATCTAGAATCTATATTCTTTTTCCCTTACTTCTTCTTCTCGTCCTTGAGCTCAGTCTTGGCACTATCTAGCGCACGCTCTGCACGGCTCCGGTAGTCATCGACGGTTTTTTTACCTTCTTTGACGGCTGTTTCGACTTGCTTGCGTGTGTCTTCGTAGACCTTTTCACTTTTTTGCTTGACTTCAGAAGCTTTTTTGTCCGCTTCTTTTTTTAGCTCATCTGCTTTGGTCTTGAGATCGGCGCGAGTCTCTTTGCCAGATTTTGGTGCAGTCAAAACTCCTGCGACAACTCCAGCTGCAGCTCCGAGTAGTGCGCCAAGTGCGAATTTACCTTTTGACATTGTAGTATCCTCCTTATTTTTTACGATCACTGATAAATGATTTTACAATTTTGGCGATTGCCACAGGCGACGTAAAGGTCGCTGCGTTGCTGGCGGCACTTTCGAATTTCATCGCAGTGCGCTCAGCGGTTGCCGTAATTGAGCGAATTTGCTTTGTTACTTTTATCAGCAGTGCCACGAGGATAATTGCTAGCAGCAAAAACAACGCGAGAAATACCGACAAAATAATAACCAGAACTTGTGCCCATTCCATGGGATAGTCGCTCCTTTGCGCTTAGGCGCTGCGTCTTTCGCAGCACTATCTACAGTATAGCACCACCGTGAAGTGTGTGCATGTGAAATACATCACTCTTTAAAGCAAAAGTCCCTCGTGCTGAGCCCAACACGCACTACGAAGGATCACTTAGTCTCGCTCTAAGGTGTTCCCGTAGATCTTGGCCTAGATGTTCGTTGGCAAGACCAAAATCAATGACCGTTTTTAGATATTCAAGTTTATCGCCAGTGTCGTAGTAGGTACCGTTTTTGATTTCACAGGCATAGTAACTATGTCCGTCATCGATCATGGCCTGCATAATCGGCTGAAAAGTAAATTCACCTTCACCGTTATACGCTGTCTTTGCTTTTTCGAGGTATTCAAAGAAATATCCTGGCAGCAAGTAGCTACTAACTGTCGCGAGGTCACTCGGCGCTGCCTCTTTGCCAGGCTTTTCAATCACGGACTCCATCTTGATAATACCGTCAGCGATCGCCTCACCGGCCACGTAGCCATATCTTGCGTACTCATCATCGTGCGTAGATTTTTTGCACGACAATACAGCACCGTCATACTGCTCTGCGGCGTCACCCATCTGCGTAAAGCGATTTGGAGAAGCCATGAAAAAGTCGTCAGCAAACGTGTAGTAAAATGGCTCATCTGGCGAGACGAGGTGCGATGCACACGCAAGCGGTGTCGCGTTGCCGTAGGGACCTTTTTGGCGCAGGTAGACAAAATTCGCAAGGTCTGCAATCGCCTCTATCTCGTCGATAAACGGTTTTTTCTTGTCGCCACCAGCACGTAGGTTCGCCAAAAGCTCTTCGCTCGGCATATCAAAGTGATCTTCGATGGCTCGCTTGTTACTCGAGCCAACAATAATAATGTCTTTCACACCCGCTGCCACCAATTCCTCAACCACGTACTGAATAATCGGCTTGTCAATCAGTGGCATCATTTCCTTGGGCATAGCTTTGGTCTGCGGCAAAAACCGCGTACCAAACCCGGCTGCAGCAATAATCGCTTTAGTCGGTCGTTTCATTTATATTCCCCCTATCACTTTATCAATCTGTGCGCACAACGCGCGGAATTCTGTCTCATCGAGAGAAGTAGTATCTACATCGATGATAGGTTCGATAGTTAGTCTCGTATATTCATGATTATATGTCACGAAGTCTTCGACTGTCTTCGTCGTCGTATCGGGATGACCGGGGTGTCTTGTGTGATTAGAAAGTCGCTCTCTATAGCGGGCTAGCTGGACCTCGGGTGATGTGTGGCAGTATAGCTGGATGCAACGTACATTGATGCCATTCAACAACGTTTTTATATCTGCTTCTGCCTTTTCAGGATTATAAGCCGCTTCAATGATATGGCTCACGCCGCCTTCGAGCAGGCTCCTCGAAACGGCATACAAGCCGTTCATCGCCGCAGATCCATATACTCGCGATTGCTCCCGATCAACAGGTACCCCGAGGCTATCATAGAGCATTTCTTTGATGTCATCCTTTGTAACCCAACCAATCGAATAGTGCTCACGGAGCCGCCCAATCAGCGTCGTTTTTCCAACTGCACTTGCCCCTTGTACAATAATTAGCACCGGATGGAGTGTAGACATACAATTACAACCTCTCCCGAATGAGTTTCTGCGCTAGTGCGGGATCTGCTTGCCCCTTGGATTGCTTCATCACCTGACCGACAAGGTAGCCGATGGCTTTGTCTTTGCCGGCTTTGATGTCTGCGATAGACGCGGCGGAGGCCGGGTCGGCTAGTACTGTATCAACCACGGCTGCAATGGCGCTTTCGTCGGTCATCTGGAGCAGGTTCATCTCCTTGGCGATATCAAGTGGCATTTTTGTGATGGTATCATCGCGAAACAACGCGAGGAATATCTCTTTGGCACTAGTCGAACTAATTTTGTTTTCTTCAGCCAGCAGTGCAAGCTCCGTGACACGCTTTGGCCCAACAAACCCCGAGGCTATTTTTTCGGCATCCATCAACTCGTCGGGAGTTGAGGCGAATAGGTTAAATGCTCGCCGCACGAGCTTTGTGTACTTTACTTCATCTATACCGAGATCTTGTAGCACCGTATCTTTATTGTGAACCGTCAGGCTTGCGATGCTATCGAGCAGTATAGCGACCTCTTGTCGACTGAGTACGGTGTTGATAACTGATGGATCGAGCCCAAGTTGTGCCCATGACTGCCGGTACTCTCCCGGTAGTGTCGGTACTGCGGCTTGAATCGTCGCGATTTCTTCGTCGGTCAAGACAATCGGCGGGATGTCGGCGTCGGGCATATAGCGATAGTCCTGCGCATCTTCTTTGCTGCGCTGGCTGGTCGTCACGCCAGTGTCGTCACTCCAGCCGCGGGTTTCTTGCACGACACGCTCTCCCTTTTCGAGTAGCTCTACCTGCCTGCGAAATTCATACTCGGCCGCGCGTTCGACACTACGAAACGAGTTGAGGTTCTTGACCTCAGCGCGCTTACCTAGCTTGCTCACACCTTTTTTGGCGACACTTATGTTGACGTCAAACCGCATATTGCCGTGATACAAGTCACCGTGTGTCACACCCGCATAAGTCATGAGTCGATGGAGCTCGGTAGCGTAGGCTTTGGCTTCGGCCGGCGAATGAATATCGGGCTCGGAAACAATTTCGATGAGTGGCGTGCCGGCGCGATTGAGGTCAACCAGACTGTGGCCTGCAAAATGCGTCAGCTTGCCAGCATCTTCTTCCATGTGTGCGTGGTGGATTCTGACTCGGACAGTGCTACCGTCTTCCAGTGGGGCATCGACAAACCCAGCCAAAATGATTGGTTGGTACATCTGCGTCGTCTGGTAGCCTTTGGGTAGATCCGGGTAGAAATAGTGTTTGCGGTCAAAACGCGAGACATGAGCGATCGGCGCATTCAGTGCCTTTCCAGCCCGGATCGCTAGGTCGACCGCATGGCGGTTGAGCACCGGCAACATGCCAGGCAGCCCGTAGTCAATTGGGTGAACGTTACTATTTGGCTCAGCATCTCGCGAGTCATTGTCGGCAGGGCTAAACAGCTTCGTCTTGGTGGCGAGCTGCACATGACACTCAACGCCGATGGTCATGATGTATTGGTCGATAACCGACTGGTCTATTGTTGGCATATGAGTCTCCTCTCATGCGTGATGGCAAGAATATGGAATATAGAATATAGAATATGTCGAATCGCAAAAAGAGGAGTACTTCGTGCCTTGTTTCTTATCTCATGTTTCATGTTTCTCTGCATATTCATTAAATTGCTCCCAAATCTTTGAGCCCTTGTTTGTATGCGGCCAGCGAACGAGCGACAATCTCGTATGTCACGCGCGCATCGGTCTCATGCGCTAACTGATTGCGAATTTTGTGTGCCGCCCAGACATGGTTGGCGTTTTTCCAGGTTTTGTTGGCGGATTTCATACGCTCACCCATAGTCGTACCTTTGAAGCGTCGATCGCGTAGCGCCTGGTCGAGCAATTTGTCGGCATTGAGAACTGCGAGCTGCCACGAGCTGGGATTGTCACGGGTCAAGCTGTTTTCGATCGCAAGCCACCTCGACTGATACTGCTCTACCGCGAGCTTCGCACCCGAACGCGATCCAAACATGAGATACACTACCCCAACGATTGCAACCAACAGCACACCGATCAACAAAAATGCTACTGAAGGATTATCCATGCGTCACCTCCATGCTGCTTGCGAGTGCCAGGAGCGCTGCGTCTGATTTCATAGGACCAATCAGCTGCACACCAACTGGCAAACCAGCCTCTGTCACCCCTGCGGGTACACTGATTGCCGGGATACCGGCCAGGCTCGCGGGCACTGTCATGACGTCGCTCAAGTACATTTTTACAGGATCGCTACTGTTTTCACCAATCCCAAATGCCGCTGTCGGAGCTGTCGGCGTCAGAAGGAAGTCATATTGTTCAAACAATGCGTTAAATTCGTTGATGAGCAGTGTGCGAGCTTTTTGCGCCTGCTGATAATACGCGTCAAAATACCCACTCGAGAGCACAAAGCTACCGATCATAATCCGACGTTTGTTTTCTGTCACAAAGCCTTCGTCACGGCTTCGTCCATAGAGCTCGGCAAGTGTTTGAGCTTCAGTTGCCCTGCGCCCATAACGGATGCCGTCATAGCGAGAGAGATTACTCGAAACCTCTGCTGGCACGATGATGTAGTACATCGCCAGCGCTAGAGGCGCTGTCGACATACTAACTTCTTCGACATTGTGCCCGGCTGCTTTGAGTCTCGCGACATAGTGTTCGGTAGCCTGACGCACCTCTGGATCGACATCATCGCTCATGGTTTCTTTGATGATACCGATGTTATATGTCTGATTTGTCGTAGTGGGCACGAAATAATCTGGCAACGTCGTCATGTCTTTTTCGTCTTGACCGGCCATAACCGAGAGAACAAGCGCTGCATCTTCGACAGTTTTCGTAAAACAACCCATGCAGTCGGTGCTACTCGCCATCGCCACCACACCATAACGGCTGGTCATGCCATAGGTTGGCTTCATCCCAACAATACCATTAAAACTTGCTGGTTGCCTGATCGAGCCGCCAGTATCGCTGCCGAGTGCAAACGGCACGATATCGAGCGCTGTCACGACGGCCGAGCCGCCACTACTCCCTCCTGCAACTTTTGATGCATCGTGAGCATTCTTCGTCACGCCAAAAGCCGAGTTTTCGGTACTCCCACCGTGCGCAAAGGCATCGAGGTTTGATTTTCCGATACAAATTGCCCCGGCCGCTTCGAGCTTTTCGACGACAGTCGCCTGGAGTGGCGCTTCAAAGTTTTCGAGTATCTTACTGGCTGCGGTCGTCGGTGCACCAAATGCTAGGTAATTGTCTTTGACAACAAACGGCACGCCAGCTAGGACGCCGACTGGCTCACCTGCGGCGATTTTTTTGTCGATTTCATCAGCCCGCTCAAGGGCGCGTTTTTCGGTAAGACTGAGCAATGCATGATACTCCTCGTGTGCCGCAGCTCGTTCGAGCGCCGCCTCTACCTGCTGGCGTGCGGTCGTATTGCCACTACGCACGGCGTTAACAAGAGCTGTGATACTCATAGCACCTTTGGCACCTTCACGCTTGCATCTTGCTGTTCGGGAGCAAGCGCCAGTAGTGCTTCTCTCGATACATTGCCTTGCTGTACTTCGTCATCACGCCACCGATTCTCGAGGCCGGTTACTTGGTAGGTCGGCTCGACACCGGTCGTATCAAGCGAACCAAGCTGCTCGATATAGCCCAAAATATTCGTCAGATCGGCCTGAAGCGCAGCAACTTCATCATCACTCAGCTGCAAGCTGCTCAACACGGCAAGACGCCGTACATCGTCGGTAGAAATTGTGGTCATTGCATACAATTATAGCGCACTACAACACGTCTATAAAGATGCAAATCATCTCGCTCATGCTTTATACTGTAGATATATGCCTCATCAAATCAAAAAGAATCTCGGCGTCACCCTTCATGGCAGCAAAGCTGAGTTTCGGGTGTGGGCGCCGTTTGCAGAAGCAGTGTCGATTAGCGGCACATTTACGCCTGAAGGGCCGATTGCGCTCCAGAGTGAGCACGATGGCTATTGGTCGATCTCTGTAGATGAGGTTGCGCCTGGCCACATGTACAAATATTCACTCCAAACAGCCGACGGGCATTGGATCGAAAAAAATGATCCAAGAGCGCGGGCAATCACCAGCAGCGACCGCGGTCTCTCGGTTATCGTCGATGATAGCTTCGACTGGCAGGACGATGATTTTACTCCACTGCCGACCGAGCAGCAAATCATCTACGAACTCCATATTGGCACCTTCAACCGACCAGACGCCTCGACACCCGGGACATTTGAGTCGGCTATCGAAAAACTCGACTATTTGCAACAACTTGGCATCACTATGATCGAGCTGATGCCCGTTACGAGCATGGCTTACAGTAACGGTTGGGGGTATGCGCCAAATTATATCTTTAGCGTCGAGTCGATGCTTGGTGGACGCTATGGTCTAATGAGCTTTGTCCGTGAAGCTCATAAACGTGGTATCGGAGTCATCCTTGATGTGGTATACAACCATTTTTCAGGTGACAGTGACCTCTGGCAATATGACGGCTGGAGCGAAAACAATCGTGGCGGTATTTATTTCTACAACGACGAGCGCGGCGACACACCCTGGGGTGGTCGACCCGACTACGGGCGTCCCGAAGTGCGCCAGTTCATCCTCGACAATATCACCATGTGGCTGACCGAGTACCGTCTTGACGGTCTCAGGATTGACTCCACCATCTACATGCGCAACACCGAAGGCCGCGACAACGACCCTACACATGATATTCCTGACGCCTGGTATCTCATGCAAGATATCGTCGAGCTGGCGCACAAAATCAACCCCTCTGCCATCGTCATCGCCGAAGACTGCGCCAACAGCCCGGCAATCACGCGGTATCGAGTCGATAGCGGCTGCGGCTTTGACGCGCAGTGGGAACTTGGTTTTCCGCACGCAATTCGCGACGCTCTCGGTGCGCACGGTGGGCCAAAAACACTCACCGGTGTTCGTTACCAGCTAGAAAAGTCCTACAATGGCAATGCGTTTGAAAAAGTGATTTTTAGCGATTCACACGACACAGCTGCCAACGGTTCGGTGCGCCTCAACGAAACAATCGCACCTCGTGACCCCACCAGCCTCGTCGCCCAGCAGACTCTTTTGCTAGCCAGCGCATTGACCCTGACTGCCCCAGGTATTCCAATGCTTCTTCAGGGCAGCGAGTTTCTGCAAGACGGTGCGTTTAACGATTGGCAGGCACTTGACTGGCGGCATACCGATAAATACAGCGATATCGTCACTGCCCACCAGCACCTGATCGACCTGCGGCTCAATAAACACGCCAATACTAGTGGTTTAGCCGGTCAGCACACTGCAATTTTTCACCAAGATGACAACAATAACGTGATTGGCTATCATCGCTGGAACCACGGCGGTCCAAAAGACGACGTGATCGTGATCGCAAATATGAGTGATAACGACTTTGAGCACTATCAACTCCCGCTGCCACGTAGTGGCTCGTGGCAAATTCGCTTTAATAGCACCTGGTCGGGGTATAGCAAAGACTTCGCTGACGTAGAGCTAGCTTCGATCACAACCAACGAGCAGGCACTCTCAACAATTTCCCTCCCCGCATACGCTGTGTTGATTGCGTCGCAAGACTAGTATGAGAAGGCTGGAAGAATAGTCAAAAAGTCACTCCTGTCCTCATGACATCATTGACAGTCCACGCTGTCGCCTCCAGAGATTCCAGGCGCATGCCCTAGATTCTCTGGGGCGACACGATGATGGAGTGAGGATAGGGGTGACTTTTGGTATGAATATACCTAGGAACTGCCTCGTATATCGTGAAAGTCACCGATCCTTTCGTGCTGATCCAAGTAAGATTCCTGAGTTATACCTCAAGACTCTTACTTGATCATTTTTCCCTTTATCTCCGCAATCAAATCACGCAGCTCCGCCGCGCGCTCAAATTCCAGGTTAGCGCTGGCGAGCTTCATTTGGCCTTCAAGATCTTTGGCGAGACTAGCGTACTCATCTTTGGGAATTTTATTGAGATTGAGCTTGTTTTTGGCATCTTCCTTTTGCGGGATGATGGCACGGAGACCCTCGTCGATTGCCTTGTCGACACCGCGCGGGGTGATGTCATGCTGCACGTTGTATGCGTGCTGGATATCGCGCCGGCGATTAGTCTCACCAATCGCCCGCTTCATGCTGTCGGTCATATTGTCGGCATACATAATCACTGAGCCTTCGACATGCCGAGCGGCGCGACCGATTGTCTGAATCAACGCGCCCTC
Organism: uncultured Candidatus Saccharibacteria bacterium; assembly: GCA_964602775.1. GTDB lineage: Bacteria > Patescibacteriota > Saccharimonadia > Saccharimonadales > Saccharimonadaceae > Saccharimonas. Next base: position 10,847 of record CAZRRY010000007.1, on the reverse strand, counting down.
ACTGCGCAAAAAGCCTTCTTTGTCGGCATCGATAATCGCCACCAGTGAAACCTCTGGTAGGTCCAGCCCCTCACGCAGCAGATTGATACCAACCAGCACATCGTATACACCCATACGCAGATCACGCAAAATGTCACCACGTTCTAGTGTGTCGATGTCGCTATGAATATACGCAGTCTTTATGCCAAGATCGATCAAGTGCTGGCTGAGGTCTTCGGCCATGCGCTTGGTTAATGTCGTCACCAGCACGCGCTGGTGCTTGGCTGTGCGATCACGAATTTCAGCAATGAGGTCGTCAATCTGGCCCTCGCTTTTTCGCACTTCAATCGGCGGGTCGAGCAGGCCCGTCGGGCGGATGATCTGCTGCACCGGCTCCGGCGTGTGTTCTTTTTCGTAGGGTCCAGGCGTCGCCGAAACGAAGATCGCTTGGTTGATATGCTTATCGAATTCTTCAAATCGTAGCGGTCGGTTGTCGAGTGCACATGGCAAACGAAACCCGTACTCCACCAGTACTTCCTTGCGTGCTCGGTCGCCATTGTACATACCGCGAACCTGCGGCAAGGTCACGTGACTTTCGTCCACAAACAGCAAAAAATCATCGGGAAAATAGTCCATCAGCGTAGCGGGTTGCTCGCCCGGTTCACGATTTGTCAAATACCGACTATAGTTCTCGATTCCCTTCACAAAGCCAGTTTCTTCGAGCATCTCGAGATCAAATTTTGTGCGCTGCGAGAGTCGCTGTGCCTCAAGATATTTATCATGCTTCTCAAACCATGCCAGGCGTGACTCAAACTCGAGCTTGATATTGGCAATCGCTCGCTGCACTTTTTCTTTGGGGGTCACGTAGTGACTCGACGGAAATATTTTGACGTACGCAGGCTCACCCAAAATCTCACCCGTTAGCGGATCAATATTGGTAATCCGGTCAACTTCGTCACCAAAAAACTCAAGACGGTAAGCCGTGTCACTTCCTGCCGGAAACACATCGACCACATCACCGCGCACCCGAAACGTTCCGCGTGCAAAATCAATATCGTTGCGGTGGTACTGAATATCGGTCAGTTGTCGGACAAATTTATCTTGCACCCGCCGCTCACCGCGCTGGACCGTGATCGACATTTCGGCATAGTCGTCGGGCGAGCCGATACCGTAAATGCAGCTGACACTGGCCACAATAATCGTGTCGCGGCGCGTCAACAACGCACTGGTCGCAGCATGACGTAAACGGTCGATCTCTTCGTTGATAGCGCTATCTTTTTCGATATAGGTGTCGCTGCTCGCAATGTAGGCTTCTGGCTGGTAGTAGTCAAAATAACTGACAAAATAATGCACTTCGTTGTCGGGGAAAAACGACTTGAACTCGCTATACAGCTGCGCCGCCAGCGTCTTGTTGTGCGCGAGCACCAGTGTCGGCACATTGCGGTTAGCGATAATATTCGCCATCGTAAACGTCTTGCCGCTCCCAGTCACACCAAGAAGTGTCTGCTGCTTTTCCCCGCGCTCGAGTCCCGCGACCAACTTCTCAATCGCACCCGGCTGGTCGCCAGTCGGCTGGTATTTTGAAGAAAGACGAAACGTATTCATCTCTCTATTATACGATATCGTTAGGCAGCGTGCTTATCCCCGGCGTTTGGCTTGTTCGGCACGCTCTAGCTCAGCGTCGACACGCGGGCTTGGCGGTGCGATAAAATCAGCGTATTTTTCATCAAGCGCAGCAATCACTTTCGCGACAAGACGTTTGGGTTCCGTGTCAAAAATTACATCTTTACCACCCGGAGCTTCGATATGCTTTAGAAGCGTCGCCGTATAATCTGCCAAGCCGCCACTCCCCAGTAGCACGCCGCATACTTTTCGGCTCTCAAGCGCCGTTGCAAGTTCATGCAAACTCCCCATACGACCACCAACCGTAATCACCGCGTCGGCGCTGCGCACCAAATGCACATCACGCCCGACATACTCCATGCCTGTAAAGTTGATATAGTCGAACTCCTCAGTTGGCAGACGATATGTCGACACATGCTCGCGAAAACTGCTCGCCGGACTAAACCCAATCGAGCAACCTTTGGCGTTTTTGACACTCATGAAACCCATGGCTGCGTGGTGCGGCAAACCGACCGTTGCGCCAGTGAGCAGCGTTTTGCCAGCTTTGGCTATTTCTGCGCCCAGTGCAAATGCCTGGTCATGTGAGCTTGTCACGGTGGCGCCAGATGCTGCACCCGAAACACATATTTGGTATCGCATTTATTTCATCTCCTTTATCTTGTATCCAGCTGGCGCTTGTTCGAGTAGTTTCAAAAGTTCAGAGCGTTTGAGCAGGCCCGCTTGAGCTCCGATATGCTGGACGACATTCATACTATTGATCGGCGCCCAGGTCAGCGCTGTTTCAGGCGTTTCACCGAGTGCAATCGCCGCTATAAACGTCGACGCAAACGCATCACCCGCACCCGTACGCTCTACTGGCGGCGCTGGGTCAGGATAATTAGGCATATTATAGAGTTTGCCATCGTACGAAGCATACGAGCCGGCTGGCCCATCTGTGATAACCACTATCTTGGGGCCCATCGCGTGAAGCGCGTCCGCAAGACCGCGCAACGAGCTGTAATCAGCGCCCGTTACCTCAACCGCTTCTTCTCGGTTCATAATCACCGCATAACTTCGTGAGTATAATCGCTTCAATTTCTTCGCGCCCCATTCAAACTGAAAAGTACCCGGCTGAAAAACAAACTTTATATCTTGTTCTCGTTCCAGATAGTCCGCCAAACTTTGGTGTAGTGGCCATGAGTCCTCGCCAAGATAAGATAGATAAATCCAGTCTGGCTTTGTCTTAGGGTCTTGCCATCGGTAGTTATATTTTTCACTTTTTACCAGCATCGTGCGGTCAGCTTTGTAATTAAGTACATACCAATAGCTAGTCACTTTGTCGCGCTCTACAACCATCGACTCAGTACTGACATTTTCTTTTGCAAGATGCTGCAACGCCTCCTTGCCGACATCATCTCCGCCTATCCACGCCATCAGGCTGGCTGGAAGACCGAGTCGAGCACACGAAACTGCTGCATTTGGCGAAGGCCCGACTGAGCGCACGATATCTACCCGTTCATACTTCGGTTTACGTCCATACGGCACCGCAAGCCACACATTTCCATCGCCCTCATCTATCACCTTTGTGGTTTTTTCGTCTAGTCTGATAAACGCGTCGGTGAAGATATCACCGATAAACAGCATGTTTGGTAGCGGCTCCTTGACCTTGCCGCGAGAATGATTGAGTCTTTGTTCATGATAATCACTGAGGTCACACACGTTCATGCCTGCTTGCGCAACAATCTCTTGTATCGCTATTTCGTTGTCTCCGTCAGCAGCGACATAGCGCGCAGTGAGGCCGTGTTGCATTTGGCAGCGAGCGTGCTTGGCAGTGCGCAGATCAAAGGTGCGGCCAATATTTTCGGTGATATCTTCGTGATTAAATGAAATCACATGACCCTCAACAATCAGTGCCACATCGTCGGTTCTACTAAACAACGACGAGGACGCCTGTTGCGCTGTCAGCGCTTTATAAAGTTCGAGTGGCTTGGTGTCTTTTGGGTCAAGCCCGAGTTGGCGCATGACAGCGTGTGCGCGCGCCATAATATCTGCAGTGTAGGCGACATCGACTGCTTTTCGGCCAGTGAGCGCCTCGAGTTGGCGAATCGCCTGAGTGTAGTGTGGTTCTTTGGCATCAAGAATTTCACGCAAAAACTTCGCCATTACGCGTCTCCTTTTAGGTTCAGTGGCTTCTCGTGGATTGGCATTTCGTGCAAACGCACGCCTTTGCGCAAAATCCCAGCTTTGGCGCCAATTTTCGTCACCACACTGGTACTATTGGCACTCGCAAATATAATCGAGTCTTTTAGTGACTTGCCTTGACTCCATTGACTCAAAAACCCACTCGCAAATGCGTCACCTGCACCAGTCCGGTCAATCACCGGCACGTCTTCGTACATACCCGCACGAACGATTGTTTTGCCATCGGTCGCCACCACGCCATTTGGTCCGTCGCTGACAATTGCTACTGGGACATACTGCAGCGCATGAATTGCGAGCTCCTCGAGTGTTTGACCATGGACGATCATCGACATTTCTTCTTTGTTGACACAAAGTACTTCGACACTCTCCAAAATCCCGCGCAGTTTTTCGGGCTCGGCAAGTTCAGGACCGGCAGGGTTTAGCATTACTTTGACATTATACTTCTCAGCGGTATCGACGATTTCTCTGAGTAGCTTGAGCCCGCCGTCGCCAAGTGACGTCGGATACACCCAGTCCGCCTGCTGGATAGCACTGAGGTCAAACCCGTGCCTTCCTGTGCGCCCAAATGCCTTGCCGCGGTGGTTCAGAATCGTTCGTTCGCCGTTTGTGGCGATCATGATAACCGAGTATCCCGACTGGTATTCGGGTCGTTGTAGCACCGAGCTGGTATCGACACCCTCTTCGTCGAGCTCTCTCAAAATAGCATTACTGGCTGGGTCTTCACCAAGCCCCCAGAGATACGCGCTATCGATCCCTTGGCGCGCGAGCGTTACCGCGACATTTGTCGCATTGCCTCCCGTGCTAAATGTCACGTCTTCGACTTCCATCTTGATACCGAGGGGCAGCGCTGTGAAGACTTTTTTGCCCTGGGTATGCGGATCAAATTCGTCGCTGCGCAAGAAGACGTCTTGGGTAGCTTTGCCGATTGCGAGGATTTTTACCATGTCATCTCACCGCCTTCCCCGCACTGCCGAACGCGATGATTTTTTCTTCTACTACTACCTGCACCGCCTCATAGACCGCTGGCATCAGCTTCACGACAGCGTATTCGTCAGGATTTTCTTGTAGGACTTTGACGAGCGTATCGCGAAACGCCACGCGCATATCGCTATTGATATTGATTTTGCTGACACCAATCTTGGCAGCATCTTCAAAATAATGCAGCGGAGTACCCGAACCACCGTGTAGTGAGATCTGGCAATCTATCGCATCGCGCACAGTCTGGAGCAGCTCAAGATCGAGCTGCTTTGGAACAGGATATTTGCCGTGCAAGTTGCCGATAGCCGCCGCAAATGTATCGATACCTGTCGCCTCGACAAACGAGCGCGCACCTTCTGGTGTACTGAAAGTTTTTTTGATCTCGTCATAGTCGATCTCTTCTTTGTGAAGGTTGCTGCTGCCACCAAAATAATGCGGCTCGCTCTCGACGAGTGCACCGGTAAACTTCGCATATTCGACAACTTCCTTGGTTTTCTCAATAATTTCTTCTTCGGTCGCATCGTGGTTGGCTTGTGAAATGTCGATATGGATGAACTCATAGCCAGCATCGATAGCACGCTTGCAGGCCTCGACGGTCGGGCTGTGGTCTAGGTTGAGGTATATTTCTACGCCGTATTCTTCACGGTAATTGTCGACTAGGTCGCGCACATTCTCGAGCCCCAGTGCATCGACCTCGCCTTGACTTACCTCCACCAACACTGGTGCATTCAATTTCTGTGCCGCGCGACAAATCGCGATCAGCGTCTCTTGGTTGTCGATATTAAACGCCCCTACCGCAAATCCTTGGCTGCGGCTGCGCTGCATCAAATGCCGTGCCCTCAGTGTCCTATCTCTAATTTCGGCTATTGTCAGTCCCACGTTTTCACCCCCTAGAAATTACTCATGCTTATCTGTTACCTAGTATACCACCACTGGAAGTTGACAGAAACTATTGACATTTTATGACAAGTGTGTGGTATATATATTAGCTTTTCGCAATACTCATTCAACTTAAGGTACTTGAGGTGTGAACTGTAGCACCTTTGAGAGGAGCTCTCGTGTACATTCATTTTGCTGTAGGTGCATGTCTGGGTCTGTCCATGTGGGCTTGCAGTGCCTTCACTGTAGCGTGCCTGCTGGCACTGCCTGTTTTTGGCAAGAAAGGCGATCAGCTACTGCACTGTCTGTTTCTAAACTCTTCAGTCAAACGAAAAGCCATGAGAAAAGGCATGCTAGTGGCTGCGCCAATCACATTGGCCTGCGTATGCGCTTACTGGCTCGGTGGCTTCATGTGGAAGTTCCTGAAGGGCGACTTCTTCAGGTGGCTCCAAGAAGAGATCAGTCTATAGGCCCACTGAAAACGGTTCGCCGAATGTGTTCAATCACATTCGAGCTTGAGCCCATTCGGTGGGCCGTTTTCATTTGCTTTTTTGAAGCAAAAATCGCTATAAACTATAACGATGTCTCGTTCTCTTCTCGCCCCTACCTCGTCATCCCAGATTTGATCTGGGATGACGAGGGAAGAATAAGTGCTGGAGCGGGTTTGGGATGACGAGGGAAATTGCGCAGGTATGCTATTCATTTTGCTACCCTTGCATATTTTGTATAAGTATGATATAATGAACTAGATTGCACAAGTTGTCGGTGACATTCGTCACCACTTGCGCAAAGAACCAGGAGTATCAGTGATGACAGCTATCCGCATCATAGATTCCCTGAACGACATCTTCGACATTTCACCCCCTGCGATTCCAACCTGGTGGAGCTTGGTGGTTAAGTATCAAAAGGATCAACAGTCAGAGCTCCTGACTCGAGACGATGTCGAGAGCTTCATCGAGATAGTAGGTGCCGCGATAGAAAAGTCGGTGCTCAAAGGCACACAACGGCTCTTCCTGCAAGTCAGATTAAACGCATTCTGCAAGCGACACGACTTGCCTACCCGCTACCCCCACCTCGTGTGACATCGCCCCGCGGGGCTGCTCCATCACATTCGGAGCAGCCCCGGGCTGGGGCGATTTTTTCATTTTGATTTTCTTTCTTTGCTAAAGGTATCGTACCACTAGCAGAGAGTGGTGTTGTATCAGAAGAAGGGGTATATAGCTGGATCCCGGATCAAGTCCGGGATGACAGAACAAGTATGGAGCGAGTTTGGGATGATAGATGGTAGGTTGTGAGTCGAGTCTAGTGTGGTAGATAGGTGATGCTGGATTGAGGTATGAATGGCGAGCGGGTAGGCTCTGGGTCGAGTCTGAGATGACGGGCTAGATGCATCTAGGCTAGGCATATAATAACGGGTAAGGTGGATTGTGAGACAAGCTATAACCATGATTGCAACTCTCTTAGAACTCAGAACTCAGAACGTAGAGCTATTCTCACTATTCTCGCTCTTCCGCAATTATCCAAGATCCAAGATCCAAGATCTAAGATCTAAGATCTCTTCTCTCCCTCTTCCTAAAACCCTGGCTTATAACTCGGCACTCGCTTCACAAACTCTTTCGTACGTGCTGCGATTGTATCGTCGGCGAGCCCTAGATTTTTGTGCACTTCCAGCGGCGCACCAGACTCTCCATAGCGATCATTGACGCCAATCCTCAGTAGTGGGGCTGGCATTTCATCACACAGCAGCTCGGCAATTGCCCCGCCAAATCCACCTGCCGCTTGGGCATCCTCGCAGGTGACTGCACGACCAGTTTTTTTGATGCTCGCAAGGATCGTCTTGTGGTCAAGTGGCTTGACTGTTGGTACGTGGACCACTTCGACCGACAGTCCATCTTTACTGAGTGCTTCGGCAGCCTTTAGCGCATACGGGGTTTCGATACCGGTCGATAGCAACGTCACATCTTTTCCCTCGCGCAGCACATAGGCCTTGCCGATTTCAAATGGACTGTCGGGTGTGCTAAAAATCGGCGTTTTTTCACGCGCGATACGCAAATAACACGCACTTGGGTGTTCGGCAATCGCTCGGGTCGCTTTCTCGGCTTCGATACTATCGCCCGGACAAACTACGACCATACCAGGCATGACGCGCATCAGTGCGATATCTTCAAACATTTGGTGTGTCGCGCCGTCTGGACCAACAGTCGAGCCAGCATGCGCGCCGACCACCTTGACAGGCAGCTCGTTGAGCGCAGTCATGGTTTTGATCTGCTCCCAGTTGCGCCCTGGGCTAAATGCCGCGTAACTGGCGGCAAACGGCACCTTGCCAGCGCGCGCTAGGCCGGCCGCGACACTGACGAGATTTTGCTCGGCGATCCCGACTTCGATATATCGCTCAGGAAATTCCTCGGCAAAAAGATGCATCTGCACGCTCTCGACGAGGTCAGCGCATAGCCCCACGACATTGACATTTGCCTCACCCGCAGCTTTGAGCCCCCTCCCAAACCCAGCCCTGGTTGGCTCGACTTGTGGTTCGCCTGTATATAGTGACTGGTTGAGTGGATAGGCCATACCTAGATCTCCGTTACCGACACGCGCGCCAGAAGCGACTGCCATTCAGTTTCAGTAACGTCACTCGTGGCACCAGCATACTGCACTGCCACAATTGCATTTGACACGACACGCACCGCTAGCCAAGTCGTATAACTCCCACTACGCGTACTGTAGCTCATCTTGGCGAGATGCATCTCCAGCTTGTCGCTATTTTCCAGGAATGGCACTACGACGGTGCTTGTCGAGTCGATCGTGACAGTTCCTGCGCCTTGCTGTTTCATGCTTGCAATGTATTCGTCAATATAGGCTTTTGAAGCCACCAGATCTGACTCACCGCTCGCCAGTCCGTCGCGGCGCAATTGATACGTCGTGAACATTGTCTGTGTGCCAGGCTTACTAAATTGATTAATCCCATTTTTATCGAGTGTTTTGATTGTCCAGCTCGGTGGCATCGAGACCGACCAGTATAGTGCGCTTGACGTAAAATCTTGCGAGAATGTATAGGTAGTGCCTTTGGTTGCTGCGAGCGTCTCGTCTTTGAGTTTTTGCGCGCTGGCTTCGACAGTTTTTCTCTTGGCGTCAATGTTTTGTGCTGCAACGATGCCTATAGTAAGAAGTATAATGCTTCCGAGTATCGCCAAGACATTGAGCACGGTGCCGATAATACCGAGTACTGCCGATGCATTGGCATTGCGTGATTTTATGATGGAAATAATACCGAGCGGCAAGCCAACCAACCAGATCATAAAGATACCGAGGATAATACTTGCGATCCCCAGACCCTGCCCGGGGTTTGACTGAACCTGCTGATATACTTGCACCGGAGGAGGAGCGGCTGACACTACCGGCTGGGTAGGCTGCGGTGGCTCGTGGGTTGGCTGACTATCTTTGCTGTGTGTAGGGTGTTCTTGTTTCATCGCGGTACTGCTCCTTCTTTGGTTATTGATTGCATTATTCGTGTTCGGTCTTAATGCGCCCACCAAGTGTCCGTAGTTCATAGAGTGCTTGCTTGGCTTGCTCTTTGTTTGGTGGGACACCGTGCCATTTATAGTCGTATTCCATAAATTCAACGTTTTTGCCAGGAATCGTATGGGCAATAATGACGCTCGGGCGGTTCTCAATTGCCTTTGCCATACCGACGGCATCGAGAATACTCTCAATATTGTGACCATCAATTTCCTGCACATGCCAGCCGAAACTCTCCCACTTGTCGCGCAAGTTTTCAAGCGGCATGACTTCTTCGGTAGGTCCATCGATCTGGATATTATTGCGATCGACAAACACGATCAACTGGCTCAATTTGTACTTGCCAGCAAACATCACCGACTCCCAGATATTGCCTTCGTTGAGCTCGCCGTCTCCGGTGACGACATAGACCCAGCGGCGTGGATTGTGCTCGAGATACTGCAGCGAATACGCATAGCCTGCGCCCTGGCCAATGCCGCATCCCAGTGGTCCACTCGTGTTTTCAAGTCCCGGTAGTTTTGTGCGCTCTGGGTGCCCCTGGAGTCGCGAACCCCATTTGCGCAGCGTCATCAACTCCTGCTTGGGAAAATACCCCGCCTCTGCCATGGCAGCATACTGCACTGGTGCGCAGTGCCCGTTAGAGAGAAAGAATATGTCGCGATCTTCTTTTTCGGGCTGCTTGGGGTCATGATTCATGGCGCCAAAATACAGCGCCGCCAGAATATCTGCTAACCCCAGTGGACCAGCACTATGGCCACTCCCGGCATGTTCAAGCATTTTGACGATGCTTTTGCGAATTTCATTTGCTTTTTGCGCAATCTGCGTCTCTGTGTAATACACCACTCTTGCCCCCTAGATCACTGCGTGTTTATTAATTTCACTGGTTAGTTGTGCGTACGCCGCTGCCGGATCCTGCGCTTTGTTAATCGCGCCGCCGCAGTTGATGACATCGATACCACCTTGCGTCAAACTAAAGACATTTTCGAGATTAGCCCCGCCGTCCCAGCCCACCTCAACTGAAGGCTGGATGCTGCGGATGAGACGCACTTTCTCGAGCTGCATGAGACTGGCTGTGCCCCCATAGTGACCGAGGTCTCCCGAAAACACCAGCACATGGTCGGCAGCTTCGATATAATTCTGTACCGTGCTTGGCACAGTTGGCTTCAGGAGCGCCACGCCGGCTTTGATACCGACGGCTTTTAGCTTCTGGAGCGAAGGCGTTAGGTCCTCACTCGCCTCAGCGTGGAAAATCACCGTATGTGGCTTGAGCTGAATCAGCGCATCAACATATTGACTCGGGCGCGCCACCATAGCATGAATATCGACAATCCACCCTTGTGGCCACCAGATTTGGTTGACACCTACAGAAAAATTAGGTGTAAATTCACCATCCATCAGATCGATGTGCACACGCTGCGCAAACGGATGCAGGCGCTCAATTGTCGCCTTGTAGTCATCTTCTGTTTCGCATGTAACACATGGTGCGATCTGAGTCATTAAAACTTATCCAGTTCTGCGTTGCGTCGCACAAATCGAGCTGCCCCTGCAAATGGCGTAGTGAGCCAAGTATCGATGATGTCTTTCCAAAGCTGCAGGTCATCGCCCGGGGCATCGACTACTCGCGCTGGCAAGCACAGCACATTGCTGTTGTTGTCGTTGCGGCACTCGCGTGCTTCAAAACTATCCCAGAT
>CAZRRY010000006.1:0-45580 GCA_964602775.1 uncultured Candidatus Saccharibacteria bacterium | reverse complement strand
GATTGGCTCGGGGGTAAGCTTTGGCCCCAGCGGCAAGTTCGAGCCAACCAGCCAGTATTTTGTCTATGAGTGCGACGAATTTGACCGAAATTTTCTTTCGTTTACCCCATATCTTTCGCTGATTACATCGATCGATTTTGACCATCCCGATACTTACCCAACTCAGGCCGATTACACCGCGGCGTTTAGTCAATTTATCGCTCAGAGCAATCAAGTCATCATGTGGAACCACGACACCGTCATCGATGTCGACGTCTCACCAAATACGTGGCTGTTTCACGACAACGAAGTCTTCGACCTCAAAATTCCTGGCGTGCATAATCGCCAAAACGCCTCACTCATCGTCAAAGCCTGCGAGTATCTTGGCGTCGGCGACTCTGCCACGATCAAGTCGGCACTCGAGAGCTTCCCGGGTACCGACCGTCGGTTCGAAAAGCTGGCCGAAGGTCTTATCAGTGACTACGGCCATCACCCTGTCGAGATTTCCGCGACACTTCAGATGGCACGTGAACTGAGCGACCATGTGGCGCTCGTCTACCAGCCGCACCAAAACACCCGCCAGCACCAAGTGCGCAGTGGCTATACCAGCTGCATGGAGCTAGCTGAGGAAATCTATTGGCTGCCCACCTATCAATCACGTGAAGATTTAAACCTGCCGATCCTCGAGCCACAAGAACTGACCGCTCGCCTGACCAACCGTAATTCGGTCGTCTATAGCCAAATGGATGATGAATTGTGGAACCGTATCGAGTATGCCCGCGAGCAAGGTAAGCTCGTTCTCTGCATGGGTGCTGGCAGTATCGATGCCTGGGTGCGCGAGCAGTTGACAAAACAGTCATAATTTTATATAATACCTATCACTTCGTAGAGAAATATTTCTCCGAGGTTCATTTACAAGTCGCTCTCTGTCGCTACGATAATTTGTTTGGGCGAAAGTTGCATGAAGCCTTTCGTACTGCTCTCGCCCAAACAAAACTATCCTACTACCTAGGAGCACTCAATGCCGCACATCATCCAGATCTGCAACTACACGACCGTCACGAACACGATGGCCGAAGAAGCCTGGGTGGACCTTACCCACTACTTGCAAGGCAAGTTTGGTCTCAAGACGACCGACTACTACGGTGGGAGCCCCGACTTCACCACCGCAGCACGCACTGGCGGTCGCGACATCATCTTCGTGGTGATGCTCGACGACACGCCGATTCGCACTGAGCGCGATACTGCCGATCGCAATGCAGAATGGCTTTGCAACTGCGTAGCGCAGGACATGCAGGCTCGTGGATACGGCAACCTTCGCGTCGGCGTGCTCCTCCATCACGGCAAGTCAGGGTGGATGGATTCTCTCCGAGAGAAGATCGGTCGACTCGGCCGCACAGCCATGAGGCACACCGACTGAAGAGAACTACCACTCCGAGAGTGGACCGTGTCGCATGGCGCGGTCTGCTCTCGGCGGTTCCCAAAGTACATGGAGCATCTGTGTGTTTTGGCTACTGACTATTGCTCACTAAAAACTCTTCAAAAAAGAATTCATCACCAAAGAAGCTGCGTGACACGATTTCCTCTACCGCTGGCGCTAGCTTTAGCTTTGGCAGATCAAGCGGCTCCACCCACTGCAAGGTATCGCTCGCGGCGATGGCATCGGTCTCGAAGCGCACAATGTGTGCCAATGTGCGTGATTCAATCTGCAGCATGTGCTTGGTGTGTACTGGTACGGTATCACCATCTGTAAACGTCCCCGCACTCGGTGCTTCTGTAGCGACCTTTATCGAGCGCCCCACTACGATGTAACATTCACCGACATGTCGCATCTTGTGTGGATCAAAGCCAAGTTTCTCTTGTGATTCTCGCCGGGCTGCAGCGAGCACCGACTCGTCCTCAATATGCATCTTGCCATACGGTAGTGTCCAAGTATTGATGTAGGGCTGCTTGAGGCGTTTTTGTAGCAGCACTTTGCCATACCCATCCTGAATGAGCAGCATAGTAATGATCTTAGGCTGGCTACGCAGCTTCATGTGATCAGCGTTGACCCTGTCGACGTACTGCAAGCCTTTTTCGGCGAGTGTATAGCCTGCATCGGTTTTCGTAATAAAAGCAGCGTTTTGTAGTAGCTTAAGATGATAGCTAAATAAATTTGTGTCCGTTTTGTCGGGCTTGAGGTCTCGAAACCTCGCAAACTCTCGCGTCGACAACACGTTGATAATACTGCGCTGGATAGGGTGTTTTATCGTAGCTTGCTGAAGCATATTTGACTCAAAATAAATGTTCTATTTACCTTCATGATACCATAGTAGAGTGAATTTACCACTTTAGATTTCTGATAATAAGAAAACAAGGAACAGCAATAAATTATCTGAGCTAAAATATTTTGAGCATACCAGCTATCGATGACAACTATCTAGCGCAGCTCTGCCGCAAGCGCTGCACGGATACGTGTGCGCTCAGATGTCATGAGCGCTGAGTTGTACAAAAACAGCACTTTCTGATCCTTCTCAGTGGTTACTGCAGGTTTTTCGCTAAGCACAAAAGTCGCGAACGTTTCTGCTAGGTCCTCGACAGGATTTGTTGCGGCATACTCTGAGACAAATGCGTCTGTATGCTTAGCATAAAGAGTAGCGGCATCTTGATCGGTACGGTCCCAATTTGTAGAAATACCGCCATATTTTGCCCAAAATTGTCGCTCAAACTCCCCCACAACTGAGCCATCGCGCGAGCAACCTTCTGGCAGCGAAAGTCGTGGGCACGCAGAGCCAGCGGTCTGCTCAACCTGTGTGTCGTTGAGTGTCGCAATGTGCCCATACTCGTGTACCATGGTGTGAATCAAATCTTTGCGATCATTTTGATATGCCGCGTTTACGCTTACATGCCATTTGCCAGACGTATGACTCGCCCAGACAGCCGCAGCGGTGCCGTTGTCTGAATCGTCGAATACCTCGAACGACTCGATACGCTGCTTGACTACATCGCGCGAGGCCACCCTACCAAACAAAGTCCAGAGCTCCAGCGTGCTTACATCTGGTTTGGGTGAGAGACCTTGCGAAGCAGATACGGTATAAATTTTGCCGTTTGTTTCGCTACCTGTATCTGCTTTTGTTAGTTGCTTTACTGGAGCATCGCTCGCATCGACAGCAGGAGTAGTCGCTGTGGAGATAGCAACTTGAGGGGCTTTTTCTCCGGTGTTTTTGGTGTCAATTTTTGTTTTCGAGCCCGCAAAATAACCGTTCAGTTCTGCGTCGACTTTCGATGCGATCGCTTCACACTCAGCATCAGTTTCGCAGTCAAAGTAGCACTCGCCCATCAGAGCATCATACTGCTCGTACCGCGTACAGTCACTTGCAGCAAGACGGGTACTCGCAAATAGATACATCGCTGTAGCCCAGCCCCCTATGACCACCAGACTACTCACAACAATGAGAGTAATGTATCGTTTTTTCATTGATGTCACTATAGCGTAAGCGTGGTCGTAATACTAGTGACTACTGTTTGCATATTTGGCCGAGACGAGCTGCGTTGTGAGCCCTTCTTTGAGCCATTTTTGCTCATAGGTGGTTTGGATTTTGTAATCATCTGCAAGCGTCGACTCATGCAAGTCAAAACTTAGCTCGACAATACTCCAGCCCATAGAGACAAGCTGTTCAAGACTCCAGCAGAAAAAGTCACGGTTATCATGTTTCATGCGCAATGAACCGTCTGGCGCAAGAAGATCTCGATATTTATTGAGGAAAGTGAGGTGCGTGAGACGACGACCAGCACTGCGTTTTTTGGGGAACGGGTCTGGGAATGTCACCCAGATTTCTGAGATTGAATGAGGCAAAAACAATTCATCGACGAGATCAGCGCGTGCACGCAAAAAGCGGATATTGGTGAGGCCTCTCTCGACGGCAAGGCGCGCACCATGCTGCAAACGATCAGCTTTGACATCGAGCGCCACCACGAGAGACTCAGGGTGTCGCGCTGCCAGCTCGACAGCAAACGCACCATTGCCCGCGCCAATCTCCACAATGTCCGGTGTCCACCACTCCAGGGTCTGATCTTGTAGATTTACAACAGTTTTTTTATGACGAGCCGTCACCCACTCATCATACTCAAAACAAAGCGGAGAGTTGTGAAACAGCGCAAACTTATATTTTTTGCGCTTGCGCGTAATGATATAGTCGCGTGGATTGAGTAACTCGTCCATGAATTGTCTTAGTATACCACTGCCGATTTGCTACAATAAGCATAAGTGGATTCAACTGTTTTTACTCAACTTAGCTTCGTCGTCGGCATTGTGCTTGTCGTGTCGCTTATCATGCGTTTTTTTAAGCAGCCTCTTATCATGGGCTACATCATCACTGGCGTGTTGGTGGGCCCGAGCTTCTTGCATATTGTGCGTGACCAAACCGCATTTGATTCGTTTAGTACCATCGGAATCACGCTGCTGCTCTTTATCATTGGGCTTGGGCTAAATATTAGTGTTATCAAAGGCCTCGGCCGTGTCGCCCTCATAACGACTCTTACTGTCATGCCCCTTCTGGGTGGCGCAGTCTTCAGTGTGTGCTACTGGCTATTTCACCTTAGCCTCTCGACCAGTCTCGTCCTAGCAACCGCCCTCCTGTTTAGTAGTACAATTATTATTTTGAAAGTCATCTCTGACAAAAAAGAAATCTCTCGTCTGTATGGTCAAATCGCGCTTGGGATTCTGCTGATTGAAGATATTGTCGCCACGATCGCCGTCGTAGTAGTGGCCTTTGTATCCGACCCTCAACATTTGTCATTTGAAAACGTAGGGATACTGCTCGCCAAGGCCGCGGGGCTCGGTGCCGGGCTGTTTGTCGTTGGCAAATATGTCATGCCCTATGTAGCGAAAACCTTCGCGAAGACTCAGGAGCTGCTGTTTTTGTTTGCGATTAGCTGGGGGCTAATGGTAGCGACGGTGTTTGACCTCGCAGGTTTTTCGCATGAGGTTGGTGCACTGTTTGCAGGCGTTGCAATCGCCGGACTTCCCTATGCAACCGAGATGGCAGCCAAGCTCAAGCCACTGCGAGATTTCTTTATTGTGATCTTTTTTGTGACACTGGGAGAATCGTTCACCGCAGATAGCATCATGAAGAATATCGTGCTCGCACATGTTCTGTCGTTTGTCGTTATCGTCGGCAAGCCGCTTCTCGTTATGCTGAGCCTCGGGCTCCAGCGCTACACAAAACTCACCAGTTTCAAAACAGCCGTTCACCTATCGCAAATTAGTGAGTTTTCGATAGTATTTATCACGATAGCAGCTGCCAATAATCTTGTGTCAAAAGACGATGTATCGCTTGTCACGCTCGTAGCATTTATCACGATTGGCGTTTCATCGTATCTCACCAAACACGCCGAAGCAATCTTCCGATTCCTCGAAAAACCTTTGCGCCATATCGAACGTGCCAGTGCCTCGGAGCCCAAGCAGCGCCGATCACTGTATCCAGTTATCTTGGTTGGCTACCACAAAGGCGGACACGAATTCTTACGAACATTTCGCGATATGAAGCAGCGCTATCTCGTCGTCGACTACGACCCTGACGTAATCGATACACTTGAGCAACAGGGGATTCGACACGCCTACGGGGATGCCACCGATGAAGAGTTTTTGGAGGAGATCAATGCCAGCCGTGCACAGCTGATCGTTAGCACCATGACTGACGTCGCAACAAACCGCACACTCCTGGCGTATCTGCGCAAACACAACCAAAAACTTAGTTTTATCTGCCATGCCAACAACTACGAGGAAGCCGCAACACTCTATGAGCACGGCGCGAGCTATGTGAGCCTACCCCATCTGATTGGGTCTGAGCGAATTAGTAGCTTTATAAAACGTCATGGCATCGACCATACGGCGCTCGCAAGCTACCGTGACAAGCATCTCATCACGATTGGTCGCCAAGCACTAAAAGGCTAGCACACGCCATTTTCTGCTACACTAAGGTTATGGATAAACTACCTACTCTTGCACTCGTCATGTGTGTTGCATTGTTTTTTTATTGGATTGCTCCAGCTGCTGTCAACTGGCTCATGCAGCATGTATTTGTCACCGCCTACCAGCGTACCCTGCACAAAAAAGACCTAGAGAAGCGGCAGCGCACTATTGGAGCGATGCTCACCAATGTTTGGCGCGTGCTGGTCGTTTTTGGTGCTTTGTATGCACTGAGTGATTTGTTTTTTAACAAAGACATTTTGGCGCCGCTATTTGCGAGTGCGGGAATCGTTGGTGTTGCCCTGGGGTTTGGTGCACAGTCACTGATAAAAGATTTTCTTAGTGGCATGTTTATCATCTCCGAAAATCAGTTTCGGGTTGGTGATATTGTAGAGATTGAAGGCGCGAGCGGTACTGTCGAGCGTATCGGATTTCGGTCGACAGTGCTACGCGATGTTGATGGCAATGTGCACTATTTTCCCAACGGCATGGTGCAGCATGTTATCAACAAAACAATGGACTACAGCGTGTCTCGCTTTACTGTCGCCGTGTCGCCAGATACTAACATCGATACCGCCGCAAAAATCATCGATGAAATCGGGTTGGCGCTCTTCAAAGAAACAGCCTGGAAAGATAAGATCCTCGAAGCTCCTCACTATGTCATGATGGGCGATTTCTCATCGACTGCTGTCAATCTCATCGTGTCTGGCAAGACACAGCCGAGCGACCAGTGGTCAGTGACTGCTGAAATGCGTCAGCGTATCCTCGAAGCGTTTGAGCGAGAACATATAACGATCGGCACTGTTCCAATCGCACATGTCACCAGCCCGCAAAAAAACAAGAAGCGCTAGGGGACTCTAGTTTTGTGGTGCGTCTGTCACGGCTGGATCTTGGACGCTATGGTCGCTCATCAGCAGAAGTGATTCTTCGCTGAGCGGAGTAGGGCTGAAACTATCCACTGATGTAACTTTGGCAGTTCGCTGGTCATACAGTGAATAAAATTGATCGAAAGCAGCTTGGTCTAGCGCACCCGTCGAAGGAAATGCCACACTGGTGGTGTCGCGTTTGGCCTGTGAGCGCACGTCCTGGTAGCCAGGACGACTCAGATCGAGCTGGACTGCACCACTATTGTTGTAGAGACTCATCGCAATGCTTACCAGAAACAGTGATACTCCTATGACTGATGCAATCATAATAAAAAACCGATGTCGCTCCCAATGCGTCATGGCTGCAGCATCTTGGCGAAGTTCATCGATGCCCACTACTGGCCCCCTGGTTTTACAGAACTCTGCAGCGTACCAACCTGTGAGCGGTATTTACTGAGTAGTGCGTTGATCTTGTCGAGAGTTGACCGAACCTCAGCTCGATGATTCCTCGCCAGCGACACTGTGTCAAAAAACGCGACCGGCTGTTCTTTGCAGTTCATCTTTAGAGCACGCTGCAGCGTAGTCTCGTACTGCTGGTAACTCGTGTCGAACTGACTGTATTGGGTGTCGAAATCAACTGTCGTTTGTAGCAATGCGACGCCGTCTAGTTTGCTGAGTGCCACACGACTATTCATAGGCGCCATCAGTTTGGTGGAGATAATGTTGTATTGCTGCGCTAGGTTGTACCTCGCTAGACCATCGTTTGAATGGAGGCGCTGCAGTGTCGACTGTACGCCGAGACAGTTGGTGCGTATGATAGCAATCTGGTCATCTGTAAGCAGCAGCGACGAACCGTCCTCAGCACGAACCGGCATGCTCGTAAACACGAGCAGCAGCGTGATAGCGATTGCGATCTTTTTTTGCATTGCTTTTATTATGGCGCACGCTCGCTATGCGGTCAAATGAATTATATTGCCAGAACACTTCACCAGCCCATCCTTCACTAAACCATCGAGTGCTTTTTCAAACCGCTCGTCTGCTGCGATATTTTCTTTCAGCTGGCTAAGGGTACACGCTTGCTTCGATAGCTGTCTCACAATCTGACCACGAACTTCACGCACGCTACCCGCGAGTGGCGATTGTTTTTTGTAATGCTTGCTGGCAGTAAGCCTGCCCTGACCTTGTGATTTTAGCTCGGCTCCGTAATCCATGAGCGCCCAGAAGAACTCGCGGGGGTGTTCAGCGTCCATCGTTGCTGCGACTATTGCCAGCAATTCTTTATCCGAAACGTCTTGTCTGTCTGCAAAAAAATGATGAAAATACACCGTACGAATGTTTGTCTCGACAAACGCAGTGGGGATTTCGTAGACATAATTCATGATAGCCGCGGCGGTGTTGCGCCCAATACCGGGCAGCTTCACCAGTTCTTCGAGCCTTTCGGGCTGACCATTTGCGGCAATTTGTTTGGCCGTCTCGTGCAAAAACTTCGCCCGGCGATTGTAGCCCAGCCCCTGCCAGACACGTAGCACATCTGCCAAACTAGCCTCAGCAAGTATTTCTATAGTCGGAAATCGCTCCATAAACTCGGCAAACTTCACCAACACCCTCGGGACTTGCGTTTGCTGCAGCATTATCTCACTCACTAGCACATGATAAAAGCTCGGATCGTCACGCCATGGCATATCACGATACAATGCCCTGCCTTTTTGCCAGACTAGCTCACGAAACTCATCGACTCGCATATCATATAGTATACGCGAGGC
Organism: uncultured Candidatus Saccharibacteria bacterium; assembly: GCA_964602775.1. Classification (GTDB taxonomy): domain Bacteria; phylum Patescibacteriota; class Saccharimonadia; order Saccharimonadales; family Saccharimonadaceae; genus Saccharimonas. Next base: position 37,022 of record CAZRRY010000006.1, on the reverse strand, counting down.
TCGTCGCTACTTCACGCGCCTAGCTTTTTTGTTTGGCGATCCAGTGCATGATGAGCACGCCTGCTACCCAATACGGCACCAGAAACAGAATCGTTTCGAGCACACCTCGATTTGGTACGAGTAGTAGATAGGTGAAATAGAGATAGGCGACATAGGGAATATACGTGAGCCAGCCTTTCCAGTGTACCGGAATATAGCTGCCACGAACAGGCTTGAACCATGCATGAGCATGAGACGACGATTTGTTTGATTTCTTTTTGGTTGCCATAAGCATTATTATAGCGCATAGTTGCTATAATCAGAGTATGGAAATCACAAAATTTGGTCATGCGTGTTTTGTCGCTACGAGAAATAACCAGTCAGTTGTCGTCGATCCAGGTGAGCTCAGCCCCGATTTTGTCGACCCGGGCAATGTAGTTGCGGTTGTCGTCACGCACATTCATGGTGACCACCTGGACCGAGCGAAACTAGCTGCAACACTTGCACGGAACCCTAGCGCAGTGCTGCTTGCACACCAAGAGGTCGTCGAATCCTGTCCAGACATCGCCGTTACAGCAGTAGCCGCCGGAGACATAATGACGGCTGGGGAGTTCCGGCTTCGCTTTACTGGCGGTGACCATGCACTAGTTCACCCAGGCACCCCAATGTGCGCCAACCTCGGTGTCATGATTGACGAAGAAGTTTACTATCCAGGCGACTCATTCACGGAGCCTGGCGCACCAGTCAAAACACTTGCCCTACCGATCGCTGCCCCATGGATGAAGACAAGTGAAGGCATGGATTTCTTGACAAAGCTCAGGCCAGAACGCGCCTTCCCCACTCATGATGCAATTTTATCTGATGCCGGTAAGGGATTCGTTGACAACTGGATGAAGGTGGCGGCCGAAAAAGCTGGTACGAAATACGAAAGGTTACGCTAACCTAAACTGGCCCGGGTATGGGTCTTCTTGCCTCTATATAGCCAATCGCGCCTGATGCGATCAAGATAAGTAAAGCACCGACGAATTGCTGCCCTGTCAGCAACTCACTGTAGAACAGGTATCCTAGAATGATTCCGAAAACAAGTTCAAGATCCAATATGATACTTGCGGTGGTAGCCTTTACATGCTCAAAGCCATAGTGCGAGAGAAGGCTCATAGCCACACTTAGAACGCCTGCGCCCAGCAGCAACAGCCATAGATTATTTGAGAAAATGATATCAGAAGGCAAAAACCGATGAGCCGTAAAGTAGCTCATTATACAGTCGCCAGTTGCTCCATAGACAGTCGTCCCAAATGCTAACTCATAGTTATTTAACTCACCAGTTTGGAGCTTTCTCATCACATATACCAGTGAAAATAATGCACCTGAGACAAGCGACATGAGTTCTCCGATGCCAAAAGAAAAAGACAAACCTTGCCTCATAGCTACAAGTACCGCGCCCAAAAACGATATGCCAATAAGCAGTCCGGTTGTTCGATTGATTCTTTCACCTATAAGTAGATAGCCAAAGAATGCCGTCGTCGGCACAACTTGCATCACAGCAACTGAGCCGATCGTCGCATAGTGAGTAGAAAGTGCGTACAGGGCTGCTGCAAGTACAAATCCGATAAGCCCGCGAGATGCCATAATAGCTTGCTCTTTTTTGCTGGCAGACAGTAATTTTCGAAATCGTATCTTCTTGCGGAATACGACAGCCATAAAAATCGCAGCAATCGCGAACCTTAGATACCACTGCTCAAACAAGCCAAGGTTTTCACTAAAGAACCTTGCCATCACCGCAGTGAGGCCATAGATAAAAGTTAGGACGACAAGCGCTGCAATTCCTGAATTTGCTTTACTCGGTTGTTTATTTTTCATCCAGCAATCTAGTCTAGAGCCCAAGCTCTTTGAGCTGCGCTGCATCGACAGTCGATGGGCTGTTCATCATGACGTCGACGCCGCTACCGTTCTTTGGGAAGGCGATGATCTCGCGGATATTGTCCTCGCTCATCAGCTCCATAAACATACGGTCAACACCGAAGGCACAGCCAGCGTGCGGCGGCGCTCCGAATTTAAAGGCATTCAGCATGGCACCAAATTTTTCTTCGACGTATTCAGGGCTAAACCCGAGCTTTGCAAACACCGCATAAAGCACGTCCGGGTTGTGATTGCGCACGCCACCGCTACAAATTTCATAGCCATTCATGACCATGTCGTACTGATCAGCTAGTAATGCCAGTTTTTGCTCGTCAGTCTGGGCCGCATCGACTGCCGCCAGACCACCTTTTGGCATGCTAAATGGGTTGTGACCAAAATCAACTTTGCGCGTCGATTCGTTTATCTCATAAAACGGAAAGTCGACAATCCAGCAGAGTGCAACTACATTTGGATCTTTGAGGTTGAAATGATCAGCAAAGGCAGTGCGCAACTTGCCTAAGACTTTGTTGACCGTCGTGCGCTTGTCGGCACCAAAGAATACTGCGTCCCCATCACCTGCACCAAGCCGCTCCTTCACTGCTCCAAGTTCTGCTTCACTCAGGAACTTTGCAATCGGGCTTTTGGGTTCGCCGTTTTCATAGGTGATATAGGCAAGCCCACCCGCACCTTCACTCTTGGCAATTTCCGTGAAGCTGTCGATTTGAGAGCGGCTCAATGTAGCGCCACTTTTGACACAAATGGCCTTGATGCATTCAGAGTTTTTGAACACACCAAACTCGGTATCGGCAAATACATCGGTCAGCTCAGTCAATTTCATATCGAAACGCAGGTCCGGTTTGTCGCTGCCGTACACTTCCATGGCTTCACTGTATGGAATTCGTGGAATCTCTTCGTTTAGCAGCATCTTACTGGCAAAATCAGTCGAAAGTTGTTTGATAAGCGGGTCAAACATTTGGCGAACTTCCTCGCCATCCTCGACGAAACTCATCTCGGCATCGAGCTGGTAGAACTCACCGTAGAGGCGGTCAGCCCGTGGATCTTCATCGCGGAAACACGCTGCCAATTGGTAGTAGCGCGGCACGCCACCGACCATCAAAAGCTGCTTAAATTGCTGTGGGGCTTGCGGCAGCGCATAGAACTTTCCTTCGTGAAGACGTGACGGAATCAAGAAATCACGTGCACCTTCGGGGCTTGAGTTCGCCAGAATTGGTGTCGTGACTTCAGTGAATTCATGCGCCTCCATGTACTCGCGAATCGTGCTAAACATCTCCGCGCGTCGCTTCAAAATATGCTGCATCTTTGGTCGGCGTAGGTCAAGATAGCGATACTTCAGCCGCAGCTCTTCGTTCGCCTGCGCGTCAGTAAATGGCTGTATGGGCAATGCTTCGGCACGGTTCAGAATCGTCAACTCATTCACTGCGAGCTCTACCCCTCCGGTGGGAATCTTATCGTTTCGTAGACCCTCTTCACGCTCGCGTATTTCGCCTGCTACTTTGATAACAAATTCATCACGTAATTCTTCGGCAACCTTGAAGCTGTCGGCATGTTCTGGGTTAATCACCAGCTGTAACACCCCAGTATGATCCCGCACGTCAATAAATATTAGCCCACCATGGTCGCGGCGCGAATGCACCCAACCACTTACCATAATTTGCTCGCCTACATGCTGCGGCGCATCTGTTGCAAGAGTTCGTTTCATGTTGTAGTCCTCGTTTAGATTGTCACATTAGTCACGTTAGTTGTCGATTTCAGCTGGTGGCAGGGTCGCATCCACAGAAAAGCGCGCCGGGGCTCTTCTGCCGACCCGTTAATTACTATTGTTGACGCGACCAGTGTAGTTCATTGGTGGTATTTTACCATGTTGATTGGACCTTGTCTAATCTGTTGCGTGTGGCTTTATCTTGACTTTTTATTAGTAAAAGATATACAAACCGTGCTTTGAAATCCCTCAATGTACGCCGCACCTTACGAAGAGGAGCCACTGTGCCTTTCGCGGCCATCAGTGAGGTTCAAGCCGTATTTGCAAATCGTCTCAGGCCTGGAGGGGATGACTTCCTGGACGACTACACTCCGGGCAACGCAATCGAGATGACCGAAGAGCTCGACGTCGAGTTGATTGCGACTCGATCCGAAGGAAGAGCCTTTTGTCTTGAGCTCATGAACTACCTCATCGAACATGAAGCGCCCGTTCGCAACGGCTTCGTGATCAAGGCCGTGTGGATCGAGACCAGCATCGAAATCGAGCCTGATGACGAAATGACGACAGTCCACCTCTTTCTGGAGTGCCACTCCAGTTGACAGCGCCCGCACCCGAGGGGACTCGCGCGAGACCAAACATTGGTCGTGCGAGTCCCCAGCTGGGGCGGGTTTTTGAATTTGTTTTTTAACGACAAAAAAATGATCTCCGTTCTTCTTTCGAAAGAACCGAGCGACTTCTTTTGTCGCAAAAGAAAGGATTGAGATTTGTTGTGTAACGAAAGAAAAGAGTACATTGATTTGTTTTGACTAGATCCCGGATCGGGTCCGGGATGACGAGGGCGTAGGCATTAAGCGGGTCCGGGATGACGAAGTGGGGGGTGGGCGCTGGAGCGTGCCCGGGATGACAACGAAATAGATATGGAGCGAATTTGAGATGAAGAGTTTGTGATTTACTTAGAACTCAGAACTTAGAACGTAGATCTTACAGCTTAGAACTCAGAACGTAGAACTATTCTCTTCTCATTCCTCCACAATTATCCAAGCTCCAAGATCCAAGCTCTAAGATCTCTTTCCCCTAAACATTCATCCCATGTACCGAACTGTTATTGTCCTTGGCACTTCTGGCGGCAACTACCCGCAAATCATCATGCACATCAAACTCATCGACGATCTCGCGCCCGAGCAGTGCCTCGATCACGTCTTCGAGTGTCAAAATACCTGCTGTCTCACGATAGCCGTTGACCACCACAAACAGATGATGGCGCGTTTTGATAAATGCCGCAAGCGCATGATCGAGCGTTTGCTCTTGATTGATATAGTACACACGCTTTTCCATCGATTTCTCGGCCGTTTCGGTGTCTTTTTTGCCAAGCATCAGCAGGTCTTTGATATGCAGCATACCTACGACTTGGTCGATTGTGCCGTCAATCACCGGGAAACGGCTATGTCCTGTCTTGTGAAGCTGATCGAGCATGAGTGGTCCCAGCACGTCGGCTTTTTTGACTGTTTCGACAACGCCACGCGGTGTCATGATTGATTCGACGGTCTTTTCATTGAAATGAAGACCGTTGGCGAGAAACTTCTTCTCGTCAGTCGTTAGTATTAGTCCCGACTCCTCAATAAGATGCTCCAGCTCCTCGCGCGAACTAATCTCGGGTGCGTTTGGCGCAACGCCAGCCGTACGAAGAACACGCCCAAACTGAGGGTGCTGTTCGAGAAATTTCAACACACCAGGCTCGATCTGCTCTAAGATGCGCGACGCAACGCTTTGCACCAGCTCCACCCGAGCCAACCGAGCATAACCAAGCGCCACTCCGACCGATATCAAGACACCAAACACTGATCCAAATGCTGCCACCGCGCTGATAACCGTGAACACCAGGAACAGTGCTTCCAGCACCTTTTTGATCGACAAAAGATCGTCCAGCAGTACCTCGCGCTGCAACTCAAGCCGCGCCGTCTCGTCACCAGCCGTACTGCGGCGCTCTAGCTCAAACAGTGACAGCACGCTACGACGCGGTAACATACTTGCGATTGTCACAAGTGTCAGTAATATCGTACAAAAACCAAATATATAGACTGTTTGCATGAGCTTATTGTAGCGCAACCCTAGGAACATACGCTATACTAAAGAAAAGCAAGGGAGAATTATATGACAAGAAACGGCTGGATTATCTTTAGTGTACTGTGCATCACATTGCTCGGAGGTTTGATTTTCATATCACAACGCGGCAAGGCAGATGTCGCAAATATCAACCTGGAGTCAGTACAAGCTGCGTCCGAGCAAAACGGCAATATCGGTGACCATACCTACGGCAATATGAAAAGCAAAGTGGTTTTGATCGAGTATGGAGATTTTCAGTGCCCAGGGTGTGGCTCAGCTCACCCGGTCATCAAACAAGTGGTCGAAAAGTACAAAGATAAGATTGGTTTTATCTTCCGCAACTTCCCTTTGAGTGCCATTCATCCAAATGCCCTGGCTGCTTCGTCGGCAGCAGAAGCAGCTGGCAAACAAGGCAAATACTGGGAAGTACACAACAAACTGTTTGAGTCACAATCTACCTGGAAAGACCTGGCCGGTCAAGAACGTACTGATTATTTCAAGTCAGTTGCTACTGATGCTGGTGCCGATCCGACACAGTGGCTCGCCGACCTCGATAGTGAGTCGGTACAAAAGAAAATCAATTTTGACAAAGCGCTTGGCCAGAAAAAGGATGTCTCTGGCACACCGGCTTTTTATATCAATGGCAATAATGTAGGCGATAAATATTATGCTGGAGACAAACTAGTAGACAAAAAAACCGAAAATGCGCGGCTTGTTTGGGCCGATGCGACAGCGTTTGAAAACCTAATTATCAAACCTGCGCTCAAAGAAAACGGCATTGCAGCAGAATAAGTAATCTTTATCTGCGACGAAAAAACACCCCGGTGCCTTGGGGTGTTTTTGATAGCTAGTGCATACGTGCACTACTTAGCTTGCAATATACAGCTGCCATTTGGCAGGCACCACATCCACCGCGATCTTTTTGCGCCGACTTGGGGCAAACTCGATTGCTATTGGCATGTGTTTTTCTCCTTGTACTTCTACCCGTACAACTCGTCGTCCCGTTTAGTGCACGCGCGGCTCGACCTATCAGTTTCCTTTTTGTTTCGTAGCGCGTGTTTGGAACGCTTGTTATGGTAGCAAGACCAAGCTTTTTGGGGCAAGCATGAGCCCAATGCTACTCACCGGCTGGTGCGTGAGCATGAGCGCGCAGTGGGCGCTCTTTGATAAACGAAACTACTCCAAGCGCTACCATCATCAACACCGATGAAATCAGGAAAATCTCGTGCAACGCGCTTGTAAATGCTGCAATGATCTTATGGCTATAGTCATCTTGTTGTGATTTAAACTGTGCAAGCTGCTTTTCTTTGACTGGTGCGGGCAGCGGCAAGCTGCGCAGCGCAGCGGCCGAGCCGTCTGCAATGGCTTGCTTTTGTGTATTGATACGAAGCATCGTGTCGGCTGAGATCTCGCTCTCACCAATGAGCTTGCTGCCCACAGGAGATTGTTTGAGTGTTTGTAGATAGGGGATCTCTGCGGGTGCACCCATAGATGAGACAATCCCTGCTGTCAGCACGCTACTCATCAGTGCTGTCCCGATGGTCGAACCGAGGCCACGAAATAGCTGGACACTCGCCGTCGCCGCTCCAAGATCTTTTTGCTCAAACTCGTTTTGGACTGCCAAATTCATAATCGGCATCCCCATACCGAGCCCGAGCCCGACAAATACCATCAAAACCGCTTCGTGCCAATACGGTGAATCAGGCTGCAGCGTGATGAGACCGAGCACACTCATCGCAGCGAGTGCGAAACCAATCATAATAAACCGCTTGTAATGACCAGTACGTGAAACGATTTGCCCGATACCAATCGACGCCGTCATCATACCGCCCATCATTGGCAGCAGCATGAGCCCAGCTTGGCTGGGAGTCGCTCCAAATACCTGCTGGTTAAACTGCGTCAGATAGAGAATTGCTCCCAGAAACGCCGCACCAAACAGCAAGGTAACGATCATCATATGAGAATACGTACGGTTGGCGAAAAACCTCAGCGGCAGAATCGGCTGCTTGGCACGACGCTCCACTGCGATAAATGCAGCTGTCGCAACAAGTGCAAGTGCCCAGAGACCCAACTTGATACCAGATAGCGACACTCCATGATCGATCAGTGATTTGAATATGACTTCGGTGTTGTCGACAGCCAAAATAAGTGATGCCAACGCCACCGTAATCCACGCTGCACCCAAATAGTCGGGCTTGTGCTCACTGTCATGCGTAATACTTGGGCAATACCGAGAGATGACAAAAAACGCTACGATACCGACTGGGATATTGATAAAAAACGTCCAACGCCAGTCAGTTGTTGCACCAAATACATGTTGACCGTCGGTCAGCCATCCACCAAGGAGTGGACCGATCACCGAGCTGATACCAAATACCGCACCAATGAATCCCTGCCACTTTCCTCGCTCGCGTGGCGCAAAAAGATCACCAATAATCGTGAACGCATTGGCCATAATCATGCCGCCGCCAATACCCTGCAGAGCGCGGGCCGCGATCAGCCATTCGATTGACTGCGCCGACCCACTCAAAAACGAGCCAATCGTAAATGTCGCAACACCACTGAGCAGCACCAGCCGCCTACCATACATATCTGACAGCTTACCGGCCAGCGGGACTGTGATGGTGCTCGTGAGCAGATAGCTCGTGACGATAAACCCGATACTGCTAAAACTTTTGAACTCAGTAACGATAGCACCAAGAGCGGTCGCGATGATGGTTTGGTCAAGCGCCACCAAAAATAGCCCGCTCATCACGGCGAGCATGACGATAATTTTCTCGCGTTTTGTAATATGATGCAGCATTAGAGTTCCTCTCTTTTTTCAAATGTCTCTTTAAATTCTGTGAATTGTTCGCCCATTTTGATCACATACTCTTGGGCTTGACGCTCGGTGATAAAGGCGACTGATCGTTTCTCGTCAAGATAGAGCGCGACCAGTTTATCCCCTGGTTGAATCTCCATCCGATCTCGCACGTCAGACGGAATTACTACTTGGCCTTTTGGTCCGACAGTAACTGTTCCTACTAAATGAATACGTTTGTGAAATGACATAGTTATACATGTTATACAAGTATAACTAGTTCGTCAAGCCTTTTATTTCAAGCCTCTTAGTGCTTGGTGACCCAGCTTTGAGCGCATCATCAATGCTACTGCCAGCACCCAAAATCCACTCACAAACCAGCCTGCCAAAATGTCTGTAGGGTAGTGCACGCCAAGGTACATGCGCGAGTACCCGACAAAGAGGATATAGACCGTTGCAAACCCAAAACTCCACCAACGCCACCGGGAATTCCACAGTGCAACCGCTAGTGCCAGTCCGAGTGCTGCACTTGCCATAGCGTGCCCAGACGGAAATGAATAGCCGCTCTCATGAACTAGCTGCGCCCAGAGATCAGGCCGGCTGCGCGCGATCATTGACTTGAGTACGACATTGAGTACAACTGCCCCTGCCACACTCACCACCACCATCAGTGCTCGACGATATTCGTTTTTGTAGACAAACAGCGCTACCAAGAGCACTGTCAGAGCAGTCACGCCGACAACGCCGCCAATGTCGGTCGCGATCGGCATAAATGTATCAAAAAATGGTGTCGAAAGTCGGTTGATCGACGTCAGTACCGCTTCGTCAAATGACAGCGTTTCACGCTCGCGAACTTCCCATGCCAGCTTCACAAACCCAATACTACAAAGGCTACACAGCACATATGCTACAAGTAGCCCGACCGAAAACCGTGCCTGCTGCTTGGTAGCAATTTCAGTGTGATGACGCCGTTTCATACTTACCTCTTTCATAAAAAATATATGCTCATCGCACTCGCGGCGACCATGCTTATGATTATTATAAACCAAAATATGTTCGTCGCGAGAAGTATGCAGCAGAAAATGACGAGCATTTGCTATAGTAAGCAGTATGCACGCCGCTCACCCGTCACATCCGCTTCGTATTTTTTGGGTATCTGGATGTATCACGCTGCTCGTGGGAATTGCCGTCGGTGCGGGGCTTGGGCTTGACATGCTCTGGCTATTTGTTATCCTCGTGATTCTCGAAGTGACATTTAGTTTCGACAACGCGGTAATTAACAGCAAAGTCCTCGCCAAGCTCTCGCCACTCTGGCAACAGCTATTCCTGACCGTAGGAATCCTTATCGCAGTGTTTGCTGTTCGCTTCGTCCTGCCTGTCGTGATTGTCATGATTTCCTCGGGCAAGAGTTTCATGGCCGTCGTCAATATGGCGCTTCACGATGCAGCTGCCTACGGCACAACACTTCATGAGTCGGCTGCAATGATTAATGCCTTTGGGGGCACGTTTCTTTTGATGATTGGCGTCAACTATTTTCTCGACCGCCAGAAAGACGTCCACTGGCTAGGGAGAATCGAACAATGGCTCAGCAAATTCGGCCAGTACGAAAGTTTTAAGATACTTGTCATGCTCGGTGTCGCGATGGCGACCTACCTGAGTGTCGAGCAGCGCTATGAAGTGGTTGTTCTGGTAGCGTCGATTATCGGCATCATGCTGCACATTGCGCTGGACCTTGCCAACCGTTATTTTGCTGCTAAGCAAGTTGCTACCACAAAACACTTGGTGGGAATGGCAGCGTTTACGTCATTTATCTATCTCAATATTCTGGACGCATCGTTTTCGCTCGATGGTGTGATTGGCGCATTTGCGATCACTCATGATATCGTGCTGATAATGGCCGGGCTGGGCGTGGGAGCGCTGTGGGTGCGGTCGCTGACAGTGTATCTCGTACGCAACCAGACACTGAGCCGCTACCAGTATCTCGAACATGGGGCTCACTGGGCAATTCTCGCGCTGGGACTTGTCATGCTCGCCAAACTCTACCATGTCGAGCCACCAGAGTGGTTTACGGGGTCGATTGGCTTACTGTTTGTCGTCACTGCTGTGGTGAGTAGTGTGATTGAGCGCGCAAGAGCTAAACCTACGCCTGAGCGGTACCAAGGCTGGTAACTCGGTTGGGCGTGAATTCGAGCGATTCGATCATCAGCAGCACTGCCATCATCATCCCCACTACCGCATCAAGTGCGCCAAGCTGGTAGCGAGCAGCCAGTACAAGCACTGCTCCGCCAATTGCGACCGATAGGACCGCCAGGACGATTCGCATACTCATCGGGCGTGGCGGCTGGACTACCCATAGCAATACGATTGTCATGATACAAGCGCCGAGTGCCATGCTGTGCAGCAAGCCATGGCCGGCTACCATCCAATATCCATGCAACACACCACCGAGATCGACGGCCAGCATAGCGGCGAGCACTGCGATGATACTAACGTACAGTAATTTCTTCATTGTCACTCTCCTCTGTTTTCTTATGGAGTTTATTGTAGTAGCCTGAGAGCGCCCATGCTGTGATATTCATCACCACAAACGCATGAGCTATGTGAGAGTTTTTAACAGAGGTAAATGAGTGACAGTTGCAAAAAACTCGCAAACTTTTGTAACATATTTCACTCTAAGGAGGTATACTAGAGTAAACCAATCCCCGGGCTAAAGCCCGGGGCTTTTGGTCTGCTGCATGCTTGCCTTACTGGTTCTGGATGTAGGCCTTAATGCGACTTTCTGTGACCCGACCCACTGATTCGGCGAAGTAGCCATCGGCCCAGAGGCTGTCTCCCCAGAGAAACTCTTCTAGCTCTGGGAATTCTTGACGGATGACCTTGCTTGTTCCACCTTTCATGAGTTGTACGGCATGGGAGACGGCCTCTCTTGGTGGCAACTGGACGAGCAGGTGGATATGGTCAGTCTGTACGTTCAGCTCTTCGACCGACCATCCGTTCATCTCAGTACACTGCCGTAACAGCTCGTACAGTCGCCCCGCAAGGGGGCCTCGGAGTACCCGCTTGCGGTACTTTGGTATCCAGACGAGGTGGTATATTAGACGGTGGGTCGTATGCGCTCCGGAGCGATAGTGGTTCATACGTCAAGCATGCCAGATGTGTCTATGCGAATGCAAGCATTCGCTCGACACTAGCAGTGCCATTCATCCCCGGGCTTGAAAGCCCGGGGTTTTCTGGCGGGGGAATAAATGAAGCAACTGATGGCTCATCTGCGCACGATCGGCACACCCACGCTGTATCGTCGAGACACGAGTCTCTACTTTCAAGGCGAGGTTCCTCGCTACGCGACAGTGATTGTCGACGGTGTTGTCAAAGGCTATACCATCTCTCCCGAGGGCGATGAGATGATTGTCAACCTGTTTGGTAAAGGCACTGTCATGCCGATGGGATGGGCAAATAACCAAGCCTCAACCTCGCTATTTAACTATCATGCTGTCAGTGACGTCAGAGCACTTCGTATCAAGAAAGAAGATCTGTGGGAGGCGATTCGTTCGAACCCTGTCTATATGGAGGAATACCTGGTACATATCGCCAAGAGCCAAGCCTCGCTACTGCTACGGATCACCGGCCTGTGTCAATCGCGTGCGACAGAGAAAATCTGCTACACCCTCTACTACCTCGCGTACCACTACGGCCTCGAGCGTCCCAATGGGATGCATGAGATCGATTTGAAACTCACTCAAAGTATGCTTGGCAACCTGATCGGTCAAACTCGCGAATCAACCGCAAAAAATCTGCGGGTTCTCAAAGAAAAAGGAATCGTCAACTATACTTCTTCGACCTATTTTGTCAATCTCCGACAACTCGAGTCGTATCTTGGTGAAGACAGCTTCCGCGACCTAACGATGCGCGACTGACGGGTCTTTGATAACACCTTCTACGAGGTGAAGTAGGTCTTTTGGAGCCGCCCGAGCTTTGAGCACATAGCGTTCAACACCAAGCTCATACGCCTCATCAATATCTTTGTGCGCGTCGTAGTTGCTAAAAACAATCACGGTACTATCGGGATGAGTAGCCGGCTGAAACTCCCGAAGAAACTCTATGCCGTCCATCACGGGCATGCGAAGATCAAGTAAAATTACTTCTGGAGCCTTTGGGGCACTCGCTAAGTATTCAAGCGCTTCTTTGCCGTTAAAGGCAGTTGACACCTCATATCCTGCACTCCGCAGGATGATAGAATACGCTTCATTGAGAGCGAGATCGTCTTCGACGACGAGAACTGAAGTTGTAGGTTTTGCCATACTGACCCTATTGTACTCGATACAGACCACAATGGTGTAATTATTTTCACTAAACTCTCAGCAAACAAAACCTACCGCTCATAAGAGCGGTAGGAACGTAGTGCAAAATCAGCAATATTAGCGTCGTACAAGCTTCAAAATAAATAGCAAGATAACGGCACCAAGAATCGCAGTCAAGATGCTTGGGATGTTGAGCTGGCCAACAGCTGGTGCTGCACCAAACAGGCTGACAACCTATCCACCAATAAATGCACCGATGATACCAACAACGATGTTCGCGAGTGCGCCCATTTGTGCGTCGGTTTTCATTATCATTGATGCCACCCAGCCGGCCAATGCACCGACGACGATCCAGATTACAATACTCATTAGGTCCATACTAGTTACTCCTTTTCCTTATTACATTCATTTCGTGCACTGGATACATCATAGCGAGAGGCTGATGGAAACGATGTAACTATTTTCACTCATTTGCGACATTGTTTGCAGGCAGGCAAACAGTAAAGATCGAGCCCTCTCCAGGGGTGCTCTGCACGGTGATTGTTCCGTTGTGCTGCTTGACGATTTTGGCTGCAATCGAAAGACCTAGCCCATATCCCTTGGTGGTACGAGAATCTTCCCCGCGGAAAAACCGAGAAAAAATCTGCTTTTTGGTTGCCTCATCCATGCCAATTCCCTCGTCTTTGACGGTGAGATGGAGCTGCTTACCCCGCAATTGGGTCGAAATACTGACCATGGAGTCTGCGTGGCTATATTTCACGGCGTTGTCGAGAAGGATTGTGCAAAGTTGGGTGAGAGAGGTCGTATTGCCAAGACATGTCACGGGTGCTGTATCGTCAACAATGCGTATGTTTTTGTTGCTAGCGGCTCCTTCTACGACACGCAGTGCCTCACGCGCAATCACCTGCATGTCGACCAGCTCAGTCGACGGCTGCTCATCTTGTTTGAGCAGGCCAAGCAGTGAATCAGCTAGCTTTTGCAGCCGAATCGTGTCGGTGACGTTTTCTTCTATGACTTTTTGCGCTGCTTTAAGCGTCAGTTTTTTGTTGCGCAGGGCAACTTCGTTTGCAGCCAACAAAGAGGTGAGTGGGGTGCGCAGCTCATGGCTCGCATCGGAAATAAACTGTGCCTGGGCTGCCATATTTTCTTCGATAGGACGAAGTGTGCGCTCTGCAAGCAAATAACTAATCAAGGCCCCAACGATGAAGATCGTCAGGTTTGCAAGCAAAAGGTTGACGAGAAGTGATTGGCGAATGTCATGTTCTCGCTCTTCAAAAAACTGCTGTAAATTTCCCCCGCCCATGCGTATCTCACCTGGCACATTGCGCGGACGCCGACCAATCTCTTGGCTTGAAATACCATACAGCAGCCCAGAAAAAATGATGCTCATCACCATCATGATGGCGAGATACGTGGCGGCCAGCCGAAACACATCGCGGGACAAATAGTTCATGGCTCATCCCTCACCACATAGCCAAACCCTCGCACCGTTTGGATAAGTGCCGAACCGCGAAACGGCTTGTCGACCTTGCGCCGTAGATAATTAATAAATACTTCGACATTATTTGGCAAAATATCAGCATCGAAATCCCACACGTGAGACATGAGCGATTGTTTGCTGACGATAGTGTTTTTGTGACGCAGCAGATATTCGAGTATCGCAAATTCTTTGACTGAAAGTGCGATCGCCTTGCCAGCGCGCGTTACCGTATGGCTGACGGTATCGAGCTGCAAATCATGCACAGACAACACTGTATCAAGTGAGGCTTGGGGACGACGCAAGACCGCTCGAAGCCGCGCAGTCAGTACGTCAAACGAAAAAGGTTTGGCGAGATAATCATCGGCCCCGGCATCGAGCCCACCCACGACATCACGAGCTTGGTCTTTGGCAGTAAGCATGAGAATCGGCGTGTGATTGCCGTCGCTGCGGAGTTTGCGCACTACTTCATACCCGTTCATCGCTGGCATCATGACGTCGAGCACGATCGCGTCGTAGCTCTCGGCTGATGCAGCTAGGTATCCCGCCTCACCGTCGTGCTCTACATCTACCGCATACCCTTCTTGTTCAAGCCCCTGCTTGATCGAGCGCGCGATTCGATGTTCATCGTCAACAACGAGTATTTTCATATGGCTAGTATACCAGTCATTGAGAAGGATAGTTGACAGCAGCGCGTGAGGATACAGGGGTTCATATCCTTATACTGCCATGGCTGACTTAGAGCAACCTTAAAGATTGCGAGCGTGGATAGTGGTGCACGGATAGTCGAAGTCTTGGTCGAACGCCTGGCCATTGACGGTTATCACTCGAGCACGATTTACCGTAATTGTTCCCCCACCATGATTTGCAGCGCAAGCATTGGGTACGCTAATCGCAAGCGAATCCACTGTCGCAAAATCAGCATTGCTTAGCGCGTCTTGAATCGTCATGTCAACTTGCTTGATGCCCGCCTGAGTCATGTCAATCCTACTCTCGTTCTCTAGCCGAGCGGTGAGTAGATCGATCGTTCCTGTCGATTGAACCTCGACACGTCCATCGGCACGCGTAAATGTTTTGAGCGATGGTTGAGACTCAGTCATGTAGCGAACCGTGTTGCTACCAACTGCAGAAACTGATTCGAGCACCGGGCCGACGACTGTCAGGTTGTACCACATACGGCAACGAGTCACGTCGGGAAGACAGCTCTCGTCTGTAGTGACGAGCGAAATGTGCATCGTATCACCTTGACGATCGAATTTGACGGTAGGTGCTGATGTGGTGTTTTTGGTATTGTACCAAAGCGTTGCCTCATACGACCCATTGCTCACGCCACTGTAGGTGACCTGTATAGGGAGTGATGAATCAAGTACAATGCCTTTTACGCCATCAAAGGCTGGAACATCGAGCTGCTTGGTTGTTACCGTTTTGCTGTACTCCATCGCAGCTTGTGTCTCTGCCGCGCGCAGCCCAAGGGTGAGGGGGATGATACCGGCAGTAAACGCCACGAGTCCAAGAATCGTAACGGCACCCAGGCTCGTCAATAACCGTTTGCTCGCCCTACCGGCAAATAGCATGTATGCCCCAAGCCAGCAGAGAATCGCAAGTAGCACCCCAGCCGCCACCAGCAAGCCAAAATAGATCCAATTGTACCCAGCTATCCGACCGGCTTGCTCGTTGGCGACCTGCCACCACACCACAGCAACCGTGACCAGCGCGCCAATACCTATAAATACACTGATAACTCCTGTCATGATACGAACCACCAGGAGGGCAATTTGATCGTTTTTGCGTTTCTTGACGACAAGTTCGCTCTCCGCCTGAAGCCCCGCCAATGTCACTGGCTCGCCTTTCATCTGCAAACGATCTGCAGCAGTTTTTGCCGGTGGCATCACAATCCATAGCACCAGATAAACAAGGATCATCACGCCGCTTGTTACAAATGTCAGTACCACCCAGGCGAGACGAATCCAGACTGTGTCGATACCAAAATACGCCGCAAGTCCCGCTGACACACCACCGAAGATCTCATCACCTTCACTTCGCATCAGGCGTTTCGACTGTTTGACGCGCGTCGTCTCGACTGGCTCACCAATAAACTCTTTTGGATCACCCATTTGTTTTTTGACTCGTACGATGTCCTCTTTGCTAATCACCGTTTCTTTGGAAACGCCGCGCTCAGCGAGCAGTTCGACGATCCTCGCTTCAATCTCTTTCATCGCATCGCTATCGGCGTCAAGCGATGCCTCGATCGCCTGTAGATATTTCTCGAGCGATTTTTTCGCTTCAACTTCGATATCGTAGGGAAGTGATGCTAGCGAAATTCTTGTAACCTCTTTCATTGCCTCTCCTTAAAGCTTCTTTAGTGTTTTGTTTAGTGCGTCGATATCTGACTCCATGACCGTCATGACGTCAGCACCATACTGAGTAATTCGATAGTATTTGCGTGGTGGTCCCTGCTCACTTTCCTGCCATTCATGCGTCAGCAGCCCGTCTTTTTGCAAACGACTCAGCAAAGGATAAATTGTACCTTCTACGACCACCAGTTCTGCGGATTGCAGATGCTTGATAATGTCGCTGGTATATTTGGGCGTATGAGAACAAACGCGCAGCACGCAGTAGGCGAGGAAGCCTTTGCGAAGTTGAGTCGCAAGCGCTTCGGCATACAATTCGGCTGATTTCATAGGCAGCGTCTTCCTATATTATGTTTAGTATAGTTCTATGTTATACAAGGAACTGAGTAACGTCAAGACTTATTTTTACTATCGTCTCGTACTACGTAGCGACGACTGAGTATTGTCGGCAACGTTCGCTCTAGCCGCAGCCCCACTCCCCTGTTCTTTTCGCTTGCGTTTTTTGAGATTTATTATCATAATAAATTCATGTCTCAGCCCATCGACAATCAGCCTTCGTCCCTCGATGTCGTCGATAGTTTTATCATTGCAAGTGTTGCGACGATTATTGTCATACGGTCATTTCTCGCCGTCACTGGCTATCCTCAACTGGGTGGTGCAGGCTTTCATATTGCGCACATGCTGTGGGGTGGTATCGCGCTCACCATTGCGCTACTCATGAGCCTTTTGCAGCGTAGTGCCAACCGAGAGCTTCTAGCACTCCTTGGTGGCGTAGGATTCGGGTTTTTTATCGACGAAATTGGTAAGTTCGTCACCAGTGACAACAATTATTTTTATCATGGCAGTTTCCTGCTCATGTACCTCGCACTGCTACTTGTCTGGCTGATTAGCCGCATTGTCGTCAGCCGCAGTCAGCAACAGCTGCTGTTTCTGCCCGCAGTATGGCCCAAGCAGCGCCTCGAACAATCTCTCATCGTTGGATGGGCATGCACCCAGCTGGTAGGCCTGCCGCTACTGACGTATAGTCTTGGCAGAAGCGACCTATTTGCTCTGCTACAACTCACGTTTGTGAGTGTCTACTGTCTGGCTCTTTTGCTAGGGCTAGTGCAGCTGCTACTGCGGCAATCAGAACGAGCTGCCAGTACACTTCGGCAGGCGACATTTATCGCCATCATCACTGTCTTGCCACTACTGTACTATCTCAATCCCCTGTTTGCTCTCGTCGACACAATCTGTTCAGTGCTTGTCATGGTGGGACTGTCCGAGGTATCGGTCAAGCAGCTCTTGCAGCGTATCTTTCCACGAGTGAATTAGTTGAGCTGACTATGCTCCATTGAGTATTCCCTCTCAGACAGTAGCGGGTCTGCCTGTCAAAGTTCACACGCCCGAGCCAGATGACGCCTCAAATAGTCGTGTATTGCGCTCATACCGCATATGAGCAAATATCTTGAGTAGCTTTAGCAAACGAAGTGCGCGAATGCCGCGTAGTATTTCAAATGATGCCGAAGGAACTGGCACCGCAGCAAACAGATAGAACCAATGGTGCCGTATATACAGCCACCGATCACGCGCCCAGTACCACTCGAATACAAACTCGGCGATAAACAGTAGAGCTGTTGCGATATCAAAGGCGTCGATTACCAATAGCTGTTGCAACGATGGCTCATAGAAATGCTCATACGCCAGCAAGGCAACATTTGCCACCACTAGGCTATTCATGAGGATTTCTTTGTCCCTCAAAAATCTACGTAGTCTCAGCGTGCTTTTTTTGGTGCGAGTCATACAGCTATTATGGCAAGACTCGCCTCTACGCGCAAACGTGCTTGTGGTTGGGTGCGCAGCCACATATCAACCGCTCGTGCAGCACCCGGTAGAGCTTCATTGGTATAGTCATCGACCACAATGACCGCGCCGGGTGCAAGTTTTGGAGTGATAAGTCTCAGCGAATCAGAAATTGACTCAAAATAATCACCGTCGAGAAAGGCAAAAAAGATCGAATCAGGTACACTTGCTAAAGTAATTTGACTAAACCAGCCTTTATGAATCATGGGTGGTGTGAGGTGGGCTTTTTTGAAGTGCCGGAGGAATTGTTTTTTGGTTGCATGTAGCTCACCAGGCCGAAACTGGTCACCCGCTGCGCTGGCATCGTGGGCAGTTTTTTCAGGTAGACCTTCGAACGAATCATAGACGCGAAACTCGGCAACGGCGCCAGAGTGGTCGAGGAGTCGGCGTACAAAAAGCGATGTCGTGCCGATATAGCACCCAAACTCGACTACTGCCCCTGAGCGGTGGCCTGCAGCAAGCTGCCGCTCGAGCTCCCGCAGCACAACCGCTAACTCTCTAGCATTGACTTGGTCAGAAATAATAGGAAATGTATGGAGCAACTGCGGGGAGATCATTGGGCTTGCAGACGCATCAAAAACACAATTCCCAGCAAAATAATGATCGCTACCACCACCACGATAAGCTCGAGAATCGTAAAACCTTGTTGTTTCATCTACAAAATATTGTAGCACTTCCGGCTTTCTTCTTGCGATCACTTCGAGCATAGCAGTGTCGCTGTCAATACTTCATGAAACAGTAGTAATGCCTCGTGTTTTTCGGTATAATACAGCTACAGATAAGCATAAGGGGAGAATAATTACGAGACGCGTCCTTCTGAGGTCGACTTTCGCTCTTGCCGCACTGGTGTTCGGCAGTCTTGTTGTTGCCCATAGCGTGTACGCTGTCACTTCTCTGTCGCAGGGGTACCTCACCACGGGAGATATCCCTATTGGCTCTGTCGTGGCGCTCGAAAAGAACTCCACCGATAGTGTAGCGGCAGCCTCAACCGAGACAACCGACGGGATTATTGGCGTTGCTATCAATGACGGCAGCTCACTTTTGACCCTCAACAATGGCGGCAAAGCCAGCGTCCAGGTGGCGACGAACGGTGTGACGCCGACTATTGTCAGTGATTGCAATGGCAAGATCGAGCCTGGCGACCAAATTACTGCTTCGCCGCTCAAGGGTGTCGGCATGAAAGCAACGGCAAATGCCAAGGTCGTCGGCACTGCGCAGGGCACGATGACTGGCACCGACAAACAAAAAGTTGAAGGCGCAGTCTGCGAAAACACCGAGGTGACACTTGGCCAAGTGCCTGTCCTCGTCAGTATTTCCTACCACTATCGCCAGCCCGAAAAAACCATTATTCCGGCCAGTCTGCAAAATCTCGCCAATACTGTGGCGGGCAAAAAAGTCAGTACACTACCGGTGATCTTGAGTTCCGCACTCTTTATCGTCACGATTATTGTCGTGTCGGTTATCATCTACTCGATTATTCGCAGCAGTATTATCAGTATCGGACGAAACCCAATGGCCCAATCGGCAGTCTATCGAAACGTTATCCAACTATCGACACTCGTGCTCGCGATCCTTGGCGTGTCGGTGATCGCAATCTACCTAATCTTGACGAGGCTCTGATGGATCTGCTTGGTGGGAATACATTGCTCGTGGTGGTACTTCTCGCAAATGTGTTTTTGCTAGGGGTTGCTGTGACTGCCGCCTACCATCACTGGCGCCGGCATTTCCACCCAAGTGCTCAGCAGCCTAGCAGCAACCTGCCTGATAGGATCGAAGAAAAAATTTTGGTACAAGCCCAAGACAATTTCGAAAAAGTACTTCGTAAATCGGCTGCTGAACTCGGTCATGACCTGAGCGGCACAACTGCCCGACTCAACGAGCATCTGACTGCAATCACCAACGACCTCATGCGCAAAGAAGTCGAGCGCTACAAAGAAACCATGACTAAACTGCACGTCGACGCCACCAAAAAATATGGCCAAACCGGTAGCGAGATCGATACGCACACAGCTGAAGTTGAGCGAACACTTGCTGAGCGACTCAAAAACATGGATGAAGTGCTCGTGAGCCACCAGCAAGAACTCGAAGCCAAGATGGCAGCCCGGCGGCAAGAAGTCGAGCATGAGTTCGAGCAGCTTCAGGCAGAGCATGCCAAGAAACAAGCCGCGCTCGAGAGTGAGCTTGCTCAAAAAGAGTCACAGCTTCTCGGTGAGCTCAGGCAACGCGAAACTGCGCTCGCCTCACGCCAGGCAGAGCTTGAGCATGAACTTGCAGGCCGACAACAAGTATTTCTCGCCAAACAAACCGAGCTCGAGCAGCAACTTGAAGCCGAGATGGCTCAGCAGCGAGAGTCTTACAGGTCGGCTCTCGACACAAAACTGAGCGACATGGTGCTGAGTTTTTTGAGCGATACGCTTGGCCAACATGTCGACCTAGGCGCCCAGACCCCTTACCTTCTGCAGCAACTTGAAGCTCACAAAGAAGAGCTAAAGCAGGAGATCGGGCAGTGAACCAACAACTACCAAGTGGTATTTACTCGCCAAGCGATCTCGCGGCGTTGATCCTAGAGATCCGCGCCTATGCGACATGGTTTGGCCAGTATGTCAACGCTCAGCGTGTTGGCAGCCGGCTTGCCGCCGAACAACCAGAACTTTCATCGATCGCAAATGATGTCATCCGCGAATATGCCAAGCTCTCCCCTATCACCGCCGCTCGACTCGACGAGATTATTGCAACACTTGAGCACGCCGCTACTCACGCCACCGTCATTACCATCACCCTCGCAGCACCCGCAACTACCGATGTCAAACAACAGCTAACCGCCTGGTGTCGCCAGGAGCTTTCGCCTGCTGTACTCGTCGCATTTCGGTTCAATGCGCATATTTTGGGTGGCATGGTGGTGCGTGCGGGTAGTCGCGTCTATGACTGGTCGTTTCGCACCAAATTGATGGGCAGGCGCCATGGTATTTCGGAGGTACTGGCTCGTGTTTGACAATACGCAGTTTCAGGCGCTCGTCGAAGCAGGTAACCTGACTGGTGAAGTGGTGGCGATTAATCGGTTTATTGTCGAAGTCAAAGGACTCGAAGGCGTACAGCTTGGCTCGCAGATACTATTTGAAGACGGTCAGCGCGGCATGGTGCGCGAAGCATACGGTGACCGTGTGATTTTGTACAACATCGACAGCGAAACGATTACACTTGGCTCCCTGGCGGTCGTCGAATACGACATGCTGGCTGTCCCCGTTGGTCCAGAGCTTATCGGCCGAGTCGTCACGCCGATGGGGCTGCCGGTGGACGGCAAAGGGCCGATTGCAGCAAAAAAACTTTCTGGCATGTTCACGCCTGCGCCAGGGATTATGGACCGCAAAATGCTCGATGAACAACTTGCAAGTGGTGTCACGGCAGTGGATAGTTTCTTCCCGATTGTGCTCGGGCAGCGTATTGCGATTTTAGGTGATAGCAAGTCAGGTAAGTCGACTTTTCTCAGTCAGCTCAGCGCCAATCAACAAGGCACCGACCGTATCGTTATATATGTTTTGATCGGTAAGCGAAAAGTTGATATCGAAAAGCTACTGAGTGAGCTCGAGCGCAACGGCTCTATGGAGCATGCGATTGTGGTGCTCGCCAACATTTTTGACTCGCTGACGCAGAGCTACCTGGCTCCCTATGCCGCGGCCAGTATGGCCGAAGAGCTGTGGTACAACCACAACCAAGATGTTATTATCATCTACGACGACCTCAGCAGTCACGCAGAAGCCTACCGTCAGTTGTCGCTTTTGCAGGAAGTTGACCCAGGCCGCGACTCCTATCCTGGTGATATTTTCTACACCCACTCAAGTCTGCTCGAGCGCGCCGGCAAGCTGCTCACAACAGGCAAAACAATGACGAGCCTGCCAGTGGTGCTGACGCCAAACGACGATATCACGGCCTATCTCTCGACCAACATTATGTCAATCACCGACGGACAGATTATCTTTGACCTGGGGTACTTTCGCAAAGGCGTGCGCCCCGCCGTGAACGCCGGTCTGTCAGTATCCCGTGTGGGTGGACAAGCACAAACCAAGCGCCAAAAACGCCTCTCAACCGCACTGTTCAAATCACTTGCTCGCTACCACCAGGCCGAAGAGTTCTCGCACTTTAGTAGCCAGCTCAGCAAAGAAACAAGACGCGATCTGACGCTTGGTAAGCATCTCTACGCCGCCTTGCAGCAACCACCCGACCAGCTGTACAGTTTGGTCGAGCAGCAACTCATGCTCGAAACGATTATGCTACCCGATGACGACCGCGCAATCGACGTTACCGGCCTCAAACAAGCAGTGAGAGCCCGCGCCAGCGAAGCCAAAACCGAGGAAGATTATGATCGCATCGAAAAAGAGCTGCTCGAGGAATTTGGCGCCAAACTCCTCCAGGAGCAGCCCGCCCTCCCAAACCCGGAAGACCAGATGGCCGAGCAGGACAAAAAGGCCGAGGAAAAAGGCAAAAAGGAGAAAAAGAAATGAGCAAATGCCCAGGCATCGTAGGGTTGACCAGCTTTTTTTCATCATCGTGGCACGCACGAGAATCTCGGCAACATGGCCGGGAATCTCGTGACGCACCAGCGCAGATTGTCAATGATGGAAAAAAGCCGGCCAACCCTACTAGACCTAACGTATACGCAAAGCGGGTGGCGCGAGAATCAGAGTATCGAGAAGAAATTGCTTACAAGCAATTTTTCGAAGATACTGAATCGCAGCGACAGGCCACGTTCCGCAGCCCCACAAGCCAGCCAACCAAGCATAGCTTGGTGGTGACATTGTCTTGCAGACTGCCTACTGGCAGTCCTCACCCGCGCCTAGCGACCTACGTGAAAATTCTAAAAGAATTTTTGACGACGGGAGCGGAACCGGTGGAGATAAATCTATGAGACGGGCAAACGTCATCGAAAAAGACATGGCCGGTATCGGTACGCTCAAAGATCTGACAAATGTGTTTGAATCGCTCGCCAGCACTCAGGTAGCAAAGGTCAAAAACAAAGCTCAGCTGAGCCAGGAGTTTTTTAACCTCCTCTGGCAGCGCTACACCGCGATCCGTATCGACCCCAAAAAACGCCTCACCGTCCGTGAAGGCGTCGGAGACAATGGCAAAAAAGTCATGGTGCTCATTAGCGCAGAAGCTGGTTTGTCGGGCGACCTCGATATGCGCATGATCGAGACCATGCAAGACGAGTACAAGGCCGGCAACACCGATATCGTGGTGCTTGGCAGCCACGGCGCCAATCAACTTACCCAGCGTGGTATTCCTTATGTACGGTTTTTTCAAGTCCCTGAAAGTGATAGTTATATCGATGTCACCCCTGTGATCGATGCAGTGCGACCTTATAGTGATATCGTCGTGTACTACGAAGAATACATTTCGCTTGGTGAGCAAGTCGTGCGCCGCATCGATCTTATTACACGCATGAAGGACATGTCAGAAGGCGTCGACGATGGCACGATGACCGATGCTGATACGATTTTTGAACCAAGCCTCACACAGATTGCCGATCAGATGGAAGAAACCATGATGAGCTTGGCGCTTTCACAAACCATCCTCCAGTCAGGCCTCGCGCAGGCCGCCAGTCGGTTCAACGCCATGACTGTCGCCGAAGACCGCGCCACAGAACTACTCGGAGAATACAAGCTCGAGTTTCACCGCGCCAAGCGAAGTGAATCAGACCGGCGACTCCGCGAAGTGCTGGTGAGTATCAAAAAGAAACGTCGTGAGGCAGCAGCAAAACGATAATGCAACCGCCCGTTACACAACCCACCCAACCATTTGATCCTACTGCTGAATATGTCGGTACAGTCACTGCCCTGCGCGGTCTGACAGTTGAAGTCCAGATCATCAAACATAGCCCCGAGGCCAAAGAGCTCTTGTCGCTCGAGGGCCACCCAGAAGTATTTATCGAAGTCAATTTCTTCCGTGGCAGCAAAGCAATTTGTCTCAACCTCAACAACGACCAAGTCGTGCGCTGCGGCCAAAAACTCTACCGCACTCGCACAAAAGTCAGCGTGCCTGTCGGACCCGCTACCATGGGTCGCGTGTTTAACGCCCTGGGTGAGCCGCTCGACAAAGGGCCCGGGATCACCGAGAACCGACGAGTGATTAGCGAACCAACTGGAACAAAAAGCTACCGAAAAAGCACCAAACTTGAGCTGCTCGAAACTGGCCTAAAAGTCATTGACTTTCTCACACCGTTTGTCAAAGGCCGCAAAATTGGTGTCATCGGTGGTGCGGGTGTCGGCAAAACTGTCCTCACGATGGAGATGATTCACAATGTCACTATGGACAAAGGTGATGGCGCAGTGAGCAAGTCACTCTCGATCTACTGCGGTGTTGGTGAGCGAATCCGCGAGGGCAACGAGCTCTATGAAACACTCAAAGATACCGATGTACTAAAAAATACGGTGATGTTCTTTGGTCAGATGGACGCGACACCTGCGATCCGCAGTATGGTCGCCCCAGCTGCAGCTACTGCTGCCGAGTATTTTCGCGATACCGAGGGCCGCGATATCCTCTTTTTCATCGACAATATCTATCGCCATGTCCAAGCCATGACTGAGATGAGCACCAACCTTGGACTGATCCCAAGCGAGGGTGGCTATAGCCCCATGGTCTTCTCTGATCTGCGCCGCCTGCAAGACCGTCTGGCGAGCACCGAACAGGGCACGATCACCAGTGTCCAGGCAATCTACGTCCCAGCCGACGACTTGTCTGATCCAGCCGTACAGGCAATTTCTCAACAGCTCGACTCTGTGCTGGTACTCGACCGCTCCATCGCCGAGCAAGGTATTCGTCCGGCAGTCAATTTGCTCAAAACGACCAGCTCACTCCTCACGCCAGACATCGTCGGCGAGCGTCATTATCACCTGGCTGAGCGCGTCCAGGCTATCATGCAAAAATACGATAGCCTCAAAAATATCATTGCGATCGTTGGTGAAAACGAGCTTTCGCCTGCTGATCGTGCCGACTACCAAAACGCCAAAAAACTCATTCAGTTCTTTTCACAAAATTTCGCCGTCGCCGAAAAATTCTCTGGTCAACCTGGCGAATATTTCACGCTTGAGCAAACGCTAAGCGGTATCGAAGAGATTTTGCGAAGTGAGCCAGAAAAGAAAGAGGAGCCGGCACCTACGGCTACAGCCGAGAGTTCAGCACCTGACGAAGAAAAGAAGTAGGTTTATGGAATATAGAATATGAATAGAGAATATAGCAACATCTGGAAACGACGATGACCTCTGTTCCCCCGCCTGTTCTCAACGTTATCGCCCGCGCGCCCTTTCATGTTTATTACGAAGGACCAGCACTCAGTCTCAGCGCCAAAAATCGCGTCGGAGTATTTGATATTCTGCCCGGACATGCCGATTTTTTCAGTATGCTCCTCCCCTGCACCGTCACTATCACTACTGATACCGAGGATATCTCATTTGAAATTCATAGTGGCATGCTCACGGTCAAGGCAGATGACGTGCAGTTGTTTGTGAATATGTAAAATGCAAGTATACTGATGATATGAAAACTGAAATATCCACTCCTAATGCAGATTCGTTTCCGAGTGTGTTATCGCAAGCAATAGACACTGGCTCACTCGTGTTCGTCTCAGGGCAAATCAATATTACGACTACTGGAGCAATGGTAGGTGAATCCGTCGAAGAGAAGCTCGCGCAAATCATGAAGAATGCAACTGCAATTCTCTCTGCAGCGAACCTCACGCTTAATCATGTGGTAAAAGCATCTATCTTTGTAACAGACCTCTCTCAGATGCCTGAAATAAACAAATACTACCCGACATACTTTGCAGCTCCGTATCCTGCACGGGAAACCATTGGCGTCAATCAGCTCCCTCTTGGCGCCACAATTGAGATTAGTTTTATTGCCTCACGATAATATTTAGAGAACGATCAGCGAATTCACTTCGTGATTGTTTTTGTAACTAAAGGGAAAAAGCCAAGCCCGATGAACGAATTTACTTCGTTCTCGGCGCGATAGGAAAAAACCGTAGGTTTTGTCCTATCAAGCGAAGCGCCTATTGTACGACGACGTAATCAAACGCATAGCCACCAGGTGGCAGGCTGCCGTCGGCGCTAATCGTGAAGCCGGCAGATGTACGGTTGATATACATCCCGGGTACACTGCGCCCGACAGGGGTGACTACGACGTGTGGAGTATCGGCATATTTGGTAGTAAACGTCACTGTCGCAAGCAACCCATTGCCCGCACCAACGCCCGTATTGACCGACACGGTGCCAGACGTATCATTGCCACTAATCGCTGCCGTACCATTACTGCCCGTTCCTCCGCCTGCACTCGCCACTGGTCGTGGTCCTGTGCTAATAAGATGCCCCGCCACCGTCAATGTACCGACTTGGAAATTGCGCACACTGAGGTTGCCTCCGATTGAGAGATTGCCCGCTACGTTCATATTATTGTTAATCGTCGTGAGCTGATTTACCGTTAGCGGCCCCTGAAGCTGAGTCGTACCCACGACTTTTAGGTCTTTACGGAGGTTCAACGTACTTATCGTACCGTCACCATTGACATTAAGCGCTTGCAGCTGCGTATCGCCTGCCTGAAGCTTCGTAAGCGCCGCGTCGCTCGCAGTAAACTTGCTATTAAGATTGAGCTGCCCCGCAACTTGTAGATTGCCCGCCATCTGGACATTGTCCTTAAAGGTCGACTTCGGACCGACAATGAGCTCAGTGCCTGCGTTACCTGCAGGATTACGGCTCACTCCCAACTTGTCGAGTGATTCAGAGCTCAGAGTCACACCGTTTTTTATCTTTGTCTCCTCTGCCGAGGCTTGATTACGCATCACAAATGCAATGATACCGGCATTGGCGGCTAAGATAGCTATGACCACTGCCATGCCAATAAATGTCCCCTTGTGGCTAGGCCTGTAGGCAATTCGTTTTTTTGGTGTTACAGGTGAAGTAACTGTTGATTGCGCCTGCTGCTCGGTCGGGTTTGCCTCAGTCGATTCAGCACCACTGACAGACAACACCTCTGGTGCTGGGGTCTGGCTACCGTCGCTGCTGTGTGAATCTTCGCTCATCTGTTTATCTTGCCCATCTTCCTCTCAGAGTATACCGCTACTGGCAATAACTTGCAAAAGGCTCACGGCTATCACTACAATGAGAGCATGAATCGGCGTATCGGAGTCCGAGGCGTTTTGGGGGCATTACTTGTGAGTACTGCCCTGCTTCAGGGTGCGCATGCTGAAACACTTCAGTCAAATAATTTTAAATTTGACGAGACAAGTGTGGGTACCTCAGGGCTTATCAACTCCGGATCTGCTAACTACGGCATCACTGAGGCGACTGGCGACGCCGGTGTCGGCAACTCAAAATCAAATAATTTTCAAGTAAACGCAGGTAGCAAGACGACCGGTGACCCCTCTTTGTCATTTGCCGTCACCTCTAGCGGCACTAGTTTTGGTACCTTTAGCGCAAGTACGACTGCCACCACTACTGCTACCTTCACAGTGCTCAATTACACGACGTACGGCTATGTCGTGCAGTTAGTTGGTCCACCACCGACCAATGGCGTGCGTAGTCTCGCCCCCATGTCGGTGCTTGGTCCATCTCAGACAGGCATCGAGCAGTTTGGCGTCAACCTTGTGGCAAATACTCTTCCTGTCTCTCTTGGGGCTAATCCTGACAATGGTCAGTTTGGGTATGGATCTGTCACCGCAAATTACAACACACCAAACAAATACTACTATCAGAGCGGGGATATTATCGCGCAGTCGTCAAAAGATAGCGGTGTTACGAACTATACGTTAAGCTACATTGCCAATGTAGCTCCATTAACAGCGGGGGGACAGTATACAACAAATCAAACACTTGTTGTGACCGGTACCTACTGAGACCTATAAACAGGCCGCGGACATTGTTTTAACTCTTATTGTAGAATTAACATCATTATATTGACACGGCTTTCTGCTCATGCTAAAGTGCCAACAGAAATCACCAACCATAAACAAAAACCACCACATGAAACAATTTAAATCACCACACCCTTTTAGGGCTCTCGGGCTCTACTCCTTGGCAACGATCCTTGTGACGTTTGCTATCTTTCAGCCAACACCTGCTTCCGCAGCGCAAATTCTTGACCGAAGCTTGACGCTTGTTGCTGGCGCGGTTGATGGTGGCTCAAAACCTGGTGGCGTAGTGAACCACAAGTTTACCTTCACGCTCCCGGCTGGTGGTTCCGTTGGCTCCATCAAGTTTGAGTATTGTACGACTGCTGCTGACGTTGGTGCGCTCACCTGTGTCGCACCAACTGGAATGAATGCTGGCACTGTGACACTTGGCGGCGAGACAGGTATCACAGGCATGACGATGCACCCAGCAACTGGACCCGACTTTAATAGCTATTACCTTTCTCGCGGCTCAGCATATGCTCTCGGATCAAACACTACCGCTACATACACGGTAAATAATGTCACGAATCCTAACTATGGCGCTGTCCCTGCAAGCAATAAAACGTTCTTCGTGCGCATTACCGCCTATGCGAGCCTCGACACTACAGGTCCAGTCTTGCACCGTGGTACGGTCGCTGCCTCAACTGCTGAGCAAATTATCCTCGATGGCACGATGCCTGAGTCACTCGTCTTCTGCACAGGTGCAACGATTGGCTTGACTGCGAGTGTTCCTGATTGCGGCACGGCAACTTCTGGTCTGATTAGCTTTAACCAACTGTTCTCGCCGACCGCCACTGCAACCTCACAATCACAGATGGCTGCTAGTACCAATGCTGGCTCTGGCTACTCTATTACCGTGAACGGTCCGACGCTGACTTCTGGTAGCAACACGATTGCAGCGCTGACGACTGCCGACACAAGCAAGCACGGTAACAGTCAATTTGGTCTTAATCTCAAAGCAAACACGATTGATACCGTCGCAACAGGTGCCGAGATGGCTCCAGTATCAAACACCACCAACTACCGCGGCCAACCTCTCCCAGGGTATGATACTGTTGACACGTTCAAGTTTAACTCTGGCGATCCCGTAGCCAACAGCGGTAACGCCGTTCTCGGTGGAACTGATGCTCAAATCTACACCGTAACCTACATCGCTAATGTTCCTGGTAGCTTGCCAGCTGGTAACTACTCTACTACTCTTACCTATATCTGCACCCCGACCTACTAGTCCACCACGACAGTCAGTATGTACCGCGCCCGGTGATGCGCGGTTTTACTGGTTTTCCACACCTCTCTTGTTTTCGCAGACCAAAAATTGACCCTTTCTTTGCGCTTATGATACACTGCACTATATGAGAAGTGTGAGGGCAAAGCTTTATTTCATGAGCGCCATTTTGGCGATAGCGGGTATTACCTCTGCTTACGAAGCGCCGAGCGCACAAGCAGCACAAATTACTGATCGTAGCTTGCAGCTTGTCGCAGGAGCGACTGATGGTGGATCAAAGCCTGGCGGCGTCGTCAATCATGCATTCACCTTTACGCTCCCAACAGCCGGTACCGTTGGCTCTATCAAATTTGAATATTGTACCGTTGCCGTACAGGTGGCCTGCGTCGCGCCTACGGGCATGAACGCGACTGCAGCGACATTTGGCAACGAAACAGGCAGCGCCGTTACAGGGTTTAGTAAACTAAGCTCAACCGCTAATAGTTTCATCGCCACTCGTGCTGCAGCAGCCTCGGCCGCAAATGCGGTGGTAAAAATCCAGCTCAATAACGTAACAAACCCTACCCCGACAAACTACACCTTCTTTGTTCGTATCACATCCTACACTGGGACTGATGGCGCTACGGGCGCCGTCGACGCTGGAACAGTTGCAGCGAGTACTGCTACCCAAATCGTTCTCACTGGCGTTATGCCTGAAACTTTGATTTTCTGCACTGGAGGCACAGTCTCAAAGACCGCTGGAGTGCCCGACTGCACGACAGCTACCTCTGGAGCGATTAGCTTTAACCAGCTCTTCTCCCCGACTGATACCGCTACAGCAACTTCACAGATGGCTGCTAGCACCAACGCTGGTTCTGGCTATGCGATTACTGTCAACGGTGCGACTCTGACCTCTGGCAGCAATACTATTCCACCCATGACCACTGCCGCGACGCGTACGCGTGGTAAAAGTGAATTCGGCATGAATCTCAAAGCCAACACTACTGCTACCTCGACGGTGGCGATTGGCGCCGAAGTCGATCTTCCTCCAAATGGCACTGATCTCCGGGGCCAGGCGCAAACAGGCTATAATACTGTCGATACCTTTAAATACAACTCGGGTGATGTGGTTGCGGCAAGCAATTTCAATGTGGCTGGGCCAACTAATGCACAGATTTTTACTTCGTCCTATATCGTTGATGTAGCCGGTAACCAGATGGCCGGTACGTATGTCGCAACCTTAACCTACATCTGCACCCCAACGTACTAACATTATGAAGCGTATTTTTGCCACCACACTTGGTCTCCTCATCGCCAGTGTTTTTGGACTTGTGTCGCTTGCTCGTGCAGTTGATCAAGCTCCTGGCCAGGCGCTCGAAATTGCGCCTCCTGTGCTCAACCTCAAGGCAAATCCTGGTGAAACAATCAATGCTACCATTAATTTGCGTGATATTTCTAGTAGCGCACTTCAGGTTACCGGCACAGTTGATGACTTTACTGCCAATGGTGAAGATGGCGTACCGAAGATTTTGCTAGATGCGAATGAACCAACCCCTTATTCAATCAAGAATTGGGTGCAACCGCTCAGTAAACTCACCTTAAAACCGCGACAAATTGAAGCACTCCCCGTTGTGATCAAGGTTCCCGCCAACGCTTCACCAGGTGGGTATTACGGCGTAATCCGTTTTACTGCGACAGCTCCCGGCATGGAATCATCGGGTGTATCGCTCAGTGCTAGTCTTGGAGCGCTTGTGTTTATCCGTGTCAACGGTGCAGCCAATGAAGCACTCGCATTTGATGCCTTCTACGCCAGCAAAACGAATAAAGATGACGCCGCCTGGCTATTTGAAGAGCAACCGATAACATTTAATCAACGAATCAAAAACACGGGCAATGTCTACGAGCAACCAACAGGCCAGATTGCGGTCAAAGATATGTTTGGTAACTTAGTAGCTAATGTCAACGTCAACCTTGAGCGCCGCAGTATCTTGCCGGGCACGACCCGACGGCTTGATCAGCAGTTGGACAAAAGTAACATCGGCGATCGCATGCTCTTTGGACTCTACCACGCAAAACTCGTCCTCAACTATGGTGAGAGTAACAAGCAAATCACCTCAGAAATTAGCTTTTGGGTCATTCCTTGGCGTCTTATTGTCACTGTTCTTGTAGCAATTATTCTCCTGGCCATCATTGGCCGCGTAGCGATCAGACGCTACACCGACCAAGTTGTCAGCAAATCTCGTGGCTCACGACGCCGCTAGCAATTGCCTCTCCTAATTTTCGTGTTATACTATGCTTATGCCTGTGCGCAAGCGCCTCATACAAAAACGTCATACCGGAAAAATTCGCGGACATGAACATACCGCCTATCTTCCGCTTGCACTCCTTCTCCTCATCGTCGGCTTCTTCCTGACAGATGTCACTGTCATTGCCTGGGATAGGCCTGGACCAGCCGCGGGCTCTATTGGCCTTACTGGTGTCATGCCCGGCAAACCACCGACGAAAGGCGCAGTCATCAATACGCCAACAACCGGCCAATCCTTTACGCAAACACCAGTCGTCGTGAGCGGCACATGCCCGGCTAACACCCTCATCGAAATATTTAAGAACGACATCTTCGCAGGGTCAACGCCGTGCGCAACAGATGGAACATTCAAGCTAGAGATCGATCTTATGATTGGCAATAATATCCTCATCGCGAAAGTTTTTGACGCCCTCAATCAAGCGGGGCCTGACTCAAATGCCGTCAATGTCAGCTACAATCCAGGCTTCGCTGGCGCTAGTGGCGTCACGTCATTAAATTTTGGTGGGCCGCAGCTCATTATCAATACTGATGCAGTATTTCGGGGCGCATTCCCAAACAAAGAAATGAGTATCCCGATCGACATCATCGGCGGCAGAGCACCCTACGCCGTCAACATCCAGTGGGGTGACAGTACAAACAAAATCGTCTCTCGCCCAGATAATGCGAGTTTTCGAGAAACTCATGTCTATGCCAAGGCTGGTACCTACCAACTTTCACTGCAGGCTACCGACGCAGATGGTCGCGTGGCATTTCTCACTGTCGCGAGCATCGTCAACGGACAGCCAGATCCTGAGGTGGCAGCTGCGGCAACCGCTAACCAAACCACCCATCTACTCATAGCACTCTGGCCACTCTACGCCTCGGTTTTTGCTATGACCATTAGTTTCTGGCTTGGGGAGTGGCGCGAACGGCGCAATCTGGTTCGCCGCGGCTTGATCCCGGCCTAAAGCCTCTCACAATCCTTGCCTTTTTTTATAAAACCGTTTATGCTAAATGAGTAAAACCTTATGTGTGAGACAAAAACGGCTTTACAGCACAAATAAATTTAAAACCACCTTTCGTACCTTGACGGCTTTTTGTGTCACCCGCCAGGAGTTATTCTCGCTACACCCCTAGCTTTATTTTCGGTGAGCCAAAAACCTGAAAACAAAATACAAAAATACCATGACGATTTTTCGTGCACTACGCCGAATACTGCCTGGCGCCCTTTTGGTGGGCGTACTTTGCGTTATGGTTGAGTTCACTCATGCTAATGCAACTGCAGGCATTAACCAACAAATTAATTTTCAAGGACGGCTCCTCACTGCGTCGGGTGCGACGGTACCAGACGGCTACTACAACTTACAGTTCAAAATCTATCAAGATGGCACAGGGACAGCAGCAGGCAACCCCGGAGGAACACTAAAGTGGACAGAAAGCTGGCTGAATCAAAGCGGCAATGGCGTTATGGTCAAAAATGGGTATATGTCTGTCCAGCTGGGGGCACTCTCGCCCCTGTCTAGTGTTGATTGGAACCAAGACACGCTATGGCTGAGTATCAACGTTGGCAACACCAATACCACCTGTGCCCCATTCACTGCCTGTGCGGGTGACGGGGAGATGCTGCCGATGAAGCGCCTCGCATCGACGCCGTATGCGCTCAATGCTGGTATGCTTGGCGGAAAAGATGCGAGTGGATTTATCCAGAACACTACCACGCCACAAACTGCCAATATTGCCATACAGAGCGCCAGTGCCAGCAGCGTGGCGGCGGTAATTCAGGGTACAACTGGTCAGACTGCCAACCTTCTTGAGCTCAAGACAGCTGGCAATGCCACTCCTGTGGTTGCAGTTGGCGCAACTGGAGCAGTGACAATGCAAGCTGCGACTGATTCAACAGCTGCACTGACTGTCAAAAATCAAGCAGGTACCTCCGTGTTAACGGTCGACACGACGAACTCAAAGGTGACCATCGGCAATGCCTCGACTGTTGGAACAGCACTCGATGTCATTGGCAGTATTAACACCTCAAATGACTATCGAATCGGTGGCAACATTTTGCTAACAGGAAATGCACTCACATTTACCGGAGCAGCGACCGCAACCATACAGGCTGCAAATAATCAAATTCTCAATATCCAGGGTGGAAACGCGACACTTACTAACGCCAACGGAGGCGACGTGACGGTCAGCGGAGGTGCTGGCAATGGTACTGGTGCTCCAGGCTTGGTTGTCATCACGACACCGACATTCTCTACCACCACAGCCGATCCAAACTGTTTTACTGGTGGCGCACCCGTGACAGCCACCTGTACCATATCCCAAAATTCCGTAAACAGTACCTCTGCTATCCTGGTTGGCTTCACTGTCGATGGACAAACTGCCACTTTGCCTGACCCAACGGTCACTACGGCTGGTCGAGTTGTCTATGTCACTGCCTCAAATACAACTATGGACTTTACCCTCAGCGTCAATGCTGGTGGACAAGGCAACCAGATCGCTATGCGCAAAAATACCACCGCTACTATGATCTGGAATGGCGCAGACTGGACCGCTGCCGGCGCGAGTAGTTCAACCACACTACAGGCTGCTTACGACAACACCCTGCAGAGTGCAGGTGGTGCTGAGTTGGTTGTTAGTAAGACTGGTGCGACAAATGGCCTCACCATCCGTGACAGTGCTACCAACTCCGTTAACGGTACTCTCCTCAGCGTACAGTCATCAAGTGCTGCTGGGCTCTTTCAAGTTAACAGCAATGTGACCGAATACACATCAGATAGCGGTGCTGAAATAGCCGGTAGCACACCAACTACCTTCCCAGCAAACACGTGGTCGGCCATTGGCGGCGCAAGCATCAGTCGCTACAATACGCCAGGTAATTTCATTGCAACTGGTCAAGCGTCTGTTGCGATCAACACAACAACTGCGGCTAACGACGGCGTGAAGAACACTCTGACGACAGCACTTACGCCTAATATGCACTACAACGTGTCATTTACGACTCGTCTTGCGAGCGGTATCTTTACAGATATGAACGTCTACTACTCAGTGAACGGTACGGCAGCCAGTGTGCCATGCACCCTCGCTCAAACCTCTGCAACCAGCATCTGGACGAAGGTCAACTGTACGTTCACGGCACCTGCGAGCGGCATCACTGCTGCCAATGCGCTGCTCGTCCGCCAGACAACTGGCGTGGCACGCACGTTCTACATCGACAATATTAGCGTCACCATTGCCGCCGACTACAACCTCGCAACCGATGGTAGTGTCGATGACAGCGTTAATTTTGCCACTAACTGGTCATCCGTCGGTGGCGCCACGACGACATGGACAAACACTGCCGGTAACGATGCAAGTGATAGTGCCCAAGTCGTAACGACTGCAACTGCCGGACAAGGTGTTCGCAACAAACTCAGTATCAACCCCCTCGCCAACACGCTTTACCGCGTCACAGTCTATGCTGCTAGCAGCACTGCATTTAACGACTTTACCGTCCGCTACTCGCGAGATGGCGGTACGAGTTTTGTTGCCTGTGCGGACTACAACACCCAGATTATTTCTACCAACACGAGCGCGTTTACGAAGGTCACTTGCTATATCACGACAGATGCAACTGCACCAACGAATCCTTTCGTGTACTTCACACAGACCGCCGGGAATGCTCGAACATTCTACGTCGACACCTTCAGCTTGACCCTTAGCAGTAATACCACGCCAAATGTTCAGATCGGCGGTGGTGTCAACGGTGGCCCAACAACACTTTTCACACTTGACCGAGGTGCCTCTGCGCCAGTTGCTGCAAACAATGATGCGCTTCTTGGCAGTATGTATTACGACACGACACTCGGCAAGCTCCAGTGCTACGAAGCAGACGGCTGGGGCGCCTGTGGCTCAAGCCCTGACAATATCATCACAATATCTCCAGAATACACCAACGCTGTATTGCACGGTACGGGCATCGGTACGATGACAAGCGACATCTGCAGCTCAACCCTGGCGATCAACGACGGCAGCTCTGGCCAACCAACCATTTGCGGTAGCGGTGAGACCTACAACTTCTACAAATGGACCAGCCCTCAAGCAAGCACACAAACCTATAGCATCTACGTCACCTACCAATTACCAAATACCTTTAGCAGCTTTAACTCTGGGCAGACTTCACTTATGGCTCGCACTGATAATGGTTCGAGTGGCGGCAACGCGACGGTGAGCTACCAGGTCTACCGCAATGGCGGTACCGGTCTGACCCCGTGTGGCACAAGTTCGACAGTGTCTACAGGTACCGTAACAAGTTGGCAGACAAAAATTGCTAGTGGCGCCGCTGACCCCTCCACATGTGGGTTCATCCCTGGTAACAGTATCGTCTTCAAGATTGATGTTGCAACAAGCAAGAATGCCAGTGCCTACGTCGGTAACCTCAACTTTGCCTTTAGTAATAAGTAGTTCGTCTGATACTGTTTATGCTATACTAACAGAGAGCCACCTCTGGTGGATTTGAGGGTATGAAGATAAATAGACGAGATACTCAAAGAGCACAACGGGTAAAAAAACCTCACCGCTTACTGCAGCGACCTTCTTTTTCGTGGGCTCAACGACTTGTTAAATCGACTGCCTCTGGCAAGCGTTATTTCGTCATACCTGTGCCTTCGCGCCGCCACATCCAGCTCTCCCTCATCGCAGTAGCTATAGTAGGCATCCTCGCTATCATCGGAGTTATGCTGTATCGTTACTTCGGTCCTCATGACTACAACGTTGCCGCTGCCAGTAAGCTGCTGCCTGCGCCAACAGATGTGGTCGGTAAACACCTCTCCTACGACAAGGCAAAAAAAGTCTATGCCTTTGCCTATGGCGATGCGAACAACAGCGAAAACAAGCGTACAGGCGCCACAAAGGTCGCTGCGACCATACCAAGCGACGCGAGCAAGGGTCTGACGGTTACCGATCCAACCTATCACATCGACATCACCATGACGCCACGACTTGCAGTCTCTGAGGGTAAACAAGACAAAAATCGTATCATCTATCCTTTTCGCGACCATAACGGATGGCTTGTCTACACTGCACAGGGTGCGGGTATAAAAGAAGATATCATCCTCAAGCAGTCTCCTGGCGATAGTTTCACGGC
>CAZRRY010000005.1:0-46830 GCA_964602775.1 uncultured Candidatus Saccharibacteria bacterium | reverse complement strand
AAGGTAAAAATCCCAGCTGGCATCGATGACGGTGCAACAATTCGACTAAGAGAGCATGGTGAAGCGGTCGGCGGTGGCAGCAAGGGTGACCTCTATGTTCATATTCGGGTCAAAGCTCACAAAAAGTTTACGCGTGAGGGAGATTTGATTCTCAGCGAAGAACATATCGGTATGGTTGATGCGACACTTGGTTGTGAGCTTGACGTTGAGACAGTAGACGGCATGGTGACAATGAAGGTTCCCGCAGGCACTCAAAGTGGCACAGACTTCAAACTATCTGGACACGGCGTTCCTCACCTACGGAGCGATGCCAGGGGTGCGCACATCGTCAGCATCGTCGTCGACACGCCAACGAAACTCAGCAAAAAACAACGTGAACTTCTCGAAGAATTTGACGGTGTTAAGAAGCGAGGTTTATTTTGATAAACCGCCGATATTTCCATTGACATTTAGTATCTAAAGTGATATTGTTTACTAAAGAAATATAAGCGTATAGTACGGGGTGCTACTTTTCTGTTTTGTACGCCACTCACAGTAATAAGATTTATAGAAAGGCAACCATATGGTATATAACGACGGCATGCCACACAGGATTTCACGTATCAATATTATCCCTAGTGCAGCATATGGTTTAAAACGTAAGGACTTACGGTTCTATCAGTACATAAAGAGGCAACCCCAGCATGGAGATGTCATTTATGGAGAGATTGAGCGTATCGGTCAGCACC
The DNA here is from genome assembly GCA_964602775.1 of uncultured Candidatus Saccharibacteria bacterium. Taxonomy (GTDB): domain Bacteria; phylum Patescibacteriota; class Saccharimonadia; order Saccharimonadales; family Saccharimonadaceae; genus Saccharimonas. Next base: position 46,102 of record CAZRRY010000005.1, on the reverse strand, counting down.
AGACAGTAGAAAGTAAAACAGGACGCATCCATCATATTTACACGAAAGATCGTGGGATTTTTGTGGTAGGTAACCGCTACGCTCCTGATTACTATGAAGCGCTTGTGCCAGCAAAACACACGGACACATACGATATGGTAGCGCGATCTGGGGTTGTAGCCCAAATGGCCAATAAAAATAATAAAGTAAAAGATCCAACAACCATACGTTTCCTAGGATATGTGTGCGACGAAGCTGAGGAGATAGTGAACACTACTCATGTCCCCGTCGTAGTGCCTAGCCAGACTGTCAAAAAACCTCGTCGTGCAAAAATGATTGTTTTTGTCGGAACGAGCATGAATTCAGGCAAGAGTTTTGCTGCAGCATCAATCGTCAAGGCACTTACACAGCTAGGTCATAATGTCAGGGCGTCAAAGATCACAGGCACGGCTTCACTCAAAGATATTCTGAATATGAGCGACGCTGGCGCAGAGATTGTATCAGATTTTACGTATCTCGGGCATCCATCGACGTATATGCTTGATAAAAAAACGGTTATCGATGTATTCGATAAGCTTGATTTAAAGTATGCCAACAAACCTAGTAACTATTGGGTGGTAGAAATTGCCGATGGGATCGTTCAGCGTGAGACATCGATGTTGTTAAGTAACGCCGAATTTAAAAAACGGATTCATCGTATCGTTTTTTGTGCCGGTGATGCACTAGGAGCAGTGGGGGGTATTCGATTGCTAAAAGATAAGTACGGCATAAATGCTGACATGATATCAGGTGTATGTACAGCGACGCCACTGCATGTCCGTGAGATTGAGCAGTTTACGAGCACTCCTGTGCTCGTAAGTGCGAAACCTGATTTGCAAGTTGTAAAAAAGATGTTTTCTTAAATAAACAGAGGTACCTAACATGTCAAAATGGCGTTTTGAGAGTACCGAGTTAGATGACAACAATCGACTAAGTTGCCGTGTTACGGCTAGGCACCCGGCATATCAGAAGTCAATTACTATCAATCTAGCATCGAGCGTAAAACTACAAACATGTCGACGTATACTGCTTGTTCTGCCAGGATATCGACAGAATACAGAACGATATATGTCAGTGTTTCGCGGTCTTCTGAATGAGGCCGACCGATGCCTAGTGGTCGTCCCCCAATTAACGAGAGACGTGTTTCCTGTACCCGAGGTTTTGGCACTGAACAATATGGTAACCACTCGTAAGTGTGATGTGATGAAGCCACAAGAAGAGTGGGTGTCTACATTATTCAGCGCACTAATAAGCTACTTGATGGATGCCTATACTCTACTCGATCAAGTCTTTGTGTTCGGGCATTCGGCTGGAGCACAATTGGCGCATCGTATACAACTTCTTGATCCACTGACGAACGTGTCTGCGGTTTTCGCTGCAAACTCAGGTTGGTATACTGTTCCCAATATAGATATTGATTTTCCATTTGGCGTGAAAGGACTTCTGTCATCTGATAGCATTCGTGACAACCTGCAGCAGAACGTATACATCATGATTGGAACACGTGACACAAAAGAGGATTTCTATCTCTGGAAGTCAAAACGCGTCAATACGCTACAGGGGTTAACTCGCTATGATCGGGCTAACTATATGATGCAATGCATTAAGCATGAGGCTCGTATTCAAGCGATTAAAACTAACTGGCGTTATGTCGAGGTGGCCAATGGCAGACACAAGGTGGATGATATGGCTCCAGCTGCCATAGGGCTGATGAGGAAACTATATACGCTCAATACTGTTGCGGAGTAATGGGCCAAGATAATCCTCGACAATCTTTAAATGCTTGCCGTCGCGACAGCTATAGCACATATGAAGCGAAGGAACCAGGTTGGCCTCAAGGAAAATATAGTTTGTAGATGAGGCTGGCTTTGAAGCATCTTGAATAATAAAATCGAGGCACACCATGCCATCGCCCAATTCACTTGCAATATGCTCAGCGGCCATACCATAAGAAGGATCAATAGCTTCTTTGACGCTATACACAGATGCACCGTCTCGAATCATAGTTGCATGACTAAGCTCTACCCTCTCGCCTATTGCTGGCACATACTCATAAGTATGCTGAAGGTTTTTAATATGCTTTTTAACTAGTTTTGGATACGCTACAGCAACATTTTTTATTGCTAGTCGTGATTCATTTTCTTTTGCCAGGAGTTCTCGGACATTCAATCGTCCGTCTCCGATTAGGCATGGCTTTTGCCTAAGAAGCACGCCAGCTATTTTGCCGTTGATAACAATGAAGCGGTACTCTTCCCCAAAAGCTTGTTGTTGGACAATTGCGAGTGGTTTGACCTTTGTAGCTAAATGGAGTGCTTTGAGTAGGGTTCCCTTGTCGTTAACATTTATCGTCAATCCTCGTGAACCAAAACTGCGAAAAGGCTTAACTACTAACGGGGCATAGAGGTGCAAGAAATCTAATGACTCACGACGTAAACTATCCCCGATATCTTTTTTGTGGATAACAAACGCTTTTGGTACAGGAATGCCTAGTTGCTCAACAAAGTCATTGGTCATCGTTTTGTCGCCAAGGAGCTGTTTTGCGGAACTCGTGGCAAATGGGTAGAAAAGCTGATCTTCAGAGAGGAGTAGATGTTTTCCGCTGGGTGCAGTAAATTGGACAAAGTTTTGCTTGATAGGTTCGCCAACACGAAATGTTCGGACGGTATATCCATAATTCTTAAGGTAGGGGATTAGTAGATCGATCGATCTCATGAATACAAATATAACAATATTTTTAGAATTTTGCAATACTTCTGGCATTTTTCCAAATGGTATACTACAAGCATGACCTTTATCATCATACTTATGGCATATATTGCGATATTGTTTGGTGTTGCGTTTGCTAGTCGTCGTAGCATGGGTATGGCGACGGTTGCGCTTGCGGCAGGCGCGCTGCTGGCGAGTATCTGGACAGACAGCTTGACACCGATTGTTGCAAGCACCGGTGTGGTAGTCATACGACCACCCCTGACTAGCATTGTGTCAGTTGTGCTGACGATTTTGCCTGCTCTATTGGTGCTCGTACGGTCTCCACGGGTCAAATCTCATGGTCATAGCATCTTTTCAAGTTTGGTATTTGCGCTGTTGGCGGCCATGCTGACCTATGGTGCGTTTAGCAATGCAGTGATACTTGACGAGGCAAGTAAAGAGTATGTACGAATAATCGTAGGCTACCAAAACATACTTATTACACTTGGTGTCTGTACAGGGTTGGCTGAGGCTATGCTGTTCCATCGACCACACCAGCATGAGCAGAAGAAAAAATAATTTGCTCCATAGAAAATATCCATCGCAGGGATGGATATTTTCTATGGAGGGTCCGATGGGGCTTGGCCACGTTCCGCGGCCCCACAGCTTCATCTTTGAAAGCATAGCTTTCAAGAGAAGACTGTCTTGCGGAGCAAAGTCGTTTGCTCCTCACCCATTCCACCCCTGCGCAGGGTATCAATGGTGTTCAAGCCAATGCAATCATTCCAAATAAAATTACCTACGACAAGGTAGGTAATTTTATTTGGAGGGTCCGATGGGGCTTGAACCCATGACACCCTGCTTAAAAGGCAGGTGCTCTAACCGGCTGAGCTACGGACCCATAACACAAAGCCTCATAGAATATATCATCTTATAGAGGTAGATGTCAATTGTTTGCGGCAGTATGGAGAGGAAGGTATGATAAATAACTTGGCGTGGGCGCCTATAGGTGTGATACGATTTTGGTATGTATTGGTTGCGAGCGAGGATTCACCCGATGTGGCAGGTGACGGCATTGAGTTTGGGCGTGCTTGTCGGCGTGGGGTTTGCTCAAGTTGCGAATTTCTTTTCAGATCTATGGTGGCTACTTGCTGCAGTCGTACTAGTAGGCAGTTCTCTTTTTGTAGGGCGTCGCTGGACACTGGTTGCGGTGGCGCTGGCCGGAGCGATGATCGGTCTATGGCGAGGGAGTCTGGTGCAGCAAGAGGTCTCGCTTTACAAAGATATGCACGGCAAGCGTGTGCAGATTGTAGGCATAGTTCGAGAAGATGGCGATGTCAACAAGCGTGGAGAGCTCGTGCTACGAATAGGGGGTATTAAGGCGCAGGGGAGAGACTTGGCTGGAGAGCTGTGGGTTACGACTGCGAATCGAGCAGGAATTGCTCGGAGTGACCGTGTGACGATTGATGGTAAACTTCTGCCGGGATTTGGCAGTTTTGTTGGTTCGGTGCAGCACGCAGAGATTGTGTCAGTCGAGCGGCAGCAGCCTGGGGATGTTGCACTGACGGTGCGCGACGATTTCTCGCGCCATATTGAGGAAGGGCTGGGAGGTGCAGCTGCGAGTTTGGGCGAAGGGTTCTTGCTTGGCCAAAAACGCGGGCTGCCTGAAGAGCTGACAAGTGCGCTCAAGGTCGCCGGCCTCACGCATATTGTGGTGGCGAGCGGCTACAACCTCACGATTCTTGTTCGACTGGCTCGACGCTTGTTTGAAAAAGTTTCGAAATTTCTTTCTTTGTTTTCGAGTCTGCTGCTCGTTGGCGCGTTTATTTCGATTACGGGTTTTAGCCCAAGTATGACGCGCGCTGGCTTGGTTTCTTTGCTTGCGCTGTGGGCTTGGTACTACGGCCGCAGGCTTCACCCGGTCACACTCCTGAGCTTTGTCGGTGCGATGACACTGCTTATTAACCCAAGCTATGCGTGGGGTGATCTCGGGTGGCAGCTGAGCTTTGCGGCGTTTGCGGGGGTGATGATTGTTGCGCCTCTTGTGCACACCTACTTTTTTGGTGAAGAAAAGCCAAACTGGTTGGTGCAAATACTGATTGAAACTATCTCTGCGCAGGTCGCTACGGTCCCGATCATTCTTTTTGTCTTTGGGCAGCTGAGTAATGTCTCGCCGCTTGCGAATCTTTTGATTGTGCCATTTGTGCCATTTGCCATGCTACTCGTATTCATCGCTGGAATCGGTGGGTATGTTTTGCCGCAATTTGCGTCGGTTATCGCCTGGCCAGCGCAGACGCTGCTCGATGCAATGATAGGGGTTATCAACTGGTGTGCCAACCTCAGTTGGGCACAGACGACGATCGCGCTTGAATGGTGGGGCGTTGTGCTGTGGTACTTGGTGCTTGGTCTCGTTTGTTGGTATATATGGAGCGTTACCAAGTATCGGTTCGGGCGGTCATCTATCGTCGAGTGACCGTGTATCTGGTATAATAGTAGATAACGATATAGTAGCTAAACGAGAACGTACCCTATGGCAGGTCATAATAAATGGTCAAAAATTAAGCGTGACAAAGGCGTCAACGATGCGAAGCGTGGTGCTGTTTTTACGAAGATTGGCAACATGATTGCGATCGCCGCGCGTGGTGGCACTGACCCAACGATGAACTCTGCATTGGCACTAGCTATCGAAAAAGCGCGACAAGCAAATATGCCAAAAGACAATATTCAGCGATCGATCGACCGCGCAGCTGACAAAAACGCCGCCCAGCTCGAAGAAGCCACCTATGAGGGCTATGGTCCGGGCGGTATCGGTATCATCGTCGAGACAGCCACCGACAACAAAAATCGCACCTATCCCGAAGTGCGTACCGCACTAACAAAAAATGGTGGCACCATGGCCGATGCTGGGAGCGTGATGTTTCAATTTACACGCAAAGGCGTCATACGCGTTGCCACAACTGGCGAAGACGCGCTGCTCGCAGTGCTTGATGCAGGTGCAGAAGATGCTGTCGAAGAGGAGGAGGGTTTGACGGTCTACACCGAGATGAAAGATCTCGCAAAAGTTCGTACCGCGATTGTTGCTACTGGACTGGCTGTCGAAGATGCGGAGCTGCAGTACGTTCCCAATAACCTAGTAGAGATTACTGACGAAGAAGTTGCACGAAAAATCATGAAAATCCTTGATGCGATTGACGATGTTGACGATGTTGTTAACGTGCATACCAATGCCGATATTGCTGTCGATATCGATAGCTAATTTGATGTAGAATTCACAAACTTTTGTGCTCATGTTTGCTTTTGAAGTTGGGCGGCGCTATACATAGAAACAATTAGTAGATTCATGGAGGGTTCGAGGTATGCGGGCAATTGTTCGTGTGGGGTTTGTGATGGCAACGATAAGCGTAGTATGGAGTCTCGCCACCTCGCCCCATTCGGTCGCTGCGAGCCAAACGATCGTGATTCGAAGTGTGATCGCTGCTGACCCAATCGATACCAATGACGAAGTGATTGAACTTGAAAATAGATCACTTTTACCTATTGATATAACGAACTGGTCGCTCGTCTATATTTCCTCGACCAACTCAGTGAGTAGTCTGCTGACGATTCGTGGCAGCAGTAGCGATGCGCATGTCATGTTGCCAGCCGGCGCAAGAGAAACATTTTTTTCGACGAAGTACGTGCTGAATCACCCAACAGCAGCTGGGTATGCTGGCGCAGCAACCTTCAGCGGTAAAATGGGCTACACTACCGCTGGTGTGGAGCTTCGCGATGATGCCGACAATCCAATTGACACTATGCGCTGGGGTGCATGGTCGAGTGTGATTGACGCCTCGCCCGCACTCTCGATGACGACGTCGACGCTACTGCAACGGAGCGGCACAGACACTGACAATAATAAAAATGATTTTGTGCTGCTGCCACAGGTGGGGCAGTTGTTTGGATTTGGTGGTCTCTATGAGGTGGTTGATCGATGCGGTAATCTGGAAGGACTTCAGATTGAGGTGCCGGCCGACATGATACTCACTGGGGGTGGCTGCGTGTCGGCTGATGTATGTCCAAATATTGAAGGCATGCAACGTGATGTGCCGGAGGGTATGGAGCTATACCGTGCGCAGTGCGAACCTATATTTGCTCCTGCCGCACTATCGTTGACTGAACTACTGGCAAATCCAAGCGGTGTCGATAATGGCAATGAGTTTATCGAACTATACAACGGCAGCGACACGGCAGCCATGTTGCAAGATTATTATATGACGATGAGTGGTAAGCGAATCGACTTCCCAAAAGACGCCTCTATACCTCCGCGCAGTTACAAATACTTTAGCGACACCGAACTAGGTGTCGTCTACCCGAACACGATAGGCATGTCAGTCCAGCTACTTTCACGCAATCACCTGCTTGTCGATACGATGCCAGCCTACACTAACGCGCCGATTGATATGTCATGGGCATGGGTCAATGACGCGTGGCAATATACTAATCAACTAACTCCTGGCGATGCGAATAAAAGCTCAATGATTGACGATGGGACATTACCTACGCCCGATAGTACTGTCACTGCATGCGCAGAGGGGTACTACCGTAACCCGCTGACGAATCGTTGCAACAAAATCAAAGCCGATGAAGTACCTGTAGCATGTCAGCCAGACCAATACCGTAGTGAAGAGACGGGACGCTGCCGAAAATATGCCACACAGGCGACGCCTGTTGCTTGCAAGGAGGGGCAGTATCGAAGTGAGGAAACAGGGCGATGCCGTTCGATTGCATCTACCGCAGCAGCAGCGCTCAAGCCGTGTGATGATGACCAGTTTCGTAATCCTGCCACAGGTCGCTGCAAACAAATCGCTAGCACAGACGATCTGCCTAAGCCATGCGCAGCAGGCTATGAGCGTAACCCAGAGACAAATCGTTGTCGGAAGATTCAGACGAGTAGCATGCCGCTCGCTGCGTTTCCAGTTGAGCCGGTGAAGCCGTCGTCAAATACCATGGGAGTGTGGCTGGTGGCTGGTGGCGTGATTGCTTGCGGACTTGGATATGCAGGCTGGGAGTGGCGCCGAGAGCTTGCAACGGCAGCACGCCGAGTTGCTGGGCATCTTGGTCGTAAATAACCTATACTAAAAGTATGAGAATTATTGGCATCGATCCTGGCACTGGTATCTTGGGGTTTGGCGTGATTGATATCAAACAAGGCAAGGCCAAGTTGGTGACGGCTGGCGTGATACGTACACCCGCTCATACCCCGCTACCAGATCGATTAAAAGAGATCTACGATAGTCTCACAGAGATTATCGACGAGACAAAACCGAGTGTCATGGCGATCGAGAAACTGTTTTTTGCGCGCAACGTGACGACTGCTATGTCGGTTTCGCATGCGCGCGGCGTCGCGATGCTCACTGGCAAGCAAGCGAATCTTGTCATCGAGGAGTACACGCCACTCCAGATCAAGCAGTCGCTCACGGGGTATGGGAAGGCGGACAAGAAGCAAGTACAAGAACTCGTGCGCATTCATCTTGGGTTGTCAGAGGTGCCAAAACCAGATGACTGTGCTGACGCGCTCGCTGCTGCCATACTGTGTGGATTCATGCTGCGCGGCACGGCGTAGCAGCGTATAATAGAGTTATGGTCAAACAAAAACAGCCAGCTCGCCTGGGTCGCTACGTCAATCTCGCCGCCAAGCGTCGACCTGTTCGAAGTGCGCCAAAAAAGACCGGTCGTTTGGCGTGGTTTTGGAGGCTAAGCCACAAGAATAAGTTGCTACTAGTTGCGACGCCAATCGTGGCGTTTCTTGTCATCACGCCACTGACAACGTATTTCATGCTCCAGAATGACATTCGTGATCCTGAGCGTTTGATGAACCGAAACAATACCGGTATTGTGCTTAACGACGTTAACAACAAGCCGATCTATAGTATCGGCCGCGCGGAGCATCGCAACCAAGTGTCGCTCGATCAGATATCGCCCGAGATGCAGCATGCGTTGATTGCGAGTGAGGATAAAGATTTTTACAAGCATGGGGGATTCAATGCGTTTAGTATAGGTCGCGCGCTCTTTACGCGGACTGGTGGCGGGTCCACGATCACACAGCAACTCGTCAAAAACACGCTACTTTCTGACCAGCGAAGTTTTATGCGCAAATACCAAGAACTATTTATGGCAATCGCAGTGGAGCAAAACTATAGTAAAGACCAGATCTTGGATATGTATCTGAACTCAGTGTACTTTGGTGAAAATGCATTTGGCGTGGAAGATGCCGCAAAAGCATATTTCAATAAATCTCCTAAGGAGCTGACACTGGCAGAAAGCACAATGCTCGTCGGACTCCTGCCAGCACCCAGCGCATACTCACCGATTAGCGGTAACAAAGATTATGCAAAGCAGCGCCAGACGACGGTGCTTTCACGCATGGTGACAAATGGATTTATCACAGAAGATCAGAAAAAGGCCGCGCTTGCTGAAGAGCTGCACTACGGCACGGGCGCTCAAAATGCCAACACCAAAGCGCCGCATTTTGTCGAAATGGTAATTAATCAACTGAGCGAAACGTATGGCTACGAAACCGTCATGCGTTCGGGGTATCAAGTGCAGACGAGTCTCGATCTTGACGTACAGGACAAGCTCGAAGCGAGCGTCGCAGCAGGCATGCCACATATCAACGCAATGAGTGGTACAAATGCGAGTGCTGTGGTGATTGACGCAACGACTGGCGAGATTCGTGCGCTCGTAGGGAGCGCCGACTACAGTAACGATAAATGGGGCAAGGTCAATATGGTCACAACTGCCCGGCAGCCCGGCTCGAGCTTCAAACCAATCTACTATGCAGGAGCGCTTGCCGATGGTGTGATTACGCCCGCAACGATTTTGCATGATGTGAAGACAGATTTTGGCAACTATATTCCACTCAATGCTGACAAAAAATTTCGCGGTGATATATCAGTTCGCAGAGCGATTAGCCAGTCGCTCAATATTCCGAGCGTTGAGGTGATGCAGGCCTATACGATTAGCAAATCCGTCACAGCTGCCAATAGCCTCGGTATTAGTGCGGTCAAAAAAGACGGCAATTATGGGCTCGCCCTGGCACTTGGTGCAGCCGAAGTCCCACTGATGCAAATGACCCATGCCTACGCTGCCTTCGCCAATCAAGGTCAGCAGTATGATACGTCGCTGCTGGTTTCGATCAATGATAAATTTGGTAAACGTATATTCGCTTCATCTCACACCAGCAGACAGGCAATCAACAAAGAAGGCGCGTTTCTGATTTCTAGTATACTGAGCGACAACAGTGCACGTGCACCGATATTTGGTAGCAGCCTGAGCGTGCCAGGTCATACTGTCGCAGTCAAAACAGGTACGACCAACGATAGTCGCGATGCCTGGACGATCGGCTATACTCCTCAGTACGCTGTCGGGGTCTGGGTGGGGAACAATGACAATACTGCGATGGCAAGTGGCGGCAGTGATATGGCAGGGCCGATTTGGCGCGGTATGATGAGCAAACTATTGAGCGGCAAGCCTGACACGGCATTTCCAATTCCAAGTAGCATCGTGCAGCGCGATACATGTAGCAACAATGGCGGACTGGCCGACAAAAAAGGTCCCAACACGTACAGTGAATACTTTATGTCAGGAGCACTACCCCCCAATAACTGCTCCGCCGAGCCAACGCTGATCGATGTATGCGAAGTAGCATCGGGCAAGGTGATATCGATTGACGAAACAAAATTTGACGCGAGCACACAGAATAAAGACACCGCGAACTGTAAGCCACCGACCGTTTCGGTATGTGATCTTTCATCGGGCAAGGTCGTGACAATTGACCAATCGGCATTTGATAACACGAAGTATTCAAAAGATACGACCAATTGTCAGAAAAAACCATCCCAGACAGTCGCAGCCTGCAACCTTGCTACACTAAAGATCGAGCAAGTTAACTCAGATACCTACGATCAGGCTGCCTACACCTTACAATTTACCAAACAGGGCAATAACTGCACGCCGATTCCCTAGCGATGCGTAGGATGCTACAAGGAACTTCCTTGTAGCAGTGGCGAGAACGAGAGATGGTATACTATAGGCATGATCGCACATGTATTTGGCACGGTGGCTGAGAAATTTGCAGGAGCGTTGATTGTCGATGTGGCGGGAATTGGCTATGAAGTGAGTGTTGCGGCAGGTGACTATGACGCGGCAGTGCTTGGCCAGGATATCAAACTCTATACCCATCATCACATTCGCGAGCAGGCTCAGGAGTTGTTTGGGTTCTCGTCACTTGCCGCCAAGAAGTTATTTGAGCTACTCATTACCGTGCAAGGTGTCGGTCCAAAAGCAGCCCTATCTATCCTCAGTCTCGATACAGCGGAGAATGTGCGTAATGCCATTGCTAATGCCGATAGTACCTACCTGGCACGTGCCAGCGGTGTGGGCAAGAAAACTGCCGAAGGAGTTGTCGTGAAGCTCAGCGACAAAGTCGGCATGCCGATTGTCTATAAACAATCTAGTGGTGTGCAGGTAGAGCTCAATACGAGCGACGAAGCCCTTGAAGCGCTCATCGCCCTTGGGTATTCACTGCAAGACGCCACAAAGGCCCTCGAACATGTCGATACGAAACTTTCGACCAGCGAACGCGTGCGTGAGGCGCTGAAAGGTTAGGGTAGAATGAGCGAAGCTCAGCAGGAAAAATCTGAGATAGCCCCAGAGCGTTTGGTGCTAAGGGACGACCTGGATTCGGTAGAGCTACAGCAGATGACCATAGAAGACGCCGCACCATACTTTGCGCTAGTAGATGCTGATAGAGCGCACTTAAGCCAATTTGGAGATAAGACTGCATACAAATACCAAACAGTTGAAGACGTTGAAAAAAGCGTCACAAACCCTGATGGCGAGCAGCATCGTTTTGGTATTTGGGATAATGACACTATGGTTGGTTTCATAAAGTTAAAGTTTAATGATAAAGGTGATTGGGAATCGGGTTCGTGGGTCGGCAGTCAACATATAGGCAATAAGTATGCTGCACGTGCGCGCCGATTGTTAATTGGGTATGCGTTTCAGGTACTGCATGCGCTAAGAGTTGTTAGTACCTGTTCAAAATCTCCCCCTACTCTGACATAATGTCATCAGGAGGAACCGAAAAACAAATAGCAATGAGAAAGATATATCCCAGCGACGTCAGTCGCGAACAATTTGAACTCATCCGGCCGCTCCTTGAATCAGCCCGGAAACAAACAAAACCCCGCAGGCTCGACTTGTACGACGTCTTCTGCGGGGTTTTGTATGTCCTCAAAAGCGGATGTCAGTGGCGAATGTTGCCTGAGGGGTTTCCGAAGTGGCGGTCGGTCCATGCCTACTTTCAGATATGGAGTGAAGCCAGAGAGGGCGAGCCGAGCGTACTAGAGACAGTCTTAAAAAAATTAGTTGGCGCGGTTCGTACAAGCAATGGTCGGACCAGAGCCACCAGTTTCTGCATTATTGACGCCCAGTCTGTCAAGAATACCGATACCGCCAGGGATAAGGGGTATGATGCAGGCAAGAAAGTTTCAAGTATTAAACGCCATATTGCCGTTGACACCCAAGGGTTGCCCCACGCCATTCATATTACGACCGCCAATGTTACTGACCGAGCCGGAGCCATCGAGATGGTAACCAAGTGGCAAGACAACTTGGCAGGTGTAACAAACGTTATGACAGATGCTGGCTATACCGGCAAACCATTTGCGCAGGCAGTGCAAGGAGTGATTGGTGCCACGGTAGCAGTTGTCAAGCGGAGCGAGCTGCATGCGTTTGCAGTCATCCCTGTACGCTGGGTCGTGGAACGTAGCTTCTCTTGGCTCGAGAAATGCCGTCGACTCTGGAAGAACTGTGAACGAAAGCTTAGCACAAGCCTCCAGATGGTGGTGCTAGCGTTTATTGCATTGTTGATGCGGAGATTTTGAATAGGTACTTAGCAAGATTAAAGTGGGCAATGAAGCAAGCACGAGTTTCGCACCTAGCCCTCATCTGCTAACCTAAAAGCATGACGTTAGTCATGCTTTTTCGTAAGCAAAGGAAAAACAAATATGTCTCGTTCAAAGTGTTCTCGTGATCTGTATTGCTCGTTTCTGGAAGTCACCTCATCCCGGTACTCAGCACTCAGTTTGAGCGAGGTTGCCCCTGAGGAAGCCGGTCTGTCGCATGACAGCATCTCTCGCTGGCTTGCCTCTGAAAAAGTGCAACCTAAAGACCTGTGGCAAGCTGCCGCCAAAGAGGTACGTGCCACTTCCGGTATCCTGGTTTTTGACGATGTTGTCATTGACAAAAGCCGGAGCGGCAAGACAGAGCTGGTCAACTGGCAATATGCCGGCTCAAAGCATGACATCACCAAGGGCATTGGTGTCGTAAACGCACTGTGGCAAACCAGCAAAGACCACTACACTCCCATGGACTACCGCATCTGGAATCCACCAGAGGACGGCAAAACCAAGAATGACCATTTTCAGGATGTACTGTCAGCCGCCAAACAGCGAGGGCTGCACCCCGAAATGGTCGTTGCCGACAGTTGGTATTCCAGCCTCAAGAATCTGAAATCGATTCGATCCCATGGCTGGGACTGGGTTATGGGACTACGCAGTAACCGACTAGTCGGCAAACCACACGCGCAGTTGAAGAACCTTGAGATCCCAAACGAGGGACTAGTGATCTATCTCAAAGGATATGGGTGGGTCAGAGTGTTCCGGTTTGCAGCCAAAAACGGCTGCACGGACTACATTGGTACGAGTCGTACTGACCTGTCTCGTGAACAAGTCAAGGAGTACTTCGAACGTCGTTGGAGTGTCGAGGTATTGCACCGTGAGCTCAAGCAGACCTGTGGACTCGCTCGCTGTCAGGCCAATCTTGGCCAAGTACAGAGAAACCATATTGGACTCTCATTGCTTACCTGGATCCGAAAACACCAGAGAAGACTTATTGACCATACGACACTGTACCAACAAGACTGGGAGGTCATAAAACCGGGCATCCAGCTAGCGCTGGCCGCTCGGTTGCGTTGGTGAAGGTGCGAAACTCGTGGCAATTAGAAAATCAGTAGAGTCAAACGGCTATCATCTTGCGAGTCAGACTGATGCTGAATGGGTAATGGTAATAGAAAATCCAGCGGTAGGTAAAGATGTGTAGCATAATATGGCTGAAGCGTTAATTCAGCTTGTCGATGAGAATGATAACCCACTTCGGGGTGGGACGATGGACGAGGCGCAGCTACAGGGATTATGGCATCGCATTGTGCGCGTGATGGTACATGATGTCGAGTCGGATCGGTGGCTGCTACAAAAAGTTGCACCTAATCCTTACTACAACGGTGGACTTTGGAATACGACATCGAGTGGCCATGTCGATGAAGGTGAAGCCTATGGCGAAGCGGGCGTGCGTGAGACTGAGGAAGAAATGGGCGTCTCCGGTCTGACTCTCGTGGAGTTTGATCGATACAAAACCGAAACCAGTAAGCTAAGCGGGGGAAAACAACGGATCTACCGCAGGCACAATGTCACCTATACCGCTGATGTAAAAGCAAGTGAGATTGCGATCAATCTCTCAGACGAGGTAGACGAGGTGCTATGGTTATCGTTGGACGCGTTACGCGAGCTCCGTAATCAAGCAAAGCCACTACTTACCGACGGGCTGATACGTTTCATTGACCAACTACAAAGTAACTAAAGTAACTACAAAGTACAAAGTCGTAGCTGAGATTGCCATTACAATTGCGATTGTCTCATGTGCTCAAGGACGGACCTTGAGCACGTTTGAATACGCTAAGCAGTATCGATGCATGCGAGCTGCACGATAGCTTGGGTAATATTGTTTGCTTACTCATGTGCGAGGAGCTCGGCTGTTCCGTCGTGATTATCATTGTCGTCTAGCATGAACGCAAGGTATTTGCTGGTGTCATAGTCAAACAGCTCCATGATTGGTGAAGGATGTATCCAATCTGACGCTGCTAAACCGAGATAATACCGCAAACTAGAAAAAGCATAGTGTTTCCAGTGCGATGGATTTTTGTGGATATACCTCGAAATGTGATGGAGGTAGCTATCATCACTGATACGCGAAGCAAGGTAGCGGCTCTGAAACAAGGGTCCCACACGGCTGTACTTGTGATTAAAATAGATACTATAGCTTGTCATGACGCGTCGCATGAACTGCACCATGACAGTCTCATCATGTGCTTGGTAGATAAGGAGATGAATGTGGTTGTCCATTAGACAGTACGCGGATAGCACGAGCTGTCCGTGGAATGATTTATATGGTGCATGCTTTTTGCGATTTTGTTGTTCTGGCGACAAATACCGCTTGAGCAAGCTGAGAAAATAAGCCATATCAGCACCATCTTTGAAGATATCCTGCTTATTAACCCCTCGAGTATAGATATGATAATAACTGTTGCTGGCATATATCTTGACTACATTTCGCGTTGGCATGTGTATAGTATATGCTCGAGGACGGACCTTGAGCAATAATATTCACGAGTGAACGTGTGCGCGAGGTACTTAAGGGTTAGCGAGGATTATTTCGCATTTTGAGATATCGATAGAACCTTTGTAGAGGATATGCGGTACATAGCGATAAAAAAGTGGGATACGTTCAGCTCCTCGCTGGTACAGTTCGTGGAAGTAGTCAACCGTCGCCTGCGGCAATGTATTATATCCCGGCAAGTCTACAGAACGGTAGCTAGTAAAGTCGTTTGCTACGACTGCGCCTGGCGTAAAACGATAGACGGCAAGTTTGTCTTGGTCGAGCGTGCTGGGATCAATTTTTGTAATAATATTGTGGCGAAATATCAGCAAACCCCGCATCCTTTCGGGTGCGGTAAAGCTCTCGAGGGTCGAGGGCGACCATAAATAGCACGTCATTCCAAAGGCAGTTGTCTAGTGGTGGAATTTTTTGCTGTAAGATACGCCCTCGACCATGATATTTTTGTAGCTGCTGATCGTAAATGTCAGGATATACCTCTTTGATAGCGTTTAGTGGGTATAGCGTTGTGCCTTTTATGGGTTGAGGTACGTGGTGATAAAGCCAATTCATAGCGGTAATATACACCATATATAGCATATGAGGCTTGTTGGCTAGCGTGTACTACACTATAATACTGCTCATGGAAGACTCATCAGCGCAAAAAGAAAAAGAAGTAAAAGAAATAGTCAACGAGCGACCACAAGAAGAGGAGACAGATGCAACTGAGCATACGAGTATAGCAGTAGCCTCGGACATCGATGGACCTGTCCCTGAGCCCCTAGCAGCAGCTCCAGTCTCACAGCCTGCGCCTCAACAGGCATATACAAAAACCGTCATGGTTCCAATGGTGCCTAGAATCGAGAATACGTATGCCAAGACGCTGCGTTCAATAATCCTCAAAACTCTCCTGGGCGCAACGGTTGGTGTAGCTGTAATTACGGTAATATTGATTTTGATTGGGAGTTGGAGCGATACGACCTGGCGTGCGATCTGGACGATGGTCGTAGCGATCATCCATCTTTTGATCGTGCTGGGACTGGCCTCGTCGACGATATATGCGCGAAGCGAGAGGGCGATGAGATCAAGCAATGGCGTTCTCAATACGTCACTCATTGTGACGGTTGTAAGTTTCTTTGTTACCATCGCAAGTATCTGGTTGATTATTCCTGGCGGCGATCTATGGCGATGGTATATGTCATTTGCAGTGGTGATTTTTGCAGCGCTACACATTAAAGCATTTTATGATCTCGAAGAAGTACCGACAGTCCGTAACTTATTGTTCTCATACTACGGTGTTATCTGTTTTACGGCGGTGATTATGATGAGTTGGATTCTGATTCATACGTTTGGCGCTGTCCTAGATGGGTTTTTGGTGCGGCTCGTTGCTGCGACTATTGTAGCCAATGTGACCATGGGAATCGTCATAGCGGTGATGCGTCGTATGTATTATCAGCAACACCCAGAATTGCGTTCTGCTCAGGTATACGGGTCGAACACGACTCTGATTGTCACGCTCGTGATAGTGATTAGTGTGCTTATATATGGCGCCCCGTCTTTCATCAGCCTTTTGTTACACTAGGTGATCGTCACGTTTTGCTAGACGAGTGTCTCGTAGGTGTGCGATGATAGGTATATGGCAATCGAAAGAATAGTCGATACAAGCGCAAATGATGACAGTGATGAGCTGCAGATTGAAGTGACGCTGCGGCCGCAGAGCTTTGCTGATTATGTAGGGCAGGAGCGATTGAAGAAGAATCTCAAACTTGCGATTGATGCTGCCAAAAAGCGCGGTGAGCCGATTGACCACGTGCTGCTCTACGGGCCGCCGGGACTTGGTAAGACAACCATGGCGACGGTGATCGCAAATGAGATGGGCAAAAATATCCGCATCACTGCGGGGCCTGCGATCGAGCGGGCAGGTGATCTTGCAAGTATTTTGACGAACTTACAAGACGGCGATATCTTGTTTATCGATGAGATCCACCGGCTGAGTCGTGTCGTCGAAGAGGTGTTGTATGCTGCGATGGAAGACTTCAAACTCGATATCGTGATTGGTAAAGGGCCGGCAGCACGTAGTGTACGGCTGGATTTGCCAAAGTTTACGGTCATCGGTGCAACCACCCGTACAGGCTCGCTGGCTGCGCCGCTACGAGACCGATTCGGGCATCTATATCGACTGGAATTTTATACTCCAGAAGAAATTTCACGAATTATCACACGAGCTGCCAAGATTTTGGAGAGCACGATTGAACCATCGGCCGCAGAGCTACTGAGCACTCGTGCGCGCCTGACGCCACGTATCGCAAACCGTCTGCTCAAGCGTGTCCGGGACTACGCCGACGTCAATGGTGACGGAATTATCGATACGGTCACGACAACCAAAGCGCTCGCCATGATGGAAATTGATGAACTCGGGCTTGATCCCGCAGACCGGCATTTGCTGACAAGTGTGCTCGAAGCGTATGGTGACAATGCCGTGGGGCTCACGACAATTGCTGCATTGACCGGCGATGAGGCAACAACTATTGAAGATTTCTATGAACCGTATCTGTTGCAGATTGGGTTTATTGAACGAACACCGCGTGGTCGTCGTGTTACGCAGCGTGCGCGCAAACACCTTGCAAAATAGCAGATATGATATAATAAACTGCAATATGAGCAAAACGGAACTGTTTAAGCGGAGAGACGAAATAGTGGAGCGCAATATTGAGTCTGCAGAGCAGCGTGCACAAGACCAAGAGCAAGAAACGCTTCCACCGAAACCTGTCGCATACGATACGAATGGGCAGCCGCTCTACGCCGCGCCACCGCAACCAGATACAATGCAGCATCAGGTCGTACACGTCGCAAGGGCGACCGAGCCAGTGCCTGTTGAGATATCCGAAGAAACAAAAAAACGCCACGAAGAGTCGGTCAAGAGTTTTCCTACGCTCAATATTAGCGACCATGAGTACGTTATCAGTGCAATTCGCCGTCATCCGATCGGGATGATTTTGCCATTGTTTGCAATGTGCCTGGCACTCGCTTTGCTATTTGTAATGATGTTTAATTTTCCGTTTATCGCAGAAGTGCTTGGCCTTGGGAGTCAGTCATATGGCATGGTGATGCTTGTGGGGATTTTGGTTTCGATTCTGGTGCTGATTGGTGGTTACCTAGCGGTGTGGGTGTACAACAACAACCGGTTCTTTTTGACGAACGAGAGCGTGGTGCAGGAAATCCAGATGAGTATTTTTTCACGCAAGGAACAGACAGTGAGCCTTGGCAATATTGAAGATGCAAGTTTTCAGCAGCATGGACCACTCCAGGCGCTGCTTGACTATGGGTCAATTCGTCTGAGTACAGAGGGTGATGAAACGACGTATCGGTTTGACTATGTTGCGAGACCAAAAGAGCAGATCTCGATCCTGAACAATGCTGTTGAGGCGTTTAAAAACGGTCGTCCAGTCGAAGGCTAGTTGTTGCGATTATTTTTGACGTAGTCTGCTTCACGCTCCATACTCGAGCGTAGTTCGTAGGCTTTACAGTGACCGTCTGTCGTGCAGTCTTCGGCCGTGTAGCGATAGTCAGCACCAGCCTCACCAAGTTTGGTTTGATTTGGGTCGGTAAAAAGTCCTGGGTCCATTGCGCGCAGTGCTTTACTGTCGATACTGGCAGGGTAGTAATGGTTTTTTTCGTAAAATACTTCCTCGAGATTGTAGTACATGGCATTAATAGCGATTTTTCGCTGCGAGTCGCGAGTGACAGAGTCGATACGTGCTTTCTCAGTGAAGAACAGCCATCCGCCGACAAGCAGAAAACTCAATACAATCAGAAGCTCAAGTACAGTGAAGCCAGCGTGTCGTTTCATAGTAGCTTTATTATACCAAACTTGCACACAATAAAACTGCTTATGATTGTACTGACCGCTCTGTCCGTGTACGGTATAATAAGAAAGAGATAACGAAAGGGGAGTTATGGCGAAAAAGACTGACAGTAAGGTACTGGCCGAGAAGCCAACTGCCGATGAGGGCAAACTAAAAGCGTTGGGCCTCGCGATGGATCAGATCACCAAGCAGTTTGGTGATGGGTCAATCATGAAGCTGGGGGACACTAAGCGAGCAGATGTTGAGCTGCTGCCAAGTGGAAGTCTGAGCCTCGATATAGCACTGGGTGGAGGGTTTCCAAAGGGGCGTATTATTGAAATTTATGGGCCAGAATCTTCAGGTAAAACGACGCTAACACTCCATGCTATTGCTGAAATGCAACGCCAAGGGGGTACGGCAGCGTTTATCGATGCCGAGCACGCGCTCGATCCTGCGTATGCCAAGCGGCTCGGTGTTGATACGACAAACCTGCTCGTCAGCCAGCCAGACAATGGCGAGCAGGCACTCGAGATTGTCGAAACGCTCGTGCGCTCAAATGCAGTTGACCTAATTGTGGTTGACTCAGTAGCAGCACTTGTACCCCAGGCTGAAATCGATGGAGACATGGGCGATAGTCATATGGGCCTGCAGGCACGTCTGATGAGCCAGGCGCTGCGTAAGCTGACGGGTATCATCAACAAGTCGCATGCCACCGTCATTTTCATCAACCAAATCCGCATGAAGATTGGCGTCATGTTTGGTAATCCTGAGACCACGACTGGCGGTAATGCCCTGAAGTTCTACGCCTCGGTTCGTGCCGATATTCGTCGTACCGGGCAGATCAAAGAAGGCGAAGAAATCATCGGTAACCGCACAAAGGTAAAGATCGTCAAGAACAAGATCGCGCCGCCTTTTAGAGTGGCTGAGTTTGACATCATGTACAACGAAGGTATCTCTAAGACTGGTGACGTGCTCGACCTCGCGGTGCAGCATGGTATCGTGGGCAAGGCAGGTGCGTGGTTTGACTATGCAGACGCCAAGATCGGACAAGGTCGCGAGCAGACCAAGAAATACTTGAAAGAAAACCCAGAAGTGCTCGCTGAAATCGAACAAAAGGTCCGCGAAAAAGTCGCTGCTGAGAATGAGTAAGTATGGCGAAAGAGCAGGCGTTTTTCAAGAACGGTCTGATGGCTGACGGCGTGTCGATCGACCGGGATGCGTTTGATGAGTCAGATTATTACCAGGGCACCGTGCATGTTTGGCTCTGCCGCAAAGTTAATGGAGCCACTGAGGTGCTGCTGCAAAAACGTGCTGCCACAAAACCAGTTCGACCAGGTGAGTTTGATATTTCGGCTGCAGGGCATATTGATGCAGGTGAGTCGCCCATAGAGACTGCAGTACGCGAGGCGGGTGAAGAGCTTAGGTTGGCGATTGTGTCTGACGAGCTGGAGCTTGCTTTTGTGATTCGTAAGACAGACCTAAAGAAAAGCATCGCGACCGTGTATTTGTACGAAGTCGACGACTCATTTAGTGCGAGATTTACTGATGGCGAAGTCGAATCGGTGTCGTGGACACCAATCGATGAGTTTAAGGCCATGACACTAAATCCGACGCAGTATCGACTAGCCGAGCACGGCAATGGGTGCTATGCGGTTCTGATTGAGCGGCTGGAGAGAGTGTAGTGGATGGAGAGCAGCGCGGTCAGGAGCAGGTGACGCTGCGTGATGAGTGGGGAAATTTGGCAGTCACGATCTCCGTTAAAGGAGCTATCTTTGAGAATGAGAAAATATGGCTGCGGATGAATGAACGTGGTGATTGGGAGTTGCCAGGCGGCAGATTGGATGAAGGTGAGCAGCCAGAGCAAACGATTGTGCGCGAGATCCGTGAAGAACTGGGTCGAGAGATTGATACGCCAAAGCTTGTCGATATCTATATATGGAAGAAAGATTTTGGGCGTCAAACACATGTTGAGATCGTAACTTTTGTCGCGAATGTCATGAAGGTTGTCGGTGATTTTGAGTGTATCGGCGAGGCCGGGGAGTCACAGTTTAAGCTATTTGCGGTCGACGAAGCCCTGTTGCTCGATAACCTTCCTGCTGTCTACAAACGTGCGCTACAAAAGCTATGAAAATTACCGATATTTCGCTACAAGCTAAAAATCCTGATCGGGTGAATGTGTCGGTTGATGGCAGCTATCGATTCAGCCTGGATGTGTTTCAGGTGGGCGAGCTAGGAGTGAAAGTTGGCAAAGAGTATAGCGATGAGGAACTGCAGAAGCTCGAGACGGAGAGCCAGTTCGGCAAGCTCTACGGGAGGGCACTGGAGTACTGTATGCTGCGGCCGCATAGTGTGCGCGAAGTTCGTGACTATCTGTATCGCAAAACCTTGACCAAAAAATATCGAGATAGGCAAGGGGAAGTCAAAGAAAAACAAGGCTACTCCCCTACCCTCACTGCACGTGTGTTGGATAAATTACAACAGAAACAATACGTTGATGACGAGAACTTTGCACGCTGGTGGGTAGAAAACCGAAATCTCGCGAAAGGTACTTCCCTGCGCAAACTGACAGTAGAACTACGAGCAAAGGGAGTGTCGGGCAGTATCATCGAAGAAGTGCTGGGCGAGTCTCTTCGGAGCGATACGACTGAGCTCGCCAAAATGATCGCAAAAAAACGATCGAAATATGACGACGACCAGAAGCTGATGGCGTATCTCGCCCGCCAAGGGTTTAGCTATGATGATATCAAATCAGCGCTCAGTGGGAGTGATTGATTCTGGCGCAGCATGCTTGTGTTTGCGGAATGGATTGACGTAGCTACCAACTACTTCGTGCAATTCTGGCTCAGGCACTTTTGCTTCTGAATGCACAACAATCGCACTGCGGCTGATCTCAATAATTTGTGAACGGTGGATGACGAGTTCGGTGTCATTGAAGCTTTTTAACAGAGGTCGACGGACAGTGAGTTGCTGGATGATGAAGCTCCCGGTATCGATGGTATAGTCGACAACTTTCCCCACCGGCTTTCTTTTTTGGTCAACAACGCGCATGTCGACGAGTTTGAAGTGGAGGTCGGCGATTTCTTTCAGTTTGACGATATCTGACATCTGTACAATCTCGTCGATCGAGTCCACAATCATACCAAGATCGCTGAGCTCGCGGATATCTACAATTCGCAAGATGTTTGAATCATGATCGTGACTTTTGAGAAGATGACCAGACACCGTGTAGCAAAGTATCGAAAGATCGGCAGGATCGATGAGTGGCTCGACTGTCCGCGCAATCTCGCCACCCGTCTGTAGACTCATGACAGGCGAGTTGATGAGTGTTGAGCCGAGCAGTATCATGTCTCTAGTATACCAGCTAGTTAAATGGGTTTGTACGCCCAGAGGGCAGTACGAGAGGCGTGCTGCCGCTACTAAGTGTTTTTACTTTTTTGATGGTCTCTGTGTCGAGTGTTGGGGAGGTAGGTGCCGCGGCTGTTGCATCAGTCGCCGAACTGCTCGATATCGTTTGATTGAGCAAGAATGTTGCGGCGGAGAGCCCGCCGATGGCAAACAGCGCAAACAATACAACATGATAGCGATGAAGCGTCCTGATGACGCTCGCTTTGAGCTCGGTAGTGTCAAAATCTGTTTTCATTATCGTACGTATACCTCTATTGATAATGCGTCACTCGTGACGCTGTTGTCACCTTTTTCGCTGCGCGAAATACCGATAGTTGCGATACGCATGCGGAAGAGTCCCTGCTCGATTGAGTGGATAAAGTTGAGCAACTTATAGTAGTCGACAGGGTTGGCAAGTGTCACGGTCGCAATACGCGACTTGATATTTGCAGGTGTGGGCGTGGTCGTAGTCGCGCCTGTGGCTGCGGCGGCAGGCGCTGCAGTTGCTTTGGTATCGCTAAAGGTGATGTTGGTGATACTCAGTCCGGCGTCCGCTGCATATTTTGTGATGTCTTCGATAATTTTATCTTGGTAGACATAGAGTTGGCTTTCTGCGACGAGCTGATTTGTTTTGGTGACGGTTGCTTCTTCTTTTTCGAGGGTTGCTTGGGTAAGTTTGAGGCGAGCAAGATCCATGCTGCTGTCTTGTGCTCTGGCTGCGGTTGTCTGCGCCTCGGCGGCATAATTTGCTACGAGACTACGACCATACAAGAAGAGTGCACCACCGGCAATCACTAGCAGGATCATAATAACAATCAAGGTTATGCGAAGTTTGGTCGGGGTCATGGGAGTGGCTTTTTTCATCATATTTTCTTCAATAAGTCTTTCGAATAGGTGACGTTATAGGTGGCCGTAAACGGATATTTTTTGCCAGCTCCTTCGGTGACTGATTGAAAGCTGACCTCAGAGAAAAGGCCAGACTGCTGCAGGCTTGACTTGATCTCCACGGCTTTTGGGTAAGAGACTGTCTGGACAGTGAGTATGGTGGGGGTGCCAAATGTTGTAGGGTCAATCGAAACCTTGTCGAGGGCGGAGCCTTCTGGGAGGGCAGCGGCTAGTTTGAGTATGATTGTCGTGTAAGGGACTTGTTGGCCGAGAATATACTTTGCAGTCGAGAGATTGGTCGCAAACATCGCAGCATTTGCTTTTGTCGCGTTGTAGCTTACGGTGCGCTCTTCGTTTTCTTTGATTGCCTGTTCGTTGCGAGTTTTTTCTGTCGAAAGCACATAAAATGAGCCGGCTATCTCGACCATGAGGAGCACCACGAGAAGACCAAAGAGGATAGTATAGCGCAGCAGTAGCGTGTTGCTTCTCGCGGCTGCCAGTTGACGTTTATCTTCGTAGGGTAGGAGGTTTATCATTTCCAGACCTCACTTTGCTGAACACTTGCAAGACCTGCCACGGTGATATAGCGCGGGCGAAATTGTTTGTTTGGTTCTTGGAGCGTACCAAAATTGAGCTTCTGCCATGGGCTTGCTACTCGTGCGGGCATGACCAGTTCGTTAGTGAAATACTCGCCAATACCGGGAATATTTGCGCCTCCACCGACGATCAGTACCTGCTCGATCTTCTTGTCATCATTGAGGCGTTCGTTGTAGTAGCGAATTACTTTTCGTATCTCTCCGGTGATACGGCCGAGGCTGGGTTTGAGGGCGGCGACGAGTTTTGCCTGGCGAGGCCCAGCATTGAGTCCATTGAGAACTTTGAGTTGGTGGGCGTTTTCGAGTGTCGTGTTGAGATGCTTGGCAATCTCCATGGTGAAGGTGTTGCCACCAATACCTACGCCACCCGTGACGCGGATTGCTCCGTCGGCCAGCACTGCGATATCAGTGGTGGTTGGGCCAATGTCGACGATGAGTGAGCATAGGTGGCCTTCCTCGGTAGCTTCGATAACACGCGCGACTGCGTGGATCCCCGGAATAGCCGCGACAGGTGTCAGACCAGCGGCTCGCACTGCCGCGAGACAACTGTCAACAAGTGATGACGGAACGGCTGAGAGGGCAACGGTAGTTATTTTTTTTGCTTTGTCTCTACTGAGCACCTCGTAATCAAGATACAGTGAGCTCGAGGGGATTGGGATATATTGATCGACTTCCACTTCGACAGCACCCTTGAGATGCTTTTCCTCGGCAGTCGGAATCGTAAACGTACGGATGAATGTCTTGGTGGTCGGTAGGCCGACGACGACATGTGTTGAGGTGAGTGAACCAATGATGTTTTTTTCTAGCAACGAGCTGATACTCTCTGCCAGGTACATGTCGCTGGGGTCTTCAAGAGAGGCTTGGACCTGCTGGGGGTTGAGGTCGAGCGAGCCATAGCCAAGCACGAGCCACTTTTTTGGATCAATCGCCATGACTTTTACACCAGTCTGGCTGATGTCGAGACCGATGAGCGGCTTGTCTTTATAGAATAATTTTGTCATTGTTGCCCACTAGAAAATACTACTTCACATTATAGCATGAGCACTTCGATAGTCGTCATGTGTAATACTAGTGAATTTGCTGGGAAAGTCCGGCGATTGGCATCATGACACTTGCAGCGATTAGCCCCACCATGCCACCCATACCAACGATCATGACCGGTTCGATGATTGAGCTAATTCCGTCGATCGCCGCGTCAACTTCTTCTTCATAAAAGTCCGCAACTTTAACGAGTACCGTATCGGTCTGGCCGGTTTCTTCTCCGACAGCCAGCATCTGAGCAACAATGGCAGGAAAAAGATCATTTTTTTCGATCACCGACGACAGGCTCTTGCCATTCTTGACCTCTTCTGCGGCTGCGATCAGCGCTTCCTCAAACACGACGTTGCCGACTGCATGCGCAGTAACATTGAGCGACTCAAGGACTGCCACGCCAGCTCCCATGAGCGCCGAGAATGTACGGGAAAATCGCGCGACGACGACTTTTTGCACGATAGATTTGATAGCGGGCACTTTGAGAACCAGACGATGGTAGATATGTCTGCCGGTCGGAGTTTTGAGATAACGGAGCAGTAGGACGACGGCAGCGATAAGTGCTGGGATGATAATAAACCAATAATGAATCAGAATATCGCTAATCTGAAGCATTACTTTGGTGATGAGAGGAAGTTCGGCGTCAGGCCCACCGAGGTCTTTGATAATCTTACCAATCTGTGGAATCACAAAAATCATCAAGCCAAAAAACGCCAAGATGGTGATGCCAACCAGCACCATCGGATACGTCATGGCGCTTTTTATTTTTTTGCGCATGCTTGCGTTTTTTTCCTGCTGGAGCGCCAGGCGCTTGAGGATATCGTCGAGAATACCCGCCGCTTCTCCGGCTCGCACCATGTTCACATAGACATCACTGAAGGTATTTGGATATTTGCCGAGAGCGTCTGCAAGCGGGGCGCCAGACTCAACATCTTTGACGATTCCTTCGCTGATTTTTTTGAGAGCTTTGCTCTGGGTATGGTCGTGAAGTGATGTCAGAGCTCGTAGCAGCGGCACGCCAGCGCTTACCATCGCACTGAGTTGGCGAGTGAACATGACGAGATCGTCGTTCTTGACGCGGTTTGCACCGAGAAAATCGAGAGCGCTAAACGAATACTTGCTTTTGCCCTCACTGCCTTCCTTGAGGCTGATGGGTTTGAGGTCTTGCTTTTTGAGGATTGCAATAGCAGCGGCGCGGTCGGCTGCCTCGAATGAGCCGCTCGCCGAAGAGCCGTCACCTCGTGTTGCAATATAGAGATAGCTTGGCATGGCTACTCTCTTGTCACCCTTAAGACTTCGTCGAGTGTTGTGTTGCCACGGAGCATTTTTACGAGGCCGTCAGCCTGCATCGTCGTCATGCCTTCTTGGATTGCTTGCTCTTGAATCTGGTTGCTTGTGCCGTTTGAAACGATAAGTTTCTGAATATTTGTCGTGGTGCCGAGCACTTCATAAATACCGATACGGCCCTTGTAGCCGGTATGATTGCATTCCTCGCACCCCTCAGGGTTTTGGTTCCAGAGCGCAGTGATAGTTTGCTCGTTGGTGCCGAGCTCTGTGTCGGCTCCAACTCCCTGGGACTGTGCTTTAGTGTCGAGCTCATGAATGACACGAAATGGAGTTGCGGGTGCAAAGTTGAAGAGTTTGATAATCTCATCGATCTCTTCTTGCGTGGGATTGTGTTTGACACGGCAGGCCATACAAAGACGGCGAACCAATCGCTGCCCAACGACGGCTTTGACAGTGCTTGCAATCAGGAAGGGCTCGATTCCCATGTCGAGCAAGCGGGGCAGACAGGTAGCAGCGTTGTTGGTGTGAAGGGTGCTAAACACGAGGTGGCCTGTCAGGGCGGCCTGCACACCAAGGTTGGCGGTTTCACCGTCACGGATCTCCCCTACCATGATGATGTTTGGATCTTGACGGAGCAGGGCGCGCAGACCTGTCGCAAACGTCATCCCGGCTTTGCTATTAGTTTGGGTCTGATTGACACCGGTGATTTTGTACTCAACTGGGTCTTCAATGGTGCTAATGTTGACATCTGGTTTGTTGAGCATGGTGAGCACTGAGAACAGAGACGTTGATTTGCCGCTCCCAGTCGGTCCAGTGATAAGAATCATGCCATTTGGCTCGGCAATCGCCTCGGTGATGACCTGGAGCGAATGGCCCCAGTAACCGAGCTCCTGAAGTGTCACTGCTTGGTTTGACTCATCGAGAATACGCATGACGACTTTTTCACCGTCTGCGATCGGCAGTGTGCTGACACGGAGTGCATACTGTTTGCCGGCAACTTTTATTTTGAAACGGCCGTCTTGTGGCACGCGACGCTCGTCAATTTTAAGATTTGCTAGAATTTTGATGCGACTCACCAGCGCACCGAGTACATTGCGTGGCAGCTGATTGACTTCTTTGAGGACGCCGTCGACACGGTAGCGAATCTGTACGAAATTCTCGCGGGGCTCAATGTGAATGTCTGATGCCTGCGAGCGGATAGCAAATTCGAGGAGGAGATTAACGGTTTGGGCGATGGGTGAATTTTCGGCGACATCGGCCTCGCTGACTTGCTGTGCGGTGCCATCGTCTTCACGCTGGATATCGATCACATCGTTGAGCTCTTGGTTGACATCACCACGGTAATTCTCGAGACAGAGCAAAATATTTTCTTGCGGCGCGATATAAATTTTGGTGTTGGTGCCAATTTCTTTTTCGATGAAGCTGACAGCCTGGACGTCGTCTGGGTCATCCATTGCCAGGTGGATGAGGCCGCTCTCGTCGATGTTGAATACGACGGCATTGTATTGACGCGCAATGCGCTCGGGGATTTTGTTGAGAGTATCGGTCGGGATATCGCGCGGGTCGATTTCGATAAATGGAATCTCGGCGTAGTCAGCAAATAGTTTCGTGAGGTCACGTTCGGTGATAAGTTTGCTTTCGAGGACTTGGGTCTGGAGCGAGCGATTGGTTCGAGAAGCCTCTTCTTTGAGAGAGGAAAGCTGCTCTTCGGTCGCAATTGAGTTGCGTGAAAGCAGGGTTGCGAGGGTGTCATCAGAAATACGCATAGTGCTCACGCTTAATTATATGACAGTCACAGTGTTTTGTCGAAGCCAATTCCCTCTCTTATGCTCAAGAGGTGGGTCTGGTATAATTGAGGGCATGAATATTGAGCTCGAGAGTATCGCGGCTACAGAAAGATTTGGCAACACCGTCGGCGCGCTGCTTCGTGGCGGCGAAGTGATTGAACTAGTGGGAGATGTCGGAGCGGGTAAAACCACACTGACAAAAGCTCTCGCTGTCGGCATGGGCATCGTCGAAGACGTCCAGAGCCCTACTTTTACGTTGTCGCGCACCTACGACACACCAAGCGGCTTGACGCTCGTGCATTATGATTTCTACCGGCTCCAGGAGCCAGGTATTTTGGCAGCCGAACTCGAAGAATCGCTTTCGAGGCAAGACTGCGTGGTGGTGATTGAATGGGCAAATATTGTGCAAGGTGTGCTGCCTGAAGATCGTTTGACCATAACGATCACTGCGACCGATGAGCAAGCACGCAGACTTAGCGTCCATGCAGGCGGCGAAAAAAGTAATGCACTACGAGAGAGGCTCACACCATGAGACTTCTCTGGAATAGCGCAGCGCTAGCAATCGAACTAGTACTGGTGGTAGACGGTGCGCCCACTCGCTACACATGGCAGGCTGATCGACAGCTGGCAAACCATATGCTGGGGTATTTGCGTGATCGGCTTGCAGAACACAACAAGACATTTCATGATATTGACGGAATTGGTGTGTTTCAGGGGCCTGGGAGTTTTACGGGTCTTCGAATTGGGCTGACGGTACTCAACACATTGGCAGCAGCTCAGCAGATTCCGATTGTCGGTGTGTCGGGAGTCGACTGGCAAGAAGATGCACTGCAGCGTTTGGGGCATGGCGAAAATGACCAGCTGGTACTCCCGGTTTATGGATCACCAGCGCATGTCACAACCCCACGAAAATAGCAGTGTTTTTCTCTGACAATACGCGGTACAATAAGAGTAGTCTGTGTTTATACGAGACGCGATACTGATTAATGATTGAACAATTCTGATGGTTTGGCGTATGCCTTCGAGGCTCGATGCAACTATGGGTACGCCTGGGTAGCAGAAGAAAGGAAAAATTATGATTGAGATACTAACGGCAGCTGTCGGCCTTCTTGCTGGTGTGGGAGCAAAGTTTGTCTATGACAAGCAAAAGAACACAAGCAGCAAACATACTGCAGAAAAACTAGTTGCGAGGGCAGAAACCAAAGCAAGCGAGATTATTTTAAAGGCCAAAGATGAAGCGCTCAAACTAGAGCAAGAGCGCCGCCGTGAGATGCAAAAGACAGAAAATCGTCTGGCAGATCGCGAACTGAGCCTCGATAAAAAACTTGACGAGCTTGACCAACGTGCCGAGAAACTGCGAAAAGCCGAGGATGAAGTTGAAGCACTCAAAAACGAAATTCGCGATATTCGCACGCGTCAGCAAGAAAAACTTGAAAAGATCGCTGGTCTCAAGAAGAAGGATGCTGCGGATAAACTGCTACAGATGACCGAACGAGACATCAAAAATGATCTCATGGGACTTATCGCGAAGCTCCAAAAAGATGCAACTGATGACGCCGAAGAGCGAGCCCAGCTAGTGATACTCAGCGCGATGGAGCGCATGGCGAGCGAAGTTACTGCCGAGCGCACCGTGACTGCTGTCAAGTTGACCGACGACGAAATGAAGGGCCGAATCATCGGCAAAGAAGGGCGCAATATTCAGGCGATGCAACGAGCAACTGGCGTCGACTTCTTGGTTGATGATACGCCTGGTATGGTGGTGCTTTCGAGCTTTGATCCGATCCGTCGCCAAGTCGCACGTATGGGCCTAGAGATGTTGATGAAAGACGGTCGTATCCACCCGGGCCGTATCGAGGAAGTGTTTGCAAAAGCCGAGAAACAAATTGAAAAAGAAGTGTTGCGTGCGGGTGAAGATGCAGCGCGTGAAGTCGGTGTGGCGGGTATTCCTAAAGAGTTGCTACAGCTCCTTGGCGAGTTGAAATACCGCACGAGTTACGGCCAAAATGTCTTGCTCCATAGTACTGAGATGGCGCATATGGCGGGACTGATGGCAGCAGAGATTGGCGCAAATGTCCGCGTAACCAAGATTGCCACCCTGCTCCACGATATCGGCAAAGCGGTCACTCACAAAGTTGAGGGCAAGCACCACCATATCGGCGCAGAGCTGGCGCGAAAAGCCGGGCTGAGTGATGACATCGTGCATGCGATCGAAGCTCACCACGACGATATAGAGGCGACGACTCCAGAAGCACTCGTTGTACGTGTCTGTGATGCAATCAGCGCGGCACGTCCTGGAGCGCGCAATATCTCAGCCGAAAACTTTGCTGAGCGCATGCGTGATCTTGAAAATATCGCTCTTGGGTTCAAGGGGATTGACAAAGCCTATGCGATCAGCGCGGGTCGTGAAGTTCGCGTCATGGTGCGCCCTGAGTCGATCGACGATCTCAGTGCGATCAAGCTGGCACGTGATATTGCCACAAAAATTGAAAGCACGATGCAGTACCCAGGTACGATCAAGGTCAATGTGATTCGTGAAACACGTGCGGTTGAGTTTGCAAAATAGATAATGACAAACACATCCTCTGCACAAGGTGACACGGTGCTGTCACAGCTCGACAAACGTGCTGCCAGCGCTGCCGCCTGGCTCGTTACGGCTGACGACCGGTTGGTGATCGTCAGGTCTGACTACAAAACACACTGGTCACTGCCAGGAGGGCTTATCGATGCAGGCGAAACACCGCTGCAGACAGTACAGCGCGAGGTGGCAGAAGAGATAGGCGTCTCGTTAGCGTCAGACTCATATGTGTTTAGGCTCGTTGTCAATCGACTGTCGAGTCGCCTCAAAAAAATGAGTTATCAGTTTATTTTTGAAGCGAGTATTACGACCGAGCAGCTCCGGGCAATCGTTTTGCAGACAGAGGAGATTGCGGAGTTTTCGACCGTTACGCGTGAGGATATCCTGCTAGCTGGACGGCCCTACGCGCCCGCAGTGTATGCCTGGGCATATGGCGAACGTGGCTATGCTGAGCATGGACTTGATGCTTAGTTTGTAGACGCAGGTTGCTGATCGATTGCGACCACTCCTAGTGGCTTTGCGATATATACGACACGGCCAGCCTCGGAGCCGCCGAGCTCGCAGCTATAGAGCGTCAGCTTTGCTTCATCTGACGGTGCTTCAATTTCGATCTGTGTTGGCTTCACATCAAAAATCTTTGTGACCTCGTATCCATAGCGCTCGCCTTCGTAATCGACGACGATTTTATCGCCAATCACGAGCTTGTCAATGTGGTAAAAGGGAGATTTTTCGACGGTACTTTGCGGTGTCGGTTGAATACTGAAACGATGTGCCGCAATGATAAAATTTCCACCTTTGACAGGGTTACCGCGCTCAGGGTAGCGCCACTGCGCACCGCGATCGAGAGCCGCTTCACCTGGTGCATAGGCGATATTGACGCCAATTTTTGGAATCACGATGCGGTTATCTTGTTTTTTGGGCACCGGCAACGTCTTGACGTCGATTGGCTTCATAGCAATTAACGGTGCGATCGTAGGAGACGCAACGAGGCTAAGCGTGTACACGCCACCTGCCATCATACAGATTGCGATAAGCGTCAGTACTTGAGGCCACCCAAAGCGGCGTTTTTTTCTGTGTATGTTGAGCACTGTAATCCTTCTCCAGCAGTGATATCGTACTTACTATACCAACCGTGTCTATACCGTGCAAGTTTACTTTGTAAATAACAGATAGCTTGCTGAGGTGCTGTCACCCTGCATGGCGCGTAGTGACCACTCGCCTCCGCTCAAGATACTCCCGTTCCATTGCCAACCAGCTTGACCAGAAGCATTGGCTTGCACAAACGGCAGATAGCGATCAAAACCGTTGGAGGTATTGGTCATGCGTACTGTGCAGTAGGTCGAAGCAGCCACTCGACAGCCACTGCTCATGAGTGCAGTGGTGCTCACGCTGTGCTCCGAGCGGTAATCGCCTGTTTGCAGTAGTGTTGGTTGAGCTGGCTGGACTTGCACGAGTGCATTTGCTACCAGTGCGGCCGTACCGCTATTAACAAGCCCATGGCCGAGTTCGGGTGTATAGACCAATCCGTTCATATCAGTGACTTTTGTCGCACTGGCATTGATAAGCGCAGTAATGTCATCGCTCGACGTTGAGGGACGAATTGATTTGATCAGTGCTGCGATACCACTGACGATCGGCGAGGCAAATGAAGTACCGTAGAGTGAGCCTGAGTACGCTGTCAGATAGTTGTATGGCGTATTGCGCGTATCGATGAGCGGCGAAATGATCGTTCCCGAACCTGGTGCGACGACATCGAGCCCAGGACCGTAACTGCTAAAACTAGCGCGTTTGTCGGTGCTGTCAACCGCACCTACCGCGATAACATGGTTGCCGAGGGCTGGATACATCATGAGAGGAGCTGGTTGACCACCGCACCCTGCGTCGCCAGTCGTGCCACAGTTGCCGGCAGCTGCGACCACCACCACATTGTGCGTAAACGCATAATCGACAGCTGTCTGTACTGCTGGGTCGCTATCTGGCCCGCCGAGGCTGAGATTGATAACACTTGCACCGTTGTCGACTGCATAATAGATTGCGGCCACAATACTACTGGTGACACCGCCGCCATTATCGTCGAGCGCCTGGAGAGGCATGAGTTTAGTGTTCCAGTTGTAGCTTGCCACGCCCTTGCCATTGTTTGTAGCGGCACCAATCAGTCCAGCGACAGAGGTGCCATGAGAAATCGCATTGACCCCTCCAGTGCTCGTTTGACCGGCCTGAGGAAGGTTGGTTTTACTGACAAAATTCCAGCCACGCCAATCGTCGACATAGCCGTTATTGTCGTCATCGCAGGTATTGGTATCTTTGCTTTGCGGCGTGCCTGTCCAGCAGCGGTCACCAACAGCTGTCGTGCCTTGCTCGCCGCTATTGATCGCCCATTGAGACGAGAGATCTTCGTGCTGGAGCGCAAAACCAGTATCAATGACAGCAACAGTCACGCTGGAGCCAGTCGAAATATTCCAGGCAGCAGCAGCGTTTGTTTTTTGCATCGCCCAGGAACTCGCATAGTATGGGTCATTGGGAGCGGCGGCGAGAGCACTATACGGTAACTCTTTTTTGACCGTTGCGGCAACGGCGTCTTGTTTTGGAGCAAGATTGAC
This sequence comes from uncultured Candidatus Saccharibacteria bacterium, assembly GCA_964602775.1. Taxonomy (GTDB): domain Bacteria; phylum Patescibacteriota; class Saccharimonadia; order Saccharimonadales; family Saccharimonadaceae; genus Saccharimonas. The sequence goes on along the minus strand of CAZRRY010000005.1, from coordinate 12,934 downwards.
GGGGGTATGTTGCTGTGTGTTGTGCGGTGATGCCGAGCTGGGTGCTGGGGAAGTTGGTGACGTGGGCTGTGGCGATGGGGGCTGTGAGGGGGCTTTTTCTGAGGAGTTTGAAGTCGGTTGGCCACCGATCGATGTGTTTTTGTCGACGACTTTTGTCGGTACGAGTAGCGAAGAACTATCAGTGTGCTGGTTTTTTGCAATTGCATACATCACGATGCCCGTCATCAATAGAAGCGCTAGCAGAGAGAAGCCGATAGCTTGAGGATGGGGGAGTGGGCGGCGTGTCATGGTTTTTGTTTTCTTTGTTGTAGTGCTACTCGCAGTGTATCACAGCGCTTTGTGGTTGCATACTGGCAAATCACCAAATCACCAAATCACATCACTCGGTAGCCTGAAGATGCGACCAGCGATATATTGAGATCCAAAACAGAGCCCCGACCATGCAGTGCACAGTGTGCCGACCGCTAGGATTACTCGATATTCGAGGCCAGTATCTGTTGACGCCCAGATAAGTGCAAACAGTGGCAAGATAATCAGGCTCGCCTTTACCCACCAAGTAAGACGCTCGATCAGGCGTTTTTTCTGTTTTTTTGTGGTTTTTCCATGCGTTATTGTCGGGACAAGCAGCTCGGCGGTGCGGTGGGTGACTTTTTTGCCTTTATTGCCGATAGAAGCGGGCAGGCGAATCAATGCAATGATCGTGGCGACCAGGACAGCTACCGTAAACAGTGCCACAAAAACCGTAACGATGGGCGAGAACTGGCTATCGATAGCGAGTGGCTGCATAGTGTGCTCGGACGGTTGGGGCAAGAACATAGACATGTTTTGCTGAGAAAAAAACGGATAGCCAACCACGAGGCATGCCCACAGCCACTGCACGATGAGCGACATATAGCCGAGAGCACCAAGGGTATTAGCTATGTTCGTGCGACGTGCATCACTCATACAGACATCATAGCATGGCTATGTGTGTCGCTAAACTTTATCACAATTGCTTACGCTCTCTAGGGACGGTTCGGCTACAGAATCTTTGATGACGCAGCGCGTTTTTTCTGTAGCTCAATCTTGAAATCATGACCATGTTTCTGTAGGAGATAGAGAAGCTGCTCACCGTTGATTAGTGTCAGAGGCTTATCTTTTGCAAAGCTGACAGCATCGGGTCCGTAGTAGCTTGTCGTTACTAGAATACCCTTAACAGCACCTTCGTTTAGGACTGTTCCGTATAAATCACGCACAGCACTTACTGGTACAAGGTTATTGTAGCGTTTTGCTTGTATGACGAATTTACCACCACGAATAGGGTCTTCATCAAAAGCAATAGCATCAACCCCAGCATCACGAGAAGCACGTGTTACTTCAACCGTAGAGCCATTTGTTCCAAACTCTTTTTGGATAAGGTCCCTTATGAGTACCTCAAACTTTTCCCAGTCCATTGTGGCAAGATTTTGGGTAGGGTCGAAATCGTCAAGTACGTTAGCTGCTTGAATTATTCGATTGTCTGTTTTATTAATTTTCATTATTGGTCGAACTGGTGTCAGCTCTATGAGCGAGCCAGCTGTCACTCCCTTGAAATGTCGGAAGCACGCTGCTGGTTCAATATTAGCTAAATTAACCGCAACAAACTCTTCACGACCAACTTGTATAGTTGCAATCGTCTTTCTATCTTTTTTGCCCGTACCTTTATTGACAATTTCTGAATTACCGTTTAGCACAATAGCGTCAATATGGTTCTTATAGTCTGCCTCAAAGACTTCGTGTATAAACCTAAGCATAATTTGGTATAGCACAGTATCGTATAAACTATCGTACTGTTTTTTGGTCATTAATTTCGGCTCAATACTGTCACGCGCTGCTATGTAGCGGTATGCCTCAACCTGAGGGATACTTGTATTATTCGGCAAATCAACCTCGATCAAAAGTGTCTTTGACCTCTCTTCGTACGCTACCTCACTGTTTACATTGATGACATCGGGATACGTAGCAGCTGAGGTGTCTAGGACTAAATTAACATATGCTTCGACTCCCTCACGGCTGCCTTTCTCATACGCAATTTTTTTGCGAGCAAGACTTGAATTGTGTTCTTTTTGGGCGTTGTTGTACTCCTCGAGCCGTTGTAAGTAGTCTCTATGAGCTTGTTCAAAGTTAACTCGTTCTTGTGTGAACTGTTCATCAGCACGTTTCTTAAATGCACCAATAAAGCTCAGTGATTTGGAGAGGCTGCCTCGATGGTAGCTTTCTTCTGCAGGTTCCGGTGTCGGAAACGGGTCTTTTTGCAATAGTGCCTCCCAGTCCACCCGATCGTCCTTGTCGATAGTGGTCTGCAGGATAGTGCGTAGAGCATAGAGATCAGCCTCTGCTTCAATTGTTTTGTCGAACGCTTGTTGTTTCTTCTCGGCTTTGAGATTGCGAACGCGCTCACGTTCCCAGCGCTGTTCTTGCCTTTCTATTTTGTTGAACAGACTCAACCGATCAGCGGCTGTAATTCTGACAGCCTGTCCGGTATATGGGCTTACGACATCTTTGTAATAATTTGAGCGTGCCATGCCAGTCCTCTGCTTTCTAGCTTTAGTATATACTACGGGGTAAGCGTAGCTAGGTAGGACGTATCGCTACGTCCACCAAGCAAACAACTATCTTACGATGGTCTCATTGCTTGGTCGGGGAGAAAAGCCTCACCCATATTCTCCGGGCCCGAAAGTCAGTCAGATGAGTGATTAGTTTTTGAAAAGGACATCGCTCTGCTCCTCTGTTCGAAAAGGGTCGAAAGCGAGCTTTCGCTGCCTTTTCTCACTGCGCCAAACTTCGACCCAAATTTTGCTATAGCAAAATTTGGGTCGAAGGTTTGAGACTCAATCGCAGACCAAAGAAAAAAGAGACTTTAAAGTCTCTTTTTTCTTTGGTCGGGGTGAAAGGACTCAAACCTTCGACCTCACGGTCCCAAACCGCGCGCGCTATCAACTGCGCCACACCCCGAAATATGCTATACCCCAGTCCAATGGTTTGTCTGACGATCAAGCGATATTGTACCAGATCTGATACTCATTTGCTAGAGCAACGTAGCAAATAGGCAGCGAGTGCAGTAGTATGTAGTCATGCATATGTTACGAAATGTTCGGATTACACGCACTCAATTCTGGTGCATTGTTGCCATGCTCGCAGTAGTTTCGATGAGTATCAGTTTGGCAATTGGGGTCAGGCAATCGATTTGGTTTGATGAGGCCTACTCAATTTTTGTCAGCAAAACTTCACCAGTAGAAATCATTCGCCTCGTTGGTCTCGACACTCATCCACCCCTATACTACCTGCTTCTCCATGTGGTCGGGCAGTTGTCAGACTGGCAAACGACTGCGTTGAGAGTATGGAGTGTTATATGGCTGGGTGGCTCAGTGCTGCTCGCAGCTGCGCTCGCCAAACGATTGTCTGGCCCGCGTGCAGGTCTAGTTGCGGCGCTATTTGTGTCACTCGCGCCACTTCTGATCAGATACGGGTTTGAGATACGCATGTACTCACTAGCATCGTGTATTGGGCTGGCGGCTACGTACGTGTTGGTGCGCGCGCGCGAAGCAGATGCAAGTCGACGTTGGTGGCTGCTGTACGCGGTGCTGGTGGCGACGGGTATGTATACGCTGTATTACCTCGCCTTACTTTGGGTTACTCACGCACTTTGGCTCTGGTGGGTATCACGGAAACAGCGTTCTGCGACGAGATTGTTCCGACAGCCGTGGATGCTTGCGTATGGGGTGGCAATTGTGTTGTTTTTGCCTTGGCTGCCGACATTTCTAAAGCAGACAACCAATGGCGCACTGGCACCGATTGGGAGGCCAATGAATCTAGAGCAACTGATTGGTGTGCTTAGTTTTAATGCCCTCTACAAGCCACTGTGGCAGTTGGATATGCTTGACACTCTTCTTGTGATTGAGGTGTTTGTTATGATCGTAGTGTTGTCTTGGCGTATGGCGCGCCAGCTCAAGAAATCTGCACGTGACCACTTGCTTCTCATGGGAGCATATATGGCGGTCCCAATTGTCGTGCTAATGATCGTGTCGTTTGTGCGTTCAATGTATGTCGAGCGCTATTTGTCACATATTGCAGTCGGGTTCTTGATCTACATAGCTATTATTGTGTCGATCGGTACGAGACGGCGCATGACCCAGGCCATGGGAGCTGTTGGATTTATATGCGTAGTGCTCATGCTTGGCATCAGCAATCTTGCGAGTGTCGGCAACTTTAATTTTCAGCGTATGTCTCGGGGAATGGTCGACCAGGCTGCTGCGTCGGTGGTGTGCGGTGACTCTTCGGCGATTGTCGCAGCCGACCCGTACGTAATGATCGAACTATCGGCATATCTCAGTCAGCCACAGTGCACGATGTATTTTTATAGCCCCGATAGCAAACTCGGCGGGGGGTATGCGCCTCTCAGTGGTAGTGCACAACAGCTTAAGGCGCTACCAATTCCGGCACTTGCGCGTGATGTCTACTATGTTCACTATGACAAACCGTCACTTGAGTTTTCTGGTGACTTGAAGCTCGTGTCGACAACAATATTTGAAAATCTTTCGGTCACCCATTATTCAACTACCGGGGAATGATACGATTGATCCCAGGGATCTTGAGGAGCAGCCAGGTGATGGCAACACTCAGGACTGCCAACAGGGTGTTGAACCAAAACTGGCCAACGGTTGGTGCTATCAGAAACTGGATGAGAACGAGAGGCACGGTATGAAGAATATATGCAGTCAGCGAGCGCTTACCAAAGGTCAGTAGCCACCTGGCGTACCGTTTGAGAACTGGCGTGAGGTAGGTAAAAAGACTGAGTAGCCCCAAAAACCACAAAGCAGCGAGCGGGATAGTCGCAGGAGAAAGCGGGCGTCGGGTGAATACCGGGTCGGTATAGAGCCCCGGTTCGTGGCTGAAGACGATTGACATCGACATGACAAATGTACTGACCATGCCGACAATCGCGAGGACGCGGATAGTATGCTTTGTTTCTGTATGGAGATTGCGGAAGCGCTGCATGGCAGCATCAAAGTGGTAGCCAAAGGTTGCAGCGCCAAAGAACAACACCAGCCACTGGAGCCACTCGATATTGCGCTGGAGACCAATAGTATAGAAGACGACACTTGCCAGTAGAACGACCCACCATCCTCCCCGGCGCAGCAGCCAGATCGCAATCGGTGACAGCACCAGATAAATCGCATAGAGGAACAAAAAGTGCGTCAGTGAGTGTGCGTAGTCAAAAGTTAGCATCAAATCAAGCAATGCCGACCAGTCTCCTTCGGGTACTGGGATATATGCCATGCCGCCCTTGGGTGCAAAGTTCCAGGTGATTGCAACGAGGGCGAGCGTCGTGATCCACATCCAGACATAGAGCATGACGCCTCGACGAAGTAACTTGACGGCGAGTGGGGCGAGCGGGAGGTTTCTTTTTTTGAAACCATGAACGTACCCCACGAGCAGTCCAGAGATAATCACAAATCCTTCCGCCGCCGATACCCATAATTCGCCCCGGCCGGTCATGTACTGTAGCGCGTTGGGCCAGCGCCACAGATGGTCGATGATGATGACTGTAATAAAAAACCCACGCAGATAATCAAGCGCTTCTATTCGCGGTGCCGACAGTTCCCTGATTTTTTTCACTGTTCTTTAGTATAGCAAATTGAGACTTAAGACTAGCTGAAGAGACAAGAGCTATCGAGGTCGTTTCATGGCAGTGCTACGAGCAGCGTCTGCGAGCGTGTCGTCGATATTTGCAGGATGAAAGACGCCAAATTTACGTCGAGCGGCACATTCTATCAGAAAATCCGCTATTTGTGGATTCTTGGGTAGCAGTGAACCATGCAGGTACGTCCCAATCACATTGTTGTAGCGCGCGCCTTCGGTCATATCATGGCCGTTATTGCCAGCGCCTTGCCGCACGCTGCCAAAAGCTACGACCCCTGGTCCGAGTGTCGTTTTGCCGCTGTGGTTTTCGTAGCCGACCACTAACCCAAATGCTTTGGTTTCGATGATGGTGTTGCCAATCATGCGCTCGTTACTTGCTTCGGTTTGTATATCCAGCAGGCCGATACCAGGAATAATCGTGCCGTCTTTTGTTTTGAACACATGACCGAATTGCTGGTACAGACCACAGATAAGAAGCATGGGCACATGATCGTCGGCGAGTTGTTTGAGCATCGGGCCAATCTTCATGAGGTCGTCACTAATCTTCGACTGGCCGCTATCCTGGCCGCCGCCTCCAACGATGATATCGATATTGTCTGGAAATATATCACCAGGATTGTATTCAAGGAGTTCTGGGGTGTAGCCATGCCACTCAAGGCGTCGTTGCAAGACGAGGGTGTTGCCCCAGTCGCCATAAATATTCATATCTTTTGGATAGAGCTGAAGCAGGCGAATCGTTCCTTTTGTACTCATCGTATCGTCTCCACAGCAGCACGTTTGCTCAGTGCGCGTCGTAGGGCCAACATGGCAGTGTAAGTGCAAAAGATACGCTTGGTTGGATATTCACCGTGAGTCAGTAGATGTTCAAGCGCTGGTCTGAGATCAGGATTGATCGATGAGGCAGAGACGTTGTCGTACTGCAAACGAAGCGCCATATCGTACGCTCTCGTGCCGCTGACGACCGCCACGCCATGTTCTAACAGTGGAGAAAAGTCGACATCCCAGAGCCAGCTCATGTCACGACCATCGGCATAGTCATCGTTGATAGCGATCATTGTATCAACATATTTTGAGTCAAAACTACTGAGGCCAAGGCGAAATCCTGAAGGATTTTTGACTAAAACTAGTTCACAACTTACGTTTCCCACCCGAATCGTTTCACCCCGACCAAAGGCGGGTGTGACCTGAGAAAGTGCGGCGAGCATGGCGGTCTCATCGAGCTCACCATTCATAATCGCTCGCACGATAGCCACTGCCCCCACTGCGTTATGGACATTATATATTCCTTTGAGGGCCAGGGATATCTCATGTGTTTGATTGCCAAATTGTATTGACGCACTCTTGTCCTCAAATGAAACAAGGCACGTATCGTCATGGAGTATGCGTGTCTGGTTTGAAGAATCTGAGCCTGCTGAGCGCAGCGTGTCGTCACTAGGGAAATGATGCAAGAGTGACGGATCGACACCGTAGGTAGTGATTTGGGCGGTGACTTTTTCTAAAAATGCACCACTCGCTAGCCTCGGGTCATCACGATTGATCACGATGCTTCGGGTTGTTGCGAGCGCAACTTGCCGTAAGAGAGAAGCCGTCATATCGATTTCGCCAAAACGATCGAGCTGATCGCGCATGACGTTGAGGAAGAGCGCATGGGTGGGAGCGACTTGTTTTACGAAATGCACTGCATGAGCTTCATCGAGCTCAAGTACGGCGATATCGGCATTAAGTTTGCCGCTCGCAGTAACCTCGCCAAGGAGCGATGCGGTGACGCCTCGAGTGAAATTACTCCCGGTGCGGTTAGTAAATACCCGCAATCCTTGACTTTCCAGCAAAGCCACTACCATTTTTGTGGTTGTAGTTTTGCCGTTCGTGCCACTAATCAGCACCACGCCTTTTGGTAGCGCCAAGAGCACACGTGCCATATAGGCACGATCAATTTTTTCGACGACGAGTCCCGGAAGTGCTGAGCCGCCACCGCGCAACGCAGAGACGTGTTTGACAGTTTTTCCGACAGCGGTACTAATACGATGACGCATAGGTATATTATAGCCTAACGAGTACACCTGAGGTACAATAGGGTTATGTTTATCGTGGGGTTGTTTCGTTGGTGGTATGGCGAAGGCTGGCTGTATCAGATGAGAGCTGTCAAAGATTGGCTACATGGGCTTTACGATTTTTTTTCGATTGATATTCTGACGCGAACACTATTCATGCCGTTTCGTCAGATTTCTGCAGGCGGTGTGCGTGGGTCGCTGTCGGTGCAGTTTCATGCTTGGGTAGACCAAATGGTCTCGCGTACTATCGGCATGATTGTGCGCACATGTATGATTGTGGCAGGCTCTATCAGTTTGCTTGTGGCGTGTCTCGCTGGGGCTCTGTCGCTCATGTTGTGGCCAGTGGTTCCTCTGTCACCCGTGATTGGGCTTGTCTGTAGTATGATGGGGTGGATTCCGTGGAAGATCTAGTCTATGACTTTACAGCGCTGCGATCAGCCGAGGCGCGATTCGGCAAGCGACTGAATGGAGTGACTGCGGGAGTATTGCCGTGGCTTGGGGCCGGATTGCTGCTACTGGGCACGGCACTGATTGTTGGGCTAGGATGGGCAATTGGCTGGGTGCTCGTAGGGCTAGCAAGTATACCTTACATGCTTCATCAATACCATCGTCACCATTTGACTGATCTACCGGTCGGCAACGACAGGACGGTGACTTCGCTGCTGGCGGGTGATGTGCTGGGCCGGCTGCCTGCGAAACCATCGCCAGTTGATATCGCGACAGCTGTTGGGCAGGTATCAAGCGGACAGTTTCTGGCAGTTCGCCTCGGAGTCACACCGACGATGTTGCAATCAATGGCGAGCCAAGACACGGGCACCACAAGTAATATCTGGAGTCTTGCCGATCGCATTCGCACCACCAATGGTCTCGCTGAGATCACGGGTATTGTTCTTGGTGTGGCTATCGTTCGATCGTTTCCTGACTACCAGTCAATTTTGGCGCAGATCGTTGTGGAAGATAGCGATCTTGACAGTGCGATACGTTGGCAGCAGCACTTGATTGACCTGGTGCATAAGTACAGCAAGCCCACTCGAACTGGGGGTATTGCGCGTGATTGGTCGTTCGGCTATATCCCGCTATTGACACGGTTTGGCCAGAATATTAGTGAGCAAATTGGTCGAGACTCGGGGCTGCTTACGGTAGATATCGATGCGCACAACGAAGCGATCGAGCGACTGATCGATACATTTGGAACGGGCGGACGTCAAAATGCAGCGCTGATTGGCAAAGAAGGTGTGGGCAAAACGACGATTATCCATGCCTTTGCCGAGCGACTGCTTGATGCTTCTGCAGAACTGCCTGAATCGCTGCGGTTCCGACAAGTGTTTATGCTGGATTCAGCCACACTGATCGCGGCCGCTCCTGGGAGAGGAGAGCTAGAAAACCTCATGATGCAGGTGCTATCCGAAGCCTACAGTGCAAAAAACATCATCGTGTGCCTCGACAATGCGCAGCTTTTTTTTGAAGAAGGTGTTGGAGCGGTTGATCTCGGCAATGTGCTCCAGCCTATTTTGGACGCAGGCAATGTACGAATCATTCTCTCGATGGATGAGCAGCGGTTTTTGCAAATTAGTCAGCGGAACCCTGGTCTCGCCAACACGCTCAATCGCATCGCCATCGCACCTGCCACACAGCAAGAGTCATTTGCGGTCATGCAAGAGCAGCTTATTATGATTGAAATGCAGCGCCATGTGACGTATATGTATCAGGCAATCAAAGAAGCCTATCGGCTGAGCGAGCGCTATGTGCATGATCTTGCGATGCCGGGACGGGCAATCAAGCTACTCGAGTCGGCGGCAGGCTATAGCGAGTCAGGACTGGTGACGGTCAACTCGGTTCAGCAAGCGATCGAGAGGACATTGGATGTCAAAGTCAGTGTAGCGAGCACGGCCGAGGACAAGGAGCGTCTGCTCAATATGGAAGATCTAATCCATCGACGCATGGTCAATCAATCGCGTGCAGTGAGCGTGGTGAGTGATGCGCTGCGTCGGGCGCGAGCTGGCGTACGCAACGAGCAGCGACCTATCGGTACATTTATGTTTCTTGGTCCTACAGGTGTAGGCAAGACCGAGCTTTCGAAAGCTCTCGCTGATGTATATTTTGGTGGCGAGGAGCGGCTAGTAAGAATTGATCTCAACGAATTTGTCAGGTCCGAAGACGTCAATCGGTTGATTGCTGATGGCACCGATGACCCAACCAGCTTGACGGCGCAGGTCATGAAACAACCGTTCAGCGTCGTGCTGCTGGATGAGATCGAAAAGGCTGCACCTGAAGTGCTGACGACACTGCTTCAGCTGCTCGATGAGGGCATTCTACGTGATGTCAAAAATCGTGAGATTAGTTTTCGTGATGCCATCGTGATTGCCACAAGCAATGCAGGTGCCGACAGGATTAGGGAATACATTGAACGTGGCCTTGAGGTTCCAAAGTTTGAAAAAGCTTTTGTCGACGAGCTGATTAGTAGCAACCAGTTCCGCCCAGAGTTTCTTAACCGGTTTGACGAGATTGTGGTATTTCGACCATTTACAAAAGAAGAGCTTTTGCAGGTTTGCGACCTCATACTCATGTCTGTCAACAAAACACTTGCTCCGCAGCAAGTCACTGTCGTGGTCGATGACGCCGCCAAGCAGTATTTGGTTGAGCAAGGCTATGATCCGCGGCTCGGTGCACGGCCTATGCGCCGCGTCGTGCAGCGTGCAGTCGAAAATACCATCGCAAAACAAATGCTGAGTGGAGCGATCACTCCTGGCGACACTGTCACGATCACTGAAGACCAAGTCAAAAAAGCGCTTGGTAGCTAATGTCCAGTTGGACAGTAGCCGTGTAGTATAATACAAGGTACTACATAAACCCAAAGGATACGAAGATGGCAAATTGGGACGATATTGCAAGTGAAGGAGCGGTCGAAGATCGTCGTGGTATGACGCCGACAATCGCTTTTGCTGGTACCGGCGGTATCGTCGCCTTGCTTTTGACGCTTGGGCTTAACTACCTTGGGCTCAATGTCTCGCAGGACACTGTTGAGTCTGTTCTGACGACAGTCCAGTCGCTGAATACCGGCAAAGCCGATCAAGTTACGCAGCCGGCAGAGTTTCAAGGCAATGACAGCTACGAGCTATTCACAAAAAAAGTACTTGGTTCGACTGATGAAGTATGGACAAGTGTCTTTCAGCAAAATAATCGCACCTACGTGAAGCCACGCCTCGTGCTATTTCGACAAGCGACTCAGTCTGCGTGTGGAGTGGCAACGACACAGGTAGGGCCACATTTTTGTCCCGAAGACGACACGATCTATTTGGATGAGACGTTTTTTGATGAGCTCCACCGACGCTTTGGTAGCGACACGGGAGAAGTAGCGCAGGCTTATGTGATTGCTCACGAAGTCGGGCACAATGTCCAGAAGCAGCTTGGAGTATTTGATAGCGGCCCATCCAGTAACGCTGCGCAATCAATCGCGATAGAACTGCAGGCGGACTGTTACGCGGGAGTATGGGCCTATACTCAAGCCAAAAACGGCAGGTTTGAACACGGTGAAATCAATCAAGCACTGAGCGCAGCTGCCGCAGTGGGCGATGATAATATTCAAAAAACAGAAGGCATGCGTATCAATCCAGAGACGTGGACGCACGGGAGTAGCGCAGACCGAGTTAATGCGTTTACAGTAGGCTATACGTCGGGTCAACCTGCCAAGTGCAAAAATCTATAAATAGCTCACACGCTGCCACTATGCTATAGTAGGCATACTACTTACTAACCGATCGGAGTTCTATGGCAAAGCACCGAAATTGGCATAGTGCCGATATCAAGCGCAAGCTCAAGAAAAAACTAAAAGCTGCCAAGAAAAAACGAGCCTAGCGCTCGTTTTTACGTTGTAACAGCCATGTTCAAAAAGCCATGCATCGCTCATTTACCATGCAAGCCATAGCGAGTATCGCATACGAAAGCGCAGCCACAACAACTAGGCCAAGACCCATCAGCACCAGCAAGAGCAGGCAGAGTGAGATAATGCGTGTGACAGTATTGCCAGCGATCAAACCATAGATAGTGCCTGCGAGAGCTACCAGCCCAGGGACGAGCGAGAGCAATGGGTTGGCGAACACCATAACAAGACTAAGAAATGATCCGCCGAGTGTTACTGCGAGTGTAATCGCAAGGACAGCCCCGTTACTTTGTTTTGGGGGCGTGGATGGCGGGAGGATGAGGCTGTCACTGCCTAGTTCGACTGGCGAGGAGTCGGTCCCGATTATGTAGGTCCTTGCGGTGGTGGTATCGACGAGTGCCCAACGTGCGACTGGGTATTCAGTAGCTGGTCTGAGTAGTGTACTGTTTGACCGGCATAGTGGCTGCCAGCCTGTCAGAATATTGCTCATATTCTGGAAATGAACAGAGAGAACCTGAAGTTGCTGCACAAGCGTTGTATGGATGCCCATTAAGCGAGGATCACGATTGACAGTATAAGCTGGCTCTGGAGGGTTACCAGTTTGAATTACGTATCCAGTCTTGATACGAACACTTCGCTGCTGCAACAGAAACGGCGTGATACTATCGATAATCATTGTGGCGGGGTGGTGGCATGAAAAGTTTTCAACCACTGTGAAAGATACTTGTTTTGCGACACGAATATCAGGATTTGCAGTTTCGAGAAGGCCTATAATTTGGTAGGTGGTCATTGTCATCTAGTGTGTGGTACTTTTATATCCATATTATAAACCCTTGGTGCCCCGAGGTGGATTCGGTGAAGCACGTTCACGTGCGGAAGAGCCACAGGCGATACGCCGGTTTTTGTTTTGTATACAAAACAAAAATACCGGTGGTTCTTGCATGGAGGTATTACTTGCAAAAAGCCTATGTAAATGCATACATTTTTCTTGGTGCCCCGAGGTGGATTCGAACCACCGGCCTTAGGCTTAGAAGTCCTCTGCTCTATCCAACTGAGCTATCAGGGCGCACTATTTATTGTAACAAACGCTCGCGTAGTTGTACGAGCGACTTTAGCTTAGGGGTCGTGCGCGTTGCCCTGTGAAACAATTTTCTTTTTTCACAAAATCTTGAAATAATCGATAGACGAGAGGGCAAGAATCTTTTCTCATACGATTGAAACAGAAGAGTATAAAGATTTGGATTCATTCAGAATTTGATACAGAGAGGCAAGGCTCCTCATTTGTACTGGTGGCTTTGTATTCCAAAGCTCAAACCTATTTTAGCACGAAGTGCTGAAGCGT
>CAZRRY010000004.1:0-55904 GCA_964602775.1 uncultured Candidatus Saccharibacteria bacterium | reverse complement strand
CCGCTTTGTTTAACTTTGTTATTCAAGGTCATGTAAGTGCCCCCTAGTTATTTTGATACTTATAAATGTATGATAGCAAAGCGCTTATGCATATGCAATAGTTATTATTGCTCGGCCATGAAGTGAATGTTGTCGAGACTGGTACAGCTATTGTTGATAGATGTGCCCCAGCCATACACACCATACACATTGCCGTCAGGGGCAATATAGAGAAGTCCTGCAGTGTTGCACCCCGTATAAGCCGGCATGAACCATGTTTGTCGTGGCCTATAGCCAGCTGGTAGGTTAAATATCACTTCTCCACTGGAGCCAGTTGACTTCCAAATTAGCCCCTTGAGGCTTACGATACCGTCTGCACCTTTTCTGTAGCCAGGTGTTTCCCATCCCGCCGCAGGATAGGCAACCCAGCTGTTTTGGAGGGTTAGCGCTGTCCAGCCTGAACCTTGATTTGGGTAATATGTGAATTGGAGCGAATGCCATGCGGTAGGGCGTGTGCTGCTTGAACTTCCGCGGGGAGACACCGAGGACCCAGACTGGTTTATGCCAAAAACATCATCTGTGCTAACAGCCCCTATGGTACGAACATGGCTAGTGAGACTGCCGATACTAGGTAAGCCTGGGGATATAGCTCCACCATCTCCTTTTATGAGCCCCTGTACATTGACTCTCCCTGCATACGTGTCGGTCTGATAGCCTAGGTTAGAGTATACGTTACCATAGTTACTATATCCGCTACCTGGAGCAAGCATCGTCCATGTGCCGTAACCAGAGGCTGCGAACATGATTCCGTCGATCGTCACCCAGCTAGAGGCGTTTGCTACATTAATGAGCATGACATTTCCTGCTGTGTCAATATCTAGACGACCAATATTATTGCTCAAGGACCCTGCTTTCACTCCATAAATTAATTGTGCAGTGGGGCGAAGGCCTACAGGAAGAGTAAAGATAGTTTCGCCATTTGAAACAGTTGTAGCCTTTTGCATCATACCTTTTATCATCACTGTTCCGCCAGGGGTGATCGTATATGCCGCTTGGGTATGCCCTGTGCTTGTACCTGTACCCCACGATGTCCACCCAGAGTTTAAATTTGGAACGGTCCAGAGCGGGGTGGTGAGAGAGAAGGTTCCAGGAGGCGACTCGCCCATATCATTGACTGCCCTAACAGTTACCGAAACGATGTCTAAGGGCTTCGTGGCGACTACGTAGCTAGTACTAGTAGTCGTGGCGTTGGTTGTTGTGCCATTGATGGTGTATGCGATTTTATAATACCCTGCATAGGGTACAGCATTCCAGCCAAAAGTTGTTTTTGTAGGATTATTATCGCTGTTGATTGATGGATTAAGCACACTAACAGTCGGTGCGGCTGGAATTGCATCAGTTGTTTCATTGGTCCTGGTGGCTCGAAGAGTGTTCGCTTGGATCACAGTACTTCCTGCGACGGACTGCGAAGTTTTCAGAAGAACTTTGACATTGGTGGCCATGCGACTGTTGGTGGTTGTGGCGCCGCTGGCAGTGTAATAGGTGAGGGTGAAGGCACTGACGTTGTCGATCATTTTTTCGTCGTTAGCCTGACAGTCACTCCCGTTGGTAGTAGGGCAACTATCGCGTTGCCACGGTGCATTGCAGACGGTATTGGCATCGACAGTCGGGCTCGTGTTCCATATGGGCACAACAGTTCGTCTCCATAGGGTAGTGACGCTGTTTTGTGTGCGCAAAAAATAGATAACTCGTGTAGTAAGTGGGCGGTTGAGATTTGTACTAGCGCCACCACAGGCATTTGGCTGATCTTTGTAGTAGACGAGTGCACGACCACTATCATAGGGGTCGGACGTCGTTGCCGGAGAATTAAGGATCAAGGTGTCGCTAGCTGTATTGCTACTAGTGCTAAAGCTCGTTGTGTCAGTCATGAGAGCCGGGGTGGCGTTTTTGCCCTGACCAGGTTGTACGGAGCTGAAGGTACTGAGAAATGCCGAGCTAAGACGGATGTCTTTCTCGATACGATCGAGCGCATCTTGCGTGGTGTACGCGGCTGTGGCACGCGCCTGTGAAATCATTGCATCGCCCACCATTGAGATAGTGACTGAGACGATGATACCAATCGAAAGAATGGCGATCGGCGCGACAACAAGCATCTCAACCAGAGTAAAGCCTGTGTGGAATGTTTGGTGCTTAGATACCTGCAACGATCGCACGCGTGACGCTCCTTGTCTCTGGGTCATTGTAGGTGACAGTAATACTAATCAGGCTGAGATTTGGATTGCTTGACGCATATGGGCAAGTGATGGTTTTTTGTGCGGTAGCACCAGTGATGATAGTCGGATCGTCGATCGTGACCGCAGTCGGCCCAGATGCAACACAAGGAGTGGCGACAGTAGCTTGCGCTTGGCGTAATAGATCGTAGGCGATATTGCTCGCGTTTGCACGTCGCTGAGCGGTGCCGGAGTTTGTGAGCGCAAGCGAATAGAGCTGGCTGCCTCCCGCAAGGATCAACACCGCCACGACGATCGCAACGAGGAGTTCGACGACGGTAAATCCTGCAGTGAGCTGAGGTATCTTTTTCATTTTACTGGTGTTTACTCATAATTTTTTGTAAGACCCCATCGGATTCGGTTCTATAGTAGAGGTTGAAGCGGGTGCATTTGACGTTGTCACACTGTGCCCCACCACTTGTAAGTGGCTCATAGATGTAGGTGTCGATGGTTACTTTTGTTGACAGGTAGGTTGCGTTTTCGGAGGTAGCGCCACAAGATGGCGTGCAGTAGAGTTGTAGTGCTTGTCCCGATGGTTTACTGGGTGCGGTGCGGATATCGAGTGAAACTCCAGGAAGAGCATCGTCGATATAGCCGCCAGTGATGACGGCAGGAACGAAGCTATTAGCAGTCATGTCGGTACCGAGCATATGTTGAAACTCATACGTGCCGGGATACCCGCCAGCGGCGGTGTAGTTGCCGGGAGTTGAGGTGACTTTGGGGTTGCCTTGATTGTAGCGGGCTTCCAGTCCTCTCGCGATCGCTTCCGCTGCTGCGGTGCGTTTTTTGTCACGTACTGAGACCTGTGAGTTGGAGATATTCACCATAGCGAGCGTCAAAAGCACAGCCATAATCACCATGACGACCACGAGCTCAACAATCGTAAACCCACTCACTTTGCGCATAGTAATAGCATAAGGTCTTTGGGCTCGTTGTGCAAGCCAGATACGCGGTGCTAGCTCACATTTCCAGTGGTTCTTGGAATATCTCGATTCGAAATTTGTCACGCACTGCCGTGATAATCTGCTGACGAGCGTTTGCGAGGTCGGCATAGCTCGTGGCAGACTCGTTGATAAGTACCAGGGCGTTTTTGTCGTGGATGCGCATACCATGGAGCAGTTCACCTTTGAGGCCTGTCTGCTCGATCAGCCACCCAGTCGGGATTTTGTACGTGCCATCGGGCATGTCGTAGGTAGGGACATCTGGATATTCTTTTTTGACATCGCCCAGTTGCCAGTCCTCGACAATCGCATTTTTGAAAAAAGAGCCGGTATTGGGTCGAGTGGTCGGGTCGGGCAGCTTGTCGGCTCTAATCGCCATGACGGCATCTCTGATAACCTGAGGAGTAAAGATAGTGATCGAATGACTATCGAGATATGTCTGTACTGCAGCATAAAACGGCGGACTAGGCATTGCCTTGTAGAGTTTGATGGTGATAGTAGTGACGATATAGCGCCCCATGGCAGTATCTCGAAAAATACTATTGCGATAAGAAAAATGACAGTCGGCGTTGCTGAGAACCACAA
Organism: uncultured Candidatus Saccharibacteria bacterium; assembly: GCA_964602775.1. Lineage (GTDB taxonomy): Bacteria > Patescibacteriota > Saccharimonadia > Saccharimonadales > Saccharimonadaceae > Saccharimonas. The sequence continues at coordinate 52,129 of CAZRRY010000004.1, read as the reverse complement.
ATTGATGTGTTTGGGTGTCATAGGCTTCAAGTGACACGAGCGTTTCAGAAATCTCTTGTCCATATGCACCAATGTTTTGGATCGGCGCGGCGCCAGCAGTACCAGGGATCGCCGACAGTGCTTCAATACCCGAGAGGCGCATATCGACTGTTCGCTTGACGACACTATCCCAGTTTTCGCCGGCCCCAATGCGAAAGGTAACATCAGAGGGCGTTTCGGCAACCACTTCAAACCCTGGAATACGGTTGCGCAGCACGATACCCGCAAATCCCTCATCGTGCACCAGCGTGTTGCTACCACCACCGAGCACAAATATCGGCAGCTGCTGGGATTGGGCGTTGGCAACGATTTCTGGCAATTCGTCGGCAGAATGAATATCTGCCATAAAACGCGCGTTGCCACCGAGGCGCATCGTGACGAAATTTTTAAGTGGGACATCGGTGTGGATGTTGAGAGTCATATGATAATTATAGCACCGGTACGATACTGACTAGAGCCTCTTTCATTTTTCACTCTGCCGAACGTCGACCTAGAAATTTTGTTAACAAAATTTCGGTGGTACGTCCTTGTCGTAGCTAGGTATCACCAAGAAAAATAGGCTAGTTTGCTAGCCTATTTTTCTTGGTACACCCGGTACGATTCGAACGTACGACCAATTGGTTCGAAGCCAACTACTCTAATCCACTGAGCTACGGGTGCAGACCTCTGTTATGATACCATATATAGCGCGGGCTAGCTACTATATGGGAGTATTTCAGCCAAAATTTGCAGACCAATCGCAAGGAGGTTGAGCAAGAAGTTCGCACCGAAAAACACTGCCGTGATAATCCAGGCAGTTTTTTTGTTGCGCTCAAACCCTGCCATCGGCGTGCCATCGCTAGCCCTTGTGTCGTTTGTGATGACAAGTATCTGGTCGATCATGGCCCAGATACCAAGACCTCCAAACGTGAGAAGTTTGAGAATACCCAGACCGGTATAGCCCAGGTAAAATCGGTCAGCCCCCACGTATCCCAGAAAGAGGCTGAGCATCGAGGCGGTCATGTAGTCCTTTGGTTGCGGCTGAGGCACATACACCTGTGGCTGCAGACTTGTAGGAGCTGACGGTTGAGTAGAGGCAGGCATATTAGTTCGTGTACCCCGATGGGTCATAGGCACCTTGGTTCTTCCAGGTGAGTATGCCGTTTTCGAACACGACAGAGATCTGATCGTTTTTGGTAAATGTGCTCAAGGTGTAGCTGCAGCGCTCGTAGGTACCTGATTTGTCGGCGCTTTTGGCACAGCTACCGAGACGGTAGCCATTATCGGTGAGAAGCGAGACGACATCAGATTTCTTGGCGCCGATTGCCAGGTCGTCATAAATATCAACAGGCTTTTGTTTTTTCGTCTCGAACATCACGCCACTGCTGCCACGGGATTCGAGCTTGAAAGCCTCGGGGTGCTTCTTGGCGTACATTGCGAGTGCGGCTCCTGCGAGCGCCAGGAGTACGAGGCTAATGAGCGAGATGATCAGCATTGTTATGACAGTTGCGGTCATGGCCTTTTTGTCTTCATGGTAGCCGATCAGCGGCTGTCTGTCGGGAGTGGTCAGTTTGCCAACCAAAATTAAGATACAGTCGACGACAGCCCAGATGCCGAGACCCCCAAGCGTCAGAAGTTTGAGAATACCCAAACCGGTATAGCCCAGGTAAAATCGGTCAGCCCCAAGGCTTCCTGCCAGTAGTCCTAGCATTACAGCAGTGCTGTAGCGCTTTTGTTGGATTGGCGCAGAAGGAACCGCAATAGCAGCAGACTGTACTTCGTCAGATGCAGTGGCTGCGAGTACTGCAGACGGTGAGGTTTTGAGAGGTTTTTTACGAGGAGCTTTTGGAGCTTGAGGTTCTTCGTGTTTCATGAGGATATTTTAACATGCCAAAACAACATACGCAGCAGCTATGTGCGCTATGCTACGTTGCCTATAGATACAATACTATCTCTGGAGGGTCTGGAGAGACTTGAACCCTCGACACCCTGCTTAAGAGGCAGGTGCTCTAACCAGCTGAGCTACAGACCCACGGGCTCCAGAGGCAACATTGTATCTTGCGTTGATTATTGTAGCAAACAGGGGTGGACTTGTAAATATTAGAATTTGTCCGTCGAGGTGTCGAGGCTTGAGAGGTCAGTTTCGAGCGTGGAATCGAGGTCAGTACTATCGAGGGTCGTCAGGGCGGTGTCGAGGTCTTTTTTGGCAGTGATTTCAGGCGCTGACTGGGCAGTTGTGCTCGCGACTTTGGTCGGCTGCGATACACTTGTTGTGGTGGCGACGTGTGAATTGTAGTTTTTGAGGAAGCTATAGCTGAGCACGCCAACCAGTGCGACAAACACTACAGCAGCCAGGGCTGCAAGTGCGGAAAATCCTGAGGAACGACGCTTCATTACTCAGTCCCCTTTGTAGCCGCGGCAGATTTGACTGCGACGATAAGATCTTTAACGGCTGTTTTGTAGGCTTTGAGAGCAGTGATTTGATCGCGCTTGGCGAGTTTGAATTCAGCGGCACTGGCTTTGGGGCTATCGCCACTACAAGACCACGTGCTTCCGAGAGTCTGGACTTTTTCGGAAGCGGCTTTTGCAGCTGCGTGTGTTGTGTTGACAGTGCTGACAAGCTCATGGTAGTTGGCGACGGCGAGCTGTTTTTTGGTGACAAATTCTTGGGTACGTGCGGCGATTTTTTCAAAAACCGTGAATTGTTCTGAGCCTCTGGTGCTAAGGTTTTTCATTGTACTCGTGATGTGCTCGGTGTGCTGCTGGCAGATTTCGAGTTTCTTGCCAGCGATACGTTCTTTTTGCCGACTTGCCTGGCGGTCTTTTTCGACTCCTTCGCGGTCTTTTTCACTCGCTACAGACGTGGTAGTACGTGCGGGTTCTGGCCCTTCGACTGCAGTGACCGTGCTGCTCCAAAACGCGACCGGTACTGCTACCGCAAGAAGCACAAGGCTGAGAGGTGAGAGTTGATAAATTCGTTTCATTGCTGATAACTCCTATGCTTATGGCACAGTTTACTATAGCAGACATTCCACTGAGCGGTCTATATAAAATAATTCACTCGACTTGTATACTATAAAGATATGACTGCTTTAAATACCCTGGGCCAGCGACTGGTAGCTGAGCTGATGCATGCAAAACGAACCGACGATGCGATTCAGCGGGAGATTTCTCAGAGCGAAAAGGTCAATGTCGTCGGCGCGGGTGGCGCGCTGACTGCTGCATACGAGCAGCTTCGCAACGCTGCCGAGAATACCGAAGAGCACCTGCTCCTCCAAAACGCAATCCGACGCTTCTACAAACAATTATTTATTACACGCGACGACCGGTTAGTGCGAACGAGCGGCAACGAGCTGGCGATTGAACTGACGCTCGCAGGGTATGTAGCAAATGATAGCCTAGCGAAATTTCAGGTTGAAGCTATTTCTGAACTAGCGACTGACCATTACCGACTCTACGAAAAGCTGCTGACCAAACGGTCGATCCCGGCCGACGCTGCCAACAAATGGGTGCTCGATACGCTGTCGGCACAAGTCGAAATGACGATCAATCACCACCTGCAGGACGCAGCCTTTATTAGCTTTGCATATGAATATCTCCAGACGATTGTGCCTCACGATAGCGTAGTGTCCAATGGCGACAGTGCTGACGAATACGGCGCGGCATTATTTGTAGCGATTCATAAAGCGCTTCTCAAATCCAACACGGCGATGATTCGCACCTCACTCATGAACCGATATGGTATTGCTACGACCGATTTTGAACAATATGTCGCGTATAACCAACGGATTGACAAGTTGCTATCGGCGCCACTCACCGATAAGTTGTATCGAGTGGTCGATCGTCAGGGTGCGCCACTGAGAATTATGCGCCGCATGATCGAAGATCACGAAGATGTTTCGCAGTGGCTCCCAAAGCGCGAGACATTTTTGGAGAAATTTGAGCAACAAGTCAATAAAGAATACGCGCAGATCGGCAGGCGTATCAACCGAGCAATTGTACGCAGCGTGGTGTTTCTTATCATTACAAAATTTATCATTGGGATCGCCATAGAAGTACCGTACGACCTCTGGGCTCATGGCGAGATTATATGGCTACCGCTGCTTATCAATCTGGCGTTTCCGCCGTTTTATATGGTTGCACTGCGCCTGACACATGCGCTGCCAGGGTTTGCCAATACCACCGCACTTGTCGATCGGACCGATGCGATGCTCTACGGTACGAAGACGACTTTGGTCAAAAAACAAAGCAGCAGCGGGCGATTTGGCCCTGTTTTTTCGGCACTCTACGTGGTGTTTAGTCTTACTGTGTTTGGTGGGGTGTTGTGGCTGCTTCTAGTGCTTGGTTTTTCACTGGTACATATTGGTATTTTCTTTATCTTTATCTCGGCAGCGAGCTTCCTTGGGTTCCGCCTGAGCAGGCTGATTCGCGAGCTGGAGCTGGTGCGTACCAGCAGCAATGGCCTGACGTTTTTGCGAGATGTGATTTATCTGCCATTTGTGGTGGTAGGCCAGTGGATGAACGAAAAATACAGCCAGGTCAATATTGTCGCAACGGTACTCGACATGCTGATAGAGCTGCCGCTCAAAACAGTGCTGCGGCTAGTGCGTCAATGGGGTGCGTTTATTGATGATAGGAAAGACAAGCTCTAATGCGTGAGCTAAATGGTGCGGAATTGGCTGGGTTTATCAAAGAGCGCCAGCTGAAACAAGTGCGTCATTTGCGCCAAGCATACGGTGTTGTACCAAAACTTCTCATCATCAAAAGCGCTGCTGCCAATCCTGTGATCGACACTTATGTTCGCATGAAGCAGCGCTATGCAGAAGATATTACTATCGCAGTTGAGGTGCAGAGTTGTACCGAAAGTGAGATGCTGGCGGTTATTGAAGTAGCCAACCACGACGACTCAGTGCATGGGGTGATCGTGCAGTTGCCACTCGCTAAACCAGAGGCCACAGACGAGGTACTCGCAGTCATCGCACCCCACAAAGACGTTGATGGGCTGAGTGAGGTGGCGGAGTTTCCGAGCGCAACCGCTGAGGCGATTGACTGGCTTCTCACAGGCTACAATATTGAGTTGCGGGACAAGCGCATCGCGCTTCTTGGCCGTGGCCGCTTGGTAGGCAGTCCCCTTGAGAAAATGTGGCGAGAGAGAAAATATACTGTCGCGGTATTCGATATTGATTCCGGTGATATTCGCGACAGCTTGCAGAGTAGTGATGTGATCGTCACCGCCACTGGAGTTCCTGGGAGACTGACGAGTGCAGATGTTGGCAAGGGCGCTGTCGTGGTAGATGCAGGCACCGCAAGTGAAAACGGCGTCTTAGTCGGAGATGCAGCAGCTGATCTACGCCTGCGCGACGATATTACGATTACACCACTACGCGGTGGGGTGGGGCCACTGACAATCGCAGTGTTGCTTGACCATGTCATACAGGCAGCACTAAAATCAGTCGGCAAGTTGTAAATTGATAGAGTAAAGAGCTTGGATCTTAGATACTAGAAATTTGTTTCAATACATAATTTCAATGTGATTTATTCTAAGCTCTAAGGTCTAAGATCAAAGATCTATTTTTCACCGAGCGCTTCTTTGACTCGCGCGACAACCTGGCTCGGCGTGAGCTCTGCTTTGACAATGTAGCTGTGAATACCGAGGTCACGGAGCTCTTTTGGGGCTTCCTCAGCACCAAGGTTTGTCAAAATAATCACAGGAATAGCTGCACCCCATGAGCTCTTGCGGATATGCGCCAGGGCTGTCGCACCGTCCATATGAGGCATTTGAAGGTCGAGCAAAATAATATCAGGTTTTATTTTTTGTACCATGGCGACACCAAGCTCACCGTCACTGGCAGTCGACACATCAAACCCTGTCGCCTCAAACTTCATGCGGTACATCTGGTTAATTACTTGGTCGTCTTCGATGATAGCGATTTTGGTCATACTAGTATTGTACTACATCGTAAAGCAAGATTCTTATGATTGCTACGTAAGGTGTAATTGGGGTACAATAAGTGAAAGTAATATCAATCAATAGGCAGAAAACGACTAAGATGAGCGTAGAGACTGACAAGAGCTGGCGGCAACCGGTTGGATATATATTTGGCAGCGATACAGAGCTAGGTGAATTTACTGATGACACGGGTGTGCGTAAGGTAATTGATCCAATCGATCAAATCGCAGATGACTTATTTGAAGTAACTCATCCCGAAGCGTTGTCCGATACGGCCAAAAGACTTGCATTTAAGGCACAGCTTCTTGAGTATGGGGTTGCATACGGTACATGGTTCCATGATGAGGAAGATAACACGCTTACGCGGTTTGCTCCACAGGAGGATCATTATTTTATGCGAACCAGTCGACATCGAGACTTGATACGGACTCCTGAACAAAAAAAACTTGGGGACAAGAGGATTGCTGCTATAGGTTTAAGTGTTGGGAGCAGCGCGGTTCGTATAGCCGTCCAGGCAGGTATAGGTAATCATTACATGCTATTTGATCCTGATACACTTTCCGTTGCGAACCTAAACCGGTTAGATGCAGACTATCGCGAGGTGGGAGACCCTAAAACAACTGTTGCTGGTCGCAGAATCAGTAGGCTTGATCCATATATCAAGCAAAGTCACTTCCCTGAAGGATACACTACTGCAACAGATAAAGCCCTGAGGGCTTTACGGCCAGATATTATCATTGAAGAGGTGGATGATATGCGTGCCAAGGTGGCAGTAAGGAATACTGCTGCTGAACTCGGCATTCCAGTTGTGATGGCAGGTGATGTTGGCGATCGTACAGTCCTTACCGTTGATCGATACGACAGAGGGCCGATGGAGCTATTCGATGGTCTCATTAGCCCTGAGGATGCCGAACGGTTATTGTATGGTGGCATGACTGATGCCGAACAGCAGACAGCGTTAATTAAATTGATTGGATCGCGCAACATCTCACTTCGTCTACTCGATTCTGTGCCTAAAATTGGTCAGAAAAATGGCATAGCAGGGATACCCCAACTTGGGGCAACAGCAGCAGTGGGGGGTGCGGTCGTAGCAAACACTGTTCGAGATATTTTACTTGATAGGGGTGTCCCATCGGGGAGACGCTCTCTCGATATGCGAGACATTATCGGTAGCGGTCGCACTACTCATGTTACAGAGGCGGTTCAGATTCTGAAACGCTTTGCCAAGTATCGTGCCGAACAAAGAAAGAAAACAAGTGAGCGCTGATAAAAAACATCCTCGTTGGCAGATGCCGGTCGGTGAGTATTTCTTTGATACTCCTCGTAAGGCTGCTCGATACGACATCGTTTACACAAAAGGTGAACGAGAAAGACCCGATATCGTTGCTGCGGCATGGCGTATTCACGCAAAATGCTACACTGATTTTGGGTATTTTTCAAAAGAAGCTCTAGCGCTTGACGGCACGCTTGACCCTGCGCTTGACGGCACTCGTGAAAAAGCTGAGGTTCCTTTGGTGGTGAGCTATCTTCTCGCTATCCCAGCTGGTAGCAATCAAGTCAATGATGCTGAAGGTACGCTAAGAATTATCGAAGCCTTGCCTGAGCACATAGCGAATCTTCCGACGTACAAGTATTTTGATAAACCAGAAACAGCACACGTTGGTAATCGTATCCACGAAATTGTTGATATTCACGGAGCTGAAAACGTACGTGAAATTGCTGCAATGAGCGTGTTGCGAGACCATAGTGCGTCATATGAGTTAATGCGTGCACTGGTGCATAACGCAAAAATTCGTGAAACACAAACAGGACAGCGCGAAGTGTATATCACAGCGCTAACAAGCCGTTCGCTAGGTCCTGTTATAGATCTGGTGGGTGCAGGAGCATCGTCGGTACTCGGTGGAGCCGTGAAGATTTTTCAAGATGACCCGAGAGCGAGTAGAGACCTTTACGTAACACCTGTGTTATTTGAGCCTTGTTATATTCCTGCTGCTCTCATGAATGAAATAAAAACAACGAAAGATGAGGAACGAAGTACTGTGCTAAAGAAGAGACTACTCTTTTTTCTCGATGGGCTAGACACTAGTCAGATTGAACAAGACGTGCTTGATTTTGTCATGGACATGTCTATGCCTGACGATGTACCTAGTAACCATTAGCAAGATGTACTAGTATAGAGAGATATGAGCTTTCTCATACTTATTAGTAGTATTGTTGTGTGTATTACTATTGGCGTTCTTGTCTTGTCGCGAACAGCACGAAGTAGGATTGGACTGACTTATGGAGCTCTTACGCTGACTCTTCTTGGCATGAGTATTGCGAACTACTTTGCAGTTGAGTATATACAGAACCAGCTAGTGAGTGTGCGCATAGTGATGGTTTCGTCAACTGTGGCTATCTTTCTCATTGCGCTACTTGTGTCGCTACTCGGTGGAGTAAAGTCGCTGGTACGCTGGAGAGGTTATCTACTGGTTGTGACGCTGGCTGTCATGATAATTGACATTTCTCCGTTGCTATTCAGTGGAGTGATAGAAGGTAAACCTCCAAAACCTATACCTGGTCCAGCTGTGTGGGTTTATTTTTTACATTTCTTTGCCACGCTCATAATTGCAGTCATTGAGTTAGTAAGAATGGGGTATCGGACACGCAATAGCCGGCAGAGGAGCCAGTACAAGTCTCTTATCATAGGCATTATCCCTGTGGTGCTACTTGCGCCTTTGACTAGCTTTATTCTTCCTAACATCTTTAATATCAATAATTACGTTATACTGACACCCATTTACGGAGTAGTGTTTTCTGTATGTGTTGGGTATGCCGTAGTACGTCACGGACTATTTGACGTCAAGCATGCAGTTGTGCGGACAGTTGCATACATCTTTTCGATACTGACTATGGCGGCTATATATTTTGGTCTAGCGTATCTTGCATCAGTTACCGTTTTCAGAGGCACGACAACTGCAGGCGTAAGTATGAGCCCTATCAATGTACTTCTGGCCTTGATTCTCGCATTTGTATTTCAACCGATAAAGCATTTTTTTGATAAGGTGACGAATCAAATTTTTTATCGTGACAGGTATGATGCAAATGAGTTTATCACACGTCTCGGGCGTGTACTTACGAGTACTACTCGACTGCATGATGTCATTGAAAAAGCAGGGAATGAGATTGCGACAACTCTCAAAGCCGGCGGAAGCATGATCGTGGTGTATCGAGATAACCATGCCGATGCTGTTGCAGTTTGGCGCATGAAAAATCTTTTTACTGACGAAGAGCACGATCAACTAAAGGCAGCAGCGACGCACTTTGGTGGAGGTTTGCTAGTGGTAGAGAGTTTGCAGCGCATACATACTCATGAGGCGCGAAGATTGTATGCACTGCTGGCTAAGCGCAATGTAGCGGTGGTCCTGCCACTCGTGACTGTCGACGAGACAATTGGCTATCTACTGCTAGAAGAGCAAATGGGGGGTGGGTATGCAAAGCGTGACTTGGAGGTGCTTGAGGCGATTGCGGATTCATTGGTGATTGCGATTCAAAACGCGCGTTCGGTGCAAGTGGTGCGCGACCTCAATACGCACCTTGAGCAGCGGGTCAGTGCTGCCACGAGGGAACTGCGCGCTACCAACAAACGTTTGATTGAGCTGGATGCCACCAAAGACGAGTTTGTCAGTATGGCGAGCCACCAGTTACGCACGCCGCTCACTAGTATCAAAGGCTACTTGAGTATGGTGCTCGAAGGTGATGTTGGCGATATAACACCCGATCAGCGTCAGCTTCTTGGTGAAGCGTTTACCAGTAGTGAGCGAATGGTGCATCTCATCGGTGATTTTTTGAATGTGTCACGACTGCAGACTGGCAAATTTATGATCGAGTACCGTGAGACAGATCTTGCGAAACTGGTCGAGCAGGAAGTCGAGAGCATGCGCCAGATTGCCGGGTCGCATGACAAAAAAATCGTCTATCGAGTGCCGCAAGTTTTTCCGCATCTGTTTATCGACGACAACAAGCTGCGGCAGGTCGTGATGAACTTTATCGACAATGCTATCTATTATTCCCCAGACAGTCGGGCGCCGATTACGGTGCGACTCGTGGTCGAGGATGGGTTTGCGGTCATGACGGTGACCGACAAAGGGATGGGCGTGCCAGCAGAAGTCCAAAAACAGCTGTTTACAAAGTTTTTCCGTGCTGAAAATGCCCGCAAGCAGCGCCCAGATGGGACGGGAATCGGGCTCTATCTTGCCAGGCGAATTATTGATAGCCATGGCGGCAAGTTGATCTTTGAATCAGTCGAAGGCAAGGGGAGTACGTTTGGATTTCGTCTGCCAATCAAGCGTCTCAGCCAACCCCCTCAACTAGCAGAATAACATCCCCAAGTACCTTGCTTTGCATCAGTGATACCAATTTCTAAGGTGTTACAGGGTGTAACCCTGCAGTAACCCTTGTAGTTATGCCCTGCAATTCTAGTGATTTGCGAGGAGGGTAGTTTGTCTTTTTTTGATGGGGTGAAGACATCGGGTAATACAAAATAACCTCCCTACTGTAGGGAGGTTATTTGTTGGAAGAGTTTTCTGAAACTGACGCCTCAGATGTGGTTCTCGCGACCGATGCAGGGCATCGGTTTTGAGGGTAATGTGAGCGGTCAGTCTCAATTAGTTTTGCTTCACTGCGCGGCGGCTCGCGACAAATGCGCTCGCAACACCTACCAGAGAGCCAGCACCAAGCATACTTGCAAGGTCATCGCCGAGACCAGTGTGAGGTAGCTCAGCTGGAATGGTTTTGCAGTCTGGGCTGTCCGCAGGCATGGTTTCTTTGCCAGGGATTGGGCACTTAGGTGCAGGTTTGGCTACGCAGTCATTGAGATCGGTCGAGTACTTGCTCTTGTCAGCGTTGTACTCGTCTTTGGTGATCGTCACGACTTTTTTGTCGTCGAGGCGGCAAACTTGAATTTCTTCAGGCTTTGGCGTCTCTTTGCATTTGTTGAGGTCGAGCGTGTAGTGAACATTATCAATCTTAGATTTCTCAATGTTCTGCTCGATCTTCTTCGTGTCGAGATTACATGCTGTTACTAACTCAGGCATTGTAGTCTGTGCAGTGTCGCAGTCATCTGGGTTGCCAGTGACTTCGGCAGCATCGACACATGTTTTGTTGACAGTTGCGCCAGCGATGTATGCTTTTGCAACAGCAGTAATCTTGAATGTCTTGCTCTCGCCGGGCCTAAGGCTGACAGTAGCAGTCCATGTGTTATTGGCGATCGTACCAGCGTCGGCGCTGATAAACGTGATCCCAGCGGGAGCGGTGTCAGAAACTTTGGCATTGACGAGGTCAACATCGCCAGTGTTCTTGACAACGATTTCGTACTGGAATTGCTCGTTTACTTTTATTTCAGCAGTCTCTTTGCCGTTGACAGTTTTGTTGATCTCGACGGCAGGATGTGTCGTCGTCTCAGGTTCGACAGTAAACGGTTTGGCACAAGCAACACTAGTCGCGGTCTTCTGTGTGCCATCAACCGTCACAACGATTGTCGCAGTGACAGTGTATGCACCTGGGGTCGTCTGTGTATAGTTATAGACGCCATCGACATCGTCGACAGTTGCGATGACAGTACCGGCAGCGTTTTTAATCACAAACACAGTTTTGACATAGGTTGCATTGGTGACAGTTTTTGCCACAGTGAACTTGTGCTCAGTGCGCGAAATCTTGTCAACCGTCAGGCTGTCACAGGTGTAGACTGGTACGGGCGCACAGGTCTTGTTGACTGTTACGACAGCGGTATCGCTTTTGCTACCGTAGTCAGTCTCAACATTTTCAGTATTCGTGAAAGCGTTAGTCCCGCATGCGAGGGCGGCTTCTGAAGGCACTTTTGCGCTAAAGATTATCCAAGCGTTTTGGCCAGGGTTGTAGCCACCGACGTTGAGGCCACCAGAGGTGACGCCGTCGTTAGTTTTGACACCTCCAGGGTTAGTGGGGTTGCCAAGCACTGAGCTGCCGGCGACATAGGTCATGCCAGCAGGCAATTTGTCGCTGACCATAACGTTATTTTGTACGACAGTACCAGTGTTCTTATACTCGAGTAGGTAGTCAACGGTTTCACCAGGCTGAGCAGTATAGTTCTCAACCCACTGGTTTGCACCGTGCTTGCTCACCGTCTTTGCAACAGTGAAGTCAGCAGTTGAAGTAGGTGCAAACTGCGCCTTTACCTTGAAGGTAAGGTAGCCAGCATACTGGAAACAGCCAGGGATCTTGCCATCATTTGATTGATAGCCAACCAGAGCTCCCCCTGGATTGACGATGCTATCACTCACGCCGCGACCAGCTTGGCCGGTCACGTTGTTGTAGAGCATTGCAGAACCAGGAACATAAGCAATGTTGAAGTCCTGTGCTGAAGTCAGGCTAACATCTGCCCAGACCTTCTGTGGGCTAGCGTTGTCTGCTGATACATATGCCGTAATCGGTACACTCTTGCCAGTAGCAGTAGAGAGTGCAGCAGTGACACGAGTATTTTGCGCCACAAGATTGAGGTTTGCAGCAGCATTGTTGTGGATGTAGACGCGTACCAGGTATTCGTGGCCTGGCTGTGCGACGACACTATTTTGCCATCCGCCGGCGGCGGTGTTGGTATTGTCTTTGATGCCAACGAATTGGCGTTCGTCACCAACAACTGGGTTGTCTGTGATCGAGTTGAACACAACATGGTCGGCAGGCTGGGCTACGGTGAACGTAGTCCGTGCTGGCCCCCATGCATTCAACAAAGCAGGCACAAATAAAGTAGCTGCGATGATTGAAAGAACAGCCGTACTGCGCTTTGGCAGTCGGCCGACAAATGAGCGTAGTTTCATAGCTTTTCTCCTTTCGAGATTACTAAGAAGTTGTTATTGAAAAATGCGATATGTACTGGCTATAAGCAAATTTTTAATGTTCATCATAGTGGGTCAATTTGGCAGCGGGGTATCAAATCATGTCGTTTCATATGAAATTGGGTTTGCCCGGGGGCAACATTTTTGCATCAGTCTGTAGAAACAGACCGGAAAAAATGTTGCACCCCAGGAGGTCGCAATAGCTTTTGTGGTGGGCCACGCCAGGCCCCGCTTCGGTTGTGACACCGAAGCGGGGCCTTCCGGGGAAGCTGGGCTGGTTAGCAGCTCGTCTTACCCGGAGGTGGAGCGCAGGTCGAGGCGCCAGGCGTGGGGGTGTTGGCCCCTGCGACTGGCGCGGACGGTTCTGCGGCCCGCGACGTGGTGGGTGGTGCCACTGGCGCCGGAGGCGCCGGTGGCACGTAGGGCGCCACCGGCTCCAACACTGCCGGAGCCTCCGCCTGTGCAGGCAGGGGAGGGTTTTTCCCCTGGACCTGCGGTGGCACGCTGCCCTTGCGCTGAGGATCCTTCGCAGGATCCTTCGGCTCAAGGCAGTTCGGGTAGGTGGCAGGACAGTGCTTCGACGTACTGCCAGTTGTCCCTGCCGACTTCTTGTCGACAGTCGGTGCCGTCGTCCCCACTGGGGCCGGCGCCACCTCTTTCCTGCACTTGAAGGTCTCGAAGCGCTTGTCGAGCTTGTTGTAGCCAAATGCCGCGAAGCATCCGGTACCCTTCTCGGTGAACTCGAATCGGAGGGCCGCGAGGCCTTCCTGCTCAGAGTTCGGAACCGAGAGAGGAAGCTCTCCCACCGTGTCGTCGCCCTTGACGATCCAGTTTGTGACCGACGGAGCGGTGACGAAACCAGCGTTCTGGGCACGCAAGAGCAGCGTGTTCGTCATCGCGGCCGTCTTCTGGTAGTCGACAGTGACGATGATGTCCTTGCTGTCCTTGGTCTTGTATGACAAGGTGGTGGTGCGCAAGCCCTTGCTCTCAGCAGCGCTGAGGAAGTCGCTGATCCACTTGTTGTTCTCGACGAGCTTCCACCCGTCGAACTTCCAAGTAGACAGCGCCTTCAAGGTCATGTAGAGCTCCGTGGGGTTGCCACAGTGCTCGGCCATGACCTCAGTGAGGGCCGCCTTCTCGTTGTCCGCCTTCATCGGGATGCTCGGGGCGTGGGTGTTATCCCGCGCCTCAGCGTTTCCTTTCTCGACCGGCCGGAGGGCGTGGTCGAGGAAGACATTGGACTTGCAGATCGCACTCTCGTTCGCCTTCTCAAGAAGGTCTGACGGACTGACCGTCAGGGTCTTCTTGCCAGCGTCCGTGAGCGTCACGCCGCCCCCAGGTCCAGCTGAGCTGAACGGGTTGTGAATTCCTTCACACCCGCTCAGCACCAGCGTGGATGCAAGAGCGAGCCCGATGAGGGGGGCCAGCCCGAACCTACGGTTCATGGTAACTCCCTTCTCAGGACTTGAACTTGTAGATGAGGTGGATGGCCGTCGCCACGACCCAGAGGCCGAGGACGAGCACGCCGTACCAAAACTGCGGCCAGACCCAGCCACCGCTGATAGCCCACAGGACGAGCCCGAGGGTTACTGTGGCGGTGATGACGATCATGGCGATGAGGACGCCCATTGCCATCGCGTAGCCCTCGTCATCGGTGGTGACGTTGCTGGTGGCGCGACGCATGACGCGACGCATCCACAGAACGACTCCGATGAAGAGAGCAGGGACGATCAGGCCGACCAAGAACGGTGCGAGTGCGCCGTCGTTGACCAGCATGGCCCACGCGAAGATGACATACAGCGCTGCTGCACCGCACGCCATGGTGCCGAGCGCCGCGAGAGCGGCAGCTGGCGCCTTCGAGAGGACGAAACGGGTGTTGGTGGTGGGGTTGGTGGTCGTGGACATTTGATTCTCCTTGACTGGGTAGGCGGGGTCGTTCCCCAAACCTGAGTTTGGGGTATTTCCCCAGCTGCCCGTCGGGAGCAGCGTGTCAATCCACCTGACACGGTACTTGTAGTGGCCAGTTGAACTGGCGCGCTGCTTCCGAACGAAGAATCATCTGTGCACATTTGCCTAAAACACAAAAGCTATTACGTTGCTATGCGAGTTTTCACTCAAGCACAGCGCTTTGCCCACGTAGTGAGTACATGTAACAAAACGCTGCGCTAGAGGACAGTACGCGCATAGGCATATGAAATAGCATGATTTGATACGCATACAAGTAAACTCGCAAAAGTAACTTGTATACTGCCAAATTGTCAACGTCCCCATTGTGGCGAGCAAGTTTCCACCTCGCTTACCGTGACTCGTTCATATTATCACAAAACAAATAAAAAGTCAATACATTATGAAATAAATAAGCATATACTGCATAAGATAAAATATAACTCCGTAGGTGTGAAAATTATTGCTTTTTTGGGCAATTATTGTGGTTATGGTTAGGGGTTGTACCGGAGGGGGGTTGAGGAGGTGATCCCACCGAATCCGACGCTTCGATGATATAGCTATTCTAGCTCTATCATCAGCTAGATACTGTCAAATGAAACATTTGACAGTATGCGAACCCTACGGGTTCGAATCCCCGCGTTGGAAGCGCAAAAGAAATAGCCAACCAGGAAAGCAGTCGCTTCGCTCCCTATTTCCGCTTGCTTGCAAGATGAGCAAGCTAATCTTGCTGCACCGCGCTTTACGAACCCTCCGGGTTCTCGCTCTCGAAGAGAGCTTACCAAAGTAAATACCCCTCTACGAGAGAGGGGTATTTACTTTGGTGATCCCACCGGGAATTGAACCCGGATTGCCAGGATGAAAACCTGGTGTCCTAACCGTTAGACGATGGGACCAAATTTCGAGTGTCGCGCGAACGAAATTAGCTTGCTCATTTCTTCGCATGACCGAGAAATTGGGGTCACATATGGCAGTTCAGCTGACATATGAGACTGTGCGCTCGATTTCAGAGCTTATCCGAAGCGTCGAAGTCCGATATGGTCACCATGTGATCCATATGGGACTTGTACTCCGAACGTGCTTTTCCGAGAAGCTAAGGTATCATACGGCTACTCACGTAACCATCTCGAAAATTCTACCATATACTTTAGACTTCTACAAGGGTTGAGGGGTGCTTAGTAGAGTGAAAGCACAGCGGATTGCTGGGATAAAATAGTGACCTCGGTGTTTGGCGGTAGTTTTTTGATTTCGCCGTCGAGCTGGACGTGCGTCGTATCGCTGGCAATAGTGAAGCTGTAGGTCGAATACTGTGGAGCTTTGGGGTGTCCCATGATGACGAGCTTGATAAGATGCGCAAGCAGTTGCCGCTTGCCGCGCCACGGTTCAACAATAAGCTCAAACTTCCCATCATTGAGGTCATTTGCCTCTGGGTCAAGGGTGAGGATTTTTGACATACTGCTGACATTTGCAAACAAAAGGTTGGCATAGCGCCGCGTCTTGCCGTCTCTCACGATAGAAAATGGCGTGAACTCGCGAAACGATTCCCAGACGAGCTTGACTTCGAGAAACCGATTGAGGTCGTGTTTGTTGAGCGCTCGACCGACATCTGGCGTGATACCAAGACCGATGTAGCTATGAGCATAGCGATCGAGCGTCGAAGTCTGTAGACGCAAGAGGTCAAGTTGTTTGGTGGCGCCTGCTTGCATCAGCTCCAGCAGCGGGGTATCGCCTCTCGTGGTGCGCTTGTGATCGTTGGCGTTGCCGGCAGCGATAATTGCTACGACGGGCTGTTTGGTGGTGTTGGATTTTGCCTGCATGACGCCATTGATAAGCTCATTGTAGCCACCGTCACCACTGACAGAGATAAGTAGGGGCTGCTGGTAGCGGCGGACGATATTTTGGGCGATTTCTTCAGCGTGACCTGCGTGAGTCGTTTCGGTGAGGGTGACATCGAAGCCAGCCCGCTGGGCAGCTTGTTGAAAATCACGAGCTTTTGTGGCGGCGTCGTTGGTGCTGTTGGGGTTATAAATCGCGATAATATGGTCAAAAGCAGTAGTCATAGGTGAAGTATAGCCACTCATGTGTCAGATGGGCTGTAATAAAAATACCAAATACCCTCTGTCTCAGATGAGAGCAGAGGGTAGATCGGAGAGGCCCGACTCTTAGTTTTGGTATCGTCGTTTGCCTTGGGCAAAGTAGACAGCGCCGTAGGTCGCGACCGCTGCGATAAGTGCAAGCAGCAAGCCTTTTGTACTTCCCGCTTCGGTTGGCCCGGTGTGAGGGAGCTCGATTGGCAGAGGCGTAACAGGTACTTCGCCTTTCCCTGGAGTACAGTTAAGTGATGCGTAGGTGTAGTCCCACGACTGTACGAGCACTTCCTCTTCGCCGTCGGTCATGTAGACACGAACGGTATATGAGCCACCAGCTGATAGTTTGAATGCTGTCGCACTGGTGAGTGATAGCTCGCCCGTGATACCAGTGCCACTAATGCGATAGTCATAGAAATCGCTGTCAAACGTTGCGGCGACTGAACCCATAGGGCTGGTGCAGTCGATAGGTGTAAATACAGGTGCGGGACATGCCGTGTGAGTGTCAGTAAATGTCCACACAGTTTGTGTGCCTTTTTCGAAGCTGTAGCCTTCGTTTGCCACAGCCGTGACAGTGATCGTATTTGTGCTATCGTTATAGTCGACTGTCCAGGTGTAATGGGCGTCAGCGGCAACTTCAGGGAGAACAGCGACATCATTGTTGATAGTTCCGCAAAACACGACGACATGTGGCGTGCCGGTGGGTGCACAGAGAACATTGGCATCTTGTGGCGCGTTAAACGTATGGCTACGTATGGTGATGCCATCTTTGATTTCGAAATAGTAGTGCGCTGGTGCAGTGACAGTCAAGGAGTTGTCACTATTGATGACCCAGCTAAACCCATCGGCATCGGTCCAGATGTTGCCCGTGAGGCCTGCTGGTTTGTTCCACGTGATGTTGGCGACACCACAAGGATCAGTGGTTGCAGGTGGAGTAGGTAGCGCAACTGGGCAGTCAGGAATGACAAATGTCGCAGAGTAGGTGCTAATCAAGGTGCTAGCGATCGGGCCCGTTGGCGTACCCTGGTAGAGCGTAACTACTACTGAGACTGGCAATACGCTCAGTGTGACTGTTTGGTCAACCAGTGGTGTATAGACAGTTGGTGTGCCACCATCGACACTGACCGTGTAATAGTAGCCAGCTTGAACTGCTTGGAGAAGCACTGTTGCGGTGCGATCGGTACAGGTGGGCTGAGTGAATTTCGGTGCAGGACAGACTGTTGCAGCGTCGGTGACAGTATAGACTTTGGTAGTGATAGCGCTGCCGTTAGCATCTGTACCAAATGAGTAGCCAGCTTTTGCATAATAGGTGACAGTAAAGGTATTGTTTGTCCAGCCACTTGTTTCGACACGGTCAACAGTGGCGGCATCAAACGCGGCAGGAGTAACAGTGTCGTTATTTGGGCCACATGTTTCAAGTACGGCAGGTGCTGCAGGCACAGTGGCTGGGCAGGCTGTGTTGGTGAAATGAAGTGTCCAAGATGTGGTTGCGCCAGTCGCGAGTTGATAGAGCGAGGTATCGGTGACGCTCGCTGTAATTGTGAGATTGTTGCCGCCAGTGTAAGTAACTGGCTGGACACTCGTACCAGTCGCTGCACTGAGCGTCTTGACTGTACTGTCGACATCTGTGTAGGTGTAAGCAATTCCCGTGACAGGCGTCCAAGTGAAGCTGTCGCTGGCGGTGCCGCATGGATCGGCTGCAACGACGGGCATGACAGGCGTGACAGTGATGAATTCGTGACACTGGTTGAGTGTGACAGTTTTGGTGATGTTGGTCTTGCTTGTCGTGTCAGGGAGCGTTTCGTTGCCAGTGACGACAACACTATACGTGCCAGCTGGAAGGCCTGAAAAGGTGAGAGTGCCTTGATAAGGGCTGCCATGCACAAGCGTCGTCACGGTAGGATCGGTACTGGGGATCCATTCATCTTGCAGGGTGATCGTCTGAGTAGCAACGACGGCGCCGGCAGCATTTTTTACTTGTACAGTGTACGTCACGGTTTCATTAAACGGATCGTTGGTGTTGGTGATATCAACCTTGAAGGTATCGACGCTCTCCGTACCAGCGGTACAGGCGATTGGCGTGACAGTGACAATTGGTGCGTACACAGTCGGTGGAATCAAGTAGGGATTACAGCCGTACTGCCAGATCATCTGAGAATCTTGGTTCCAGTTCATGCCTGGATAGTACTGTGTCGTTCCGCCCGCCCCACTATATGAGAACGGTGGAATAATATCACCCCATGCAATATGGTTATTTTTTAGTGTCGGGTTCCAAACTGGACCTGTGTGACTACCATGACCACTCGTAGGGTCTGCTGCACTGACAGATACGATATTGCTAATATAAGGGGTTTTGTCGTTGCTATTGGCATGGCATATTTGGATATCGGTAACCACGCCGGTCGGCAGTGGAGTTGGATAGGTGGTTGCTGCTTTTGCCACAGGCATCAGTGGTGATGCTACCTGGATTATTTGTGCAGCCACGATAAGTGTTGCAGCCATCACTGTACGAGTACGAGTTAGTATACGTTTCAACACGGTGTCTTTTCTCCTGCTTAGTTAGCTTAGACTCCCACCCGCTTGAATGTAGTTTGTCAGCACTATATACAAGTGTTTGACAAATGTCAAGTATTATTATTTAACATAAGCACTATGAACACTGGGAGCACGGTGTATACTAGAGATATGCCAGAATTTGATAACACAAAGTATGATCTCCCGTCGGACATGGCGGACAATAGCAAACTCAATAAACTTCGCGCAGCTGTGCTCGGTGCCAATGACGGTATCGTCAGTATCTCGAGCGTAGTGATGGGTGTGGCGGGCGCTACGAGTGATAGCAAGGCGATTAGTATCGCAGGACTTGCTGCTCTTATCGCCGGTGCGCTCAGTATGGCGGTCGGCGAGTATGTCTCGGTGAGTAGCCAGAGTGACGCCGAAAAAGCCTATATCAAGGAAGAGAAAAAAGACCTCAAAGAAAATCCTGAAATGGAGCTTGATGAGCTGGCGCGTGAATATATGAAGCATGGTGTCTCTAGCAAATTGGCACACCAAGTTGCTGCGGAGCTGACCAAAAAAGATGCACTTCGGGCGCATCTACGGATGCATTTCAATCTTGACCCAGATGATATTAACAACCCATGGCATGCGGCAATCGCTTCACTTCTTGCTTTTACAGTAGGTGGTATCGTGCCGTTTCTCACGATTGTGCTATTTCCAGCGCATCTACGGATTCCTGCTACGGTGGTCTCGGTATTAATCTGTCTCGTGGCGGTCGGGTATTTGAGCGCTCGAGCGGGCAATGCAGACAAGACACGTGCCGTTGGACGGGTAGTGTTTGGTGGCTTGCTGGCAATGGGTATCACCTATCTTGTCGGCGTGATCTTTGGAACAACAGTAGGGTAAGGAGAAAATACTCATGGGTGTGGAACAAAAAGAGGGCGGCGAGCAAGCGATCGAATCATTTTTGCAAGCCTACGATAACGACCCGCATAAAGCACTGGCCGCGTTTAAGGCCTATGTGCAGAAGCCTGCGCAGCAGCAGACGGCTGCGGTAAAACACAAGCCACGCCGGCCTATCTCTGAGGAGGTGGTCATACAGGTGCGTGATCTTGCAAAGACCTATAAGTTAGGCAAGACAGAACTTCACGCCCTCAACGGTGTATCGCTTGATATCCACAAGGGTGAGTTTTTGGCACTGACGGGCGCAAGCGGCAGTGGCAAAAGCACACTCCTCCAGTTGATTGGCGGACTCGACAAACCGAGCGGTGGCAATGTCACGATTGATGGCACGACGCTCAACGATATGTCCGACAAAGCGCTCTCGACATTTCGCAATCAGACGATCGGGTTTGTGTTTCAGTTTTTCTACCTGCAGCCTTTTTTGAAACTAGCCAAAAATCTCGAAGTTGCCGGTATGCCCCTGCGCACGCCCGCTGCCGAGCGCGTACGGCGCGTGCATGAACTTGCCGAGGCAGTTGGACTGAGCGACCGACTCGGCCACTACCCCAAAGAGCTCTCGGGTGGGCAGATGCAGCGAGCAGCAATTGCTCGTGCGCTGCTTAACAACCCCAAGGTGATTCTGGCAGATGAGCCGACGGGAAATCTCGACAGTGAAAACGGTCGAGCAGTGATAGAGTTGTTTGAAAAAATCCGCGAAGAGTTCAACACCAGTATCGTCATCGTGACGCACGACCAGTCAGTCGCCGCGCGGGCCGATAGAGTCATCACCCTAAAAGATGGAGTAATTGTATGATCGGCATCCGCGACACATTGACACTTGCGATGACAAAAACACGCACGCGCAAAGTCCGCACACTATTCACTATTGTGATTGCAGGGCTGCTGTTTAGCTTTATCATGACGGTCTTGCTCGTTACCCAAGGCTTTTTCCAGGGTGCTGAGCGGCTCAATAAGCAAGCGATGACCGGTAGGTATATTATTGGTGCGAGTGCGCCTTTCACCATGAATACACCGTCTAACCCCTATTCCGACAAAGAAGTGATTGCTCGGGCTCAGAAGTTGTACGATGAGCGAGTGAACGAAATGAAACAAGAAGCAAAGCGCGTGGGGCTGGAATTTGACCCCAGTAGTGAGCCAAAACCCTATACGATCATCGATACCACGACTGGTGAAAAAACACTTTCCACTGACAGCAAGATCGGTCAGCAGTTGATGGCGGAAGTGAATGCAAAAAACACCCCACAAGTGACGCTCGACAAACTAAAAACAATTGCGACGCCCTATCACCCAACGGCACTGTACGAGATCTCTAGTGTGCGCCCAAGCGATGGCATGATGACAGAGATGGTACAGGGCAAAGAATCGTTTGATACCGATGCAGCCAAGCGCAATTCGTTCACGGGCGCGCCCACTGACGTTCAAGATGTCACCCTCGCACCACAAGGGTTGGTATCACTCTATATGCTCAAAGACCATGGGTGGTCGCCTGCGAGCGACGAGATTCCTGTTGTGGTCACCCAAAAACGAGCCGCTAAACTGCTTGATTTTGCGATGCCGACAGGCTCGGTCTCCGCATCTCAGAAGCTGAATTATATGCAGGAGCTGCGCCAAAAAGCCAAAAATCTAACATTCTCTGTTTGTTACCGCAATTCAGTTAGTCTGGACCAGATCGGGCAGGCGCAAATGGTCGCCAAAGAGATCGCTGCAAATAAAGGCAAGAGCGACTACGTGAAGCCGACACTTATCTATGGCACGCCGGACCCAACAACGTGTGCTCCAGCGCCAGTTCTTAGCGATACACGCCCCGCCGATGAAAAGGCGCTGACCACCAAGCAACAAGATTTTAAACGTAAATTTGGCGTCGCAGTTGATCCTATCCAGCGTAAAGTTACCTACCATGTCGTGGGAATCGCACCAAACAGTATGTACGATACAGAAAACATGTCGTTTGGGTTTGGTGATTTGATCTCGACTATCTTTGCGACGCAGTCATTTCGCTTTGCAATTCCACAGGAAATGTATAGCCAGTTGCCAAGTCGCACGACCTATGACACGATTTTTGCCAAAGACACAGTAGGCAATCCGTTGATGGGCATGGGCGGTTCGGTGTTTGCAGAGTTTGCGAGCGCTGACCAAGCGCGTGCATTTAGCAAAAACGAGAGTTGCAGCATGAGCATGATGGGCGAATGTCTCCCAAAGGAGAAGCAGGTCATGCTGACGCCATTTGGCAGTAATAGTCTGGGGATCGATGACGCCAAAAAAGGTGTCGATACGTTTCTGTTTTGGCTTACTGTCGTGATTGTGGCACTGGCGGCTATCATATCAAGCCTAACGATCGGCCGTATGATTGCCGATGGGCGTCGTGAGACAGCGGTATTTCGAGCAATCGGATTTAAGCGACTCGATATCGCTCAGGTGTATACCACCTATACGCTGCTGCTCTGTGTCGGAATCAGTGTGGTGTCGATTGCGATTGCATTGGTTGTGGTGCTGATTGCAGATCAGTCGCTTTGGGTGCCTATTACGACGTCGGCGCAGCTGGCGCTAGGACTGTCTGACAGCAAAGATGCCATCCACTTGATCGGTGTGTCTCCGGCGTTCGGATGGGTGACCGGCGCAGTATTTCTTTCGGGGCTCCTCGGTATGGCATTGCCACTTCTACGCAACATTCGTCGCAATCCGATTCGCGACATGCGCGACGAATAACAGTATACTAGAGGTATGAGAAAGTTGCGTGGAGTTAATCTTGGCGGGTGGCTATTGCTCGAGCGATGGATCACACCAAGTTTGTTTGAGGGCACGACGGCTGTCGATGAGTATGAGTTTTTGCAGACGCCAGGTGCACTTGCAAAACTACGTGACCACCAAAAAAACTTTATCCGCGAAGAGGACTTTCAGTGGATGCAGGCAAATGGTGTCAATGCAGTGCGGATTCCGGTCGGATACTGGACGATGGAGGGCGATGCACCCTATGTGTCCTGTATCGGGCGCCTCGACTGGGCATTTGTGATGGCCAAAAAATATGACATCGATATCGTGATCTCGCTCCACGGTGCACCCGGCAGTCAAAACGGCAAAGACCATAGTGGGCGGGTAGGGCGTGCCGATTGGTACCGAGAGAGCCGCTATCGTGAGCAGACGGTGACGACACTCAGCCGGCTAGCCGAGCGCTACTGCGACCACCCAAGACTCTGGGGTCTGCAGCTTATCAATGAGCCGAAGCCGGGTGTGGTGCAGTGGAAGCTACGCAAGTTTTATAACCGTGCCTACCGCGAAGTAAGCGCACGACTGCGTCCTCATACGCGGGTAATCTTTCACGATGCTTTCACGCCGCGGCTGCTCAGTGCGGCGATATGGGAGAATGGCCGACAACCTGTGACGATGGACATTCACTGGTATCATTTTGCGTTTCTTGGATATCGCTGGACGCCACTTTGGTTGTATTGGGGCTTGATTGGCTGGCATGGAAGGCTAGCCGGGGCACTCCAGCGCTGGCAGGGAGTGATTGTCGGTGAGTGGAGTAATATGCTTGCACACGAATCGCTCGCAAAAAAGCCAGCTTCTGAACATCCTGCACTGCTTGACGAGCACCTGGCACGGCAAATCGCAGCCTATCGACAGGCAGACGGCTGGTTTTATTGGACCTACAAAACCGAAGGAAGAGGCGACTGGCACTTTCGCTCGCTCGTAGAAGATGGTCGTGTCCCAACTGATTGGGCCGCTCAGTAGGGTTTGTCTGAGCCTCCTTCTCACGTATACTAGGAACAATGAACACACTTTTTAAACGAACAAAGATTTTAGCAACAGTCGGGCCGGCGACCAATAATCCTGAACGTATTCAGCAATTGATCGAAGCGGGGGCAAATGGATTCCGGCTCAATTTTAGTCATGGGGGCTACGACGAACGTATCCAGCAGTTGGCGTGGATTCGTGAGGCGAGCGAGGCGCATGGTCGCCCAGTAGCGGTGCTGCAAGATTTGCAGGGGCCAAAAATTCGCCTCGGTGTGTTAAACAACAATGAGCAGCATGTCAAACAGGGCGATGATATCGTTCTTGATTATGCGTGCGAGCAGCATGATGGGTTGACGATGCCAGTACAATACAACCTCGCGAGCAAAGTAAAGGTCGGGGAAACGATCTACCTGTACGACGGCAATATTCGCACCACAGTCAAAGAGATACTTTCTGACACTGCCGTTAAATTGCATGTTCGTAACGACGGTACGTTGATGAGCAAAAAAGGCATCAACCTGCCAGACACTGATTTTGGTGGCGATATCTTGACTGATAAAGATCTCCAAGATATTGAGTTTGGCGCAACTCAGGACTATGACTACGTGGCGCTTAGTTTTGTGCAGAGCGAAGAAGATATTCAGAACCTCAGGCAGATCTTGCTCGGGTTTGGCAGTGACGCGCATATTATCGCAAAGATCGAGACCAAAGCAGCCATTAGGCCAACGGTACTCGAAAAAATTGTCAAGGCGAGCGACGGTGTCATGGTAGCACGAGGCGACCTGGCGGTAGAGGCTGGCGCCGAGGTGGTGCCGATTGTTCAGCGGCAGATCATCGCGCTTTGTCGCAAGCATGGCAAGCTGAGTATTGTCGCGACGCAGATGATGGCGAGTATGATGAATGCACCCGAGCCAACTCGCGCAGAAGTTAGCGATGTGGCGACAGCAACCGTGCAGGGGGCAGATGTAGTGATGTTGAGCGACGAAACGGCTAACGGGCACTACCCGATTGAAGCGGTCGCAGCGATGAAAAAAACGATTATTTACACACAGGAAAACTGGCCGGTAACCGAGACCGATGCTCGTGTGGTCAAAAGTGGGTTTGAGTCGCTCAACGCGATATCGCAGGCAGCCGTGTCGATTGCTGAAGAGATCGATGCGCACAATATCATTGCCGAAACAAAATTTGGCGCTACTGCTGCCAATATCGCCGCCTGTCGGCCTCATATGCCCATCGTTGCCGTAACCAGCGAAAAGCGAACTGCCCAGCAGCTGGCGCTCAACTACGCGACAAGGAGTTTCGTGCGTCCAGATGGAGAAAAAGCTGGTGTGGGACTCGCCAAAGAATTATTTGGTAAGCACTATTTTGGTCAGATGAACCGTATGGTGTGTGTGATTGTCAGCGGTCACCAGCCTGGTGTGGCTGGTGGTACCGATACGATTCGCGTGCGTATTATCGAGTAGCAGTTCGTTCATATCCAACAGGTAGGCGACGTTTATGCCTAGTCGCGTCATGCCGCTGCTCGATTGCTTTGGCTATAGGTTCGTCGACAACTCCGCCTTCTAGGTAGGTGTCGATCTGCTCGTACGTGATCGCTAGTTCATGCTCATCAGGCTGACCAGGTCGATCGTCAAGGAGGTCGGCAGTCGGTGGTTTGGTGGTAAAAATCTCGGGTACACGAAGAAATGTCAGTAGTTCTCGGCCTTGGCGCTTATTGAGTCCCGCCAGTGGCAAGATATCGGCTGCACCATCGCCATATTTGGTGAAAAACCCCGTCACGCCTTCGGCCGCGTGATCGGTGCCGAGCACGAGAAGGTCTTTCTCGCCTGCGAGGAGGTATTGCATAATCATACGTTGGCGTGCTTTGATATTGCCTTTGTGAAAATCTCCTATCCGCATACCGGCACGTTCGAAACTATGCACCACGGCATCTGTCGCCGGCTTGATATCAATATCATGGAGGTGGTCGGGGTTGATGACCGAGCAGGCAAGCTCGGCATCGGCGCGATCAGCTTGCGTGCCATAGGGTAGAAGCATGGCGTGAAACTCGGCGTCGTACCCAGCTGCACGACGTTGCACTACAGCCTGTTGAGCCAGCAAACCAGCTAGCAGTGAATCCTGGCCGCCAGAGATGCCGAGTACGAAGCCTTTTCTACCGGTTTCGCCTAGTTTTGCGGTCAAAAAAGCGATCCGCTGCTGAATTTCTCGTTCGGGGTCAATTGCAGGCAGGACGTTAAATTCATTGATAATTTCTTGTTGACGGCTGCGCATGAGTAGATCTCCTTCGTGTTTTAATTACACTATCTATGATTGATAATACGCCGAAATAACGACGTGTCAAGAGTACACTTAGCTTGAGTCTCAAACTCTCTGCGTGTCCTGCTGGTCGGTTTGGCCCCGAAGGCGGGTCGGATAGTTATATCGAAGGAATCAGTAAAAAAGTGATTTCAGCACGTAATTTTGCTATGATACGTCATAGGATGAGTGGGAAATTCTATAAACTATCGATGCGCGACGTATCGCTACGCGGCAAAACAGTGCTGGTGCGAGCAGATTATAACGTTCCGCTGAACAAAAAAGGCGATATTACAGACGACTATCGGATCCGTATGAGCCTGCCAACGATTCAGAAACTGCTTGAGGAGAAGTGCCGGATCGTGATTATCAGTCACCTCGGTAGGCCAGAGGGTACACGTGATGCCGCCTACTCACTAGAGCCAGTTGCCAAACGTCTTGCCACCCTACTGGGTCACAATGTACGCTTTGTCAATGAGTGTGTCGGGCCAAAGGTATTTATGGCGATCAAGCGTGCCCCTCAGGGTACTGTGACATTGCTTGAGAATCTGCGTTTTCACCCAGAAGAAGAGGCAAATGACTCAGCGTTCGCCAGGCAGCTCGCCAAACAGACCCATGCTCAGTACTTTGTCCAAGATGGATTTGGGGTTGTTCACCGTGCGCACGCTAGCACGAGTGCA
Source organism: uncultured Candidatus Saccharibacteria bacterium (assembly GCA_964602775.1). Classification (GTDB taxonomy): domain Bacteria; phylum Patescibacteriota; class Saccharimonadia; order Saccharimonadales; family Saccharimonadaceae; genus Saccharimonas. Next base: position 25,110 of record CAZRRY010000004.1, on the reverse strand, counting down.
ATTACGCAGTATCTTCCCAGTATGGCCGGGCTGCTGCTAGAGCGTGAATATATGACGATTACTGAGGCGATGAAACATCCCGCTCGACCTCTCGTGGCTGTGCTTGGTGGAGCAAAAGTCAGCGACAAAATTGGGGTGATTCAAGCGCTGGTGAAAGTTGCCGATACGATTGTACTTGGTGGTGCGATGGCCAACACATTTTTGGCGCATGATCGTATGCGTATGGGCAAAAGCAAGATAGAGCCTGCGCAAGATGAAGTGATTGAGCGGATTTATGAGAGTATTCGTCAAAAGGTCGGCAACAAAGCCGCCAAAACGTTTTTGCAGCTGCCTGTCGATCTTGGGGTGAGTACGTCACTCGAAGTGACGGCAACGCGCAAAGATATCAGCGCGCGCGCTGTCGGCAATAGCGAGTACGCACTCGATATCGGTCCGGCGTCAGTCGAGGCCATGATCGAGGTGGTGTCGTCAGCCCAAACGGTGATTTGGAATGGCACGCTGGGTATGGCTGAGTTGCCTGCATTTGCCAAAGGATCGGTGGCACTGGCCCAGTGCCTGACGTCTCATCCTGATATTACTTCCGTAATCGGAGGTGGCGATACGACAGATTTTGTGCTCAATTGGGACAAAAAAGCCAGCCAACATTTCACGCATATCAGCACGGGCGGTGGCGCAAGCCTGGAGCTCATGAGCGGCAAAGTCCTTCCCGGTATCAAATGTTTGCTCCCAGCCAAAAAATAGCGTACACTGGTGCGTAGTAACCATAAGCAATTTTTCTATCGTGGGCAAAAAACTAATTATCGCAAACTGGAAAATGAACCTCAATATCCATGAGGCGAGCTTGTTTATCCATCAACTGGCAGACATGGTGCCGGCCGACCCAGATACCGAAGTAGTGCTGGCGCCGACAATGCTTGCGCTCCAAGCGCTGTCGTTGCAGAATCCCCATCACCAGTTCAAGCTAGCTGCGCAGAATTTTTATTGGCGAGATAGCGGCGCGTACACTGGTGAAGTGTCTGCGACGCAACTTCGTGGTCTGGTGTCGTATGCGCTGGTTGGTCACAGCGAGCGCCGACATATTTTTGGAGAGCGTGATCGTGACCTTCGCAACAAAGTGCAGGCGGCCTATCGCAACGAAATCGTGCCAGTATTGTGCATCGGCGAGACGGCTGGTGAACGCTCACTTGGTGAGACAAACGACGTACTACGTGACCAGCTGATCGGTGGTCTGAGCAACATCACAAGCGAAGAAGCTGATCGTCTCGTGGTGGCCTATGAGCCGCTGTGGGCAATTAGTAACGGCAAAGATTTTGCAGATCATGTGATTGCTACTCCGAGTGATGTTGCCCAGGCCGCAAAAGCGATTCGCACGCAAATTGGACATCTGTTTGGTGCGGCAACCGCCAGGAAAGTACGCGTGTTGTATGGTGGCAGTGTCAGTGCAGACAACGCAGCCAGTTATTTGGCAGTTGACGGTATCGACGGTCTATTAGTCGGTGGCGCAAGTCTCGATATTCATGGATTCGCATCAATTATTAAAAAGGCGCATGCCAGCAAGGTAGCTGCAAAAGGAAAGAAGAAATAATGACAGACCTAGACTTTGACGAGCTTGATAAAGCAGTAAACACCTTGATGTCAGGAGTAGACACCAGCAAGCGCTTACCTGGAGCAGATGATCCTGCCGAGAACGTGATTGCGATTGAGCCTTCGGGTGCAGATGCGGGTCAGCTCGCGACGTCTGCTGCAGCTGTCGGTCAAGCAGGTGGTGCGACTGCCGCCACTCCTACTGCTGATACTTCGCAGCCCGCTGTGCCGCTTGCCGCCAAACGACGCGGACAATTTATGGATATTATGGCCCCTACCTCCAAGCCTGCACCAGCTCCTGTGAGCCGTCAAGCGCCGATTGTGCAGCCTGTCACGACCCTCTCTTCTTCGTTGTCAGAAAATGATCTTGGTGCCACTGGTACGAATGATCCGGAGCCAAAAGCTGAAAATATCTCGTCTGATGAGCCCGCTGGCTCATCTGATATGCCAACGCCTGATGTACTGTCTGTCGACATGGAGTCGACCGGAACGGCTTCGGTACCAGAAGATTCTCATATGATGCAAGAGCCGACAGCGATAAGTGATGACACGCACGACGATGCACCGAGCCAAACGTCTCAAGACAACACGGCTGACTTAGAGGCAACAAAAGCTGAAGTTGAAGCGTTTGCAGCCAATGACGATACTGCTTCTCAAGCCGATGATCTTTCGACTGCCGAAGCTGATTTGCCGCAGGTTAGTACTGCCGACCAACCACTTGAGTCGCCATTTCTGCCCGATGCAAAAGTCGACAAACGACCACTTGGTGCCTATCCTGGTGCTATGCCAGACCCGATCGATATGGCAACACCTGACAGCAACCAGAATCAGCCGAGTGACGCTCACGTAGCGTCAGAGGCATCTCAAGATGCTATAGAGGGTGAATCAGCACACGAAACAGTGGCGCCTTCTTCCTCTGAAGCGACGACAGCAGCTGCTGAAGTCGAGAACGAAACTGCCACAAGCCTCGACGAGCAATTAGCCAATACCGATACCGATACAACTTCAGCTCAGCCCGCCGCGGGCGGTTCAATTGCCCAGCAATATGCTGAGCAGCCAAGCTCTGGCGATCAGACAAACGGTGCAATTTACGACACGGCAACCTATCACAAAGCGGTTGACGCGCCCGCGCCACACAAGAAAGCGTCGATATGGACGTGGATTATTTGGGCGCTCGTCTTGACTACCGTTGGTGCTGCTGGTGGTGCGGCGTACTTCTACTTTCTTCGCTAGTAATCATTTATACTGAGAGTAATGGATATTCTTGAGGGGCTTAATGATGCCCAGCGAACTGCTGTGCAAACGACGGAAGGACCGTTGTTGCTTTTGGCGGGAGCTGGCAGCGGCAAGACCAAGACGCTGACGCATCGGATTGCCTATCTTCTCACCGAGAAAAACGTCTGGCCGCATGAAATCTTGGCAGTTACCTTTACCAACAAAGCCGCCAAGGAAATGCGAGAGCGGCTATGGAAACTGACGAGTGCAGGCAGCAGCCCGTCGCGTCGGGCAGAGAGAGAAGTGCATCTTTCTCAGAACTCAGAACTGAGAACTCAGAACACTTCACCAACAGCTCCTCCCCGTAACTTCATGCCCTGGATGGGTACATTTCACGGTATCTGTGTGCGCATGCTGCGCCAGGATGGAGAGGCGATTTCGATTGCCAAAAACTTTGTGATCTATGACGAAGATGATCGACAGGGGCTTATCAAGCAGGTCATGAAACAACTGTCGATTGCGAATGCGACAGTGAAGCCTCGAGCAGTCAGTGCGGCAATTAGTACTGCAAAAAATGAGCTGTTGTCGCCACAGGAATACGCCGACACTGCGCACTACCCCTTTCAGCAAGCAGTAGCCAAAATCTACACGGCATATGAAACAGCTCGGCAGACAGCCGGTGCGCTTGATTTTGACGATTTATTGATAGAGACAGTGCGGCTACTGCGGGAGTCGTCGGTGGTACGAGAAAAGTATCGTCGCCAGTTTCGCTATATTTTGATCGATGAATACCAAGATACCAACGCCGCGCAGTACGCGATTGTCAAATTATTGGTGAGTGAAGCGCAAAATATCTGTGTCGTAGGGGACGACTGGCAGTGCTTCCCAGAGGGCACGCCTATCAAGACACCGGATGGCGATCGCCAGATTGAGCAAATAGCACAGGGCCAGACTGTAACGGCGCCTGCTGGGTACGGAAAAGTTGCCCCTGCAATGGTCACAAACTGTCGATCGTATGACTATGAGGGAGATCTGATCGCGATCACGACAGCGTCAGGGCGCTGTGTGCGGGTGACTCCAAATCATTTGCTATTTGGTCGATTTCACACCACAAATCGCTACTTCGTGTATCTTATGCATAGTGAAATATATGGGTATCGTGTAGGTATCGCGAAAGGTACGCGGTACGACGGCAAAAAAGATGCGATTGGGTTGCGTGTACGCGCCAACCAAGAACGAGCCAGCCGCATGTGGGTGATCAAAATGTGCGATACGCGTGCCGAAGCAAACTATCAAGAGGCCTATGTCAGCTACCAATACGGTGTACCGATGATGAGATTTCGAGCGAGCCTCAAAGGGACTAGCGTCTTGACGCAGCAACAAATTGATGAATTGTATCGCAATATCGATACAACAAGTCGTGCGACGGCGCTCATGCGAGACCATGGCCTTCACCCTGACTATCCTCACTTTATACCTCAGGCAACAACTCGCGGTCAGGTTTCTCGTGTTGTAGTAAACCTTGTGCTTTTTGGTGATAGACGAGTCAGTACGCAAAGTCCATGGTCGGCGAGTCGACTCTCGCTCAATACAACGTACGCACAAAGTCTCGATGTATTTAAGCAGCAAGGGCTCAGTGTTCGGGCAGGAAGAGCGGGAACATGGCGAGCAGAGAAATACAGTCTCGACTTTGGTTCGCTCGAACGTTTCCTGGCGGGCAGTCAGTCCACTACCATACAAGTCAGTCGAAGTAGCTTCATGACTAAGCAAAAGTATTTATTTTTACCAGCCTCACAACTCCACCCCGGTATGCAAGTGCCTGCATGGCACGAAGGTCAATTGATTGACGACATCATTGTAGAGTGTAAAAAAGAGTTTTATCGAGGGAAGGTGTATGATCTTGATATCGCCAATGTCCATAGCTATATCGCAGATGATGTAGCAGTGCATAACTCCATTTATTCATGGAGGGGCGCGGATTTCAAAAATATTTTGCGATTCGAGCATGACTTTCCGGGTGCTGTCGTCGTCAAGTTAGAACAAAACTATCGCTCGACAAGTGCCATCCTCGAGGCGGCCCACAATGTCATTAGCAAGAATATTGAACGTACCGACAAAATGCTTTGGACAGAGGTAGGCAAAGGGACGCCCGTACAAGTCCACGCCGTCTACGACGAGCTCGAAGAGGCATATACGGTAGCCAGTCGTATTGCGGCGCAGGTCGCGGCAGGGACGCGTCGTTTCAGTGATTTTGCCGTGCTCTATCGCACCAATGCGCAAAGTTTTGCGTTTGAGCGGACATTTTTGCAGCACCGCATTCCCTATCAACTTATCGGTGGCGTGCGGTTTTATGATCGCAAAGAGATCAAGGACATCATTGCCTATCTGCGTCTTTTGTATCAACCCCAAGACATTATGAGTTTTAGCCGCATCGTCAATGTACCGACACGAGGGATTGGGGAGACGAGTTTTGAAAAATTTATCACATGGCAGGCGAGCAGTGGGCTCGATGTCCTGTCGGCGCTGCTCGTGGTCGACCAAGTCTCGACGATTACGGCACGTGCCAGGCAGTCGCTGTATCGTCTCGGTGAGACTATGCGTACGCTCCAAGTGGCGACCATGCAGCAAGCCAACCCTGGCGAGTTGATCGAGAAGCTGATTGAGCAGATTGGCTATCGCCAGTATATTCTTGACGGCTCGCCCCAGGCGGAAGACCGTGAAGCCAATCTCAATGTGCTCGTCAACGACGCAAAACTCTACGCAAGCCTGAGTGACCTGCTCGAAGAGGTTGCGCTGATGAGCAGTGTCGACACGGTACGCGACGAAAGTGCGGTGACGCTGATGACACTTCACGCTGCCAAGGGTCTTGAGTTTCCAGTGGTGTACATGGTTGGCATGGAAGACGGGCTGTTTCCGAGCCAACGAGCTCTCGAAGAAGGCCCGCGTCAACTCGAAGAAGAACGCCGTCTCTGTTACGTGGGCATGACCAGGGCTCGGGAAGAGCTGTATCTAACGTACACACAGAGTCGAATGCAATTTGGCATGCGTGGCTATGCAGCGCCCTCGCGGTTTCTCGAGGATATGGGGCATGAAGTCGCCATGCGCCAGCCAGCTTTTGTGGCGCCACCACGCAACGAATATGACGAAGTCGTCAATGATTTTGAGGTAGGCGACCAAGTGCAGTCGCCACAATTTGGTGAAGGTGAGGTTATCGATGTTGACGGCCTGGCGGTGACAGTGCAGTTTGTGCATGGCGCGACCAAAAAACTCAATATCGAATACGCCCGCTTACAGCGTCGCTAAAGTTGGCGGCACACACAAAGTTTGCTATACTGAGATGAACGTGTCCGAGGTGGAGTCGGCGCGACATCTATATAATGCACACCATTATTCCTACAAGACACTACTTAAAGATCGTGTTGTCTGCCAGCCTTGTGCTCGTCGCAGCGCTGATTTGTTTCTTGGTCGTAGCGCGTCAGGCGCATGCTGAGTCAACGACTGGAGCCACTAACGCGCATATTATTACCGTCTACGACGATGGTACCGAAAAAGGCTTCATGACCACCAAAGCCACCTTGAAAGAGGCGCTGGCTGAGGCCGGTATTGTGCTCGATGCAAAAGACCGCACGGAGCCCTCGCTCGACCAAGCGCTTGTCGCATCGTCCTATCAAGTTAACCTCTATCGGGCGCGTCCCGTTGTTATTCGCGATGGCGCGTCAGAGACAAAAGTGATCACCTCGTATCGCACCGGCAAGCAGATTGCAAAAGAAGCTGGGCTGCAGCTACGCGATGAAGATCAGGCCACACTTTCCACGGCAACCGATATAAGCCAGGTTGGTGCGGCTGAGGTACTCTCTATCCGCCGAGCTATGAAAGTCAACGTGGTGTTTTATGGTCAACCACTTGAAGTGTATACGTTTGCTTCGACTGTGGCTGAACTGCTCAAGCAAAAAGCGATTGTCCCACAGGCCAACGACACGCTAGTCCCAGGGCCTAGCGCGCGACTGACTGCTGACATGCGCGTCGAGCTATGGCGCAACGGCGAGCAAACTGTCAATGTCGAAGAAGCAGTCGCCTATCCAGTCGAACAGATCAAAGACGCCAACCAAAGCAAGGGCTACAAAGAGGTAAAAACAGCCGGCGTCGATGGCAGCAAGACCGTCACCTACAAAATCACCATGCAAAATGGCAAGGAAGTCAAACGAGAAGTTATCAATAGTGTGACTACAAAAGAGCCGGTCAAGCAAGTTGAAGTGATTGGCGTCAGGGTCAACCTCCCAGCCGGATCGCACACTGATTGGATGGCTGCAGCTGGTATTGCAGAGAGTGACTATGGCTACGCAGAATGGTTGATTCAAAAAGAGTCTGGGTGGAACCCTAGTGCCATGAATCGCTCAAGCGGGGCATGCGGACTGGTGCAGGCATTGCCATGTAGCAAACTTGGTCCAAACTGGGACGACCCAGTCGTGGCATTGCGCTGGGGCGATGCCTATGTCAAGGGTCGCTATGGTGGCTGGGCGGGCGCATACGCATTTTGGACAGCAAATCGCTGGTATTAGTCGCGATGCCGACCAACAAATCTCTTGGACAACACTGGCTACGTGACCGTACGGTGCTCGGTGCGATTGCCGATCATGCTGAAATTATGCCTACCGATACGGTGCTCGAAATTGGTCCAGGCCTCGGTACGCTTACCAGCGAGTTGCTGCGACGCGCCGAGAAGGTAGTGGCTGTTGAGTTTGATGAAACGCTGGCGCGTCAGCTACCGGGACAATTTCCAGGCAAGCATCTGGAAGTGCACCACGCGGACATTCTGAATTTCGAGCTTGATTGTCTTCCAAACGGCTATAAAGTCGTGGCCAATGTACCCTATTACATCACGAGCAAAATTGTTGAGACGCTCATGACAGCCAAGAACAAACCGTCAATCGCCGTACTGCTGGTCCAAAAAGAAGTTGCGAGGCGCATCGCGGCCGGGCCAGGCAATATGAGTATTTTGGCGGTGAGCGCGCAGCTCTACGCAGAAGCAACACTAGGTATAGAGGTTTCGCGAGATTTTTTCACACCACCGCCAAAAGTCGATTCGCAGGTGATTGTCCTTCGGACTCGACCACAGCCACTTGTCGATACCAGCGAAGAGCGTGCGGTATTTCGTGTTGTCAAAGCAGGTTTTTCGTCGAAGCGCAAAAAGCTACGCAGCTCGATTGCAGCAGGGCTCGCGATCTCAAAACCAGCTGCAGCCAAGTTGCTTGAGCAGACGGGTATCGATCCTGATCTACGCGCTGAGGATCTCTCAATAGAGCAATGGCAACAGCTTGCGAGGAATGTCTATGCAACATCATACTAGTTACGATGAGTGTATGCGGCTTGCCATTGAGTTTATCGGTAGTCCAGTAAGTATTACCAAAAACATTTTTTTCAAAAAACATATTCGGCGCATGCAGCAACAGTATGTTTTTGTACCCTGGAAGGTACAGGCGTTTTTGTGGCTGGTCTGGGCTGTGTTTTTGTTGTTCGTGCTCATCGCTACGATGTTTGTGACGATTCCACTGACAATCGTTTTGTTTGGCAATGGTGGCATGACCGATTTACAGCGCTACGTCACCATGATCGCGACGTGCGCTATCATGTACCTCATGCTGTACTACGTTCTCTGGCCACTGTCATTTCGTTGGCTCGTCGCGCTTGGTCTTGTGCGACGACAACCGTAGGTTTAGGTAATATTGTCGCTCGTGAATACCCACACACTCGAAGAAGCGTTCCAGGTGGTTGATGCGCCTACGCAAGGAGTAAATGTTTTTGAATCTACAGGCTGCATACCCTCGGCGCCAGTGATTCTGAGTACGTAATAATCTTTTGTCCGGGTTGGGCAGGAGTAATCAGTTGGCGCTGGGTGGAGGTAGCTATAGTACGAGTTGCAGCTGTTATCTGGTGGAAGAGGGATTTTTTTGAGATAACCGCCATCGATCAGCGGCTTCATCCAGGTGCCATCAGTCGCCCAACTGTAGCTATAGCTACTTGTTGTGCAGCCATTGGCTGAGGGAGATGCAGAAGTGGGTGGATAAGTATTGTTATCGGCATAGTACAGAGCGAGCGCTTTCATGATAATCTGTACGTCGTCATAGCGCTCCGTATCGCGGGCACGGCCTTGAGTTCCACGGTAGGTGACGAGCGTGATACCAACCAGAATACCAATCACTACCAGAACGATCAAAAGTTCGATAAGAGTGAAACCGCTTTTGGTTTTATGCATACCATCAGTATACAACATCATACGACCTCTGGTATACTAGGTTGCAATGGGAAAGAATCTCTATATTTGTACTGCAATTCCGTATGTCAACGGACAGCCGCATATTGGCCATGCGCTCGACTATACATTGGCGGATATTTGGGCTCGTTATCAGCGCCAAAACGGCCGCGACGTGCGTTTTCAGACAGGTGTCGATGAGCATGGCAACAAAATTGCCGCCAAAGCTGCTGAATTGGGCCTCCAGCCGCAAGCCTACGTCGATCAAATGTATGGCAATTTCCAAACCTTGATCCATATGCTCAATGTCAGCGCAACTGATTTTATCCGGACAACCGACGGCCACCACAAAGGTGCGGTCCAGTACATCTGGCAGGAGCTCGAAAAAGCTGGCTTGATCTACAAGGGAGCATATGAAGGCTGGTACTGCACAGGGTGCGAAAATTTCGTGACTGACAAAGAAGCTGGCGACAACAACGGTACGTGCCCCGACCACCAAAAGCCCTATGAGCGCCTGAGCGAAGAAAACTATTATCTCAAAGCTAGTCATTTCTCGGAGCACATTCGCGAAGCGATCGAGAAAAACAAACTGCGTATTGTGCCTGAATTTCGTAAAAAAGAGTTTCTCGAGCTCATCAAAGACGGCATCAAAGACGTGTCAGTGAGTCGTCCTCGCAAAAACCTCAGCTGGGGTGTCAGCGTGCCAGGCGACGACAGTCAGGTGATGTATGTCTGGCTCGATGCACTCAGTAACTACCTGACTGTCATAGGCTACCCCGACAGAGAAGAGTGGCGAGAATTTTGGCCAGCTGATGTACAGGTAGTTGGCAAAGATATCTTGCGCTTTCATGCTGGCACTTGGCCGGCGATCTTGCTTGGACTTGGTCTGCCGCTCCCAAAAACAATTCTTGTCCATGGTTTTGTAACGGTTGGCAATACAAAAATGAGCAAAAGTCTGGGCAATGGCGTGGAGCCAACCGAAGTAATCAAACAGTATGGCACCGATGCATTTCGGTATTATTTTTCACGACACGTCCCGACACAAGATGACGGCGATTTCACATGGGAGAAATTTGAACATGCCTACAACAATGAACTTGGCAATGACCTAGGCAACCTGGTGCAGCGTGTTGCGGCCATGATTATGCGCTACCAGGCAGGCGTGATCGGCGATTCGCCGCAAGCCGAGCATGATATGGGCCCGTACCGTGCTGCCATGGATCATTTCGAATTCAACCAAGCTATCGACATTACCTGGAATACGGTGCGCTCGCTCAATCAATATCTTGAAAGCGTCAAACCGTGGGAAATCGCCAAAAATCGCGACAAAGACACAGAGGCAGCCGACCATCTGAGCGATGTCCTGGCGCATGCGGCAAGCACTTTGCTGCAGATAGCGGATATGCTCACGCCATTTATGCCAGCTACTGCTGAGGCAATTCGCACGTTGTTCAAAACCGGTGTCGTGCCAAATGACATCCAGCCGCTTTTCCCAAAGATATATCTCCACACTACCGACCCGCGTGCACCACAAGCGCCAGCTGCGCCGGTACCTCAAGCCGCAACTCCTCCGAACGCAGATGCATAACACTGACGAAACTCCAGTTGCCTACATCGATACTCACTGTCATCTGCATGATAGTGAATTCTACCCAGTGAACCGCGAGGAAATCTATGCCGAGTCACGAGCTGCTGGGGTGACGATGATCTGTGTGGGTACAGACGTGCGATCGTCTCGTGCAGCTGTGCAGTTCGCGCGCAGCCACGAGGGCTGCTATGCAGTCGTCGGTATTCACCCTCATGAAGCAAAGTTTGGTGGCACTCCCGAAATCCGCGCCCTCCTTGAGGAAGACCATCCAAGATCTAAGATCCAAGATCCAAGATCTATCATCGGCATTGGCGAGATCGGCCTCGATTATTTCTACGAACATAGCTCCCGAGATGTGCAACAGCAACTTTTGCGCGAGCAGTTACAGCTTGCAGTTGACTTTGGCCTGCCTGTGAGTTTTCATATTCGGGACGCTTTTGACGACTTTTGGCCGATTTTTGATGAGTTTCCAGAGGTACGCGGCGTCATGCATAGCTTTACCGATACCCAAGCCAATCTCGAAAAAGGTATGAAACGAGGGCTCTATGTCGGTATTAATGGTATTTCAACCTTCACAAAAGATGAGGCACAGCAACAGATCTATACAACGGTACCGTTGAAAAAAATACTACTAGAAACAGATGCTCCCTTCTTGACTCCAAAGCCTTTTCGTGGTAAAATGAATATACCAGCGTATGTGGAGTTGGTCGCAACACACCAGGCAGCGCTCAAAGGAGTGGAGCCAGAGGAGGTCGCTCGCCAAACTACCGCAAACGCGAAAGAGTTATTTGGGATATAGCATCTATGGCCACCACCTACCGTAACACCACCAACCAATTCCCCTCCCAAGAGGGTACTGCTCGATTTTATTCCGGCGAACAGGTTGATTTGCATGCTTCAAAGCTCGATCCAGTTGCTCTAGCGACCGCAGAGGCACTTGGTGCTGCAGCCCATCGACGTGACAGTCGCGAATTGACTGCCCCAGACTTTGATGATTATGACTACACTCGCACAGAAGAAGATCCCTCTAGTAGTATAGGTGGCATAGTCATCGACGCAGCATCACGATTTCGTCCAGCCACACCAGAAACTGCTCCTCCTGAGAGACATTTTGACCCAACTAATCTTCGAGACATTCTCACGGCGGCCGCACATCTCAACAGATGGCGTAAAGATGAGCAAAATGTTCCTCGTGCTGCGTAGGGGGCTGTATGCATAGTGTACTCAAAAAAGCATTGCTCCTCCTTACCGGCGATGATACGTCGCTTGATTTTTTGAAAGTGCCTGTCAAGCTCACCCAGCGACCGCTCAAAACATTAACTGAGCGCGAACTACTGACGCTCGAAAGCGAAGTGGGCGGGCAATTATTTGGTCCAGTGCCCGCAGGTCACCGACGTGAGTTCTTTTGTCTCGACGAAACAACCTGGATTTGGTACGAAGAATGGCTTGACGACAAGAAAAAAACCCAGTCGACAACCGTTCGATATGAGGTCAGCCCACAGGGCGTCTTGAAGGTTCAAGAAGGTGCGCGTTATAGTTACCTTGAGGGAGAGGAACTGCGCAACTTCGGTCTATCTGTGCGTCTTTACTATGAGCAGGTTGCGCGCAAAGTCTACAAGCGCGATCCTGCTACCGGCAAAAAACTTGCCTAGTGCCGACGCTTATTGGCATCACCAGGAGCCGCTACGGTATAATAAAAGCAGTGAAACCTCCCGCTATCATCTATCTTGACCATGCTGCGGCTACGCCGCTTGATGAGCGTGTGCTGTCGGCGATGCAACCGTATTTCGCGGAGCATTTTTATAATCCCTCGAGCCCGTATGCGCCAGCTGTCATGGTGCGACGAGACTATGAAGCGGCTCGCCATCGGTTGGCGGTATCGCTCGGGGGTTCAGCAAACGAAGTGACGATCACTGCAGGTGCGACCGAATCGATCAACCTGATGTTTGGAAGTATCTCGGGTCATGTCATCGTCAGTGCGGTTGAGCATCCTGCGGTTCTCGAAGCGGCCCGTCGACATGACCATACGGTCGTAGCACCAGACGCGCGCGGTGGGGTGAGTGCCGACGCAGTCAAGCGAGCGCTGCGACCCGATACAACACTTGTGAGTATTCAGCTCGCCAACAATGAAATTGGCACGATCCAGCCGCTACGCGATATCGCTACCGTAGTTCGCGCAGAGCGTCAGCGACGTGCCGAGGCGGGTGAGCAGGTGCCGATTTATTTTCACAGCGACGCGTCGCAAGGGATTGGCCAGCTTGATGTCAACGTTGCGCGTCTTGGTGTCGATGCCCTGACTGTCAATGCTGGGAAGCTATATGGACCAAAGCAAGTCGGACTGTTATGGGCAGCCAGTACAGTGTCGCTCGCGCCGCTGCTTGTCGGTGGCGGTCAAGAGAGGGGCCTGAGAAGTGGTACTGAAAACGTCGCAGGCGCGATTGGGTTTGCCACGGCTCTCGAGCTAGCTCAGCAGCATGCGAGAAGTGAGTCGCGTCGTCTTGGGGCGCTGCGCGACCATATGCAGTCGCAGCTTGTCGAAGCATTCCCCGATGCAGTCGTATCTGGCAGTCAAAAAAAACGCCTGGCCGGTCATCTTCATATTTCATTTCCAGGACTTGATGCTGAGCGGTTAATATTTATGCTCGAGTCACGAGGGGTGCTTGTAGCAACGGGAAGTGCGTGCGCTGCCAATAAGGGCACGCGCAGCCATGTCTTAACAGCGATCGGGCTGGACGATGCCACGGCAGACGGTAGTTTGCGCATCACACTCGGCAGGCTGACAGACGAAGCAGCGTGCCAACAGGCGACAACAGCTATCATTGACGTCATTCGTACAGAAAAAGCACGGGTATCTCGATGAAAATAGCTAAACTTTTGCTCATCGGTCTTGTTCTGTTTCTCGCGAGCGCTTGGGCGATTGGTGCATTTCTTTCGCCAGATGATCTCAGCGATTGTGGCCAAAAACCTGACCCTTCGCGACCAGCCTGCGTCGAGGCCGATGCGATTGTGGCAGTGAGTGGTGGCGATACGCTGGCTCGCGCCGACGAAGCGATCAATCTTTTCAAAAATAACTGGGCGCCACTGCTGATTTTTTCTGGTGCCGCCGCCGATACTTCTGGCCCGAGCAATGCCGCAGTGATGAAGCAGCGAGCGCTCGCAGCTGGTGTTCCTGAGCGCGCGATTATCATCGAGGACACCAGCCAAAACACCAGACAAAATGCCGCGGCGACAACAAATATTTTTCAAGAGCAACATATCAAGTCGGCGATTGTCGTGACATCAGCCTACCACGAACGGCGTGCAGGGCTCGAGTTTCGCAAGCGCGCTACCACTATTTCTGTACGGCTTCACCCAGCGGCAAACGACAAGCACTGGAATACTTGGTGGTGGCTGACGCCAGCTGGTTGGATACTAGCAATCCCAGAGGTCGCGGCTTCACTGATCTTGATGGCTGGCGGGACGGTTCGATGACACGAGTGTATATCGGGATGAGCGGTGGCGTCGATTCATCGGTTGCCGCTGCATTGTTGGTCGAGCAAGGCTTTAGCGTGACGGGTGTGTATATGAAAAACTGGACCGAAGATCTTCCAGGTATGAAATGCCCATGGGCCGAAGATCTAGCCGACGCCAAACGAGTAGCAGTGCAACTAGGCATTGATTTTAAGGTGTTTGATTTTGAACGAGAGTACAAGCAGCGGGTGGTTGACTATATGATCGACGAGTACAAGGCGGGGCGTACGCCCAATCCTGATATTATGTGCAATCAAGAAGTGAAGTTTAAGCTGTTTCTCGAGGCAGCGCTCGACGATGGTGCCGATATGATTGCGACAGGACATTATGCAAGGGTTAGTGAAACAACGGAGCCTGCTACTTTTTCAGAGCCGGTTGTCTCGCGCCACGCTGTTTCACCGGTCGATTCGTTGCGACCTGCGGAACTCGCTGCGCTCAGACAGTCCTCGTTCGGTCAAGAATCAACCGATGTAACAGCTGGGCTCGCCAAAGGCTCTTCAAAAGCAGCAGGCTCCGTCTTATGTTGCGCTGTCGATACCGATAAAGATCAGACGTATTTTCTCTACCGCGTGACAAGTGAGGCGCTCGCCAAAACGCTGTTTCCTCTTGGTGATTACACCAAATCGCAGGTGCGCGAGATGGCAAAATCAAGAGGTCTTTGGACGGCACAAAAGAAAGAATCCATGGGCGTATGTTTTGTTGGAGCAGTGGGCATGCGTGATTTTTTGAGCCAGTACGTGAGCGCGCGACCAGGCGATATTATCGAAAAACCCACCGGCAAAAAACTCGGCCGTCACGACGGCGCGATCTACTATACGCTCGGGCAGCGACACGGGCTCAATATCGGTGGCGGCTTGCCGTACTATGTTGTCGGCAAAGATATGCAGGTCAATGAAGTCTACGTCAGTACCAATCTGAATGACGATGCGATGTGGCGCAAAGAACTTGAGTTGACAGACGTGCACTGGATCGCCGATGCGCCGAGCCAGCAGGATACACTCTCTGTGCGGTTGCGACACCGAGGTGCGCTACTGCCATGTACGTTACGCGGCAATACGCTGCAACTCCATGACACCGAACGCGCTCCTACGGCTGGACAGTCAGCGGTATTTTATCGCGGAAACGTCTGCTTGGGTGGCGGAATTGTGATAGAATAACAGATATGCCAATGAATGCTCAAGAAATCCGTAGCGCCTACCTGAAATTTTTTGAAGATCGTGGTCATGCGGTCGTGCCGCGCGCCAAATTGGTGCTTGACGGCGATCCCACTACGCTTTTCACGGGTAGTGGTATGCAGCCGATGATTCCGTATTTGCTCGGCGAAACACATCCCGACGGCGTACGACTGGTAGATAGCCAGACCTGCCTCCGTGCCCAAGATATCGACGATATTGGCGACAATCGCCATACTACGTTTTTTGAGATGCTCGGCAACTGGAGTCTTGGCGACTACTTCAAACAAGAGCAAATTCCCTGGATGTTTGAATTTCTGACGGATGTGATAGGACTTGACCCGAGCAAACTATACGTCACTTGTTATATCGGCAATGAAGCATTTCATATCCCCAAAGATACAGAAGCGGCGACACTTTGGGCAGAGTTATTTGCCAGCAAAAACTTAAGCAACAGCATGGCGGACATCGGTAGCGAAGAGGCGGGTGCTGCGCGCGGAATCAAAGAAGGCGAGCGCATCTTTTTCTATGACGGCAGCAAAAACTGGTGGAGCCGTAACGGCAACGAAGCCAAGACGCCGGTCGGTGATCCCTGCGGGCCAGATAGCGAAATGTTTTATCTGTTTGATATCCCTCACAATCCTGAGTATGGTGAGCACTGTCATCCGAACTGCGACTGCGGGCGCTTTATGGAAATCGGCAACAATGTCTTTATGGCCTACAAGAAGGTTGCTGAGGGTCAGTTTGAGCCGCTCGAAAAGCCAAATATCGACCACGGCTCAGGCCTTGAGCGCATTGCTGCTGCTGCCAACGATGATGCCGATGTGTTCAAGATTTCGATTATGTGGCCGATAATTGAAAAACTTCAAACATTGAGCGGCAAGCACTACGACAGCCATACCGAAAGTATGCGCGTGATTGCTGACCACTTGCGGGCGGCTACTTTCCTGGCGGTCGATGGCTGCGTACCGAGCAACAAAGAGCAAGGCTATGTCATGCGCCGCTTGCTACGCCGGGCAATTCGCTATAGCTTTGATCTTGGGATTGAGCAGAATTTCTTGCAAGAAGTTGTGCCGGTCATTGCCGATCTCTACCACAATGATTTTCCAGAAGTGGCCGAGCGCCGCGATGAAGTAGTCGCCGTCCTCGTCAAGGAAGAAAAAGCCTTTCGCCAGACGCTTCGCAATGGTCTTAAAAAGCTGCAACAAGCTTTTTCACCCGCGCTTCGTGCGAGCGAATTACCCTCGACGCCTTCTGATAGTGGATTACATGAGGCTGGTGCAATCTTGTTCACTCTCTATGACACCTACGGCTTTCCTGTCGAACTATCTGTCGAAGAGGCGTATAAGCAAGGTATTGAACTACCAGAAAACTGGCGCGAGCAATTCGACGCCAAGATGAAAGAGCAGCGTGAGCGCAGCCAAACTGCAGCCAAGGGCGTGTTCAAAGGCGGGCTCGAGGGTCATGATGACATTCACAAAAAATATCATACCGCAACCCATCTCATGTACAAAGCCCTTCGTCTCGTACTGGGCGATCATGTCGTGCAGCGTGGCAGCAATATTACGGCCGAGCGGCTACGCTTCGACTTTAGCCACGATAGCAAAATGACGCCAGAGCAAATCGCTGCAGTCGAAACAATCGTCAATGACGTCATTGTAAAAGATTTGCCCATGAGCTGGAAAGAATATCCGACGGCAGAAGCGTTTGCAAAAGGCGCACTCGGTGCGTTTGGTGATAAGTACGGCGATACCGTGAAAGTGTACCAAGCAGGTGAGGGAGACCAGCTATTTAGTTTTGAAATCTGTGGCGGTCCTCATGTTGAGCACACTGGCCAACTCGCCGAAGGCGACAAAACTTTCAAAATCACCAAAGAAGAAGCTAGCTCTGCCGGCATCCGTCGCATCAAAGCTGTCTTGCGATAGGGAAAAGAGCAGCCCGACGCGCGGATTCATTCCGCGCTCGGCGCGATGAGAAAAACCGTAGGTTTGTCTCATGATGCAGGAAAGAAGAGGCCAGTAGCGCCGGCATCCGCCGCATCAAAGCGGTTTTGCGCTAGGAAAAAGGAAAACGAAGAGCTTAGGGACGCTCTTCTGGTGCCTTACGATCACCGAACTCGCGGGCCACGACCTCATTTCTATATGAATCGTATGAAACACACATAGGGTTGAGCTGAGTCAGTAAGTCATCTAGTATATCGCGGAAGGCCGCGATATCTTCTGGGAAAGGCGGTCTCTGGGATCGCTCTCCACCCTCATATACAAAAATTTCTTGAGAATGTGCGTGTCTATCAAGCGTAGTTCGAAGTGTGATTGCGAAATCATCGTCTAGAGGCCCAGTCTGCTCGATAGACACTTCGAGCACTCTCCCGCCTTCTGTCATGACAATGATCTCGTGCTCATCGTATAGGTATGTGTACACCTTCGAGGTAGATACATAGTCTGTGTTCTCCAGGGTTTCACATATTTCGGCACGGATGCTTTGAGTATTCAAAAATCGAAAATCACAAAAAGCGGGGTCAGAGTGAGGTGCTATGACGCGTGCAATGATGTCAGAAACTTGCTGTCGAGGCATAGTCCCTTCCATAATACAAGGCATATCAGTTTCTGGGTCGATAGGCACTTTCCAGATCGTCGACTGCCTTGACGGTGCAACTTGAAATTTCAGCGCATCAGGCCTATCGTCGCAAACTGGAATGTGACACTCGCTTTTATCACTGAATTCAAGCACCAGGCGCCGGTCGGAATATGTCATGTCTTCGGGTGAGCTTTCGCTGAACTCAATCCGTACCGATACAAGTTCTGATTGGGGTAGCTCAATCGGCAACACTACTCGACTGATGATCGTTGGATCACTCACTCGATAAAATATTTCAGATGCTACTGGCTTCACGCGCGCTTGCAGTGCCTCTGCGAGATCGGCTGCTTTTGTAAGAACATCAAAGTACGTCTGCTGTTCAGCACGAGGATCCTCTGAAGGCACAAAAAAGTCGATAGTCATAGATATATTATAGCACAATATCACAACAAATACAACATCATACCGTTAGCACTATTGTTGTATAATAAAAAAGATATGCTTTTTGAAAAAATCCTCAAAAAAAATAATTCCTCATCGCCTTCGCATATTGTCGGGCTCGATATTGGTACCGAGTATGTCAAGGCACTCATTGCGCATATCAAAGGCGACGATATAGAGATCGTGGGTGTTGGGCGCACCCATCAGGCGTTTGGTGATATGCACCAAGGTGCGATTGCAGATATTGCGGGCGTTGTTCAGAACTGCGAAAAAGCACTTGCCGAAGCCGAAGAGCAGGCCGGGCTTCAAGCCAAAAAAGTCGTCATAGGAATCGCAGGCGAGCTCGTAAAAGGCGTCACAAATACGATTCGCTACCGCCGCGCACAGCCAGACAAGCCGCTCGACGAAACCGAAATGGAATATATCATCGAAAAAGTACAGGATAGAGCTGCCACAAAAGCCCAAAAACAAATTGCGCTCGAGACGGGCAACGACGACGTTGAAGTAAAACTCGTGAACTCCGCGCTAGTCAGTATTCATATCGATGGCTACAAAGTCAGTAATCCTATCGGCTTTCAGGGCAAAGACGTTGCAGTCCAAATCTATACGGCGTTTGCTCCCATGGTACACATTGGCGCGCTAGAGCGTGTTGCAGACGAGTTGGCACTCGAACTGGTAGCGGTGGCTGCCGAGCCATTTGCTGTTAGCCGCAGTGTGCTTGGGACCGATACCAACAGTAATTTCACGGCGATTTTGGCAGATGTTGGTGGCGGTACAACAGATATCGCGGTCGTCAACGATGGCGGTGTTGAGGGTACAAAAATGTTTGGGATCGGTGGACGCAGTTTTACCAACACGATTGCCAATGAAATGAATATTAGCTACGAAGATGCAGAGAAGTTAAAGGTAAATATCGACGACGAAAAAGTCAAAGATTCAGTCAAAAAAGACGTCGCAGCTGCAACCGATAAGACGCTTGATGTCTGGCTGTCGGGTGTCGAATTAGCACTTTCTGAGTTTGACTCAGTCGATCATTTGCCTCCTCGAATTTTGTTGTGTGGGGGTGGTGCGAGTTTGAGGCAGCTCGTGGACGCGCTGACAGACCGTACGTGGTACAAAAGTCTGCCATTTACCAAACGTCCGACCGTACAACATATCAAACCAAGTGATGTGTCAGGAATCACTGACCCAAGTGGCCGTGCCGCGGGCCACACCTATATCACTGCCATGGGCCTGTTGAGGGTTGGCTATGATACAATGATAGGCACAAGCGACGTCGATTCTTTCAAAGACAAACTCAATCGGATGCTGCGAATTTAGAACATGCAAAAAGACGTATTATATATTGATGTTGAAGACGACATTACCGCTATTATCGGCAAGATAAAAGCGTCTGAGCGTCATATCGTCGCGCTCGTGCCGCCCAAAAGGATTGGGGCGATTCAGAGTGCCGTCAATCTCAAGCTCGTTCACCGCGCAGCCGAACAAGCTGACAAGCGACTGGTTATTATTAGCAACAACTCTGCACTGATGGCGCTGGCTGGCTCAGCTGGCATACCAGTGGCAAAAACCCTGCAAAGCAAGCCAGAGCTCGTCGAAATTCCAGCACTCGATGTCGATGATGGCAACGACATCATCGATGGCAGCGCACCAGAGCGAGCAGCAGACAGTGCTCCTGCTACCAAAAAATCTCGATTGAGTGAAGATACGGTTGTTGAGGAAATTGAATCAAACGAACAAGACGACGTTGAGACAGATGAGTCTCGCACTACATCCTCGGCGCTTGGTGCGGTGGCAGTTGCCGCCAAGAGTAAGCCGTCGATTCCTGACTTTGATTCGTTTCGCAAGAAGTTGTTTATAGGAATTGCGCTCGTATTGCTGCTTGGCGCTGGTTTGGTTTGGGCGCTTGTGTTTGCTCCTCGCGCAACAGTCGTTATCGCTGCGCGCACCAGCGATGTGGCTCTCAATAGCAACGTCAAAGTTGGTCCAGAACTGGCATCGGACCTTAAAGCTGGCACCGTAAAAGCCGAAGTCAAAACTTCCAAAAAAGACATCGCGATTCCATTTGTTGCCACTGGCAAAAAAGATGTCGGTGAAAAAGCGACCGGTACGGTAAAATTCGTGCCAACCAACCCAATGATTTTTCTGTCTGGTGCGACCATCCCTGCCGGCACCAAAGTGACCGCTGCGGGCGGATCGGTGTACTATACTGACCAAACCGTGCTGTTTGATTCAGACGCTCCAGCTAGTAGTCTAGCTGCGGGCAAACTCGTTGGAGTAACAGCAGCGACAAACGGTGCATCGTATAATGGTGCGACCGGGAGCGCAACTGGCCCAAGTGGGTTCTCAACATCATTTAGTACCGCGACGACTGGTGGTACAGACAAAACCATTACTGTTGTCAAACAGGAAGACGTCGACAAAGTCTCGGGCGATATCCTCAAAAGTGGCGACAGTGAGGCAGCGAAAACTGAGCTCAAAAAGCAGCTCGGCGATGACTATATTGTCCTCGACAACACGTTTGTGGCCGATACTGCCGGTGTCAAACCATCACCTGCGGTCGATGCAGAGGCAGTCGATGCAAAAGGCAATCTGACGGGTGCTGTGACATTTTCGCTCGTGGGCATCAAAAAATCAGAGGTTGGTAAGTATCTCGACGCCTATTTTGCGCAGCAGATTGACGGCAAAAACAACCAAAAAGTCTATGCCAACGGTTTGTCGACGATTTCATTTACCAATATTTCCCGCAAAGACAATCTATATACCGCAACTATTTCAACCAACGGCAAAATTGGACCAAAAATCGATGAGCAAGCGCTCAAAGAATTTGTGAAAGGCAAGCGTATTGGCGAAATTCAGAGCCATATCCAGGGTATCCAGGGTGTTGATAGTGTCGACGTCAAACTCTCGCCATTTTGGGTCAATACTGTGCCGGGTGATATCAACAAAATTGCTATCGAGTTCAAGGTGAATGACTAGCCCACAGACGCTGCTTGCACTTGATGTGGGCGAAAAGCGTATTGGCGTGGCGCTCGCTGATGCACAGATCAAAATCGCTATTGCGTATGACACGATTGAGGTTGACGGCTCGGAGAAAGAGGCGATTGGTCAGATCATTGCTCACGAAGGTGTCCAGGCACTCGTCGTGGGATATCCGCGTAACCAGTCTGGTGAGCCAACCGCGCAGACAGCGTATGTTGAGAAGTTTGTCGATAAGTTGCAGGTTGGCGACGTTCCTATTTATTTCCAAGATGAATCCCTGACTAGTGTTCGCGCAGAAGAACTCCTTGTCTCGCAAAAAAAACCCTACAAAAAAGCTGACGTCGATGCACTTGCGGCCAGCTTGATTTTGCAAGATTATCTGGAGGGCCAGCATGGACGGATTTAAACGACCCACCAAGCCGCGCCGGGCTCCTGCGTCTTCACCAGTCATGTCGACTAAATCGACTATGGCGGCCGACAGAACAAGCAAGCCTCAGGGAGACGCTCCTACGGCACTTCCTCCAGTGCTTGCTATGGCGTCTCTCGAAGAGCCTAAAGTAAGTGTTCTCGCTCAGCCGCGCGGCAAACGCCCGCTAGTTTTGAAGCTCAGCCTGATCCTCACAGGTATTGTACTGCTGCTGAGCGGTGTATGGCGCTGGTACCTGAGCGACCTCGATGCAGTCGATGCGGGCAATCATGAAACGGTGCGGTTTGAAATCAAAGAAGGCATGAGTTTCTCGGAGGTGACTCGTCAGTTGCAACTACGCGGGTTGATCCGCAGCGAGCTTGCATTTACGACCTATGCGCGCCTCAATGGCAAACAGCACGTCCAAGCCAGCACTTGTAGTCTGACGAAGAGTCTGTCGGCGGCGGCCATCCTCGATCGGCTGGCTGCAGGGTGCCATGACTTCGTGTCGATTACGTTTTATCCGGGTGCGACGCTCGAAAAGCCACGATATAAGCCCGCTCATGCGACGATTGACCAAGACGGCATGTATATCAAAGGCAGATTGCTTGCAGCCGGATACTCCGAACAGGATATCAACGCAGCGCTCAAAAAGGACTATGAAGGGGCGTTATTTGCCGGCAAACCAAGCGGCACTTCGCTCGAAGGCTATGTGTTTGGCGAGACATACTATGTCGCCAAGGATGCATCGGTCGAAGAAGTGCTCAAAGAGACATTTGCTCAAATGCAATCAGTCATACAAAAAAACGATATCGAAGCCAAGTTTCGCGCCCAAGGCCTGACGCTTTATCAAGGGATCACCCTTGCCTCGATCGTGCAGCGAGAGCTCAACTGCGAAGGTAAGCCGACTGAGGAGCGCAAGCAACGCTGTTATTCCTATCAGCAATCGATCGCACAGGTATTTCTCAAGCGCTACAAAGAGGGCATTTCGCTCGGCTCAGACGTGACATTTATCTATGCGGCTGACCAGCTCAATGTTTACCCGAGTGTCGATCTTGATTCACCGTACAATACTCGCAATCGAGTCGGTTTGCCACCAGGGCCGATCGCGTCACCAGGTGAGCTTGCGCTCAAAGCGGTGGCCAACCCTAGTCAGACGGATTTCTTGTATTTTATCGCGGGTGACGATGGATTGATTTATTTTGCCAAAGACCTCGCCGGGCACGAGGCAAATATTCGTCAGCATTGTCAGCAGCTTTGTGCAGAACTGTAGCTACATGTCGTGCAGTTCTTTGCCTACACCTCTCAAAACCCCCTTCGGGTCCTGCCGGTCGGTCCGCCCCAAACATTTTTACTGCCAGGTGGCAGCAAAACATGTTCGGGTGCTGCCCCGCCTTCCGTCACCCGCAGGTGGGGTTTGAGAAGTTTAGGCTCCGAAGCATTGACATTTTGGTAGTTTTTTATACAATACAAAGAGCACATTGATACCATAGGCATAGCTCCATAGGAGATTCATTGCTTAGGGTATGGTGAAATGAACATGTTTCAAGTGCCTACCTTTACAAAGTCGTACGAGCGTCGAGATACGCTTTCTTTTATCAAAATATTACATAAAACCAAGGTCGACACGTGCGCTCTTTCTTGTGTCACGCAAGAGTAAGACTTCAAAGGTAGAGGCTATTTCAGCAATGAAATAGCAGGAGATCGATTATTCGTAATCAACCAAGGATTCAGTCTCACACTGGACCCATACAATCAGTTGCTACAGTCGCACCAGTGCGTGAAACTGCGATACGCTCTTCTCGCCGTGGATCTGTTGCTTGGAGCACAATTGCTTCCTATCTCGGAGTGTTCTTATTGGTATCATCTCTGGTAGCGATCAGCTATCATCCTCCTGTTCAATCTCCGTCTTCTTCTCAGACACCACTCAAACAGGCTGCGCCAGTGGCTTCTGTTGACACCTCTGTCGACCAGTTGATGGCCGCTAGTATCGCTGCTGTCGTCTCCGAAAGTGCCGATATGCCGATCACCAACAACGTCGCGACGCTTTCTCAGTCGCTGACTGTCGAGAGTTTGCTGGCGCAGACCGACACCAATACCATTAGCAAGCCTCAGATCGTTCAGCTTTCGGCCGATGGCCGCACGGCCACAACCTATACGACCGTGGCGGGCGACACGGTGCCGGCGCTTGCCGAGCGGTATACAGTTTCTGCTCAGACGATCAAATGGGCAAACAACCTCACCTCAGATGCGCTCGAGCCCGGCAAGACGCTGACTATTCCTGCTATCGATGGCGTCGTCTACACCATCAAAGAAGGTGATACCGTCGATTCGATCGTCAATCGTTACAAAGCAGACAAAGCTCGTTTGATCGCGTTTAACGACCTCGAGCAAACGACCTCACTGACTGCCGGTACAAAGATCACGATTCCAGACGGAGATTTGCCTGACACCGAGAGGCCTGGCTATGTCGCGCCTCGACCTGTCGCTCGTACGACAACCACCACATCCACTTCAAATTACAGTGGTGGCTACGGGACAAACTGGCTTGCTGGCTCTTCCGCAGGCAACCGCTACGGACTTGGGCAATGTACTTGGTATGCCTATGAGCGCCGCATGCAGCTCGGCAATCCTGTCGGGAGTTTCTGGGGCAATGCCAACACCTGGGC
The DNA here is from genome assembly GCA_964602775.1 of uncultured Candidatus Saccharibacteria bacterium. Taxonomy (GTDB): domain Bacteria; phylum Patescibacteriota; class Saccharimonadia; order Saccharimonadales; family Saccharimonadaceae; genus Saccharimonas. The sequence continues at coordinate 716 of CAZRRY010000004.1, read as the reverse complement.
GTACGCCGCCTCGGCAGCCGGGTTCTTGGTTGACGGCAACCCTGCGCCTGGCGCTATCATGCAAAACGGCGGCGGGTATGGACATGTGGCAATCGTAGAGAGCATCAACCCTGGGGTATCTGTTACGATCAGTGAAATGAACGGCTATCGCTTTGGTGGTGGCTGGAACCGCGTCGGTCACGGTGATATATCGTGGAGCGAAGCGGTCAGTGGTATGTATCGATATATTCATTAGAAGTGTAAAAAGATTCTAGATTCCTAGAGCCTAGATGTTAGAAGTAGGGACGCCCGCAACTATAAATAGCCGCAGCAAGCGGCTATTTATAGTTACCATTTTCATTGCATAATAACACAAAAATATTCACTTTCTATCTTAAAAGGTTCAACCTTTTTGCTTTTTGCCAACCTTTTTGCCTTTTTGCAAGCAAAAGGTGGTTGTGGCTTTTGTTTCTTTTCAGCGAAAAGAAAGGATTAAGATTGAATTACTGGATCCCGGATCAAGTCCGGGATGACAACGAGATAGGCATGAAGCGGGTTAGGATGACGGAGGGGGGTGAAAAGAAATGATTTTGGCTTGTTTTCTAGAAACAAACTCAAAAACCCGCCCCAGCCGGGGGGGCGCCCCCCCCCAAAGAGGTGATCGGGTGCGATTCCCCGCGGGGGAGGGGCAGAGCGCCAGGGGCGGCGCCCATTCGGTGGGCTTGTCCGGCAGCGGG
>CAZRRY010000003.1:0-62455 GCA_964602775.1 uncultured Candidatus Saccharibacteria bacterium | reverse complement strand
CACACTAACGATTTAGCAAACCGTCCCCTTCAGCCACTTGGGTACTCCTCCGTATTTTTGGCCAACTTCGTCGAAAAGATACTTCAATTACTGACTATATCGTTATTCAGGGCTGAAGGGGACGGTTCCCGTCTCACTATTTGCGTTTCACGCAGCAGCCACTTGGTTGACACAAACTCCTAACACTGCTCTACGCAGCGACGACTTAGCGTATACCTACCCACAGCATATCGCCAAAGTACACCCGATAGTGTAACATATCTCACAAACAGCGTACAGAGGTACTAGCCCAATGTGCGATTATGTGTATACTGGTGGTAGATACTTTTTGCTATAACAGGAGTTTTGCAACATGAAACGATCTATCAAACTATTCACCAGCTACGTGATCTCTTCGCTTATCGTCCTTTCGCTTGACCTGTCTCAAGCCCATGCGGTCGGCACGATCAACGAAGGTGCTAGTGCCGCCCGAGGCAAAGAACAGCCTGTCGACCTCTTTGGTGACGCAGGGGTGTTTTCAAAGATCAGCAGTGTCTTGCTGTTTATTGTGGGGGCCATCGCAGTTATTATGATCGTCATCGGTGGGCTTCGCTATGTGATCTCAGGAGGTGACGCCTCGCAGATCCAATCAGCCAAAAACACGATTCTCTATGCCCTCGTAGGGGTAATCGTCGCTATCCTGGCATACGCTGCGGTCAATTTCGTTATCAACAGCTTTGTCCCAAGTAGCGGCACTACCAGCACCTACGGCGCATCCACTCGGTAAATTTTTTTATCTCCAGATTTGCAAACGTACGATCAAACCTTACACGAAAATATACGACACCAAGAATAGGGTCGTATCTTGAGCGAGGGGAGATATCGCTCAGCTAAAGCTCCGCTCTTCCGCTTGCTCGAAAAATGAACAAGCTCATTTTTCTTCGCTGCGCTCCACCGACTCGCGGTCGCGCAGCAAGCTGCACCCGGAGTTAAAATCTCGGCCCTACGCAAGAAAAAATACGACCATCTGGTCGTATTTTTTCTTGGCGGAGAGGGCGAGATTCGAACTCGCGGTGAGTTGCCCCACGACAGTTTTCAAGACTGTTACCTTAAACCACTCGGTCACCTCTCCGTATGCTGAATTATTAAATCATACTTTACTGCAGTCAGAAAACTGTCGCGACTGTCGCAAGCGACAATCTGCACGCCTGTTTAGCGGCCACTCCGTGGCCTTCTGCGCCAAGACTGTGTCACAATAAAATTTCTCCAAAATTTTTTTGCGACCCCGCCTCAACATACTTGAAGCACAGCTTCAAATCTGTTTCCGGCCTTGTGGACTGCCACCGGCAGTCCTCATCTTAAACCACTCGGTCACCTCTCCATGTGTGACTCAACAGATTATAACAGAGGCGGGATCATTTTTCTAGAGGCTGCCGGGCAACCACTGCAACCCATACTTCCTCTGCGCCTGCGGCTTTCAGTGCTTTTGCCGCAAACTCAAGCGTTGCGCCAGTGGTAAAGATATCGTCGACAAGCAGATATGTTCCCGACGCCACGGGCTGACAAGAAAAAGCCTGCTCGGCTTGCTTGCGGCGTTCGCGCCTTCCCTTGCCGAGCTGGCTCGTTGTTGTGAGGCGATCGATCGCAGACAAATACTTAAGCCCACGCCGCTTAGCGAGTTCTCGAGCCAACAGCGCAGTATGGTCGTACCCACGGCGACGGATATGCGGCGCTATCGTCGGTACCGGCACAACAACCACATCTGGTGGGAGCACTGGCAGTGCAGCGTCGATCAGCTCGACAAGTGGCAGGTAGGCTGATTTGGCGCGCTCAAATTTATACGCATCGATCAACTTCAACAGCGCTTCTGAGCGTTCACCAGCACACCATGCTCGAGAATAGGGAAGTATATGTTGGCGACAAAGCGCCTCGCCAGCCCTCGTGACGCCGCGACACACTAGACACTGCTCGTATGACTCACTTTCGATGTCATATTTACAATATTCACACAAAATCGCTCCCAGTGCTCCACAAGAGCAACAGTGGTGGGGTGCAAGTAGCTTTAGCGGCTGTTCGAGCATTGTATTTTTTACTTATCAGGCACAGAATTATTGATAATGCTGCCTTGCTTAGTTATAATGTATCCAGACTAATTGTCAAAGCCTAGATAGAAGTGGAGGATATCATGGCACGCAAGCAAAATGACGATCTATTGATCGAGGACGAATTGGCTGCCGCATTTCTCAATGACGACAGTATGACCAACGACAACATTGCCGCGCCACAACAAGCTGCGGTCAGCAACGACGACAACTGGGGTGAAGGAGAAGACGATTTTCCTGGTCAACTCGCAGTTGACGTGTACGAAACCGCCGAGCAGCTCATTGTCAAAGCACGTACCGCAGGTGTCAACAAAGAAGATCTCGATGTTAGCATTTCCGATGGTATCCTAACCATCAGTGGTACACTCAGCAGCGGCGATGACACAGAGGCGACAAACTGGCATATTCAGGAATGCTACTGGGGCGAATTCAGCCGCACATTGGCACTACCAGTCGCCGTCAAAGAAGACGAAGTAGGCGCAGTACTCAAAGACGGCGTACTCAGCATCACGTTCAACAAAGTCAAGCAAGAGCAAGCCAAAAAGATTACGATTCAGTAGCATCAACGCTATACTCATTAGACAATTATCCTCATGGCCACCATGAGGATAATTTCATATTATGGGAAGAGAGTAACGCTGCGAGAGTCGTTTCTCTTAGCGAAATATAACACTCCCGATAGACGCGGGAGTGTTATTAGTCCAGAAACTAAGAAACCTATTGCTTGTTGGCGAAGTTCCCGATCACGAAGTTGACGGCTGCGTAGGCAAGAATTGCCACTACAAGACCGATAATCGCATAGAGAATGGTGTTTTTTGCGCTTGTCACCGCACTACTGTCACCCTGAGAGATTGTGTAGCGAATGCCACCGATGATAAGCATAATCACCGATACAGCCCCGATCACAAACAAAAGCACATTGGTAACGGTCTGAAAAATACCGCCATTGCCAAAGAGATCAGCTGGCTGGTCCTTGCCCTTTGCACATGCAGCCGCGCCGCTCAGGCCACCAGAGGTGACGTCTGTATTACAGTCTACGGCAAATGCAGGAGCTGCCACGAGACCAACCACAAGTGTCGGTACCGCGAGCAAGCCAAGTGCTGCTTGTTTAAGTTTTAGTTTCATCGTTAGTTTCCTTTCGTTTGTAGATGGTTATCTTCATTATAGTTATAACAAACTCTCACTCTCTTGTTAAGAGCTTATTTGAAGTTGGTAATCACGAAGTTGACGATTGCATAGGCCATCATTGCCACAATCAGCCCAACAACAGAGTACAGAATCGTATCCTTCGCACTCTTGATTCCAGCCGCGTCACCGCCCGATGTCGTGTACTTGATACCACCGATCACGATCATGATGACCGCCACTGCCCCAAGGACAAACAAGAGTATGTTTACTACTGTTTTGATAATACTCCCAATTGAAGTTTTACTGCTTGTGCCGCCTGTCGTCGTCACGCCTTCTTCTATACAACTCGCAGCGTTCGTACAAGCTGCGTACGCAGGCATTGCAACGAAACTAAGTCCAGCCACCGCCACCATCACTGCTATGCTTGTCTTGATTTTTTGCAACATATTGGCCTCCTTTTACTTGAAATAATCTGTTACTAACAATACGATTCCCGACGCAAGTAGTGCCACAACAATCCCTATAACAGCATACAGTATGGTGTTTTTGGCAGATTTGACTCCATTGGGATCACCTTGTGAAGTTACAAATCTGATACCACCAATGACAATCATCAGTACCGCGATACTCCCCAGCGCAGCAAGCACTGTCTGCATGACCTTGAGCACAGCATTGTTCTTGTCAGTCTCAAGTTTCTTTTCCTTCACGACCGTACAGGCAGGATCTGTGCACCCATTAAAAAGATCGATAGCAGCAACCGGTCGAGACAGCACCCCACCTACAAGTGTTGTGACCAAAAACAGCGAGAGGATGAGTCGTTTCATACCTAGAAGGCCCCCAAAACAATTGAGGTAATACCAAACGCGCAGAGAATTACGATAAGGCCGATTACTGCCCCCAGGATTGCATTTTTGGCACGCGTCAGCTGTGCTGCATCTCCGCTAGAGGTAGTATACATAAACCCAGCGATTACAATCACAATCACCGCAATCACCGCAGCCCAAAAATACACCGGCATCAATACAGCTTTGAGAAGCCCGGTACTGCTGCCACCGCCTGGCTTGGGGATGCCCGTGCTTGTGGCGTCAATGAGCACTGCTAATATACGTTCTCTACTCATTACTTGATTATCCCTGCTACTGCATTTACGATCGATGCTGCCAAAATTGCAATTATCATACCGATGACCGCGTTAGTAATCGTCTTGCGAGCACTCGCCATACCTTCAGACGACCCGGCGCTGGTGATATATTCAAACCCACCCTTGATGATAAAAAACACCGCCACATACGCCACAATCACCATCAGCGCCTGGATGATATTGAGACCAATCCGAATCGCAAAGTTTTTCACGCCATCTTTTGTGTCATCTGGCGCCTTGACACTACAGTCTGTCTGCTGAAGCCCCTTGTACCATGCGGGTATTGCAAGGACCGTGTCGGGCGGACATGCCGCATAGGCCGCAGGGGTGTAGACAGTCGCGAGCCCAAAGAACGACACTAGCATCAGCACGGCAACAAGCAGTTTTTTCATCACCATTATCCGATCACTCCCCCTGGAATCAACCAGTTTAGCGCAAAATACATCAGTGCATACGCAATCACACCGATCACCATGTTGGTTATCATGCTCTTTGCCTTCGCGACCTGCTCGTTGCTACCACCAGCGCTAGTGTAGAGAATACCTGCGTATACCACTACACCTACCGCCACCATGCCTACGCCGACTGTCAGGATGTTAATAACCCAGACAAGTATCTGGAATACACCGGTTTTCGATACATCACCGTTTGTTGCTTGACCGCTCGCATTACAGTCGATTGGCAATATTGCACAGCCTTGGCCAGCTGCAAGTGCTACTGGTGCAGTGGTCGTTGTCACGACAACCCCTGCAGCAAGGATAAGGGCGCGAAGAATATGTTTGTAATTCATCATAACTGCTTAGATTATACCCCAAGTGTACCGCTTATGTCATAGATATGCAAAAAACCCCACTTTTATCTGTTGTCGGTATTGACTTTTAAGCATATCCATGGTAATATTAAAACGATATGTGGGAGCCGATACAACGCATCTCGCACGGTAGAATATCGTTGCGACGTCTATCCCTATTTGCCACCGCCAGCCTGATGGCCTTCTTCTTGGCAATCTTTCTCCCTCTCAGCACCGTGTTTGCTGCCGAAGCACAGCGCAACGGCACCACCGTCAGCTACAACGGCAATCTCTACACCAAACTCGATCTCACCGCCACTCCACCCCAGCTGCCCACAGGCCTCCCTGCAGGCACCGACGGCTACGTGTTTTTTGATACCGCTGCCAACAAAGCGTATTTTCTCCTAACCAGTGGCCCTGCCGACAAAGCCACGTCTGCCGAAGCCACCACTTACGATATGACAGCGATTGGCTCATATGGCAACCATTCACCGCCCCAAACTGTCACAATCGTCACACCGCCCAATAATTTTGCGACCGCCGCCCAGGGCAACACCGGTACCACCTGCGATAGCACACAGACAGCAGGGATCGGTTGGATTATCTGCCCGGTCGTCAACTTCCTTGCAAAAGGCATGGACTATATCTACAAAATCATCTCCAACTTCCTCGTGGTTCGCACCGTGACAGCCGACACGACCAGCTCACTCTACCGTATGTGGGCGATTGTTCGTGATATTGCAAATGTCTGTTTCGTCGGTGCGTTTCTTATCATTATTTACTCTCAGATCACTGAGCTTGGCTATAGCAACTACAATCTCAAAAAAATGCTCCCTCGGCTCATCATCGGCGCGATTCTCGTCAATCTTTCGTTTTGGGTCTGTGCGATCGCTGTCGACGTCTCAAATATCATCGGCTACTCTATCCATGACATATTCACCAACCTCATGACCAACCTCAACACAGCAGGGCAATACAATGGTACCGCAAGTGTTGAACCGCCATCCTGGGCGGGCTTGGCTGCGGGTGTGCTAGCAGGGACAGGGATTGTCGCTGGAGCAGCTATCGCAGTTGATACCGGCGCGATCTTCGTGCTTATCCCAGCAGTCGTCATGGCAATGCTTTCAGCGGTCATCGCTCTTATCATCTTGGCAGCCCGCCAGGCACTTATCATTTGTCTCATCATCATCTCGCCACTCGCGTTTGTCGCCTACCTCTTGCCAAACACCGAAAAATGGTTTGACAAATGGCGCAGCGGGCTGCTCACACTCCTATTTCTCTTTCCGATCTTTTCCGTCATCTTTTCGGGTGCCCAGCTCGCAGGCCTCGCTATTATCCAGAGCGCAAATGGCAATATTATCACCATTATCCTCGGCATGACCGTCCAGGTAGCGCCGCTCTTTATCACACCCATGATCCTCAAATTCAGCGGTGGCATTCTCAACAGAGTGGGCGGGCTCGTCAACAATCCAAACAAAGGTGTGGTCGACCGCACGCGCAAATGGGCGCAGGGTGAACGCGAGCACCGGCGCAGGCAAATGCTCACTGCATCAGACCGACATCTCAGCCGCAATCCTCGCAGCTGGAACCATCGAGCATTGAACCGCAGCTCAGACCGCCGCACCCGTCGGCGTGCACTTCAAGACAAAGAAAGTGATGCCCTGCTCGAAGGCCGAGCTGAGTCAGACTACAACCGACGCGTCCATGACGGCGAGGGGCGTGTTTACCGCAGCCAGCGGCACAAAAACACTCGCACTCACGAGCACCACGCAACCGCCAAGTCCTACAAAGAGTCTATGGAGGCCCAAGACGAAGAGCACTGGCAAAACCACCTCTATGGTGCTCATGGCGCGCGCCTGCGCACCGTCAACCGGGCTGCTCACGTCGCCCGAGGACGCGCCAATGTCACCGAAGAAGCCATGAAAGCCGCCAATGAACGCGCCCTTCAAGACTCTGTGTACAATGATCCGACTTTGAGTGGCCGCAAAATCAAGACAGTGGTAAATAAAGGAATCGCCGAGCGGCTATCTGGCAATATCGAGGCCCACGGCAAAATCGCGCTTGAAAACGCCGTACTTGCAGATCGAACACTTCGCAAAATGCAAATTGATACCCACGAGCAAACCAAACGAGCAGAGGTAGCAGCTGGCGTACTACAAAGCAGGGCCGACGCGCACTGGGGTCGTCTACAAGTACGCGACACAGGTATTCGCTCACAAATGCATGAGACTGCTATCAACAAGGGAGTCACGAAGGTCATGGAGGATAGTATAACCGCAGAAAACCAGAGAGCCGTCGAAATACATATCGACCGCAGCACTGCTCTCAAGAATATGAAGATCCGGACAATCCGAGACACCGAAGTTGCCAAGGTGATTTCGAGCGAAGTCGATGCCGCTGGCCAGAGAGCCGCGCAAGTTGAGATTGAAGATAACCGTAGCCTAAGAAAGAAGGTCGTAAAGACATACGAAGATCAACAAGCGGCGTCTACTATTAAAAACACTCTTGAGAGCAACGCCAAAGCACATTGGCAGCATATTTCACGTAGCGACGACGACATACGCGCACTTCGACTTAAAGAAACGTCTGCCGCAGAGAGCGCAAAGCTAACAGAAGAGAGGTGGAATACGTTAATATCGAATATTAAAAGCGAAGGAGGTAGAGCTCCAGGCATTTCTGGGCCAAATGACTCAATGCTGGCAGATGCTATTCGCCAAGCTGGGAAAGATGTCAGGGTAGAGAAAATGGCACAAGAATCGGCCGCAGTAGAGGAAGGCCGCGATTTCGCTGAGGCACTCAAGAATGACTCCAACCTAGTCAAAAAAGCTGCTGGTATTGGTGGCGAGGCCGCTGAACGACGTGTATTCGCTAAGGCAAAAAAGCAGGCCTTTGAGCCAATCATGGAAAGCATCAAAAACATTGATGACACGATGCCCCATGAACTCGGCTCAGACCCAGATGAACTCATCAAGGCATTCACCAATCATGATACAACTTTCGATCAACGAATTGCCTACGCAAAGCGTATGGCAAAATCAGGTGGCCCAGGTAATATGCGCCTACGCGAAGCGATAGATTTTATCGATAAAGAATACGCAGCGGGCAGAATCAGCGATGATGACCTCCAGGGGTACAAGGAACTCATACTCGCCACAAGTGACGCAGCCCCATCTGGCAAAGACATCGAATTCTGGCTCACTAACAGCAAAGATCCTGTCACCGGTAAAAGGCGCACTCTTGAAGAGCTCGCCAATGACACTGGTGTATGGGGTGGGGTGGCTGCCGATGCATTTGCGAGTATGAACGTGATTTCACAACTCAAGGCGCTGCGCACCATGGCTCGTCATGCACCAGATAAATTCATTGCACTACGCGATAACATACCAGAAACTGTACGCGCAAGGCTTAAACCTAACGTCGTAGAGGCACTCAACCACAATCCAAATGACCCGTTCTGGTCAGATCCAGCCAAATATAATGATCCAGCAGACGACAAACATATTTTCTAAATTTACACGTTAAGTCAGAAAGGGAGCAGAAGATGACTTTCAATGATCGAATGAAAAAACGGGCTTCAGGGCTTGAAGCTGGTAGTCTTGAAGAAAAAAGACGGCAAGATGAAGCGCTTGCAAAAATTGAGTCAGACTCATTCACAGATGGTGTCGTCGAACTCCTTGGCGAGTAGCTACGCGAATCTCTTTGCTATTGGTCCTCAAAGCCCGTATCTAGATGCTCAATACCATCAAAGGTGTTGTTTTCCTAGCTTTTGCAATCTACCAGCAGATTCTCAACAACACCAATCTCAGTCGCGAGACCTCACTCAACTCCCGCAAATCTATGGAAGGCGCTCTGTCTAACAGTGGCTACACACTAAACCCAAGGACAGGCAAGTGGGAGAAGTAGCCACAGCTACCAGGATTGTAAAACTTTCCTACATCGAGCTAGTTGACAATTCTAAGCATATGGTGTATAATGACCCCATAACTGTTTCCACGTAAGTAATTCAAAGGAGAATGTACACTATTATGGTAAAACACAATCTGCCACGAAAAGGAATCGACCGAGCGCCACGACGAAGGGGACTTGTAGAGGTAGGGGCGGCCGTTACAGCTGCCGCTGCACTCCTCTCGGCCTGTAGCCCTGCTGCTAGCGAAGCCGGTCCATCTGCCCCCCAAACCACTAGCACAGCAGAGCAAACCCCTGGCGACATAGCAAAAGCCCGCGCAGAAGCTGCGAAAAAATACGAACTAAACATTGAGGGTTTCGATGGTGACCCAGTGCAGGTTATCGCCAAAAAACTTGGCGTAGAAAACAAACCAAATCTCGTCAGTCTTATCGCCGCAACCCGTCCTGACAAGCTCGACAAAATTAAAGGCACCGAGAAGCTTACAGAAATCTTTAGTATCCCAATGACTGCCATTCGCGAGGGGCACGAAGCAGAGGATATCTGCCAATACATCTCTGTTCTTGATACGGCAGCCGGCAACGCCCTCAATGACCCCACCCTCATTAAAGCTAATCGTATTGACAATATGGCAAGTGATGAGCTAGTTGCATTCTCAAAAATCAACTACACTGATTTGATCCAAATTGGTCTTAACGGTCAAGTGGGTCAAACTAATAGCTCGGCTACTGCACCTATCGCGTGGCGAGCTGTTGCAGTAGGGACAGCAAACAATAGCGAGGACAGGCTACCTGGTGGAGACGTACCATACTACTATATAGAGCTGTTCACACCTAAAGAGAATGCTATTGAAAAGACCGCTAACGGCTTTAAGCTAAAGGGTGTTAACGCGTCTCGTACAGACAATTATAGTGCTCTGTTCACATCCGGAAGAAGCAACCAAGACGGCCGCGCACCACTCAATAATACACATACTACACTGCTTACGCTTACGAGACGGGGCGAGTATTATGTAGTAGCTTCTGAGCAGATTGGGGCACCGATCACCCAGTCGCACCCTCCTGGAAAAAGTATCGAACGATAGGTCAGCGCTTCACAAAATAAGCTCCTTGGTGTTTAATAGGCCCCAAGGAGCTTATGGTTTATAGAAGTCCACGCAGTAAACTACGTCACACTCTCGCTCTTTGGGGGGTACTTATTGCATTTTGCGTCTCACTGGCAAGTCCCATAGCAGCTTCAGCTGCACCTTCTGACTCTGCAAGTTCAGACGACTACATGAAGGCTTGGGAATACGCTACTTTTCTTCGTGCGTGCTTCAACTCGCATGGAAAAGACAACGAAAGGCGCACAATCAGCAGCCCTCAAAATGCGATTGGCTATGTATGGTTTAATGTCAATGATGTAGACGTTGGGTACTCGGTCCCTACAGACAACGGCATAAAGCAATGTGGCCAGATGGACCACGTCAGAGAAGCATTGGCAACTATTGGATATCCGGTAGATCAAGCTGGCGCAATAAAAGTACTCTGTGGTGTGATGGAATACCAGACTGGATCGCCATCAACGACGTGCTCTCAAGATCCGGCAGTATTCGCGACTCAAACTAGCTTTGAGCCTAAATCTATTTCAGAACTTAATATACTTGCCTATAGGTTATACTATCCGTATTTTGGCATCAATAACGTACCCCCGTTGAGAGATGAGCATAAATATGTGGGCTATTACAATGCGTTTGTCAAGGGGCCCTGCAAGGCACAAGATCAAGGCCTCTTTAATCCTCAAGATGTCACTATGGCAAGCCTTGCTTCACAAAGTGGCTATGCAAAAATTGATGTCGCTGTGTCAGGAAAGACTGAAACTCATCTTTTCAAATATAGTGACGGTACCGCAATTCTGTGGACGCATGAGCGGACTTTTGATAAAGTATCTGCTTCCTGCGGAGATCTAGGTGGACTAATTAGCTCACGTGCAGCAGTGTATGCACAAAGAAACCCAGCTAAAGCAGCGCCGGACATCGCGGCGGGCGACATGCATAGTACACAGCCTGGCGCTTCCACCACCTCCACCTGCGCAATCGACGGAGTTGGTTGGATTGTTTGTCCTGTCATGAACTTCCTGGCGAAGATTTCCGATGAAGCACACAAGAAACTTGACTCGCTTATGACGATTGATGCAGAGTCAATCTTCAATACGGAGGACAAACCAGGGAACGTCTATAGCTACTGGAAAGCAATGCGCAACTATGCAAATATCGCTTTCATCATCGCATTTATGGTTATTATTTATTCTCAAATAACGAGCGCGGGTATCTCAAACTATGGCATCAAGAAAATGCTTCCGAAACTAATTGTCGTCGCGATGCTCGTCAACGTTTCGTTTATGATTTGTGCGCTGGCGGTAGATATCTCTAACTTCCTCGGAGTGTCGCTCACCAATTTTATATCTGGCGTTGGCCCAACCGGAGCAGCAAAGAGCTCTGAATGGGCAACTGGTGCATCTGGGTTCCAAAACATCACAGGCAAAGTGCTTGTAGCTACGGCGGCTGGTGTTGTGGCATATTTTGCGCTCGCATCGGTCGCCGGCATGTTGATTTTTGTGGTCATTGCTTCTGTGACCGTACTCTTCATCCTTGGCCTGCGCCAGGCGTTAATTATCTTGCTAGTTGTTGTCTCGCCACTCGCATTTGTAGCCTACCTCTTGCCAAACACTGAAGGGTTGTTCAAAAAATGGTGGACAATGTTTAAGTCCCTCTTGCTTATCTATCCGATCGTCGGCCTGCTTTATGGGGCTGGCAAGCTCGCCTCTGGGGTGCTAGGTAATTCCGACGATATACTCGTCCAATCCGTCGCTGGGTTTCTGCTATTTGCGCCAACTCTTTTGGCGTACATCCTCCTCAAAGGAGTCCTCAACAACTTCGGCTCCTTAGGACAAATGGTCGGAAAGTTTCAGGGGAAGACTAGTGGGGCTGCAAATAAGAAATTCCAAAGTAAACTTGGCGAGTCAACGTATGGGCTAAATAAAGACTTCAGGAAAAGAGAGAGAATGAAATCTGCCGCCCTTGCAAGAGGGGGTCAGTACTCGGGGGGAAACCTATTGCGTAAGGGTAGGTCTTGGATTGCAAATAAGACAAACCCGATGATGGGCGACTTTGGTAGAAATCTCAGTAACACTGGGGCGGGTATCGCCAGCAAAGAAGACGATGAAGATATGAAGAATGCTCACGCACGAGTGACAAGCACAAGACATAGCGACGGTAGTGTGTTGAGTCAGAAAGATCGAATGGAACTAGCAATGGGCAGAGACCTAAAAGACAAGAAGACTGGTAAAGTGCTGGTCAGTGCAAGTGATACACATGCACGACGTGCTGCCGTGGAGCAAGCAGCAAGCGTAGCTAGTGTAGGTGAACTTTCTCAACTCGTGGATGCGTCGAGAAACTGGGAAGATGCCTCTGTCAGAAAGTCACTCGCTTCATCTATTCCTCAGTCATCCGCTGGAAAGAAAGCACCTTGGTTGGGTGGGGAGACGATTGGTGATGTCGAACAAGGAAGTGCCTCTACAGCAAAGGCGATAAGCAAAGCATTGCTGGGCGGCAAAATTACTGCTGAAACGCTTGCTTCGAGCGATGCGGCTACTGTAACCCAGCTTTATGATCACGCATTATCTACACCCCCAGGCAGTAAAGAGCGTGATATTCTTCGACAGGCTGAAGCAACCCTTCGGGGCAATAACGAGCTTGCAGCTAAAGTTGCTTCTGGTGGAGAACATGACTCTATACTCTCATCCATGAAGTCTCTCTAGGAGACAGGGCCTCGCACCGTTCTTAGCTACGCATGGTATACTATTAGCATTATTGCAGTGTACAAGGTAGCTCAGGACGTTGAGGCAGATGACAAGCTCATCGGGCCGTTTAGTTTTCGTCACTGTCTAATCACTCACAGGGTCTGACCTTGCAATTTTACAACATCTTGTGATTTTTAAGTATGCTATAGTGACGATATGCCGTCGCGCAACGCCAAAAAGACGTACGACGCACATGCGTATTATCACGTCTACAACCGCGGGGTGGACAAAAGGGTGATTTTTCATGATGACGAAGATTATGATTTTTTCCTCGAGCTTATAAAGCGCTATATAGACCAGCCAAGCGCCGACAAAAGTGGTCGACAGTACGACTGGCTTGGAGATGACGTAGAAGTGATTGCTTACTGCCTTATGCCAAATCATTTTCACTTGCTTCTCTACCAAATTGACCCAGAGGCCATGACCAAGCTACTGCGAGCTGTCAGCGGATCATACACTGTTTACTACAACAAGAGATATGGTCGTAGCGGAACCTTGTTTCAAGGGGTATATAAGGCGAGTCACATTGATAACGAAGCATACTTGCAGTACATTACACGCTATATTCATCTCAATCCAAAGCATCCTTTTCATTATCAGTGGTCAAGTCTCAATAATTTTATCGGCAACTCCTATCATCCATGGCTCAAGAGCAGCAGGGTAGTGAGCCGCTCAGCGGTGGAGCAAAAAAGATACTATACCTATATGCAAGCTTGGGACACATCAGAAGACCAAATGTTTAAATATCTCGCCGATCATTAGCAAGTGCTGTAATCTTGCAAGGTCAGACCCTGCAAAAGGGTTGTGGTATACTGTAACCATCATGGCAGTTTATAAGGTGGCTCAGGACGTTGAGGCGGATGACAAGCTCATCGGGCCGTTTAGTTTTCGTCAGTTTGTCTACCTCATCATCGTTGCGCTCGCCGGAGCGCTCGCCTGGGGACTTTCGCGGGTATTTACGCCGCTTTTTGTGCTGCCGTTACCGATTATCTTGTTTTTTGGAGCACTGGCGCTTCCGCTACGCAAAGACCAGCCGATGGAAGTATATCTGCAGGCGCTGGTGTCGTTTTACCTCAAGCCCCGCAGGCGTATCTGGATACCCGACGGGATCGAGTCGCTGATCGAAATCACCGCTCCAAAAGTCGTAGAGGTACAGCGGGTCAAAGACCTGTCTCAGGTCGAAGCCGAAAAACGCCTCGGATACCTGGCGAATATCGCCGACACTGGCGGCTGGGCCATCCGCAACGCGACTGATCCGTTTCTCAATACTGCTATGAACAACGACGTATGGTTTGCTGCTCAGCAGACCGAAGATATGCTCGACAGTGCCGGTGGGGTCGCACAGTCATTTGACACTATGATAGCCCAGTCAGACGAGCGCAGGCGCCAAGAGATGGTCGAACGCATGCACACACAGGCGACGGCCCCCGTACAGCCCGTAGTCACCCCACAGCAATATGCCGACCCCTATGCAAATCTCGCGACAGTACCGCAAGCAGCAGTTCCGGCGCAAACCGAGCCAGCAGCACTTCAATATCAAATACCTGCGGCTCCACAGCCACAGCCGCAACCACAAACTCCGGTCGCCCCACCAATCACCGTACAACCCCAGTTCAACCCTTATCCTGCGTCAATCCACCAGGCAGTTATCCAACCTCTCGGCGCGGCGCCAACGCCAGTGCCTACACCACCTCCTGCGCCAGTTGTGCAGCCTGTCGAGCCAACGATTGCGAATCCACCAGTAAGCACTAGCGAGAAACAGCTCTCTCCTGATATAATTAACCTTGCAAACAATTCCAATTTATCTATCGAGACGATCCAGCGTGAGGCTGATCGGATCACGAAGAAGCAGGACGATGAAGAAGTCTTTATCTCCTTGCACTAGATAGATAACTTGAGCTAATCAGGAGTGGGGAGTGCCGCCGAACAATCAGCAGCCTATAGGTTCTGTACCTCAGCCAACCGGCGTACCGGCTGGTACTTTTGGTGCTGAGCAGCCCGCTGCCGGAGTTGTTGGTTCTGCGCCTGCTACTCAGCCACAAAAAGATTCCGCCAAACCAAAAGCTAACTCAACCCAAAACAGCCTGCTGTTGAGCGAGCTGCGGGACGGTATGGTGATTATGGCCGACGGCACATTTCGGGCAGTCATCGCCTGCAAATCAATCAACTTCGACCTCATGAGCTCCCGTGAGCGCGAGGGCGTGGAGTATAGCTACCAGAATTTCCTCAATGCACTGTATTTTCCGATTCAGATCTACATCCGCTCACAACGTGTCGATATCGGTCCATATCTCGACCGGCTCGAAGAGATTCGGCGTGGTCAAGACAATATGCTGCTCAATGTCTTGATGGATGACTATATTCAGTTTATCGACATTCTTTCTCAAGAAGCAAACATTATGGATAAAAGTTTCTTTATCGTTGTACCGTACTACCCAGCTGGTGATGCGAGCAGTGTCATGCAGCAGGGCAAAGGCTTTTTTGACAAATTCTTTGGAGTCACCAAAGGTCCCGCTGTCACAAAAATCGACAAAGCTAGTTACGAAAAAGCCAAAGAAGAGATCAAAAACCGTGTCGACTCCGTCATTAGCGGTCTTCTACAGGTGGGCATCCAGGCAGTGCAGCTGACCACCAAAGAGCTTGGTGAGCTCTACTACAATGCCTACAACCCCGATACCGCAGTACGCGAACCACTTGGTGACTTTAACTCTATCACCTCCACCTATGTACGTCGTGGCGGCGAGCCGCTTGCTGCACCCGTGCAACCGCAAGCCATTCCCGTGATGCCAGTCGCACCGCCACCGCCACCTCAGCAACCAGGAGGGCAAGTCTGATGGCCAGACGCAAAGACCCCGTCGATATCGCCGCCGAACAGCGTGCTCGCGAGCAAGCCGAGGTAGAACAAGCCTTCCTCAAAGGCATGACGACGCTGCGCGATTTGATCGCTCCGAGCAGCCTCGAGATTCACAGCAGCTACTTCCGTATAGGTACCAAATACGGGCGAACGCTCTATATCTATGGCTACCCCCGCGAGCTCTATACTGGCTGGCTATCTGGGCTTATCAATATCGACCAAGTGCTCGATATCAGTATGTTTGTATACCCCGTCGAGACAGACGTGGTGCTAAAAAACCTCGCCAAAAAAGTCACGCAGCTCGAAGCTGATATGTCGATCAATGCCGAAAAAGGTCGCACCCGTGACCCAGGTCGCGAGGCCGCACTCCAAGATGCAGAGGAACTGCGCGACCAACTTCAGGTTGGCGCCGAACGTTTCTTCCGCTATGGCCTCTACGTCACTATCTATGCCGATAGTCTCGAAGAGCTCGGCTTCGTCCAGCACAATCTCGAGACGCTATTTGGTCAACAACTAGTCTATAGCAAAGTTGCCAGTAGCCAGCAAGAACAAGGTCTCAATAGCACGATTCCACAGATGTCCGACCAGCTGCAGATTCGTCGCAACATGAACACCGGTGCTATCTCGACGAGTTTCCCGTTCACCAGCGCAGACCTGACTCAGGAAAAAGGCGTATTGTATGGCATCAATATGCACAACAACGGCCTGGTTATTTTCGATCGCTACAGTCTCGAGAACGCCAACATGGTAGTATTTGCAAAATCTGGTGCTGGTAAATCGTTTTGTGTCAAACTCGAGGCGCTGCGTAGTATGATGAGTGGCGCAGATATTTTGATTATCGACCCCGAGAACGAATACCAAAAGCTCAGCGACGCTGTCGGTGGGAGCTATATCCGTCTCAGCCTGAGTAGTGACACTCGTATTAACCCATTTGACCTCCCTCAGGTTATCGACAGCGATGAGGCCGATGACGCTTTGCGCGCTAACCTTGTGACACTCCACGGGCTCCTCCGCCTCATGCTCGGAGGGTCTCAGCAAAATGCCGCTGGGCAGCTCATGGCAGGCCTCACGCCAGCTGAAGAGGCCGATCTCGACCAAGGGCTCATTGACACCTATGCTCGCGCAGGCATCACGAGCGACCCGCTAACCCACAGGTCGCAGCCGCCGACGATTAGCGATCTCTACGACACGCTGCTCCACATGGGCGGCACTGGCCCGCAGCTCGCTCAGCGCCTGCGCAAATACACCAGTGGGACATTTGCTGGTATCTTCTCCCAGCAGAGCAATATCGACATCAACAACAACATGGTGGTTTTCAATATCCGCGACCTCGAAGATGAGCTGCGCCCTGTTGCCATGTATATCGTCCTCAGCCACATCTGGAACATCACCCGCACCCACCAAAAAAAGCGTATGCTCATCGTCGACGAGGCGTGGCAGCTTATGAAATACGATGACTCAGCTAATTTCTTGTTTAGTCTTGCCAAGCGCGCCCGTAAATATTATCTTGGACTTACTACCATCTCTCAGGATGTGGAAGATTTCATGGGAAGCAAAATGGGACGTGCAATTGTCGCTAACTCCAGCATGCAATTACTACTCAAGCAGTCTTCAAGCGCAGTCGATGTGCTTGGAGATGTCTTTAAGCTCACCGAAGAAGAGCGCAAACGCCTCGCTAACTTCCCCGTAGGGCAGGGTCTGTTCTTTGCCGGTCAAAACCACGTGCACATACAGATTATCGCCAGCCAGACCGAGACAGGACTGATCAGCACCAACCCTCAGGCAGCAGTCCTCCAGGGCAAGCAGCCCGGGCAGGGGGCCTAAACCATGTCAAACCCTGATGACAGAATCAACGAAAGATACTCTTCTGGCCAAGGGGCCTACAATCCCGAGACGCTCAGCGATGCTGAAAATGCCGACAGTGCATATATGACCGCTGGCGCCGACCAAGCAGAAGCCTTCGCAAATGACCCAGCAAATGCCTCGCAACCCAGTGACAGCATACGCAATGCCGAATCAACACCTAGTAACTCGTGGAACACTAACTACGATAGTTTCAAAGACAATAAAGCCCCCAATAGCAGCCCAAACCAATTTGTGGGCGTACTTAAAAAAGGTGGCCCCGCAGGAATCATCGGTGGAGGTCTCATTGGTGCAGGCTCACTTGTTTCATTTATCGCCGCTCCTGGGTCACTACTTGTCAACCTAAAAGAAAACCTCGTCAACAATTTTGATCAACAAAACACAAGCGCAGAAATACGATCACGGAAGATTCTTGCTAAACGACTAGGTGATGATGCTACTAGTGGATTATGCGGAAAAGTTACGCTCGGCTGTCGTCTCAATAAGCCGAGTAATCGAATGCTAAGCCAGCTCGATTCAGCCGGCATCAAAGCTATTGATAAAAATGGAAAAGTAATAGATAAACAGAGCTGGCTAAAGGGAAATACGCGTCCTGCATTTTACCTGACAGAGATTAATCTCGCAGAAGGGGTGTTCGAAGCTGCTATGAAGGACGGTAAGCCTGTTGGCTATAGTTTTGTGGATGCAAAGGTATTTGAGAAAGAGCTCAATGAAAATGCGCATTTCCGCACCGCAATGAGGAAAGCACATAATCCCCGATGGGTGAACTGGTATGATAAGGTCTCAACCAATTTTCTCAACAAGTTAAGCATCTCAAAAGCTTCGAGCAATGTGCTCGATGCAAAAGATGCAAAAACAGCCGAAAAAGCAGTCAGCGATATGGCAAAAGGCGAGTCTGTCGATAAGCCAAAAGTAGAAGGTCTCATAAAAGAAGAGACCGAAAAGTTCGCCAAACAGACAAGCAAAAAAATGGCAAAGGGCTCCGATGCCACGTTAAAAGTTGCCAATGGTATCTGTGCCGCCAGTAAAGCACCTGGTGTCGCATCGAAAGTTGTCAGAGGATATCGGCTACGGAACCTAGCGGCAGTTGCATATATGTTCCTGACAACAGCAGATGAAATAAAAGCGGGGAACCCCGCTCCGAAAAAAATCGAGAACGCTGGCAATATCCTCACAAAGACTGTTAACGGCAAGTCAGCCATGGATGGCGCTATCCAATATGGGCTCTTTAAAGACGTCGGGGCAGTCAAAAACTCCAAGACTATCAACAAAGTCCTCCCTGGGTCAAACCTTGGTTGGCTCGATGCGTTCAACGCTGTAGCAAACGATCAAAAAATCCGAAACGTTTGCAGCCTTACATCAAGCAATGGGGCATCAGCAGCAGTGAATGCGCTCAAGCTTGCAAAAGCAAGCTCACCCGCGGGCTGGCTAGCCCTAGCAGTTGACGGCGCGTCTTGGGTTGCAGACAAAACTGGTGCAACAGAGTTTATTGTAAGCGGTATTGTCAATATGGGCATGGGTTTCCTTGCAAAAGCCATCAACTGGGATGGGCTTTTAAAGGCAATTTTAGGTGATGCGACAGAAGGAGCGATTGGAGAGCCACTCGGAGATATTATCGTCTCGAGTGCAGCATTGTCTATGGGCTCACTCGCTAATGTTGGTGGCAACGCGCCACTCAGCAAGAAACAGAAAGTGGCATATGACCAGCAAGTAGCAAACCCTCTGAAGCTTGCGTATGCCGAAGAAGATAGACTAACTCATAGCCCGCTAGACATCTCTAACCCCAACACACTGATGGGGTCCGTAGCGACGCGGTTCATCCCGCTAGTGTATGGCGGTTCATCTGCTGCAACTTCGTTTAGCTCACTCGCTTCAGTTTCGTTTGGTGCTCTAAGTCGATTTGCAATGCCATCGACACTTGCTGCCGGAGAAGATGCCTATTCGCAGTGCGAGCTCGATGCCGCTGTGAAGTTATCTGATGTCGCAGCGGGGCCGCTTTGTGATGTGCAGTACGGCGTCCCTGTCGAATGGCTCGGCACCGACCCCGCTACTGTGATCGACAAGCTCCTCGCCGACAAACAAATAGATGCGGAAGGAAATCCAACAAATGAAAGTGAGCTCAAGGAATGGATCGAGGCTTGTAGCGACGGTGATCCTATGGCTCTCTCTGACTGCGTCATTGATGATCAAAAGAAAGCATATTATGCGCTTTACCAGATAGACAAACGTATGATGGATTCAATGGATGACGAGCCTGTCACCGGAGCAAATAGCAGTGCCGGGCCCTCCACGTCGTCATCGACCACAGCAAGCGGCTGGACAATGCCAATCAATGCAGAGCCAAATCCAGATGCGAAATGGCACATGATGCTAAGCAAGGGCCTACACAAAGGTCAGGATTTCCCAGCACCGATTGGAACACCTATCTATGCTGCTCACGATGGCACCGTCACTAAGAAGTGGGACATGGGAGACTGCGGATGGGCAACTGTCATCCAGGTTGCCGGTGAATCAAGCCTCTATATGGGCTACCAGCATGCCGAAACAACTGTCGAACAGGGAGCTGTCGTTACGAAGGGTCAAGAGATAGGAAAGGTTGGCAAATTCTGTGGCAGTGGCTATCACCTTCACTTTAGTATCGAGACTGAAAATACGGTGAGTGCGTACCAGGGTAAAGATACTTCAAAAGACCCCATGCCCTACCTCTTGTCGAATATGTCACCAAGCTCTTCGAGTATTCAAGCTGTCAGTGGTGGCGACCAACAACTTGCTGCAAAAATTATCGCCAACCCAAATGTACAGATAAACTCAAAATACCAGTACCAATTCGACAACTACGCAAAGGGTGATTTCTCATGCTATATATCTCCAGATATACTAAAGCTTGTCGCAACACTCGCAACCACCAGAAAAATCCTTGTATATTCACTAAATCGGTATTGCACAAAAACATTTACATCACCGACCAGCTTCCATGAAGTGAATGGTGGTGGTAATGCTGTGGATATTGCAGCTGTCGATGGCGTTGCCTCGACTGGTGCGCGTGCAGGTGATATTAAGGTGATGAATGATGCAATGTTGATATTGCCAAATAGAAAGCTTCAGCTTGGTCAGAAGCAATGCAGGCCGTCAGGTTCGCTATCAATACCCGCTGGAAATAGGTCTGTTGAAATCGACGATGGCTGCAATCACATTCATATAGGACTATATCCATAGGAGCATGTCGTGAGTGGAAGAAATAAGATTATCATCATCCTCGCAGCAGTTCTCGTGGTTGTTTTGATTGCGAGTGGGCTGAGAAGCCTCTCGACTCAGCAAACCCCAAACGAAAGATCACTGTCAGAAGCCCAACTCCTCGCAGCGATCCTTCAGATTGATCCAAAAGCAAATGGTACGTTCAAGATATCGTCTTCTGAAAAATATCCAAATGGGTTTTACCTTGTGACGGGTAAAACAGATTATCGAAGCCGTATCGAATATCTCGTTATCGACCAATATCCCAAATACCCAAAACCGTTTGCGTTTAATCCATGGGATAAATCAGCATACCCAGCAGATCTCCCCGAGATCCCAAAAGCCTTACAGGATACCTTAACCTCTCTGTACCCAGATACGGAGTGGGAATAATATGAATTATCTATCAAAAATATCCATGAGAACTCTCGTCGTTGTTGGGCTTATATTCTCTTGTATCATCACGCCCACTGTTGTTTATTTCTCTACCAGCAAGCCAGCTGCTGTAGGTGGCAAACTGACCAATACACCACCGGAACGTACAAACGAAGAGGTCATAGCAGCCATCGAAAATTCAGTTGATTATCTGAAGCCAGATGGCAATACAAAAAAGTTTACACTCATCGCAAAGAAACGCCTCGACAGAAACTGGTATGTCGCGTGGCTAGATGACAAAGAAGTAAAAGTACTGATAAATGATCCTTCCGAAAAACCCTCAGGTATGCGTGTACTTCTTGGACCTGGTACATTGTTTGAGGAGCAAAGAGCACTCAAGGTGGGTGTGCCAATAAGTGTGTACAGGAGCTTTATCGATGCGACACCTTAGCCTTAAACACACAGCATACATCGTGTCAGCTATTGTCATAGCGCTATCTTATGTACTGCAGCCTATTGCGTATGCAGACGACATAGATCAAGCGTTTTATTCGGGAAATGATATTTTGTTTTTTGACCCAACCGCGGGTGCTTGCGTTACATCGAGTAGCTCATGGGGTGTCTTAACTCCCGAACAGAAGATCGGCCAGCTGCTATTTGTAGGATTCGACAAAGCAAGTATTGATAAATTTCCAGATGTTGCTAAGAAATATCAATTAGGTGGTGTATATATCAACGTTCAAGATCCCGCAGTGATTACTGCAGACAAAATAAAAGCTATAAACAGCGGTATGAGTACTGATTTAATTGTTGCCTCTGACGATGAGGGAGGGCAAGTCTATCGACTTTTGCCAAAAGGTTCTCAGCCGTCAGCGAAAAAACTAGGCACTATGACACCCGCTCAAATACTCGCTGCCGGAAACGATGCTGGTGTCAAACTAAAGGAAAAAGGTATCACAACTGTACTCGCACCAGTTCTGGACCTTGATACTGGATTAAAAAATGCGATATCGCCCTATGATCGCTCGTTTTCTTCTGACCCATCAGAAATTATTCAAAAAGCTGGCGCATGGGCAGAGGGGGTGAGCAAAGCAAATGTCTCTGTTGTATATAAGCATTTTCCAGGCATAGGCAACAACGTCGGAAATACCGACCTTCAGTATGTAACTATGAATAGGTCGGTCGAGGAGATGGTGAAGGACCTAATGCCTTATAGAAGCAGTGTTGTGAGAGAGCGATCATATTCATCAGTCATGATGGCAAACTTCGTACTACCCGAGTGGGGACCAGACCCTGTGAGTCTCAATGAAAAAGCTGTCAAATACCTTCGTGAGGATATTGGATATGATGGGCTTATTGTTACAGATGATATCGGCGTCATGGACAAGAGCGGCTACGGAAGCCACCAACTTTCGATAGATCAGGCAGTGGTAAAATCACTAAAAGCTGGGGTCGACATGCCACTTTTTGGCTACCCTGGTGACGACAAGATGGATGCTATCGTCTCTGCAGTAAAAAAGGATGTACCCGTTGACCGCATCGATCAAGCCTACCAAAAAATGGTCGCCTATAAAACTGCGATCGGTCTTAACTCACTCGCAAGATCAACCACAAATAGCGATGGCACGACCCCTGTCGTCGCGGGAAATGACAACGCCCAGAAAATATTCAACTTCTTGATATCTACGCCATTTAAAACAACAGGAGGTAACCCCTTTAATGCGATCCAAGCTGCTGGCGCACTGGGAAACTTCTTTCAGGAGTCTGGGTATCGATTTAATACCATACAAGATGGTAAGTCAGAAGTAAGTCCCACAAGTACAGTGAGTGGGGTGGGGTACGGTATCGCCCAGTGGGATGGTAGTAGAAGAAAGCTGCTCAATGACGTAGCGGCAAAAATGGGCAAGCCATGGTCGACTCCCGAAGTCCAGTTTGAAATGATTCGTATAGAGCTAAACGATGAGGCCTATCCTGATGGCCAAAAATCATCAGAGGGCACACGTCTCGCTGAGTTTGAGAGTGGTGAGTTCCGCACAGTTACAGATGCTCGACGTGCATCGTACTTATTTATGGCTTCCTATGAGCGTGCTGGTACTCCGGCTCAAGAAAATCGGGACAAAGAAGCGGTTCGTATGTACGAAAAATACAAGAACCTTGCTCCCGGATCGGCTTTTTCAAGTGCTTCATGCACCGGCGGAACAACAACAAGTCCTTCCGATGGTAGTCTTGCAACATTTGTTACTTCAGACGGCTACGCAGTGTATATACAGTCGGACCCTCGGTGGGCAAACGAACCTTACTCGTCAACAACTATCGGAAGCGCAGCTTGTGGCCCCGCATCAATGACGATGATCATTACTGCACTCACTGGTAGGGCGATGGATATCAAGGAAGTTGTAAAGGTTTCAGCTGATGCTGGTCTATATGTGCCAGGACAGGGCTCGAAGTGGACTGTTGGGCCAGTATTAGCCCAGCATTACGGTCTTCAATCAAAAGCTCTTCCTCACACTATCGAAGCTGTCAATGAAGCTGTTCGAGGAGGCGCATATGTAATCATGTCGGGTAAGGGCGCGGTGCCTTTCTCATCAGGCGGGCACTACATTCATGTTCGTGGTGTTACTGCCGATGGCAAATGGCTCATAGGTGATTCGGCTCGCAAGCAAACAAATGAAACGCCTTACGATCCAAACTTTATCCTTTCAATGTCTGCTGATAATTTTTACGCAATTTCAAAATAGGAGAATGTATGCAAGTCGATAGTGATTCAAGAGAAAAAATAATACTGATCGTTGGATTTATCGTACTAGCTATTATTATCGCGCTTGCAACTTACGGGTTCACTATTTCTTCACAGGAGAATAGTGGTACCGAAAAGAGCAGCGATTTCGTTGTCGATAAAAAAACTGGACTCACGGTCGATACTAATACCGAGAGAAGCCCAGAGACTGTCGGAGAAAACCCCTCTTCACCAGTTCTGATAAATTTTGACCTTCCGATAAAAAATGGCCTTTCGGAAGAAGATGTATCTAAGTTAAAAAATGGTATTAGCGACTATATTATGTCGAACACATCCTACAAACCAGCGTCTATTGTGTCAATAAGCGACATGTCTTGTAAACTTCCTGATACACAAGGATTTATTACTTGTTCTTATGTTATTACTGTTAATTCAGATACGTCTTTAGAGGGAACTTTTCGATCTGATCGTTCAGGACCAGTCGCGATTACACTTTCCTCCTCTGAGAGCGTCGTCTACAACAAGACTCTTTAGTCTTTGTTACATTAACTCTTTAGCGGCATAATAATATGAATATAATCCGGAGTTTCGGTGTGTGACGACATGATACATGGTGAGAGTTTACCGCTAAATCCGAAATTAATTTCTTCGCCATCTATCACACCGAGTGCTTCGGTGATATAGCGTGAGTTAAGGGTGATTTCGCCGCTCTGTGTGATAGTAGCAGGTGCACTGCTGGTGTTTTCACCGAGTTCACTGGCGATACTGTGAATACTGAGTTGCTTTTCTTCAGTATCGGCTTTAAGTGTAATCCCTCCACCAGATTGGCGAGCAAATAGGCTTGCTACTTTTACGATTCTTGAGAAATCATTGGCAGCAATTGTGACGGTAGTGTCAGACTTCGAAGGGATCAGTTGACGGTAATCAGGGTATTTTCCGTCGATCAAACGGCTAGTTATTTCTGCTTCAGCGACACGAAATCGCACTTGTGTATTATCAAACACGACTTCAATTTCCTCGGTCATATCGGTGATCGTTCTGACAGCCTCCTGAAGACTTGAAGCCGGTACAATTGCCGCGATCTCACTCTTGGTGGTGAGAAGTTTTCTCTCAGCAAGTCGATAGCCGTCAGTTGCAGCAAGATGCAGTGAGCCGTCAACCGAATGCCAGTATACACCGGTCAGAATTGGGCGTGTCGTGTCGGTACTACAAGCAACAATCGTTTGCGATACCGCTTGTTTGAAATCCTGCGAAGCGATAAGGTAGTGCACTGACTCTGATTCATCGATTGAAGGTAGTTCAGGAAACTCATCGGCATCGGTGCCATTGATGATCGACGAATACGTACCGGCAGTGATTGTCATACGTGAACCTTTGACGGCGATCGTCACAGTACCTTTGGGTAGATTACTGACAAACTCGCTTACTAGTCGAGCGGGGAGCGTGATAGACCCTTGCTTCGTTACCTTCGCACCGACAAAATACGTTGCAGCGATCTCAAGATTGGTTGCAGCAACAAGCAGACGATTCCCTTCGGTTCGAAAGAGAATATTACCAAGAATCGGTAGCCCCGTACGACTATTTGACACTTTCCCTACAATAGTGAGTGCTCTGGCAAGATTTTCCTGGGTGACATTGAGTTCCATACTTGTATTATATTCCTTTCTTTTTAAAACGTAGTTCTAGTTATAGGTGCTGTGGATTGTGGGCAAAACAAAGGGTTTATCAGTGGTAGTGCGAGAGGTTTTGCTGGGGAAAAGTATATGAAAAGAGGGGAGGAAAGAGTGGTTGAGGTGAGGCTAGTTATACACGCAGTGGTAGTGATTTGGCTTAAGCGTGGAGGATATGTGGACTGCCATCCCCAGAAATTCCAATACATTTCCATCGATCGATTCACAGCTTGTGCACAACTATGAGACAATCTTTTATGCATATAGCTTCTCTCTAATCTCTGCGACTTGCTCACGAATCAACATATCGAGCTTGATGGATTTTTCAATTTTTTCCACCGAGTGGATGGCTGTGGTGTGATCTTTTCTGCCGAGTTCATTTGCAATTCTCGGGAAGCTAAGATGTAGCTCGCTACGCAGGAGATACATAGCAATTTGTCGAGGTACAACAATATGTTTGTCGCGTTTGCTTCCGCAGATTTCTTTCGTCTCGATCTGGAAATGTCGTGCGGTTTTATCGATAATTTGCTTTGGGGTGACATGCTGAGGTCGGCTATGTCGTATATTGCCAATCAAACCTTCCGCGATCGTAATATCCGGCTGTATACCGCGCATTTCGGCATAGGCGAGCAGCTGGTTGAGCGCACCTTCGAGCTCTCGAATATTTGTTTTGATATGTTGAGCTAGGTATTCGGCAGTTTCGTCTCCAATCTCGACACCTGACTGAGCTGCTTTGGTTTTGACGATTGCACAACGCGTTTCAAAATCTGGCATTTGGATATCGATTGCCATTCCCCATTCAAGTCGACTACGAAGACGTTCGGTGAGAGTTGGGATACTGCGCGGTGGCTTATCGCTGCCGATAATAATCTGTTTGTTTGCTTGGTGAAGGACATTGAAAGTGTGGAAAAACTCTTCCTGCGTTTTTTCTTTGCCGGCGATAAACTGCATATCATCAACAATCAGCACATCAACATTACGGTATTTGTCGCTAAACCCTGCTTTTTTGAAGCGAATATACTCAAGAAATTCCTTCACGAAGGTTTCAGAGCTCAGATAGACAACTTTCATGGTGGGATTTTTTTTGACAATCTCATTGCCAACAGCTTGAATCAGGTGAGTTTTACCGAGCCCAACACCTCCGTAAATAAACAATGGATTGTATTTGGTTCCGGGGTGTGAGGCGACCGCCTGACAGGCGGTATAGGCAAGGTCATTGCTTGAGCCAACAATAAACGAATCAAAGGTATATTTGGGGTTGAGAGACGATACCCCTTTTGTTCGTGATGTTTGAGAACCTATTGGCAGCAGTGATTCAGCTTGTGTGGCAGAGATTGCTTCGTTGGTTGTCTCGCGACTAATGACGCGTTTTCTGGTAGTTTTTACTTCATAAGAGATACGGGAGATTGAGACGCCGTTTCTTTTGAGAATGTCCCGAATCTGTGCGTCGAATTTTACTTCAAACTGACGCTTAGCGAAGATATTCGCCACACCAATTACAAGAGAATCTTCGGTATGCTCGAGAAGCTCAGTGGTCTTAAACCACGTCTCGAAATTACCATGTGAAACTGATAACTCGATTTCACCCAGGACACTCTGCCAAAGCGCATGTGACATGTAGACGTTATTCCCTCCGTTTTCCCTCTATCAACTACTCTCATCATACGCGAGCTGGTAGTTTTCCACAACGTCGAGACTGTTGTGGATTTAGTATAAGTGAACCACGGCAGCTAAGGGGGAAGTTTTTCCACAATTACTCACCACATCTGTTAATCTGTGGAAAATATCGACAAATCAGTGGAAAAATAAATGAACGACAGTATATATTTGCCGATTTTTCAAGGAAATTATTGCCTTACGAATCGAAAAAATGTATACTGTAACAGATATGCCAAAACGAACGTTTCAACCACACACACGCCATCGAGCAAAAACACACGGCTTTCGCGCCCGAATTGCTTCAAAGGCTGGTCGCGCAGTACTAAAGCGACGCAGACTAAAGGGTCGCGCCCGTATTGCGATCTAATCATCATATACCTCGGTTTTGCCGAGGTATATTACATTAGGTATACTAGAATACAATGCTAAAAAAACAATTACGATTCCATGGTCATGGTAGTTTGAAGTATCTCTACAAAAATGCAGAGGTACGGCGTGGTCGATATGCCACAATTCGTATGATTGAAAACCCGCGTCGTAAACACTCACGATTTACGGTAGTGATAAGCAAAAAAGTTCATAAGTCTGCTGTCGGAAGAAATAGAATTCGACGACGAGTCTATGAGATTTTGAGGCAGCAAGTCGACGACTTTGTTCGGCCCACAGATATAGCAGTGATTGTAACAAACGGCGAAGCCCTCATGGCGCCATTTGACCAGCTGAGCCAGGATATCACCACCGCGCTCCACAAAACCAAATAATCCCTAGCAACAGAGAGGGGCAAGGTGGTATACTAAGAGGAGTATTATCTGTGGAGAAGATATCCGTTGTTTGACACACTTATTGTAAATCCAATCTTTAATGCCCTCATGTTTATCTATAGTTTGATTCCTGGGGGTGACTTCGGTGTGGCGATTATCCTTTTCACGATTCTTGTGCGGTTCGCCCTGTATCCGCTCGTCAAAGCGCAGCTTCACCAGACCAAACAAATGCGCAAGATGCAGCCCGAGCTCAAAAAAATCAAAGAACTCGCAGCTGGCAACAAGCAAGTCGAGGCCATGCAGCAAATGGAGCTTTACAAGCGCTACGGTATCAATCCTTTTCGCTCGATCATCATCCTGCTGATTCAACTCCCGATATTTATCGGCCTTTATCAAGTAATCCAAGTAGTGACTCTGCACCGCGACCAAGTTGGTCGTCATATGTACGAATCAGTCAAGCAAATCGATGCAGTCAAGCAAGTGATCGATCATCCCGATCAGTTCAATCACACCATGCTTGGGTTTATTGACCTGACAAAAACTGCCGTCAGTGGTCATGGTATCGATATCGTTCTGTTTCTCCTGGCAATCATCTCTGCCGTAACGCAGTTTATTATGACCAAACAAACCATGCCAACCAACAAGACGACGAAACGATTTCGAGATGTCATGGCTGAAGCGGCTAGTGGCAAAGAGTCTGATCCAAGTGAGGTGAGTGCTGCGATGATGAACAATATGATGAAATTCATGCCAATCATGATGTTTTTTATCATGATTAGTTTGCCTGGTGCGCTTGCACTTTACTATACTGCCTCAAACATCATCGCTGTCGCTCAGCAGCACTATCTATTGAGTCGAGATAGCGAGGAGCTTGAAGAGCTAGCTGACGAGCCAGTACAGGCAAAGAACACCAACAAAGTGAATGTTTCGCGAGCGACAAAAGCCCGTGCCAGCAAGGCAAGTGAGGCTCGGATTACACGGATAAAAGCCAAAGGATAGTGAAAGAAGGAGCGACTATGGATCAACAGCAAACTATCGAATACGCACGAACATTACTACAGGACATTATCTCGTTTTTTGGTGAAAATATAGAGGTGACAGCAACGGTTGACGAAGATGTTATCGAGCTTCATGTCGAGTCGAGCGACAGTAACAGTATTCTTATTGGTCGCAATGCTGAGACGCTGCGCAGTCTTCAATATATTGTTTCTACCGCACTTCGTAGCAAGAATGCACCGATTACTCGTGTCAATGTTGATATCGCGGACTACAAAAAACAACGCGAAGAAAAAGTAGCCGAAAAGGCGCGCGGTTGGATAGAAGCCGTGCGTTCGACAGGTGATTCACATGTTGCGCATATCAATGCCGCTGATAGGCGTGTAGTGCACCGCGTAGCACAAGAATACGAAGACATTCGGACTTTTAGCGAAGGCGAGGGTCGCGAACGACGGATCGTGATCGCACAGAAGAGCTCATAGTATCTTTGCTATATAACCAGCGGGCAGCTTGAGATTATTGTCAGTTGCTCTTCTCGAGAGCTTTCATATAGACAGCATGCGTCTCTTCTGCCATGCGTCGCCATGAGTATTTTGCGACTTGGTTATATCCCTTTTTAATCATTTGCTGGCGGAGTGTTTTGTCTGATAATACACGGTTGATAGCACGCACCATGTCATCGATATCTAATGGATCGAAGTATTCGGCTGCCTCACCCAAGATTTCCGGCATACACGAGGCCTGGCTCGAAACAACCGGTGTGCCATATGCCATGGCTTCGAGGGGCGGGAGGCCAAATCCTTCCATAAGACTAGGGAAAACGTATGCTTCTGCCTTGGTAAATAGCCAGTCTCGCTGAGGGTCTTCGATAAATCCAGTGAAGTGAATGTGCTTATAGCCACGCTTTTCATAAAGTGCTTTATTATACACAGTATCATCGTTCATTCGACCGACAAACACAAGTCCGAGACCGGGGTGATCCACAAGCAGCTTCTGGTGTGCCTCTGCCAGACGTCGGAGGTTTTTGTAGTCGGGTTGCTGGCCAACGTACATAATGAATCGATCAAACGGAACGGGATATGGTACAAGTTTTTTGTTTTTCAGTACCTCACCTGATTCGTAGATGACAGGGATTTTGCTGTCTGGGATGGGGTAGAATTTTTGGTATTCTCGTTTGGTGTTTTGTGAGATTGCGATCACAAAATCACTCGTTTTTCCGATATGTTTCCACACAAATTTCCCGATAAACTGTTTGAAATGAAACACAAACCAGTTTTTGTCGGAGTTATAGGTATTGAGAAGTGTCATATCGTGCATCGTCGTGACATGCTTGCCCTGGTAGAGCACTGGTTGCTGCGGCATGCAAAAGTGCACAAGGTCAGGACTCAGTCTATCAAGAAGTGCTTTAAGCCCCAGCTGTTCGGCGAAAGAAAAATTCTCAAAATCCGCAATCACGACATGGAAATTGGCGGCCGCAGGCTTCCAATACGAAAGATCTTTGGAGCGCAACAGAACCGAGTAGTAGTTGGTGGTGTCAATCTGCTGCAGATGCTCCAATAACTTGACGATATATGTACCACTACCAGAGTTAATAATCCGCGCGTCGATCGTAATATGCATAGGTATAGTATACGGTATAATGATGCTATGAAGCAGGGAAAAATGACTGACGAGAGCTTCTCAAGTGTGCAAAGGCTCGCCTCGGTGCAGCTAGGCAAAACAACACCTTTCCGTATCTTTGTCTGGCGAATGCGTCGTGCGATTCGTGACTTACTCAGAGGTAACGATATACTTATTGTCGAAGAAAGTGCACGTAATGCTAGGTTTCAGGCACGAGAGATATACCGCAGCGTCAATGCGTTTATGGCAAAGTATTTTTCTAAGTTGGAGCGCGATACCCCAATTAATGTTGCGCGCAAGATGGTACATGACCAGATTAATCACTTGGGGTATCGGATTGTAGAACAGGACCTTACAAAACCATGGGGAGCATACTACCGTATGTCAAGTCTGGATGCAGAACGGTTTGTACACGAATTCTTTCCAGATCTTAGTATGGTGGAAGCCCGTCTGGGAAGAGAAGACGTAGAACTGAGTCCAAAATTCTTGCTTGTTGCGCCAGGGCACAGGCTGAGTTGGCAGTACCATGACCGACGAGCAGAACGCTGGAGGTTTCTGACCTCTGGCGCCTATTATCGTAGCCACGACAATAAGCTGCCCTCAACACTCACAGTTGCTCGTGCAGGAACCGTGGTGCAATTTGATGCAGGGGAGCGACACCGTCTAGGCTCAGAGCCATACAGTAAAAACTACACACTAGTGGCTGAAATCTGGCAGCACACCGACCAGGATAAGCACTCAGACGAAGACGATATTGTTCGTCTTGAAGATGACTATAAGCGCTAGCTATCTGCGCTCCTTAAACACCACTAAGCTATACAGTACGTAGTTCCAGCCAAGAGACACAGCTGTCGCGACAAGTTTCGAGATCAAAAGAGCGGTATTTTGATTGTGGACAAGCGGCTCAATAATAGGCACTACAGTACGGATAACAACAGTTTGTAGCACCCATAATCCAAACAGCGTGACGACGGTAAATAATACCATCTGACGAACTACAGAGGCGCCCTGAGATCTAAAGGTGTAGTTTTTGTTTGCAAAAAAACTAAAAACGAAGGCGGTTGTTGAGGAGATAATATTCGATGTGATTACTGGGAGTCCCGCTGATTTGAGTAAAAATAGTAGACAGAAGTCTATTACGGTATTGATGCCACCGATTAGTCCAAATCGAAAAAGTTGTCGCTTATCTTCTAGTCTTTGACTCATGATACTCTTCGACAAAATAGAGCGGTCGTCGCTTGGTTTCGTTAAAAATACGTGCGATGTACTCACCAATAATACCAAGACTCAGTAGCTGGACGCCGCCCATAAACAAAATAACCGCCATGATAGATGAGTAGCCCGGCACAGTTGGCACACCGAAAAGCGGTCGAACTACGAGGTAGCTAATATAGATGAAGCCTCCCAACGAGATGATAGCGCCGATATACGTCGAAATGCGTAGTGGCGCGGTGGTAAAGCTGGTGATTCCGTCGATTGCAAGGTTGATAAGTTTACTGTAGTTCCATTTTGTTTCGCCCGCAGCACGCGGGTCGCGGTCGTATAGCAACTCCTTTTTTTTGTACCCAATCCAGCTGAACATGCCTTTTGTGTAGCGCTCTGATTCACGAAACTGTTTGAGTGCCTCGACACAGCGTCGATCAAGTAGCCGAAAATCACCAGTGTCGACCTGAATTGGAATGTTAGTTGAGTTCTGTAAAATCCGATAATACAACTGACTGGTTTTCTTCTTGAGTATACTTTCGCCAGCTCGACTGCGTCGCTTGGCAAAGACATCATCGTAGCCCTCTTCCCAGTAGCGGACCATCTCTGGAATAAGCTCGGGCGGATCCTGAAGATCGGCATCGATGATGACGAGTGCATCGCCTTTTGTATGGTCAAATCCAGCAAGCATGGCAGTTTCTTTGCCAAAGTTGCGCGAAAGATTGATATAGCTAATGCGGTGGTCGCTTGCTGCGCGATCTTTGATACACTCCAGTGTGTTGTCACGGCTGCCGTCGTTGACAAACAAAAACTCAAAGTCATACGCAGGCAGCTGTTCTGCCAGTGCAGCAAGACGTTCAAGAAGAAGATCAAGCACCTCTTGCTCGTTATAGGCTGGGATAAGAAGGGTGATTAATTTTTTCATACTGGTCATAGTATACCACTCAGAAGTGGTGAAGGTAGTTAGGTGATTTTTGCAATCAGTTTGGTAATACTGTCGGCAGTGATAGCCCCCTGCGAAGCGAGGTAGCTGGTTTTTTCTGATGCGCTCTCTAGTTTGTCGGTGCCCATGATAGCACCTGCGTGACCCATTTGGACACCGGGCGGCGCGCTGTGGCCTGCAATATAGGCATAGACCGGCTTAGTTATTGAGGTGCCAATGTACTCAGCAGCTTCGATTTCATCGACTCCACCAATCTCACCAATCATGATAATACGATTTACATCTGGATCGTGTTCAAATAACTCGAGGCAGTCTACGAAACTACTGCCACGTATCATGTCACCACCAATGCCGATGATGTATTTTTGACCAAACCCGCGCCGAGTCAACAAATCCATCGCTTCGTAGGTGAGCGTACCACTACGACTCACCACAGCAGTGTCACCAAGCAGAGAAAGTGAAGCAGGGATGATGCCAAGTAGATTGCCACCAGGTAGTAACACACCAGGACAGTTTGGGCCAATTAACGTTGAAACACTTCCCTCTAGTTGTTGTGATATGTACAACATATCGTGCACGGGAATATTTTCAGTGATACAGATAATGAGCGGAACTTTCGCTGCAACTGCTTCAAGTATTGCAGATTTCGCATGTGGCGCTGGCACAAAAATAACACTAATATCGACCCGCATATCTTTTTGAATATCCATCACCGAGCTATAGACCGGAATGGCATGTTCAAACACGGTGCCAGCTTTTGTCGGTGAGGTACCAGCAACAACCGTTGTACCATACCTTATCATGCTGCGAGTGTGAAACGACCCGTGCTTGCCAGTGATACCCTGGACGATGACGTTGTTGCCTGTGAATAGTTGTGGATGTATCATGCGATACTCTCAATGCATTCGGTGAGATCTTGATACAGCGGTATACTATGGTGCTTGAGTAGTTTGCTCGCTTCATCGCTATGGTTGCCACTGAGTCGAACGATCAATCGAGGCAGGTTGGGTGTCTGTTTTTTTGCTTCGATGATCGCTTCGGCCACTGTGTCGCAGCGTACGATACCGCCAAATATGTTGATGACGATCGCGGTTACGTTTGGAAAGTCCATAATGTGTCGAAATGAAGCGACTACTTGTTCAGTCGTGGCACCCCCTCCGATATCGAGAAAATTAGCGGGTGAGTATCCTGCGCGAGCAATGGCATCGACAGTTGCCATGGCAAGCCCTGCGCCGTTGGCGATTGTTGCCACACGACCGAGTGGATCGAGTGTGACAAAGTTTGCGTTGGCAGGCGTTTCCTCGAAATCCCAGTCTGGATGACGAAAACTCGCTGCATCATCCAGTATCATCTTGCAGTCTCCGGCTACTATCTCACCTTGTTTGGTCAAAATAAGCGGATTAATTTCAAGAAGAGTTGCATCGTTTGACACAAAGCAGTCGTAGAGCTTTTCGACCAGGTCCTGCAGCGCAAATGTTTTTGCAGGCAAGTTGTAGGTTTCGGCGAGGGCCTCGCCAGCGGCTTCGAAGTTCTTTTTGGTGAGGGTGAGACGAAGTAAGCCCTGCGCTGCGTGTGACTCGATATCGACACCACCCTGAGAGTGGGCAGACAGCTCGACACTACGTGCGCTGCGATCGACGAGCAGCGCAAGGTAGTGCTCTTTGTCGATAGCGAGCAGCTCCTCAATGAGGAGCTTGTTGGGCAAATACCCTTTGATTTCGTGTGCAAAGAGTTCACTGGTAGCTTGCTTAAGTTCCTCGAGCGTACTTACTTTTCGCACACCACCGAGCTTACCTCGTCCACCGACAGGAACTTGAGACTTAATGACAGCGGGAAAGGAGGAATCATGAATACTATCACCTTTTGCAATCAATACACTCTGCGGTACTGTCAGAGTAGCCTCGCTGAGCATTTGTTTTGCTTCATATTCGAGTAGTTTCACTAGCCTTTTCCTGTAAATAATTTACGAAACTTTCTCATGCCGGTCTGTTCTGGTGGAATATCGTGCAGGATAATGCTCCAAATATAAGCACTACTCACTGTGCGCGACCGCTGAATGCGCCAACGCTCGCGGAACATATGCACCAGGTATCGCCAGCTCATCAGCCATCCTTTTAGGGCTGGTCCACCGCGCCCATTTTTTATTGCATTGCACAAGATAAGTGTGTAGGTGAGCACAAAACGCGGATAAATATGCGGCCAAAGTGCCAGTGGGACATTTTTCGTAAAGAGGATCGGCAAATTCTTGAAGGTATGATACACAGCTAGCCCTGGAACGGTCGAAGAAGAGGCGCCACGTTTGTGGTAGGCGATCGCACGAGGGGCATAGCGAACAGTGAAGCCCTGCAGCTGAGCGCGAAAGCTAAGGTCAATATCCTCGTAATACATAAACATTGTCTTGTCATAGTAACCTACGCGCTCAAACATTGCAGTTCGAGCCAAAAAACCACCACCGGTTGCTCCAAAGACAGCACCTGGTTTGCTGGGGGCGCTGGCTGTTGGTTGATCTCGACCACGTGGACCAGGGAGTCCCCAGGTGGTATAGAAATCGCCAGTACTGTCAATCGTTTTGCCATCACGATGGAGCATCTTACCAGTAGCGAGACCTGCTTGTGGGTGAGACTCAAGCGCGTCGACAAGGGCTGCGCACCAGTTTTCGTGTGCTACTGCATCTGCATTGAGCGACCCGATATACTCTACTCCATGCTCAGATGCCCATTGCGCTGCGGCCGTGAAACCACCCGCCGTGCCTTCATTTCGTCCGGTCTGTACAAAGAAAAAGCGTTTAAATTTCGAATTGTCGATATAGTCCTTTATCTTTTTTTGGCACTCTTGGCTAGAGTTATTGTCAATAAACACAATTGAGAGGTCGCGCCGGACAGTCTGCGTTAGTAAACTCTCAGCGCACCCAAGCGCATCATCTGCGTTGTTCCAAGTGACAATTGCAATTGCGAGTCTAGTCATAGTGTCCCCTCTATCTTATAATGGATACTACCGATATGAAACTATCAAACATCATAAGCCGCCGCAATCGGATACTTCTGCGAGAGTTGGTCATTACCGACTTCAAGCTCCGTTACCAAGGCTCGGTGCTGGGATATGCCTGGAGTGTTCTCAAGCCACTATTTCTTTTCGTTATTCTCTACATCGTTTTTGAGAAATTTCTCCGTCTCGGGAGGGATATTGAGCACTTTCCCGTCTATCTCTTGCTCGGTGTAGTGCTCTGGCAGTTCTTTACCGAGGCTACCCTACAAGGTTTGCAGTCGATCATATCCAGAGGTGATTTGATTCGAAAAATTAATTTTCCAAAATATATCATTGTTATTTCAGGGACGATCTCTGCTCTTATCAATCTCTTTATTAATATGGGAGTCGTTCTCGTTTTTTGTTTTTTAAACGGAATTGCTTTTAGTCCTTACGCGCTTCTGGCCATTCCGCTCCTTATTGAACTTTATATATTTTCTCTTGCGATTGCGTTTTTTCTTGCCGCGATCAACGTTAAATATCGGGATATCGGTTACTTATGGGAAATATTCCTTCAGGCAGCTTTTTATGCAACACCAGTGATTTATCCTTTGCAGATGGTAGTCAAACAGATGCCACAAGCAGCTAACTGGCTGATGATGAATCCTGTTGCACAGATCATTCAAGATATCCGATACTGGCTCGTAACGAAACAAACTATTACATTACAGCAATTAGTTATCGACTGGCGCGTCTATATTCCTTTTATTATTATTGGAACGACACTTGTACTTGCGGTGCATTATTTCAGGAAGAACCAGAAGTATTTTGCGGAGTATATCTAGTATGGACACTAACGAGCAGATGATAAGAGTTCAGAACCTAACCAAGTCATTCCGTATTCCAGTTGAGGCGAGCGATGGGCTAAAACAAAAACTCATCAATATACTCAAAGGGAGAAAAGGATACCGTGACTTTACTCCGTTAAACAACGTATCATTTGAAGTAAACAAAGGTGATTTTTTTGGTATCGTCGGAAGAAATGGGTCTGGCAAGAGCACGCTGCTCAAGACGATTGCGGGGATCTATACACCAAATGAGGGAGCGGTGCATGTTAACGGTACACTGGTCCCTTTTATTGAACTGGGGGTTGGCTTTAATCCAGAGCTGAGCGGTCGCGAGAACGTCTTTCTCAACGGTGCATTGCTTGGGTTTAGTCACGAGGAGATGGAAAGCATGTACGACAGCATCGTTGACTTTGCTGAGATCCATGAATTTATGGACGAGAGACTCAAGAATTATTCGAGCGGTATGCAGGTTCGTTTAGCATTTAGTATAGCTATTAAAGCAAAGGGCGACATCTTATTGCTTGACGAGGTGTTGGCAGTTGGAGATGCTGCATTTCAAGCAAAGTGCTTTGAATACTTTAACCAGTTAAAGAAGACAAATGCTACTGTTATTTTTATATCTCACGACAAAGCATCGCTCGAGAGGTTTTGTAATCGAGGAGTTCTTATAGATGAGGGAAAGGTAATTGAGTCAGGTAAAATTTCTAAAGTACTCGATGCGTATAGCAAGGTAGTACTAAAAGAGATTTCTGATAGCGACGGCAGCAAAAAGGATGAGGATAGAGAGCAAGTCGATAAGAATGGTTATGTAAGAATTAAAAACACGACGTTTCGAGACAAGTCCAATAGAATGCGGCAAACATTTAGTTTTGGTGAATCAATTTGTGCAGAATTCTCCGTGGAAGTTAAGACCCGTATCACTAACCCAATATTTGGCATTACTCTGTGGCAGAATCATCTCGACCGTCCAGTATTTGCCACGAATACTCTTATTGAAGGAAAAAAAGAAACAGGAGAGTATGAAAAAGGAGTACTTATCGATGTATCTATCAGTATTCCTTATGGACTTAATGACGGAGAATACTATATTGAACCCGCGGTTGCAAATGAAGCAGGCGTTGTCTTTTATGATCGAAAACCTAAAGCTGCGAAGATGATTATTAATGGAAGTAAGAATGCCTATTCTCTAATCTCCAACAAAGATAAGATTATCTTGAATATACAGAAGAAGGGTAGATAGCCTCATGAGCGACCATTGTCCAAACTGTGGAGGACCAAAGGAATACGACTATGTTTATCCAGTCGACGATCAACTAAAAGAGACTTGGGGTATTTCAGAAAGACTTCGAAGGATGTTTAACAGAAGAGAAGGAAGCCTCTGCAAGTCGTGCGGTGTTAATATTCGCGCACAAGGCCTCGCACAGGCAATACTACACTCTCGTCACGGCTTTGGCGCTCGCACGCTGGAAGAATGGGTAGTACTCGCCAACGACAACTTCTTAAGGGTGTGTGAGTTAAACTCATGTCACGAGCTACATAATACGCTGAAGAAAATAAAGAATTACACGTATGCCGAGTACGGGACTAGTAGTCAGGAAGACATAGAGAATCTATCATACAAGAATGACAGCTTCGATCTCTTGCTTCATAGCGAGACTATCGAGCACGTGAATAACCCAGAGAGAGCAATCAATGAATGCAGAAGGGTGATTAACGATAATGGATTAGTGTTATATACGACCCCTGTTTTATGGGATAGACTCACTCGACGACGAGCATCAATTAATAAAAAAGGCATAGAGTTACTCTTAGAACCGTCGCACCACGGCCTTAAGCGAGACGACTACCTTGTGTTCTTTGAGTACGGTCGGGATATCGATAAGATAACCAAGTCATCGCTCGTTTATACTGACTCAAGCAGTCAAAATTTTGTTTTCTGCTCAACAAAAAAAGGACAAAAGATATCACCGATTAAAAAACTAACCTTGCGTTATAGACAAAAATACGAAGAGAGTCGTATTGTGGTTGAAGTATAATACGTGATAGAGGCAAACAGCAGAACGACAATTGGCAGCAAGCCGACACGTTGCTATGAGAATGAAGGAGGTGTAAGTTGGTAAAAAAAAGCAATGACAAGCTCGAGAACGATTACGAGCGAATGATCCCAGAGTTCCATAATGATAAGCTTATCTATGCGGAGCACGTCACGCGATATATGGCCGCAAAGCCCGCTATAACAAATAAAGTTGTTCTTGATATTGCGAGCGGCTCTGGATATGGCACCAAGATGCTTGCCGAATCTGCAGCATTTGTTTATGGAGTGGACGTCAATGAGACCGCTATCAACTATTCAAAAAAGCACTATGCAGCTCAGAACATTAAGTACCTCGTAGGAGATGGCGAGTCGATACCGCTAAAAGATGACAGTGTAGACGTAGTTGTAACTTTTGAGACCATTGAGCACATTAAAGATTACCGAAAATTTCTCGATGAGGTGAACCGCGTACTTCGACCTGACGGGTTGTTGATAGTTTCTACTCCAAATGACACTGAGTTTGCCGAGGGGAATCACTTTCATTTACATGAGTTTACCTACGACGAACTTGTTAATTTGCTAAAAAAACACTATAAAAATATCGACGCATACTTCCAGTCTACGTGGAAGTATGTAGCAATTGGAACAGAAAAAGACTTAGACCAAGCGATCAATACTACTGTGCTTAATCTAACCAAAAAAGTACGCGATGAACACCTATATTTCTACCTCCTGTGTAGCAATAGGAAGATATCCGAAACAGTAGAATATATTGGAGCAGTGGGCGAACACTACAGCGATCGTCAGTTGCAAAAAAAAGACCTGGAATACGAAAAGAAGCTACAACAGTCAGCAGCTGATAAACAGCAGCTCTCCAGTAATCTAGATCATGCAAAAAATACCATAGACGAGGAGCGAGCTGCAAAAAAACTTATAGAACGCGAGTTGCATGACATAAAAACAAGCAGGCTATACAAGTCACTTGTTGAAGCCAGAAAAGCAAAACACAAACTCAAGAAAGCCCTTAGAAGGTAGAGGGCGATATCCAGGAGTCTACGAGGCCGTTCGGCCTTCGGACTTGCCGTAATTTTGGTAGTGAAGATAGTACAATTTGAGATTATTACCAAAAGTTGACTGCAAGTCAGGATACCGATTCTTATAAACATAAACATTGAATTCCGGAGTTGCTTGTCGTCCTTCAGCCATACCATAGTTGATAAAGTGGTTGAGAGCACCAATATCATCGAGGCCAAACACAGCTTTCATATCAGCATAAGTGGTCTCATACGTATTAAAGCTGTAGACGCTTGAGTAGTTGCTGCCGTTTGCAGTCGATGTCCCACCAAGAGTAGCTCCAATACCGGCTCGCCCTTCATTCCTGCCATAGTTCATGTAGTGTGAATAATAGAGCTTTAGGTTGGTCCCAAATACCCTGCGAAGATCGTAGTACATTGATCGGTAAGAAAGCACATTGAAGTTTTGGCTCGCTTGTCTCCCCTCCATCATACCCTGTGTGACAAAATGCTGCAGTGCTCCAGTATCATTATTTATATATACCTGAGCAATATCTGTATTTAAGTTCGTATAGTCATTGAAGTTATACACTGAAGAGTAATCAATACCACCGTAGCGGGTAAGATACTGAATGGGTGGGCTACCGGTTGCAATTCTCCCCTCATTCTTACCGTAAAGTGCGTAATGCGTAAAGTATGCTGGCAGATTCGAGCCATAGATGGCACGAAGATCAGGATTGGCATTCTTGTAAGCAATGATACTAAAGTTTGGCGAAGAGAGTCGACCCTCCTTCATGCCATAGTTGACGAAATGGTTAAATGCGCCATATGCATCCCCACCGGTTGCTTGCTGAACATCAGGATTGTTGGCTAAATAGTAGCTAGTATCATAAGTAGGCGAGTAGTCCACGCCGGCGTAGTACGCTCCAATAGTCGACCCAAACCAGTCACTGAAGTAAAGATAGAAGTTACGATTCCCATATGCACCGCATGGTTCAGCTGAACCATAGCCAGCATTGAGCGCTGCTGTGTTTGGCTGGTACGGCGTATAGTTGTAGAGTGCCTGAGTAGCACGATTTACTATATTGACGACGGACCCACCACACGAAGGATCTGGTCTATATTGGATGTAATTATTCCCAACAATGTATGGTGTATACCAGGTTGGGGAGGCGTTCATGATCGCGCGGAACATTTTCGCAGACCAAGTTATTTGATTTGTAAATCCAAAGTACTGCGCATCGCAGTTAGCTGAATAGTTTGTTCCACTATCAGGACAGCCGTATCCAGTCGCTGCTTTATATTGTGAGTTAAGCGGCCAGGTGTCTGTCACTAGGGAACTCTCTTTTTGCAAAAGAACAATAAGAACCTGAGGGTTGATCTTATATTGTTGAGAAACATTGTAGATAATCTGTGCGGAAGACACATTGTTTTCATTCAAGTTTCTTAGGCATGTATAGGGAGGCGCTTGCCATCCTTGCAGGGCCGCGTATTGTGCGTGTGTTAGATCTGATCTTCCAAACTCCGAAGCTGGTTGGGTGCCGTTCGTATCGCATGTTGATACCTTGCTATTGAGGAACGCCTGTATCTGAGTGACGGACATCGTATTGCTGTTGGTAAATACAATGTCATCAATAATATTGCCTGCTTTAAAGCCAGCTGTTGTTGCCGCATGCGCGGGCGGGCCGATGACCAGCGAAAGCGTACTACAGATCAATAAGGCTGCGAGACTATAGTTGAAAAAAGACTTGTTCATATTGCCACCTCCGTTTCAGCAGCCCCTGAGTATTCGGGACTATCTAGGGTTATTGCC
Source organism: uncultured Candidatus Saccharibacteria bacterium (assembly GCA_964602775.1). GTDB lineage: Bacteria > Patescibacteriota > Saccharimonadia > Saccharimonadales > Saccharimonadaceae > Saccharimonas. The sequence continues at coordinate 20,983 of CAZRRY010000003.1, read as the reverse complement.
ACCTTCCATGGTCCTGGGCTAAGTTCACTCGTTGGAACGTCGAAGCCAACGCACGTTGCGATGTTTGCTTGATTTTGAACCGTTGAGCTTTTCTGAATGACAGTTCCTGAGCCACTTGTTAGTCGGAGGACGCAGTTCGTACTAAGAGGAAGCAAGCTATAGACCACCGCTCTTATCTGGTATATTGACGAATTTACGTTGCTGGCAGTGATCGAAACACTAACTATTTTTTTGTTTCCACCCGAACTATTGGAGAGGGGTGTCGGATTGTTATCTGTATTTAAAGGCTTGTCTTGGCTGGAGCTTCCTTTAGTCACTGGGTTTTGAGTCCCCGCCCGTTGCTCGTCAGTCGCAGGCTTATAATCGATAGTATTACTTGATGCAATAGATTGAGGCAACTGCTTTGAATACATATACCACAGCACGCCTCCCAGTATTGTAAATACTAGCACAGATGCCAGGACCACAGCTACAGTTGCTTTACGATTAGTTTTAGACGATCTTTTTATTTTCATATGACAGCTTTCGCTTATCATTTAAACACAAGTATTACTTAAGATCAATAGTCGCGTAACCTCGCTCACAGGTAGCATAAGATTTATCCTGTACTGTGCGATGTTCTATGGGCCGGATGCTATAGAGCATATGCTGTAGATTCCAGCTGTCCCGTGCTGGGCAAGCGCGAGGTGCAACTTACGATCAACGGCCTATGGCGGAAAACTCGAACAGGTGTTAGTAAGAAAGCATTAACTTAATACAGACAACTCTTTCGAGCCGACTTTTACACTAGCTATCTACTTTTGGCACAATGGGGTATCTTTGCCGCCTTCAGCCCCACAGTATCTGTAAAACATGATAATATGGTAGGTGATATGCATGAAAAAATTGTTAAGATTAAGAATAAAATAGTTCCCGTGATTGATCGAGTTCCTTACTCGCGCAAGGTACTATACCCAACCTATATATTTGCTAAAAAAGTATACAAAAAAGTCACGGGTCGCCCAGATATATTGATCGAGAATAATGCGGTCGATGACAAAACTATTTCCGGATATTACTTTAATCCATACCTGGCAGAGAGGCATGCAGAACATAAGGCGCGTATACACAACCGTAAGCTCCTGTACTACGCTTCTGAGCCAGAGGGTGCATATAGTCCTGGTGACGATGACCCAAGACTAATCGCAGTTTACCTTCCTCAGTTTCATAAGATCCCACTTAACGAGATCTCATGGGGTAAAGGATTTACTGAATGGACAAATGTCGCATCTGCAACACCTGGCTTTGTTGGTCAGCAGCAGCCAATCTTACCGTCTGATCTTGGATTTTATGATTTGGATAGACCAGCAAAAATTAAGGAGCAGATCGATCTAGCCAAGAAGTACGGCATCCATGGATTTATGTTCTACTACTATTGGTTTAGTGGTGAAAAAATACTCAACAATCCGATAGATACCTTTCTAGACGAAAAGTCGTGGGACTTTAACTTCATGATTTGCTGGGCAAATGAAAACTGGACAAAACGCTGGGATGGGATGGACCACGAAGTTATTATTGGTCAAAAATACAACCAAGATGACCCAATAAAATTTATCAAAGATGTCGCACCAATTCTCAATGACAGCCGGTATATTACTGTTGACAACAAGCCAGTCTTAGCGGTATATCGTCCATCAACGATCTCAAATATTGATGAGTATGCTGCGACCTGGCGTCAGTACTTTAAAGAAGAGTTTGGTAAAGAGCTGTATCTTATCGTTGGGAACAATCATACCGATGGTGATCCTAGAGAGTATGGCTTTGATGCTCTCTATGATTTCTCGCCAGGTTCTGTCATATGGGGTGGTGCAGCGTCTGACTATGCAGGCGTGAAGGAAGTTGACTACCAAGAGCTCAAGCTTGACCCTAATTTCTTTGGATCAACAGTAGACTATCGGGATATTGCGCTCGATGAACGTCTGGACGCGATTGATCGATATGATTTTCCAACAATTCAAGCAGTTCTTCCTCACTGGGATAACCATGCTCGGAAAAAAGGACGCCATACGCATGCGCTTATTAACTCAAATCCAGAAATATACGCCACATGGCTCGATCGCATACTCAGCAAAGCAACACGTATACAGAAGAAGCCTCTCGTGTTTCTCAATGCATGGAATGAGTGGGCAGAGGGTGCTATGCTAGAGCCAACGCTCCATCTTGGTCACGCCAACCTTTTGCGAACCGCTGAAGTATTGTCAAAATATAGCTCAAACAAGACTAATCGCAAGACATTTCCTGAACTATCTCTTAGCAGAAAGCGCACAACACAGATAGCCGTAGTGATTCATTTGTTTTACCCAGAGCTATGGGATACCCTCACGAGGCATCTAGAGAATATTGCCGAGGATTTTGATATTTTTGTGACGGTTCCAGAAAAACATAAAGACATCAAGCTAGCTTACAAGGACTACAGAGTTGAAGTAATCGCTGTACCAAACTGGGGCAGGGATATATTGCCATTTCTTCATGTCATCAGGAAGATTCGTGCGGCTGGTTATAGCTATGTCTTAAAGTTGCACAGTAAAAAATCCAAGCAACTTGCTCGAGCGAGTGCAACGAAATGGCTTAGTGTGACTACGCAATCACTTTTATTTGACAAAAAGAGTACACAAAAGATACTAAAGAGCCTGAGTGGAACATCAATGAAAATCGTTGGTGTGAGTGATTTTGCGGTTAGAATGACACTGGGTGGCGAGCCAACCATAAAACGTCGCCTTAACAAATACTATTCTCGAAAAGACGCAAAGAATATTTCGCAACACATTGAGCGGTATGTCTTCAGTGCTGGATCAATGTTCTGGGCAAGGGTAGATGCGTTTGATTCGATTCTCAGTCGCCACATCGTTGCTGATGATTTTGAGCTTGAGTCTGGGCAAGTTTGGATGACTCTCGCACATTTCCTCGAAAGAGATATTTGGATTAACATTGCTCATACTTTTGGAAATGCATCTGTCGGATTTGTTTCTAAAAGCGGCGTGCTGTCGGCGATGAAAAATGCATCAGCTCTCCCAAAAGACTTGGAGTTTCCTCAGGTTTTGGAGAATATGAATAGCGGTTCTGATACAGCGGTCGGTTCGGAAGAGAGTGTAGCGATTATTATCACAAACTATAATTATGGAAAACACCTGAGCTCTGCGATTGAAAGCGCTCTAAAACAAACGCACAAGAACAGTACCATAACTGTAATCGACGACGGTTCAACAGACACACTTTCTAAGAAGGTACTCCAAAAATACGCTGACAAGTATCCCTCTAGGGTGAAAGTCTACTTGCGTGAACATGCAGGGATTGTTCCTGTGAGAAATTATGGGCTTGATGTGGCGACTGGAGATTATATTTTATATCTTGATGCAGATGATATCCTACCAAATGATTACGTTCAGAAGATGGTGGAGGAAGCAAATTACGGTAACTACGACGTTGTATATGCAGATATGCATAATTTTGGTGCGAACCATAAAGTACAATTTATGCCTGAGTTCAATCGTTCGCAGATGCTTCAGCACAACATCGTCAACATGTCAGCACTTATCAGGAGGAGCGCGATAGGCGACCAACGCTTTGATGATTATTTGAATAGTCGCAAGTACGAAGATTGGGATTTTTTCCTAGGGCTAGTGCTGTCAGGGGCAAGCTTTAGTAAGACTCACACAACCTATCTCAAGTACAGGGTGCACCGGGGACAGAGGAATAATAATCTAAATCGAGATAAAAAGTTTTGGGATGAATACTATAACACGGTAAGATATATACGGGACAAATACCGAAAACATTACCCCAACGAAAATATCCCTAGCTAAATGACGAGAAACATAGTGACTAAGTATCTACGTTCGACGATATTTATCATTGGCGCAACTATCTCATTTTTGTTTATAGTAGCCAATTTACAGCGAGTTCAACCAGCCTCATATGCTTTTGCTGTGTGTATTATATGTGGGGTATTGATGGCAGGATCTATATTTGCTAGTAGCTTAGTGTATAACGCAAGAAAGTACCTAGAAAAGATACTTAAAACCAAGTGTGGTGTCGGTATCTCGCTACTTGTAATTGCTTTGGTTGGCATCGTGCTGAGGCTATTCTTCTACTTCCATTTTTCGTACGATCCGATTTCGGATCCAATGACATTTTACGAAGCGGGCAAGAATATCGAGGCAGGAAGAGGCCTAATGGGCGACAGCTATATTGCAATGTTTCCCTATCTTTTTGCTTACGACATGTTGCTTGGTTTAGGAATGGGTGCCATAAAAGACCCATGGCTTGCGACAATTGTCCTCAATACCTTCTTTGATATACTCTCTGCAGCCACTTTGTTTATTCTGACGCGAAAAATGGCTAAAACGCACCCAGGACTTTCTGTGATTGCATTTAGCATCTGGATGCTTAATCCGTTGAATATTATATTTTCGATAATATCGATACCTGTTGTGGTTGTTAACTTCTTTATCTGCGTTTCGTTGCTCCTGTGTTTCTTGCTGATCGATAGGGTCGCTCGGCTTAGGGTAAGAAGTGTAATGGGAATGTCTGCAGTCGTCGGTATCGTCATGGGAATCAGCAATTGTTTCAGGCCAATATTTTTAGTGCCCGTTATTGCGCTATCAATCGTCTTCATTAGTATGGCACTGAATACAAATAGATCATGGAAGCTGCTAAAGCTGTCTGCTGTAAGCATACTAACGATAACTACCTTGGTGCTCGGTATCCAAAAAATCTATCTAGCCTCTGTCTCAAGTCAAATTGGCTTAGGCGCCGCTGGAAACCCTTCAGGCGTGAGTCTCTACGTGGGATCAGCCTGGGACACTTCTGGCCAGTGGCGACCATACCAGAACGTAGAAATGAGTAATATCTGCCAAGAGAGTTTTGCAAAAGCTGATTTTGATGCGTGTCATGCTGAGTTACGAAAGGTTGCAGCGGAAAGGTATAGGCAACATGGCATCACCAACTCCCTCTTTTTGTTTATGAGCAAACTATATCATCAAGCTGGCGAACAGAGCTATCTATATAATGCCAACCAGTCCATTGTTGGCTACGCTATCTCAAAAACTTCTAAAGTAATGAACGTCTATCTTATCATTTACCTGTCCTTCATGTTCATTTTGAGCACAGTTTTTCTATATAGGAGTGCCAAGTTGCCCTCTGTGGACACGGCAAATGGCGCAACGGTACTTTTATTGGTGCTAGTAATGATAGGTTGGTTTATGTCATTTGTAGTGATGGAATCTGCGCCGCGATATTCTACAATACTCTACCCAATCTTCACGATATTCTCTGTGTTGGCGATCGGAATGCACAAAGTCAAAATAAAAGCACCGACAAATAGGGCCAAACAGAGACCCGTGCTATAATTTGTACACGAAAGAGAGATTATGAAGACTTTAGAGTATGAAACAATGGCAGCCAGAGAAAAGACTTACTGGTGGCATCTGGGGCGCTTGAGAATCATAGGTGCATATATATCTATGGCGCAGCGAGACAAAAAGAAGTTAGCAATTGTTAACATTGGCTGTGGTACTGGCGGCACTATTGCAACGCTCGAAAAATTTGGCTCCGTCGACAATGTTGATGTATCTGAAGAAGCGATAAAATTCATGAAGCAAAATGGGCATAGCAACCGACTTATAAAAGTTGATGATGTCGAGCTGCCGTTTGGTAATCAGTCTTATGATATTGTAGGTGCTTTTGATGTATTGGAACATATCGATGACGATGTAAGTGCTCTTAAGGAATGGGCTCGCGTGCTTAAAGACAACGGTGCAATTGTTATGACGGTACCCGCCTACCAGTGGCTGTGGACCGATCACGATGTTTCGCTTCATCACAAGCGTCGATATACCAACAAGAGTCTGCTGGAGGTTGTCGAGCGGGCAGGGTTGGTCGTTGAAAAAAGTTCATATGCTATTGCGTTCTCGCTACCTTTAGTAGTGGGATTTAGGCTTCTTAATAAAGCGCTTCGTCGCAAGACAAGCTCAGAAACTTCATACGTTGATGTGCCAGGTTGGGTGAACTCACTTTTTGCTAACATTCTATATTTTGAGGCAAAACTGCATAGAATTACGCGATTGCCGTTTGGAACGTCTCTAGTTGCAATAGTGAAAAAACCAAACGAGCAATAGTAGGACCACTCTTGACATCAACCCTGCTGAGTTAGTTTAACAAGTGGCCATAGCCGGATTTCTTCAGCGGTTCGGCGAGTGTGGCGAGCTGTTTGGTGGTGATCCAGCCCTGCTCGTGTGCTGTTTTTTCTGGGCTGCCGATGATTTGTCCGGTGCGTTTTTGCATGACACGGACGAAGTCAGTTGCATCGCTGAGGCTGTCGATAGTGCCGGTATCGAGCCAGACATCGCCATCGTCAAATGTCCGCACTTTTAGCTGGCCGTCTCGTAGGTATGCATTGTGAATTTCGGTAATTTCTATTTCTCCACGAGCGCTGGGTTGAGCTTCTTTGGCGTATTGCACGGCTTTGTTATCAAAGAAATAGAGACCGGGTATCGCGTACTCACTTTTTGGGTGGGTGGGTTTTTCTTCGATGCTCAGTACATTGTAGTGCTCGTCAAATTCGACAACGCCGTATCGTTCTGGGTCATGGACGCGTGCGCCAAATATGATACCACCGTTGGGATCGGTACATTGCTTTAGGGATTCGCCAAGCTGGTGGCCATAATACAGGTTGTCTCCTAAAATCATAGCGACCTTGTCACCCGCTAGAAATTCTTCACCGATGATAAACGCTTGCGCCAGCCCGTCGGGTGATGGCTGCACGGCGTACTGCAGAGAGATGCCCCACTGTTTGCCGTCGCCGAGTAGTTTTTGAAATTGGGGTGTATCGTCGGGGGTTGAGATGATCAAGATCTCACGTATCCCTGCCTCCATGAGTGTCGTAAGCGGGTAGTAAATCATGGGCTTGTCATAGATAGGAATCAGCTGTTTGCTAATGCCCTTCGTGATGGGCCAGAGCCGCGTGCCGCTTCCACCGGCGAGAATAATGCCTTTCATAGCTATGTCTGTAGCTCCTTAGTTATATATTGCCTTAAGTCCTCGCGCCAGTCGCGGGAGACAAAACCTGTCGCGTGCAATTTTGTCATATCGAGCCCGCTATGTGTCGGACGTGGTGATGATAGTTTGCCAGCAAAGTACTCGGCTGCTGTAGTGTCGCTAACGGTGAGGTGGGTATAGCCTGCAATTGCATATACCTCGCGAGCGATATCCGCCCAGCTGACAATGTCACCGTCGTTGCTGGTATTGTAGGTACCAAAGGGTTGTGACGTCGAGAGCAGATGATCGATGACACGCACGAGCTCTGAGGTGAAAGTGATGCGGCCAAACTGGTCGGCGACGACCGCTGGGCTAATGTCTTTTTGGCCAAGACCGTATATTGAGCGAACAAAATTGCCGCCAGAACCAATGACCCAGCTTGTCCTGATGATATAGTGGCGCGGGGTGATGCTGGCGGCAATATCGCCGGCAGCTTTACTCTGGGCATAGACGCCAAGCGGACTGAATGGCTCGCTTTCGTCGTGCAGTTCTTTCGTACCGTCAAAAACATAGTCTGATGAGACGTGCACAAGTGTCATATTGTGTTTGAGGCAGGCTTGTACGAGATGCGCCACTGCGCTTGCATTCACTTTCCATGCAGCGATACGACCTTCATCAGTCTCGGCACCGTCGACATTGGTATAGGCGGCGGCGTTGAGGATGACTTTGATGCCTGTCCAATCAAAACTCTCTACCGATTTTTTGTCGGTGATATCTAATTCGCCGATATCGGCATAGTGTGCGTGTGGGTATTTCTCGCGAAGTGCAGTACCGAGCTGTCCGTTAGCGCCGACGATGAAAAAAGATTTGTCGTCCACTTAAAACTCCATAGGGATTACATGCTGTAGCAGCGGGTGGGCGGCGTCTTTTTCAGAAACAATTGCGTCTTCGGCTGGAATCGGCCAGTCTATGCCGATTGCTGGGTCAAATAGGTTGACAAACGTATACTGTGCATCTGGTGACCAGTGAGCATTGACCAGATAGGTGTAAGTGACATTGTCTTCGAGTGTCTGGTAGCCATTGGCGACACCGCGTGGTACAAATACGGCAATACCAGGGGTAATCTCGATGCTAAATGTCGTCCCAAAGCTATCACCTTTGCGCAAATCCACCCAAGTCCCAAACACGCTGCCGTTTGCAACTGATATAAACTTTTCCCACGGTTCAGCGTGTAGACCGCGAGTTGCGCCGCGTTTATCGTTATAACTGAAATTGTTTTGCACGATATCAAATGATGGCAGTCCAAGCGCTTCCATCTTGGCTTTCTGATAGTTCTCCTTAAACCACCCGCGGTTGTCGCCGTGCACGGGTAGTTTTACCACGAAGACTCCTGGGATGGGTGCTTCGGTGATGGTCAGTTCATTGTAATTTGATGGGTCAAAACTCATACGTTTACTGTCCCTGCTTTGCGTACGCTTGTTCGACAGCAGTCTTTTCAGCTTGCCACCAATCGCGGTTGGCGGTGTACCAGTCGATCGTTTGTTGTAGACCGTCCCGCATACCAGTTTGGTTGTCGGTATACTGTGGTTTCCAGCCAAGTTCACGACGGATTTTGCTCGAATCCATGGCGTAGCGAAGGTCGTGGCCAGGGCGATCGTTGACGTGTTCGTACCAGTCGCGGCCCTTGCCCATCAGTTCGCAGACGAGCTCTATCACCATTTTGTTGTTGATGTGGTCGTTGTCGGCGCCAATGATGTACGTTTCACCAATCTGGCCTTTGTCGAGAATGAGGTGCACGGCAGCGTTGTGGTCGTCGACATGTATCCAATCGCGCACTTGTTCGCCCGTGCCGTAGAGTTTGGGTTTGATATCACTCAAAATATTGGTGATCTGGCGTGGGATAAATTTTTCAATGTGCTGGTAGGGACCGTAATTGTTTGAGCAGTTTGAGATAGTGGCTTGTATGCCAAAACTGCGCATCCAGGCGCGCACCAGGTGGTCGCCGCTGGCTTTGCTTGCTGAGTAGGGGCTCGAAGGATTGTACGGTGTGTCTTCTCGAAAGCGATTCGGGTCATCTAGCTCCAGATCACCAAATACTTCGTCGGTCGATATGTGGTGCAAGCGTTTGTTGTGTTTGCGTACAGCTTCGAGAATAGTAAATGTGCCGATGATATTGGTATCGATAAATGGCCGCGGATCACGCAAAGAATTGTCATTGTGGCTTTCGGCCGCAAAATGCACGACAATGTCCGCCTTTGATACTAACTGGTCCATGAGCTGTGCGTCGCATATATCACCTTCGACAAACTCGATAGCATTGAGAGCACTGCCTATGTTCGACTTGTTGCCAGCATATGTTAATTTATCGATAACCGTTATGTCGTATTCTGGTCGATGAGCAAGAGTGTAGTGGACGAAGTTTGCTCCAATAAACCCCGCCCCTCCCGTAATGAGCATATTCATATCTCTAGTATATAATAAAAAGTACAAGGAGAAAAAAATGAAAACAGTGATTGTAAGTGGATACTTTAATCCGCTCCATGGTGGGCATCTGGACATGATCGAGGCGGCTGCGACAATGGGAGATTATCTTATTGTGATTGTAAACAATGATAAGCAGCAGGTGCTCAAAAAAGGCAAGGTGATTCTGGATGAGAAGAATCGGCTGAGGCTTATGCGCGCGATAAAAGGAGTCGATCAGGTGGTGCTATCGATCGATGACGAGCCGCCAGTCATTAAGACACTAGAAATGATCGCTAGACAACACCCAGGTGATGAGATTATCTTTGCAAATGGTGGTGACCGATCAACGGGAAAAGTGGTTCCTGAGACGGAAGTGTGTCAGAAATATGGCATAGAAATGGTGTTTGATGCAGGCGGGACAGATAAGTCAGACTCATCGACAAGAATTAACCAGGCTACGGGCCACGAAGCATAAATAGTTGTAATTTACACATTTTTCAAAATTTATAAAAAAGATCTACAATAGTAAGCACAGGCTTGTTAAGAATTTGCAAGCAAAAAGGATGAAACTATCATGTGCGGAATTGTAGGATATATCGGTGATAAGCAGGCTCAGCCGATTCTTGTTGGTGGGCTCAAGCGACTAGAGTACCGAGGGTACGATAGTGCGGGGATTGTCACACTTGGCAAACCTGGCAAGACGACACTTTTGCGCGCCAAAGGTAAGGTTTCAGAGTTAGCAGCAAAAGTGAACGAGCATTCGATGCCAGATACGATAGGCATCGGACACACACGCTGGGCGACGCACGGCGCACCGAGTAAGCGCAACGCACATCCTCATGTGGTGGGCGACATCAATCTTGTGCACAACGGTATTATAGAGAACTACCAAGAACTGAAGTCGATGCTCGAGAAACGTGACTATGTGTTTAAGAGCGATACCGACACAGAGGTGCTTACGGCACTGATTGACTCGCTGTACCAGTCGAGCGGCGTGCTACTCGAAGCGGTGAGCGGCGCTTTGCGGATGGTTGTCGGTGCGTATGGGATAGCGGTGATGAGTGAGCGTAGCACGGATGAGATCATCGTCGCTCGCAAGGGAAGCCCGCTGATAATTGGGGTTGGTAAAGGTGAAACGTTTATCGCCAGTGATGCAAGCGCGCTGCTGGGGCACACAAATAAAGTGATCTTTCTGCATGATGGCGAGATTGGACTGTGTACTCGCGAGGGTGTGCAGCTCTATGATATCGAAGCGCATACCGTAGAAGCGCAAATTGAGACGCTCGAGATGGATTTGCAGTCGATTCAAAAGAAAGGCTACGATCATTTTCTGCTCAAGGAAATTTGCGAGCAGCCAGAAAGCCTGCGCTCAACACTGAGCGGTCGCATCAACCTAGAGACGATGACCACGAAACTCGGTGGACTCAATATGACCGAGTCAGAATTGAGAGCTATCAAGCATGTGATCGTTGTGGGGTGTGGAACAGCATACTATGCGGGTTTGATGGCGGGCTATTTGGTGGAGCAGTTTACAGACGACGTAACGATTCGTTCGGAGATTGCGAGCGAACTTCGGTATCGGTCGTTTCATGTGCCAGAACAGACGGTGGCGCTGATTGTGAGTCAGAGTGGCGAGACGGCCGACACACTTGCCTGTCTCAATGAGCTAAAGCGGCGAGGTGTGCGATGTCTGGGGGTCGTCAATGCGGTTGGTAGTACGATTGCACGAGAAGTTGACGGCGGCGTGTATGTGCATGTCGGGGCAGAGATTAGTGTGGCGAGCACCAAAGCGTTTACTTCTCAGGTCGCAGCGATCACGATGTTTGGATTGATGATGGCGCAGGCAAAAGGTGTAGGAAACAAAACCCTTCAGCAATATATGCGCGAGCTCGACCAACTACCGCTGGAGATTGAAAAAGTGATCAAAGCTCACCAGCGTGAAGTGAAGAAGCTTGCAAAAAAATACTCACGTTACGAACACGCACTGTATGTTGGCAGGGACGCGCTATATCCAATTGCTCTCGAAGGTGCACTCAAGCTCAAAGAAGTGAGCTATATCCACGCCGAAGGGTATGCTGCGGGCGAGCTTAAACACGGGCCAATCGCACTGATCGACGACAGGTTTTTTGAAGTGTGCTATATGCAAGACAACTGGCTCTATGAAAAAACATTTAGTAATCTCGTCGAGATGAATGCTCGAGGGGCGCACGTACTGGTCGTGACAAATAGCAATAAGCGTATTCCTGCAGAGTCGATGATACGCATCAGCACCAAACTCGAGCTGCTGACACCTCTGCTGTTTAATGTCATCTCGCAGCTGTTTGCTTACGAGGTAGCCGTGGCGCGAGGCAGTGACGTTGACCAGCCGCGCAATCTCGCCAAGAGTGTGACAGTCGAATAACTGGCTCCTGTCGCAGAATTTCTCCTCTCGTGCTATGCTAAAAACATAAGGAGAATCAGTAGCGTGACTAAGGGAGAAAAGCACAGTAAGCTCGACGTCGACGAGGGCGTTGACGAAGTCAGCGACAGCAAACAGGAAACAACAGAAGATATCGCTAAATTAGGTGATACGAACGAAGCTGTAGCTGTTCCGCGAAAAAAATCACGTACAACCGCATGGTGGCGTCGCAAGAAAGTCCTCGTGTCAATTATTGGCTTGCTGCTGGTTGCTGGTATCGTGACAGCAGTACCGTTTTTGCGCTACGGGGTGGTCGGGCTGTTTGTTCACAAGTCAGTTGCGCTGAAGGTGGTCGATGATGCAAGCGGCAAGCCAGTCAGCGGTGTTGTAGTGACGGTGGGTAGTGTCGAGGCAACAACGAATAAAGATGGCATCGCAAAGTTTTCAAATATAGTGGTCGGCGACCATTTTGCTAAGGCTGAGAAAAAATACTATGGCACTTGGAATGGCAGTGTGTTGGTGCCGATTTTTTCGGATGTTAAAAATAGTACGCTGAAGATGAGGGCTACTGGACGAACGGTGACTGTAAAGGTATTGCAGAGCATCACGGCGAAGCCGGTCAGCAATGTCAATGTGTCAATCGGCGATACTTCTGCCGTGACCGATGATACTGGTGAGGCATCTGTAGTGGTTTCGGTTGGTTCAACCGCTAGTGAAGGCAAGGTATCCGCCGATCGGTTTGTAAGTGCTAACTTTAACTTCAACCCCAAAGCAACCGAAGATCAGGTGGTAGAGGTGAAGATTGTCCCGACAGGAAAAGTGTATTATCTGAGCAAAGCAACAGGTGTGATATCGGTGATGTCGGCAAATCTTGATGGCAGCGATGCGAAAACGATTGTTGCTGGAACTGGGAGAGAATACGATCAAGACACTGCGATTACGGCGACAAGTGATTGGAAATATCTTATCCTCAATGCAAACCGTGAGGGCAAGACCAAGCTCTATCTTGTCAATACGGCAGATGGGAGTCTGACAAAGATTGACAACGATGACGTCAACTACCAAATGGTCGGCTGGATCGGGAGCAGCTTTGTCTATGTGGTGTCTCGTGACCGAGCTGCATGGCAGACAGGGCAGTCCGCGATCAAGTCGTTTGATGCCGAGACTCGCAAGTCTGTCGTGATCGATGAAACCCAGGCGGCAGGCACAAGCTACTATGACTACCAGGGGCAATATATTAGTGCGGTAGGATTGACGACCGATAGGATCATTTATGCGAAGTCATGGTCATCAAATAACCAAGCCAGTCTCGACGGGAAGAAAACACAAATCATGAGTGCCAGTGCGAGCGGTGCCAAGCTCACCCTAAAAGAAGCAAATGCAGCTGAAAGTAGCATAGGTGCGGTGCGCGTTCATGCACCAAATGCCGTCTATGTCTCGGAATATAGTACCAAAACGAATGCCTCGGTAGTATATGACGTTGTCGACGGTAAGCTTTCTCGGTCTCAGCTTGACGATACCGCCATGAATAACATGGTGTTGCCGACGTATCTTGTGTCGCCGGGTGGAACCAAGACGGCATGGAGTGATACTAGGGACGGCAAAAACCTTGTGTTCCTGGGTGATTCAAATGCCAACTCTCCAAAACAGCTGGTGCCCGTGGGGTATAGCGTCTATGGCTGGATGACTGACACCTACCTGCTGCTTACAAAATCAAAGAGCGAACTCTATATTTATCCAGTCGACGGTAGTGTAGAGGTGCCTGTGAAGATTACCGACTATCATAAGCCGATGAGTACCTGGATGGGGATTGGGTATGGCGGCGGCGCTTGAGCAGACAGTCTATTGGCTGTAATCATTCACGATTTTGCGGATCTTTGTAGCAAAAAGCATTTGGTCAAAGCGTTTGGCATGACGCTGGAGTTTGCTGGGGAAAAATTGGATTGCCTCTGATCTTTTGATGGCATCTATGACATCGTTGACAGTTTGATTTGCGAATAGTACGCCCGTTTCGCCGTCTGTGACGATATCGAGTGTCCCTGCTTTGGCATAGCCAATCACGGGTGCGCCAGCGGCAAGCGCTTCGACTGTGACAATGCCAAAGTCTTCGTCCGACGGAAAGATAAAGCCTCTCGCGGTCGTGATAGCTTTTTCGAGCTCGGCATCAGATGCATCACCAAAACGGTCGGTGCGGAACTCAATTGTCGGCCCAGCCAGGCGAACAAGCTCTTCGTGCATCGGGCCATTGCCAAACACCAAAAGTGGTCGCTCTAGTGTAGTGCAGGCTTCCACAGCCAGGTCAAAGCGCTTGTTGGGCATTTGGCGACCCATGGTCACGTAGTGTTGGCCGCGTACTCGGGCCGGAGAAAACCGCTTGGTGTCGACCGGAGGATGGACGACCGTGGAGGTGCGACCATAATATTTCTTGATACGTGCTTGTGCCTCGCTAGAGTTTGCTAGAAACACATCGACGTTCTGGGCGGCTGCATAGTCAAGTTTACGCATGCGCGGCACAAGGATTGACATGAGGAGTCGAATAAGCGGGTTGAACGGCCCAAAGCCCGGCTGTTTGCGGTAGAGGTCGTAGTGGCTCCAATAGTAGCGCGCAGGGGTGTTGCAGTAAGATATCAGCACCTGGTCGGGTCGTGATTTGCGTATCTGGTTTGCATTGAGGTAGTAGTTAGTGATGATAATATCAAATTCGCTCAGGTTGAAACTGCGAAAGCCTCTAATACCTAGTGTGGGAAAAAGACGATGGTTGCTGCGCAAAAACTTCGGCAGTTTCTGTAAGTAGCTGGTGCGGATGTCGAGCCCGTTGAAATCAGGAACTTTTTGTGGGTTATGAAGCAGCGTATAAATAGGCGCACTCGGAAACAATTTGTGCAGCTCGAGGGTTACTTTTTCGGCGCCACCCATGGTAGTGAGTGTCTCGCAAACAATTGCTATCTTGGGATGTCTCATTATTACTACTATATCACTGTCCTTTGGGTAAAAAGTGCGTAGAAAATCATTAATAAAATGCCCATGCTTGCAAATTGCTGTAATGGCGCGTACTATCCTGTTATCTATGAAGGTTGGTCTGTACAAAGTTGTCTTGGTCGCAATAACTGTTTTGGCTCTCGGTAGCATTTGTTGCATCCAGACAGCAAGCGCGGTTTCGGAAGACTATTTCAACAGTACGACCACTGAGCGATTGGACAAGCTTCCGTATGTCTGCCCGCCAGAAGAGATCTCTGTACAGCATACCACAGGAGGTAGAACATATGTTTACCAGACGGTTACGTACGTTTGCAGGGGAAATGCAGCAGCCATTGCTTTTGGGAATCAGGCGCTAACCTATATTCGCATGAACACAGACGATTCTCCCTACTATGTTCCCCTTTACATTTCAAGAAGAGGAACGCTTATGTTTCAAAATTCGCCAAGTGTTTTTTATATCAAAAATACAATTTCTACAAATGGACACACAGAGCAGCGGATCGTACGTGATATTGCAGCACTAGTGAGTCCAACGACGTACATTGGCTTCTCGGCTCCAGACCACTATACGCTGGATGTCGATAAAGCTCCTGTGATGGGTGAGGAGGGAATAGGCAGCTATGTTTACGCGTTGTCACATAATGGGCGCTACCTTGTCATGCACGAGGCACCAAACGAAAGGCTTATTTTGTATGACTTGGAGCTCGATGTGCACCGTCAAATTGCCACCAGCAACATCGCTTTTGGTAATACGATGGGGTATGAATCGAGTGGTGCGGTGACAGATGATGCTCAGTATATCTACGTCCCAGGATGGAACCGAATCCTTGATACGACACAGTGCACTACCGACGGGCAATGTCGCACAAGTGAGTCACTGAGCGGTGTTAGCGGTAATATTGTGAATTCAATATTTACGCAAGACGCTAAGACACTTCTATTATGGCCCGTTTGGAGCCAGTACATATTTGAAATAACTCCAAAGAACATCCCGCTCAAACTTCCGACGTATCTTGCGCTCGGAGACTCATATTCGAGCGGCGAAGGTGACAGGGAAAAGATGTTAGACGGGACAAGTTACTACACGGCTGATACTAGAGAAGAGCAGGGCTGTCATCTGAGCGTACGATCATATCCATTCTTGCTGCGTGACATATGGAATATTCAGGCTGACACAATGCATAGTGTCGCGTGCTCAGGGGCACTAGTGACAAATGACTTTCTGACACCATTAGAAAACTATGAAGGCCAGCACATGGAGCTACATGATCTTCTTGGAGAAGAGCGACAAAATTTTATCAATTCGACATTACAGCACTATGTACCAGGCAGGATTCCACAACTTGAGTTTGTGGACAAAGACCAACCAGACATAATCACACTGACTGGTGGAGGAAATGACGTAGGGTTTGCAAATATTATCAAATACTGCGCAGGTGATATTGCGGAGACGTTTGTGTTTGGATATACCTGCGAGTACGTAAAGGGAAAGGCGCTTAACCAAGTTCTCAACGATGCTATCGACTCGCAATATAAAGCAAGTCGACAGTTGGTAGAAAAAATCAAGGAGATTTCGCCACAGTCAAAGATCTATTATGTGGGATACCCATCGTTTGTTTCAGGTGGCTCAGGCGGCTGCGCGCTGAATACGGGCGCGCTCGATAGCGAAGAACGTACCATGATTAACGAAAGTGTCACACGACTCAATGGTGTACTCCGCCAAGTGGCAGCCGACACGGGTATTGTGTATATCGATATCGAGCAGGTACTGGAGGGAGGAAGATTGTGCGAGGGGAGTGAATATGTGAATGGTATCTGGGACACGGGGCCATTTACACCTACAGAGGCGTTTCATCCAAATGCAAAGGGACATGAGCTAATTGCCGCTGCAATTGCTCGACAGGTCACTAACCCTATGATGAATTATTTGCCAGAACCACCTAAGTCACGGGTGGTCCAGCCAGTCACAACTACTCGGCAAGAGAAGATTGCGGACGATACACTATTGGAAGGGGATGTGCTTCGCGTAGAGCTGAAACCGTCAACATTTGCTGGCTCGAGCGATATTGTCAGTGTAGGATATTCACAGCCAGCTTCGCTAGGTACACTAAAAGCAGCAGCTGACGGTTCAGTTAGTGCATTAATCCGGCTGCCTGCCTCAATGAGCGCTGGCTTGCATGTGTTGACACTGACCGGCACAGCACCGGACGGCACGCCGCTGCGACTGTTTCAGTATTTGACGATCATTGCAAGAGGCCACCAATCAAAAACAGACAATGACACAAGTCGCGAGAACTCTGCTCCTGCTTCGGCTGGATCGCTACAAGGTGTTCAAGTCACTCCTCTACTTTTCGGCGAGAACACCAATGAAGTAGAATCTCATGATGGTCTGCGGAAGGGCGTTTCGGGAAATGCCCTGATACCAAATCTAAAGCTGCCTGAGCAATCAGTGGTAGACTCGAGCGTTCCTATTGATACAATGAAAAACGCTTCGACGCTTTGGTGGATACTTGCTATACTAGCTGCAACAGCACTCACAGCAGGAGCCCTCTATGTCTCTTTCAAAAAAAATCGCGACTAAAAAAGATATCGCAAAAGCACTAATCGGTGCAGGTATCATCTTATTAGCAATTGACATTACACCGATCGGCGGAAATGTAATCATGTATGCAAAGTGGCTGCAGTGCGGAAGGCAGCCTATACAGAGTAGCATAATGATTGTCGGAGAGGTAAACCACTATATTGAGACAAAAAAGTTTGCGATCTTACGAGGATATCCCGCGTATTTTTGCAATATGCGAGATGCTGAACTGGCAGGTTTCTCTGCCAAGCCGACAGTATATGAATTTCCACACCTATCCTCAGAGGAGCGCGAACAAGCCATCAAAAAGTCGTATAGTATCGGCCAATAATCACTTTGCTCCAGTTTTGCGCAGGACGACACCGATTGTTTTGAAAAGGATGCGCAGGTCGAGCCAGAAGCTCCAGTTTTGGGCATAATAAAGCTCCAGTTCAATCCGTTCTTCAAAGCTCAGCTCGCTGCGTCCCGACACTTGCCATAGGCCAGTCACGCCTGACTTCACGCTATGAAGAAGCGCTGTACGGGAGCGGTTGAAATCGACTTCTTGGGGCAGAATTGGGCGAGGACCCACGAGGCTGAGGTCGCCTTTGAGTACATTGAAAATTTGCGGCAATTCGTCAAGTGAGGTTTCGCGCAAGAATTTCCCAAAGCGTGTGATGCGCGGGTCGTTGTCTACTTTACGGCGCAGCCGATATTCAGCAGCGAGATCAGGCCGACTCATTTCTTCGAACTCATCAGCAGCATCCTTTTTACCATATTGCGCACCCATGCTGCGGAACTTGTAGAGGTTAATTGGCTTGCTAAACTGACTTAATCGCTTTGATTGATAAAGAATTGGGCCTGGGGATAAGATTTTTTGTAGGATCGCAATAACAAGCAAGACGACAGAGAGTGGGATTAAGATGAGTAGTGAACAAATAAAATCAAACAACCGTTTGACGACCGCCCCCCAACCAATCAGTGGCGTCTGGCTAACGGTAATCATAGGGTAGCCAAGAAATACATCGACGGTGTTTTTGCCAGTATAAAACTCAGGTTCTCCAGGAATAAAATTATACTGGATGTGATGAGCCTGCGCCGCACCAAGTATCATGCGGTTGCGGTCTTCGCTATCGTAGAGATCGGTTTGAATAATCGTCGTAATATGGTGAGAAACGATATGCTTCAACGCTTCTTCGACGCGTGAATAGTGGATGACGCCAAGATGCGGAGGCAGAAGTTTGGCTGGTCCCGCAAACGCGACCACTTGATAGCCTGACTTATGGGTGCGTGCAAGCTCGGTCAAGATATCGGTTGTCGCCGGAGAGTTTCCGATGACCATCACTCGGCTGACGCCACGCCCATAGCGGTACAGTTCATTGCGTATGTCACGTATAACCTCTCGTACAAGCAGCAGTGCTAGCGATGAGCCGATCAGCACATATAGTGCCACGAGGCGCGCGGGAAAAATATGAACGTTGGTTGCGTATTCCCAGCCAATCACCAGCATAACACCAAGGAAGCTGCCTAGCAGAATGCGACTCCATTCGACAAGTCGACGGCTGTAGATATTGCTGCTATAGAGACCAAGAGACGCAAAAATAATCAGCCACACCGGTGCGATCACACAAAATCCTACGATGTACTCGTAGGCGTAGACGGTATGGAGCAAGACGCGCGTGTCGACTTGGGTGCGAATGAAATACGCTGCACCAAATACAGCCGCCAGCACGACTGCATCGGCCGCCATGAGAATAAGACTATACAGTTTGGTATTTTTTGATGGCATAGAGTGGTGTTATTATACCATTTTTCGTTACAATAAGAGTGATGGCACGTTTGAAGCTCTCCGATAGTATCGCCTGGATCTTGCTGTTTGTGCTAGCAGGCTTGGTGATTCATACTCCAGTAACGGTCTGGCTTGTTTCGCTGGGCGCACCCGTAGGCGTAAAAGCCTGGAAAGAAGTACTGGTTGCGGCGGCAGGAGTCCTGCTGCTTGTAGACCTGATTCGTCGCAAAAAAACCGATCTATTGCGTCACGATCCACTCCTTTGGCTTGTGGCTGGCTACGGCGCACTGCACCTACTGAGCCTGTTTGTTGGCTCAGAGTCTGTCTACTCAGTGATTGCTGGTTTTATGATTGACGTACGGTACGTTGCGTATTTTGCTGTGATCTACGTGTTTTTAAAACTCAACCCGGCATATCGCCAGTCTTTCGTGCGTGTTGGCATCGTAGGCGCGGGTATCGTGGTTGGATGTGCACTGCTGCAGCTTATCGCACCACATGACGCGCTCAAAGATATCGGTTATAGTGATGCGACAATCAAACCATATATTTTGCTCGACGAGAATCCGCACTATGTACGCATGAATAGTACGCTTCGTGGACCAAACCCACTTGGCGCGTATGCAATGATCGTGCTGCTTGGTGTATTTGCATACGGCATGAGTGTTGGTCGCGCGCTTCGCGATAGTCGCAAAAAATGGCTGTACGTGTTTCTGGCGGTAGGCGGTCTTGCTGCGCTGTGGATTAGCTACTCGCGTAGTGCGTGGTTGGGGCTTTTGGCTGGTATCGGGGTGTTGGTGGTATTGAAGCATAGGCAGCGTCTGTTTGGGGTGCGACAGCTCGCAGCAGTGGTGCTACTTTGTGCTTTGGTGGCGCTTATTGGCTACGCTGTGCGCGATACGGCAATGTTCAAAAATCTCGTTCTTCATGACAACCCGACGACAGGCGCTCAGTATACATCCGACGAGGGTCATCGAGATTCACTCAAAGTAGGTATCGATCGGCTGTTGCAGCAACCATTTGGTGCGGGGATTGGCTCGACTGGGTCGGCATCTCTCGGCTCTGACAGCCCGTTGATTATCGAAAACCAGTATCTCATGGTGGCGCACGAAGTCGGCTGGCTTGGGCTTTTGGTGTTTGTGTGGCTATGGGGAGCTGTACTTTGGCGGCTATTGCAGCAAGAGCAGTCTTGGCTGCGCGACGCAGTGTTGGCAAGTGGACTTGGGCTCATGCTGATCGCTTGCACGTGGCCAGTCCTTGTGGATGATCCAGTGTCAATGATATGGTGGGGCATGGCTGCGGTTGCGCTAGCGTCACCGCTAAAAGAAAGAGGAACACATGGAGCAACGACCCACAAAAAAACAGCGTGAACTTCTAAGCTTTATTGATGGCTTTATCAAGGGCAATGGCTATGGTCCAAGCTATCGAGAGATCATGCGAGCACTCGACTACAAAAGTGTTTCAACCGTATCGGCCCATGTTGATGGACTGATAGCGCGGGGCTGGCTCGTCAAAAAAGACAATTCTGCACGCACGCTAGAGTTAGTGGGTGCAGAACACACAGCCTCGGCTCATATCGGTACGATCGCCAACCCGGCCGAACAGCTGCTACTCGCAAAAATTGAAGAATTGCGCGGTGTCGACAACGACAAATACGCAAAACAAATCGAGACACTGCTCGAAGCACTAAAAATCCTCGGCTATACAGTCGGCAAAGACACGCAGGTAGGCTAACACTTTACAGTAGCGCCACGGTGGTATAAAATATCCTTTGTATCTGCGA
>CAZRRY010000002.1:0-73196 GCA_964602775.1 uncultured Candidatus Saccharibacteria bacterium | reverse complement strand
GTCCTCATGTCGATAGCGTATTTCAGCCCCTACACGGTTACAGCTTATGATTATACCATAGTTTACAACCGAAAGCTAGCGTGCTTTACTAGGTGGTAGTTATGGGAAATGTTGCAAAAGTTATTACCATTGCACCGATTGGCTTTGAAGGTCACATCGTAGAGGTGGAAAGTGATATGACAAAAGGCCTTCCCTCTCTCCAAATTGTTGGGCTTGCCAACAAAGCCATCGATGAAGCTAAAGAGCGTGTCAAAAGTGCGATCGCCAATACATTACTCGAGTACCCTCCCAGGCGACTCACTGTCAATCTTGCTCCTGCCGAGCTGCCAAAAGACGGCACTCACTACGATGTCCCGATCGCACTCGCTGTGTTGATATCAAGCGGACAGCTGCGTCAAAGTGAAGTTGCTTCTTCGGCTTTTGCTGGGGAACTCGCGCTCGACGGTGTAGTGCGCCCAATCTCAGGCGCAATCACTATCGCTGAAACTGCCCGAGATGCCGGTCTCACGACACTGTACCTCCCTACCGCCAATATTGCCCAGGCACAGCTCATTAGAGGTATCAATATTATCGGCATCGAGAGTCTGAAGTCTCTTTACCTGCACCTGAAAGGTGAAGTACGGTTATTACCAGTAGTGGAACTGGCTCCGACCGCGCCGAGCAAACGGAAGAACAGCCCACTTCTCGATGATATTTACGGCCAAGAACAAGCAAAACGTGCGCTCACGATCGCTGCAGCAGGTCATCACAATATTCTTTTTACTGGCACGCCTGGCGCCGGCAAGACAATGCTAGCAAAAACAATCGTCAGTCTTCTACCCGACCTCTCACCCGAAGAACAGCTACAAGCCACTAAGCTTCATAGTCTCGCAGGGACTTTGATAGATGACGTTGTACGCGAAAGACCGTTTCGATCACCTCACCATACCTCAAGCCAGATAGCTCTCATTGGTGGCGGCACAAAGCCTCGTCCGGGTGAGATTAGTCTGGCACACCACGGCGTACTGTTTCTTGACGAGATACCCGAGTATCCGCGCAATGTCCTTGAGGCGCTACGTCAACCACTCGAAGACCATGTCATCTCCGTGACCCGTGCCAGTGGACGCGCCAATTATCCCGCTCACTTTATGCTCGTTGCCACGATGAACCCCTGCCCCTGTGGATACTATGGCGATCCAGAGCATGAATGTTCATGCTCCACACTACAAATCATCGCCTATCAAAAACGTCTCTCAGGACCGTTATTGGATCGTATCGACATGGTTATTCCGGTCTCACGCATCCCCAACGAACTCTTACTCAATGAAAAATCGATGTCTTCAAAACAACATATAGCAGCTCAAAATGCTATCGCTCTAGCGAAGCAAAAGCAATATAACAGGTATGAAAGTAGTACGAAAAGCAACAGTTCACTCTCAAGTAGCGAGATTAAGAAGCGTATCCCCCTCGATAAAGAGAGTAAGGCTTTTTTAGACACCGCAGCCGCCAAACTGAAACTCAGTGCTCGTGGCTATTTCAAGGTTATCAAGGTCGCTCGCACAATTGCCGACTTGACCGGCGACGAGCACGTCGCAATCTCCCACCTGGCTGAAGCACTACAATTCCGTGGCAGCTCTTGAATCTCTGTTCTCTATCTGTTAGAATAGTCGATGAGTAATCGCTAAATTTTAAGAGCAGCTCGAATGAAGGAGAGTAGCATCAATACATCAACTCGTATCAACGAGGCGATCCGTGCGCGGGAGCTTCGGGTGATTGGTACAAATGGAGAACAGCTTGGCATCATGACACGTGCTGAGGCGCTCAAGGTAGCTGAAGAGGCCGGAGTCGATTTGGTTGAAATTTCACCAAACGCCGACCCACCTGTCGCTAAAGTCGTAGACTGGGGCAAGTTCCAGTACCAGAAGATGAAAGAACAGCAAAAGAACCGCCGTAGCAATAAGGCATCCGAGCTGAAACAGATGCGCTTTGGGCTCAAGATCGGCACCAACGACCTTGAGATAAAACTACGTAAGATTCGTGAGTTTCTGACGGAAGGCCACAAAGTAAAGATTCTCATCTTTTTTCGCGGGCGTGAAATGGCTCACAAAGAACTCGGCTATGTCCTCATAGACAGAGTCATGAGCCACCTCGAAGCTGACGCGATTCTCGAACAGAAACCATTGATGGCCGGACGAAATCTGTCCATCGTAATAAGGAGCAAGTAATGCCAAAAATGAAGACCCACAAGGGCACTGCTAAGCGAATCAAGCTAACCAGTACCGGCAAACTTACCCGTCGCCGTGCGTTCGGGAACCACATGCTTTCTAAGAAAAGCAAATCGCGTAAGCGAAATATCAATACTACTGCTGTCGTGACAGGTAGTATGGCAAAAAACGTTAAACGAGCGTTAGGAGTCTAATATGCGAGTAAAAAGAGGAGTCCCAGCACGCGCTCGGCACAATAAGATCCTAAAAGCCGCCAAAGGCATGCAACACAACCGTACGCGCAGCTTCCGACTAGCCAAGCAAGCAGTTGTCCGAGCGTTGCAATACGCCTATCGCGACCGCCGCAACAAAAAACGTGATCTGCGCGCACTGTGGATCACCCGCATCAATGCTGCAGCGCGAGAAAATGGCACGACATATGGCGTGTTTATCTCAAATCTAAAAAAAGCCGGCATCGAGCTGGACCGCAAAGTCCTTGCAGAGCTCGCAGTGAGCGATCCAAAAGCCTTCGCCGCGATCGTAAAAGAAGTAACGAAGTAGATAAGAGGTGCCTGGCAGGCAGCGCCGTACATCTTTTTCCGAACCATTGACAATCGGCGCTGACATCTCTAGAGATTCCAGACGCCTGCCCTAGATTCTCTAGGGTGTCACGATGGTTCGAAGAAGATGTACAAGCTCGCCCTGCCACTCCAGTTAATTTGCCACCTAAAAACTCCGCTATGTGCGGAGTTTTTAGGTGGCAGTTGATCTGTAAGCCGGGTTCTGTACCCTGCCCGTGAGGACAAGGCGATAATCATCTATCTACGCTCGTCGTTACCGACCAGCTCTAGCGGGTATCGATATGCGGACGGATCGCCCTTTTAAGCACATCTCCTTGCAACAGACAGGGTTTACCCCCTCCGTATGTCACCATACGTCGCTGTGAGCTCTTACCTGATGAGTTGACGCGGGGCCGCCTAAGCGGTCACTACATACTCATCCCCGCTTACGCGGGCACTCTTTTCACCCTTACCTTCGCAACCTCAAAAGGTCGGGATAGTGAAGGCGGTATTAGTTTCTGTGGCACTTTCCCTAAGGTTACCCTTGGCCGCCGTTAGCGGCTGTCTTATCCTATGCTGCCCGGACTTTCCTCTCGCCTTTTGCGGCCAGCGATTATCCGATTAACTGCCAATAAATAGTATAGCAAATTATAAGTAGCCAAGCTTCTCAAAGAGAATTCGTGATGGAGGTACGATATCGTACGAACCGAGATCCTCCTTTGCCACCCACTCAAGCTTCTCGATACCTTCACCAAGCACAAGCTCACCCGACTCGTATGTGCAGATCACGTCAAGGTATACAAAGAATTTCTGAACACCGTCAAGATCATTCTTGATCTCTGTGTCCCAGCTCACCTTGTTTTTCACACTTATGGTGATACCAGATTTATCTCGAACTTCACGTATTATCGCATCTTCTGGTGAAACATTTGGCGTGGCAATAGCACCAAAGATGTACCATGTCTCGTGATAAGGCGGTGATCCGTCTGGCTTCTTTCGCATAAGAATCTTACCGTCTTTTTCAACAACCGCAACAATAAGTACTTTCGTTTCCATCATTTTACTCCAATCAATTTGGTCGGGATGACAAGACTTGAACTTGCGACCTCGCCACCCCCAGCGGCGCGCGCTACCAACTGCGCCACATCCCGATATTATATATTTTACCATTTACTGAAAGTGTACCATGGTGGCTCGGCCCTCACCGTCACGATAAATTTCTTCCAGAAATTTTCGCGACCCCGCCTCAGCTTACTACGAGCACAGCTCGTAATCAGTTTCCGGCCTTGCGACCCGCCACTGGCGGCTCTCACCCCAGCCGTGCGCGCTACCAGACTGCGCCACATCCCGATATAACTCATTATAACCAAAAAATGACCTATCGGTCATCTGCGTTTGCCATAATAGTCCCAGCCATAAGTCGGACGCTAGATATTCCCCGCATAAATGCAAGGTGGGTTCTCTCACATCATCCCCAAGAGGATGATAAATATCGAGATCCCATATCTATGATGTTAGGAAAATCATACACGTCCTAAATGTCTGGGACTATTTGTATTATACCTCTTTTTGCTATGAAACACCAAACACAGTGCTAAATACTCGGACAAAGAATGTAACGCACACTGACATATAGGAACTAAGCAGAGACCCCGAAAGCATCACGATCATGAACACAAATATCAACCCATATCGCTCGATCGCATCCATATACTTTCGCACAAAATCAGGTGCAAGTGCGTACATAACACGCGACCCGTCTAGAGGAGGAAGCGGGAGGATATTGAAAGCAAAGAAACCCAAATTGACAAACACACTTGTCTCGGCGATCATACCAGCCACACCAGCATCCCGACCCCCGATCATCACCAATATACCGAAGCTCAAAAATGCTAACACGAGATTTGTCAGCGGGCCGGCAATTGCCATCAATGCAATTCCCCATTCATCATGGTCAATACGTGCGGGGTTAAATGGCACAGGTTTTGCACCGCCAAATACAGGGGTATGTACTCCTGTCAAAGCGTTTGTCAGAAGGATAAGGAGTGGCAGCCCAAGAGTAAGAAAAGGGTCGATATGTTTGATAGGATTTAACGTAAGTCGCCCAAGCAAACGCGCAGTCTCGTCGCCCAGCCTATACGCAACCAATCCATGCATTACTTCATGCAGCGTCATCGAGAAAAAAATAACACCAATTACAGTTAGCACATAGCCAATATCCATGCTATCAGTATACCATTTGGGGTCTACCTACGTCGAAACTAGGGAGAGCCGCATTGACAGTTTGCGCCCAGGCGCCCCACCTCTTGACTATCGCCCCCATAGTCTGTATACTAGAACAGATTGTTTAATAAAAATGGAGTATTCCAACTATGGCAGCACGCTGTGAACTTACCGGTAAAGGTAAACAATTTGGTCACAATGTGAGCTTCTCGCTTCGCCGTACTAAGCGTGTTTTTCGACCAAACCTTCAAAAGAAAACATTTCTTGTAGATGGTCAGAAAATCACAATGGTACTATCAACTCAGGCGATTCGTACGCTCCGAAAAAAGGGCATTCTTGCCACAAGCAAATAAATAACGCCCAGGTGACTGTAAAATCCCCCATCAAGGGGGATTTTTGTATTGCATACGTGCAGTTTGTTGTCTATGCCAACCTAAGAACGCGAGACCTCAAACACGGTAACGGTAGGAGGTAGGCTTGCTGCAGACTTTAGCTTAAACTTCGACGTCTGCTCGACAGGAGCACCAAGCTCATGAACAAATGTTTCGAGCGAATCTTGTGGCACTTCGTATACAAGCCCAGGCCCAGCATAGTGCACAGGGATAACCGCCTTTGGCTCAACCTGCCTAACGATCGATGCAGCACTGGTTGCATCGAGCGTATAGCCCGCTCCGCCGACCGGCACAATCAACACATCCACCACCCCGATCATCTCAAGCTGGTCGTCCGACAGCCTTGGCGCAACATTGCCAATGACAGCAATACGCACATCGCCACATTCTAGTCGATATATTGTCGAAAGTTTTTCCTGTTCATCAGTGTCAATATGGCGAGTTGCCGCAACCCCTTTGATCGTGAAGTCTCCGACCTCGTACTCACCCGGACTATCAATAATAATGCGTGCATCTGAGTTTTCTACG
This sequence comes from uncultured Candidatus Saccharibacteria bacterium, assembly GCA_964602775.1. GTDB lineage: Bacteria > Patescibacteriota > Saccharimonadia > Saccharimonadales > Saccharimonadaceae > Saccharimonas. The sequence continues at coordinate 67,310 of CAZRRY010000002.1, read as the reverse complement.
CGAAATCGCGTCTCAGTTGCAAGTTCCACCTCATCTTTGGTTTTGATATCTTTGAGACCTACCAGTGAAAGTTTTGGATCCACCACAAGCGTAGCCTTTTTGCTGCTAATCACGACGCAGTTGCCACCTTTATATTCAATCTCAAACATCCTGCATTCCTCCTTTACTGTATATTCAGAATATTATCGGTATCTACCAGCACAGAGTGTCGGTTCGTGAGAATCGACGTAATAAACTTATCTCGTACACTGAGACGATAGTAGAATTCATCGTATGTCAGTGTGCTATAGGCAATCTCACGACCATGTGCATTTTCTAGCTGAGCCACTACTGCAGCCAGTTTCTTTGGCACGATAGACCCCACTAGCAATAGATCAACCTCGCTGGCGGAGCCTGGCACCAGTATGCCAGATGCGATCGCCACCCTCAGCCCAGGTAGTGACTTCACCTGCTTGAGCCATGCCGACTCTGTTGTTTTCGCAGTATCGCTTACCGACGCGACCTTTTGGTCAGCGAAAATGGCTCTCAGTGGCACATAGTGCTCAAACCGTTGGTTCACCTCATAGTACAACTTATTGTCGGTATTATTACTCGTAATAATCCCTACCTCAAGCATATTTGAGAGCTCACGCCGGACTGAATTGATCTGCTCATCGATCAATCGTGTGATTTCGCGCACATAAAACGCCTTGCCTGGATTATTCAAAAAAAGGTGAAGAAGTTTCACGCGAGTTTTTGAGCCAAATAGTGCGTCAATCATCGTATTCCCCATTACTTTTACTACTCACCATCATATCACTTTTTGTTCAGTTCGACGAGTCGATGAGCAAGATACGTATACGCTTCGTCAAGCGTGAGCCACCGTATGTGTTCGCTGCGTTTTAGCCAGGTCATTTGACGCTTTGCCAACCGCCAGTCGAGCGTAACAAATCGCTCTTTTGCATCGTCGAGGGTTATCTCGTGATCAAAATATTGACGCAACAGAGGGTAGATATTGCCCGTCATTGCCTCGTTGTCCCAGCCGTACTTTTCTGCAGCGCGTTTCGCCTCATTATATAATTCAACTGAGAAAATTTGCTCTGCACGAGCAGCAATTCGACTACGTAATTCATCACGATCTGTTGTTATTCCCACAATTGTCGTATTTACAATTGGCTCTACTCGCCTCTTTAAACCGTGACCGTTTCGCAAAATTGCATTGATAACATACCGTTTGTTCTTGTCATTATCTGGCAACTCTATGTTGTTTCTTAAACAATATTCTTGAAGCTCACCTAGTGTCAACGCATCAAGCTCTTTGCGCCGCTTTTGGCTATTTTCTCCATTTGGAAATTGAAAGTCATAAATAACTGCATCTACGTAAAGTCCCGTACCGCCGACTAGAATCGGTACCCGCCCGCGCTGTCGAATTTCAACAATCTTCTGCTCCGCATACTGCTTAAAGTCCGCCGCCGTAAAACGTTCGCCTGGTTTTACTAGGTCGATGCCCCAGTGCGGTACACCTTGTTGCTCTTCTCGACTAGGCTTTGCGGTACCGATATCCAGCCCTTCGTACACGGCGCGTGAATCAGCCGAGATAATTTCACCACCAAACTCTTTTGCCACTCTAATCGCAAGACCCGATTTGCCGCTAGCAGTTGGGCCAACAATCACGACGAGAGGCGGAGTGAAGTTCTGAGTTCTGAGTTCTGAGTTCTGAACGTGTGTCACTCTGGCCTCCAGCGTAGCCTAGCAAAATCGATCACTCTGTAGTCATCACCACATAAAATACCGTCTTGCTCAAGAAGCTGGCGTTGCACTTCCTGCCCGCCCGGATAGCCGATGGCTAGTCCTCCTTGAGAATTAACGAGTCGATGCCATGGCAATTCCTCGGGCCCATGATTGGCTATACCACCGACAATTCGTGCTGCCCGTGGATGACCCGCCATTGTCGCAAGGTCACCGTAGGTCGTCACCTTTGCTCCAGGTAATTGAGACATTAATCGATACACCGCCTCTCGCAAACCTCGCTCTTCGATCATTTACAAAGCCTTCAGGTAGTCAGCCAGCTTTTCCAAATAGACTTTCTCTTCGCCATGCTGCGTTCGCACACTCACTTCACGCGCCTCTTTGTCTTTTGGTCCCACGATCAGCTGCACAGGAATCTTCATCGCTGTCGCTTCTCGTATCTTCTTGCCAAGTGACTCGTTTCGATCATCTGTTGTAAATCGTACTTCATTGTATTTGAGGGGCTGCATCAAAACCACCTCTGAAAGAATCGTTTTAATTTCGTCAACATAGTCATTTACAGAATCATTGATAGTCAAGATTCTCACCTGCTCTGGAGCCAGCCAGAACGGTAACCACCCGGCTGTTTTTTCTAGCAAGAAGCCTATGAATCGTTCGTAGGATCCGAGGATTGCCCGGTGGATGACCAATGGATTTTGCTTGTTACTGTCCGCATCGATATAAGTCAAATCCATACGCTGTGGAACCAGAATATCAATTTGCGACGTCGCGATAGAGTCTTCTTTGCCCATCACATTACGTGTCTGCACGTCGATCTTCGGACCATAAAATGCCGCCTCGCCTTCCGCCTCGACAAACTCGGCACCAAACTCGCGCATTGCTTGACGAATTGATTCACCCGCCTGCTCCCATACCGCCTGATCACCACCGTACTTATCTTTTGAAAAGTCAGGGAGAGATAGTCTGTACCAATAGTCGGTAATGCCCATCGTATCGTAGACAACTTTAAAAAGCTCAAGAACTTTAATAAACTCGTCTTTGAGTTGCTCTGGCGTAACGTAGATATGCGAGTCATTCTGGCTAATCGGTCCGCGCACTCGTATCAAGCCAGTTAGCGTACCAGACAGCTCTTTTCGGTAAATACGACCCACCTCTGCAAGACTCAGCGGCAGATCACGGTAGCTTTCGACCAATTTTTCGTAAATCATGTGGTGGTGTGGGCAGTTCATTGGTTTGAGATAAAACGTTTGATCTTCGTCGTCCTTCAGCTGATACATATCGTCACTATAATAGCTCGCATGTCCCGAGCGTTGATACAGGTTTTCATGAGCCAGCACTGGCGTCTCGACGTATTTGTAGCCGCGTTTTTCTTCTTCTTGACGCATATAGCGAATCAAAAGATTTTTGACAGTCTCACCCCGAGGCATCATCAGAGGTAACCCCGCTCCCACCGCATCCGAAATCATATAGACATCAAGCGCTGGCCCAAGTACGCGGTGGTCACGCTTCTTCGCCTCTTCAAGCATATTCAGGTAATTGTCGAGCTCTTCCTGAGTTGCAAGCGCTACGCCGTAGAGCCGCTGCATCTGTGGGTTTGTCTCTTTGCCGCGCCAGTATGCCCCTGCAATGCGCATCAGTTTAAATGCACCGACTTTCCCTGTGCTCTCAGCGTGCGGGCCGCGACAGAGGTCGGTGAAGTCACCATCAGTGTAAAAAGACACACTTTCGACAGCAGCGTCGCCTTCGGCGATTGTACCCATCTCAGCCGCATCAAGGTCTTTCGCGATCGTTGTACCGGCACGCTTGAGGTCATTGAGCAGCTCTTCTTTGTACGGCTGCTTTGCTGCCTGCGCCCAACTAATTGCCTCGTCAACCGCTTTCTCGCTGCGATCAAACGAATAATTAGCCTCGATTACTTTGCGCATCTCTGCTTCAATTTTAGGAAAGTCTTCTTCAGAGATTTTCACGCCTGGTATATCGATATCATAATAAAACCCATTCTCGATCACTGGACCGACCCCAAATCTGGCTTCAGGCCACAAGTGTTGGACTGATTGTGCCATGATGTGCGCCAAACTGTGCCTCATAGCATAGAGTTGCTCTTCGTTCATACCGTACCTCCATAAAAATTAAAAACACGCCGTATGATACCTACTGTATCTGGCGTGCTTCGGACCCATAATGGGTGGTTCCACCTCAGCATTTACTCTTACTCCAGGCTTTTATTTTCCGTGTGCCCGCAATCGCTCCCACGTGCTCCAGAGGTGGTTAGTCTCCTTCATCGCTTGTTTTTATACTAGCAAACTCCAAGGAGATTGCAAACCCCGCCCCTGTTTGGTATGATTAAAAAGTCTTCATAAATTAAAATCGCGCCTAGCGGCTTTAGGGCGTGGAGATGCCGCCTTGAATTTATTGCAGGGCAAATCGGAAGGATAAGTTCTTCCTAAGAATGGGCGATTAGCTCAGTTTGGCTAGAGCGCTTCATTGACGTTGAAGAGGTCGGGGATTCGAGCTCCTCATCGCCCACCAAAATAAAAAACCTGGCATTTATGTCGGGTTTTTTATTTTGCAGAGTGCACGATAACCATAGATATACCGAATTTCCTTTTCCCACACCCCACCAAACTTTTCCACATCATTTTTTACAAAATCTCATCTGTTTTATGCGCTCCATGATATACTCTCCAATGCGCTCTCACTTGACATTTTATACTGCTTGTGCTACCATAAACACATGAGTAAAACCTCAGAAAAAACACAAAAACCTTCAGCGCTCGACAGCTTCAACTTATCGTTTGAGTACGATATGAGCTGGAAAGATGCCAAGAAGCTCGTTAAGAGCCGCTCGGCATAGTGTCATCTGTGCTCTTTGCGCACTAAAGAAGCGCGGACAGAAGACTACTAGGCTCTCAAGCAGTGGTTTATCCGCTCCAATCATTAGCCAGCAGAGGCTGACCTGCATCCCAAATGATACATATACTTTAATTTTGTCTTATGATTATGAGCCGCGGTTGCTGCGGCTCTTTGCTTTTGCAAGCTCTCTTGACGCGACAGTCGCTTTGTCTGTCACATCAAATTTGTCGAGATATTTCCCTAGCATAAGATGTGTCTGCGCGTTGAACGAGGCGGATGCGCCATAGCCAATAGAGGTCAGGGGCATCAGCAGCCACTGCAAGACCATGCCGACTGTGCGTCGTTTTTTGTAGCGCGCTGGGCGTGGAGGCAGCATCTTGAGCATGAGAAAGATCGTAATAAACATCCCAAACATTGCGACACGCTGGATCTGGCTAATCACCTCTGGCAGCGCATGAGCCGCAATATTTCGTGAAGCCTCTGGGTTGATAAGAAGTGGGATCCACCCACCAAACGCCACCAAAAGCGGCATAGTCGCGAGTGTCACATGGCTATCTACTAGCCTCACAAAGCGCGCAAAACCTTCAAGAAATGGCACATTGCGACGCTTCGTAAAAATGCGCTCGGCGACATATGGGATATCGGACACGCCATATCCCCACCGTCGAAGCTGCTTGAACTGAGTGATGAGGGTTTTTTTGAGTGTATCGGCCATGACCGCATCTTGGTAGACTGGCACATGGATCGGTATCACGCCGTAGTTGCCTCGAAAGTAAAAATAGCTTCGCCAATACTGGTGGCCGTCCTCGACGATACTCAGCTTACTCCAGTAGCCCATTTCACTCAGCGCATCGAGCGGCTGACTGTGGGCAGCAAAATTACGAAGCGCATGCGGTCGCATACTACTGATAATCGTCCAAAATGAGTTACCTGTCGCTATCACCCTCATAGGTGCGGGAGCATCCCAGATATTACCAAAATACAGAGCAATCGGCTGGTACGAAAGGTGTTTACGGTCAGGCTGTACAACATACTCATACGCGACGTAGTCAAAATAGCTTGGATGAGGTCGATTATCGGAGTCGAGCGTGGTGACGATGACGTTTTTGTGTTCTATCTTTTGCTCATCAAACCAAGACTCAATCTGTTTTGCTGCGTAGGTGATATTCGGGCCCTTGCCGATAATCTCATCTGGTAGGCCGTCTGGGTGCATGACGGGAATAAATGCACAAAAAGTATCAGCATATTCTTTTTGGAGCCGCTGGGCGGTCTCGGCAATACTAGGTCCGCCTCTTTGCTCATACGCAAGACAGATAATCAAACGACTATTGTCGCATGTGGTGTTTTTGACTGATTCGATCGTTGGCTGCAGAACGTCATACGCTTCGTTGTAGGCCGCAATAATCACCAAATGGTAGAGCTGAGACGGTTTTGGGTAATAGTCAACATCGGCTGCCATCAGTCGGAGGTTTTCTTGGTGTGCGCGGTATCCAAACCCTGTCGAGTCACTGCCGCGTAGCTGGTCATAGCTCTCGACTGGCGTCTCCAGGTCACGCAAGCGCTTGTTCCAGTCAACTCGCTGAGCGCCGACCAAGTACCGATGACCACGTATCGTATGAAATGCAATGCCAATCGAACGCACAAAAAGCGTCAGGATCAGCAGCAAAAGATACACCGCTGCACCGAGAGGACTCACGACTGAAAGCACGATGAGCAGAGCGATCATCGCGTAGCTCAAAGCGCCTGGAAGAATTTCAAAGAACCGATAGAATTTCGTACGTTTGCCGGTGGGCAAGTCGAGATCGATCATATACTACGGCCTAGTTGCATAACATTCAGTGCATAGACAGTAGCGACGACCAGCATTGCTATGCCGATCCACCCTACCAGCACTGCCGTCTGTCGACGTTCAAGGTTGTGAAATTTCACCATCATCGCAAGATGAATCGCGGTGACAACGACACCAAACGCGACAAATGTCAGCAAGTACTGCCAATGTGCTTTATAAAAATGCGCTTCGCCAAATGCCGTGTAGCGGCTATAGACAGTCACGTCACTACTGTGGATGTTGAGTCCCACAATAAGACAATAGACAACTCCCATACCGAGCACACTCGCCATCAAAAATAGAAAGGGTCGGTCTGTAAACACACGCTTGATCGATAAACTGATTGATTCTTTGTTCATTTCCTACTTTCTTGTGGAGCCGTCTGCCGGGATCGAACCGGCGACCTGCACGTTACGAATGTGCTGCTCTACCGACTGAGCTAAGACGGCACGTCCTCTTGCATGATTATAGCAAAGTGCCTCTACAAAATAAATCACTGTCTCTGTTGATTACTGAGGCGAAACTTGCTAGAATATGTGAAGCCATGCGCCCGTAGTGAAGCTGGCCTATCACGTCTCCCTGTCACGGAGAAGATCGCCGGTTCGAATCCGGTCGGGCGCGCCAAAGAAATATCCTCTTGCCTTTTGGTAAGAGGATATTTCTTTATCGAGTGCTTGCACTTGTAGATTCGAACCGACGCGTCGAATACTGTCATAATCTCTGATTTGACAGTATTTAGCTGATGGTGGCGCTAGAATAGCACTACCATCTTGCGTTCATCCGGTCGGGCGCGCCGGCGGATACGAACTGGCGAGACGGAGCTTCAGCTCCGGAATCGCCGGTTCGGTGGAGCGCAGTGCAGCAAAATTAGCTTGCTCATTTTTCTGGGCAAGCGGAAGAGCGTAGCGATACCCGGTCGAATAGCCTTCTAGCAACTACCGGAAAGATTGCGCTCCGTCACCTCAAGGAAATACAAGCTTGGCTTTAAGCCTTCGCCAACTCTGTGAAGCAAAAAACCTGGCTCAGCTCCCAGTGTCTCATAAATACGATGGATGGCCTCATGAGTAATGGTGCCTGAGAGTATGCCCTCGTAGCCCACAGGAAGATGGGCTGCTACGTAGCGATACATATCTGTACCAAAGCCTTGACCCAACTTATCATCATCCACTTCTGCAATATCAACCTGCAGGACTTGTCTTCCGTCATAGTTATCGATCTTTAGCAATGAGACAACACCTACACTAGGGAACTCGTAGGTAATTCTTTCAGGCTCTTCTACTGGCGCGATCTGCAGCTCCCGAAAAATATCAGGATGACCATAGAGGATGGCCTGGTCACTGGTCGTGTAATCAGAAAGTAAACTGCCCCTCAATCTAGATTGATTTTTCAAGGAACCGCTCTTGTCTACTGGTGATTTTATCGACTCAGACATGATGCCTCAACGATCGTACCGCTCCTCCACAAACCCCCAATTCACTACCTTCCACCAGTTCATGATGTACTCATCACGCTTGTTCTTGTAGTCCAGATAATAAGCATGTTCCCACACATCAAGCCCCATCAGCGGCTCACCTTTGCCTTCCATCATTGGTGTGTCTTGATTTGGCATAGCCAGAATCTCAAGGTCACGCATTAGCCATACCCAGCCACTACCAAACAGCCCTAGCGCCTTGGCATTAAATTCCTCTGTGAATGCCTCGAAACTCCCCCATTTAGCGACAATAGCATCGCTCAACTTACCTGACGGCATACCACCAGCACCTGGAGCCATGCACTGCCAAAACAAACTGTGGTTGTAGTGGCCTCCCCCATGATTACGCACTGCAGAGCGGATTGACTCAGGCACACGCTCAAGGTCAGACAGCAGTTCGACGAGATTGACGTCTTGCAATGTAGGTTCTTTTTCGAGTGCAGCATTTAGCTTATCGACGTAGGCTTTATGATGCTTAGTGTGATGCAAGCGCATAATCGCCTCGCTGATGGCTGGCTCGAGCGCCTGGTACTCATAGGGCAGCTCGGGTAGTCTATATGTCATGTCGATACCTCCTGATTATTTTTCGGATACACGGATATATTCATTGACCTTACCTGCTTTTTTGAGTGCTTCGACCTTGTCGGTAAACATTGTGAGCGGAATACGAAGATAGGCAAAGTTTACCTGCGTGTCAGTTTTGTCGATCACTTTCACAAAATAGTAGCCGTCATCAGTCGTTGCCTTGATCGGGCCTGCCACTGTATTTTTGTCGACTTTTGCAACTTCGCTCACCTGAAGTCCACTCATAGTACTGGCATTGCTCACCAGGCCTGTCTGGCCAGCAGTCACTTTGCCACCTTTACTAGTGGATAGTTGCTCGGCCACCTTAGCAAAGTCGCCGTTGGTACTTTTGACGAGAGGTTCAGCGAGTTTCACTTGCTCTGAAGCGAGAGTGTCATAGGCAAAAGCAACTTTGTTACGAAGAATCGTGCGACGCAGCGAGGTCTTGAGGTCATCGGGTGACCAACCATTGGTCATCTTGAGGGCGGAGTAGTATGTGTCTTCGGAGATGACGCCGTTTGAAGTGTTACGCTGTGTGTTTATCATGGTACTGACATCGGCATCAGATACGGTAGCACTGTATTGTGGTGCTAGTTTTTGTGCGTAGGCATCTTCGAGCGCTGTATCGAGCACATGACGCTTGATATATTCGAGCTGACTTTTGCCGTCCTTGGTATCGAGCTTCACTTCCCCGTATTTGTTGAGCCAAAACTCATTAAACCGGTAGCGTGAGAGATAGTCATCAAAAGGCACAGCCTGGCCGTCAATCACCGCAACTGGCAGCGGCAACACTTTGGTAATCCGATACATAAACGTACTAGAGTTTTGTACGATATAGAGCTGCCACCAACCGAGTCCCGCGAGGGCAAGTATGGACACAAGTGAAACAAACAATGTGTTGATGACAAGTTTGTGTTTGGCGTATTGAATCGGGTACTTAAACTTCCTGCCACCCGCCAAAATGCGCTCACGATGCTCTGCGACTGTTTCATTGGTGATACGTCCGAGCGTATTGTCGGCCGCACCACTGTTTCTTCGTAGTCGCTTAGGCAGCAATTTCTTCATATTCCGTTTTTGCATCGTCACCCTTTGATGCAGCATGTACTGCGTCTTGTAATTTATTATATGTTTGGTCAGGATGCTCAACCATATGTATGACGAGATCGCCGACAAATGTTTGAATAACGATTGTCCCAAACTTGAACATTTCGCCACTAAATCCAGGTATATTATAGCTAATGTTTTGGATCTTGCCCAGCCGCAGCTCCACAACATCTTTACCAAAAAGCCCTATCTGGGTCACTTGGCGTATCCGTTCGGATGTCACGATGTACACGGTAAAGTACCAGAGGATGAAATGGTACGCAAAGATCAATAACCCGATAATAAGTCCACCGACAGGCAGCAGAAAAAGCTCAAGATTTGACTGCCAAATGAGCGGCGGGATAGCACTGAGCGCAAACGGAATCAACAGCCCGTAGAAGCCTTTTCGCATGGCGATAATATGGCGGCGAAACACAAACAAAAGCACCTCACCCTCATGTTGACCTTCAAAATCTTCTTGGCTTGCTTGCTGTTTTGGCATAGTTTTCTTATTCTGGTGCCCTGGGCAGGAGTTGAACCTGCAACCTTTTCCTTAGGACGGAACTGCTCTATCCAATTGAGCTACCAAGGCACAATAGTTATATTATACCTTGTGTCGGTAGATATTACGCTACATTGAGATGGAGGCAAACCTCGAGCAGCGCACTTGATAGTCTGCCTGGAATATCTTAGCGGGTGAACTTCTCGTGCAGTGCACGATATGCGTACAGTTCATCCTGAGAGAACCAGTGCGAGATCTCTTTCTCGGCTTCTTCTGGGTCGCTGCTTGCATGAATAAGATTTGGGATGCCCTTGTGCTTGCTGTCTGCATAGCCGAAACTCATGTGTGAGAAGTCGCCACGAATCGTGCCTGGTAGCGCACTTTTTGGTTCGGTTGTCCCGACTAGCTTCCTGACGAGTTCGACTGCCTCAACTCCCCTGAGCACCATCGCAATCACTGGGCCCTGGGTCATCATGTCGATCGTGACGTCAAACGCAGTCTGCCCCCGGCGAGTAATCATCTGGCCAATTCCCTCGTAATGAGCGTGGTAGTGCTGCTTGTCTGGTGTAATCATTTTTGTGCCAATAATTTTGAGTCCAACTCGCTCGAAACGCGTCAAAATCTCACCGACAATCCCTCGCTGCACGGCATCGGGCTTAAATAGTATAAGTGTGTTTTGTACCTCTTGGGCCATTATAGATTTCTCCTTTTATAGGTCTATTTTATCAGATATAGAAGATGAAACCTACTGAGCAATAAATGTATTCATGTTTCTCCCCTGCTCTCTATCATATTTGCGCTTAGTGCGCTATGCTTAAGCTATGTTCATGTCTGATTTGATAATTGACTTTGTAGAACACCTCGAGATTGAGCGAGGACGCTCAAGCAAGACAAGCGAAAACTACCGTCGCTACCTTGAGCGCTTTATCGAGTTTGCGGGTGATATCGAGCCAGACCACATTACGACGGAACTGGTGCGAAAATATCGTCTCTGGCTCAATCGCTACGAAGGTGATCGCGGTGATGAGCTTGCAATTATCACCCAAGCCTATCATTTGATCGCGCTTCGAGGATTTCTGCACTATCTCAGCAAACGAGACATCCCTTCCCTGACACCGAACAAGATCGAGCTACCAAAAATACATCGCAAGCAAGTCACATTTTTGCACTACGAAGAAGTCGAGCGACTTCGAGATGCGGTACCAAGCGACGATAGCCTGCCGCATCTCCGGGATCGCGCACTTATAGAGTTACTTTTTTCCAGTGGGCTGCGAGTGTCAGAGCTCGTCAATCTTGACCGAGATCATATCAATACAAAACGCCGTGAATTTATGGTGCGAGGAAAAGGCCAAAAAGACCGTCCGGTATTTATTAGTGCCGTAGCGGCTGAACATATTACGGCGTATCTTGCAGCTCGCACAGACACTCTGAGCCCACTCTTCCTCAACTATAGTCGCAATAGCCAGGCAGATACGTCTGGTGGGTATCGGCGGCTCACTGCCCGCAGTATCCAGCGTATGATTAGTAAGTACGCAAAACTCGCTGGCATCACAAAGCACGTCAGTCCCCATACGATGCGGCATAGTTTTGCCACTGACCTTCTGATGAATGGAGCTGATATTCGTAGTGTACAGAGCATGCTAGGTCACAGTAGTATCGCAACCACCCAGGTATATACTCATGTCACCGATGCACATCTTAAAGAGGTGTACGAGAAATTTCACTCAAAAGAGATGTGACTCAGGCAAGGAAGCTACGGAGAAGCCGGACGGCACGTTGCGTAGCCATCATCATAGTCATTGGTGCTGGCACTGACGGTAAATGTCTTGCAGAAGTTTTTGGTGACATCGACGGTAGCACGTGGATATAGCATCGTATCATTTGGGTCGATCAGCTCAACTCGAGCATCGACGCGACGAAACACGTCGGCAGCTCTTCCCGTCGAGTCAATCGAAGGCTGTACGCCGTCAAACTGCACGATAGCACCAGCTCCATCGATCAGTCGTATCATAAACTCGGCGCCCGCATACAAGCTCGTCAGACGAGCGTACGCGACTCGCGAAGCTGCGTCTCCAGGCAACGAGGTGATCTCAGTCATGCAGTGATAGCCTTCGTTGACAGCCGTTGGCGAACATAGCACCGGACTGGGCTGGAGGGTACCAGAGCGTCGATCGTCGATCGCGAGTGACACTGACTGAAGCGGAGCTGGAATCGTCGTCGAGCGCTTTGGGTACAGATACACCGTGCGCCCACCGTCAGTATCAAACTGATCGGGCGTGATCGAACCTGAGTACTGAATGAACTGTGTGCGCAGTAGCGATGGAGATGGGTTTGCCAGTCCACTCCCCCAAAGACTCAGTTGTGGCAGCGTGACATCTGACACAGTGCTACTCGCGTCGACACGAAATGTATTTGGCACTCGCCAGTAGATACGCATTTTTTCAAACGGCGCAACGGATTTGAGTGAAATAACCGATGATCCTCCTTGTTCGAGCACGCCAGTGTATTCTCGCGTTTGACGATAGACCTTCACGCAAGTGTAGGCTTGTTGATACTGCTTGCCTGAGCCGCTCGTAGAAGATTTGATGATAACCTCACCGTTTTCTTCAGCGGCAAGACCAGAAGACTGGACGGTCTTGCATTCGTGTTTGCTGATCGCAATACATGCTACGTTATTGACATCGTAGCCAGAGGCTGCGCAGGCTGCCAGTGCACGTTTGCCGTCTTCGACACCAGCGAGTGCCGAATCATACGCACCTTGAGAGAGTTCGTTGTCGTTGGTTCGTATCTGCTCACTGAGCATAATCTGCATGAAACTCATCGTGAGCGTTACCAGCAAAAGAACTGAGAACATCACGATAATAATAGAAGTTACCCCTTGCTCAAGACGACGGTATGTCATACATTTCCTCCTGCGCGCATAATGGCGTCAAATTCGATCACGGTGCAATACTCAAAGTTGGCGGTATTGTCGGTCGGTGGACGACAGGTGTATGAACCCAGTACCGTATCATAGAGCGTTGTATCGGTTTCATTTGTGCCGAGTGTCATACTGACTCGGTAGAGCCCCTTTCGCTCACTACTGCGCGCCATTTCGGTGACAGAGAACGTATAGGCAGCCAGTTCTCGGCCTTCGCCTTTGAGGAGCTCTGTCGATGTCATGCCTGCAATGTCTTTGACGTATTTGCCGGTAGCATCTTTTGTGCACAATGTCTTGCCCGGGTCGACTACTCTTCGGAACACAACTGGGATCGCGCCATCCATGATGCGATCAGTTGACGCTGCGTCCTGTAGCAGTGCTGCCGTATTCCATACATAACTGATTTGTCCAGTGCACAGTCTTCCGGCGTAAGCAGGGCTAAGCGATGGGTCGGGCATGGGTGTCGGAATTTCGATCGCAGAAGCACTGGTCGCCATCATATCTCGACGCATGGTGTCAACTACTTCGCGGCTCACTTGATTGATGTCCTTGTAGGTGACTCCCTTTGCATATAATTTGCCCGCTTGAATCGTAACGTAGAGGATCGAAAGCAGCAACACAGAAATAAATGTAATCGCAAGCGAAAGCTCGATCAAGGTAAAGCCCCTCTGCTTGGCGTGGGCTAACCTACTGACCATAGAGCCTCACAATCGTTCCAATCGTCATGGGCTGAGAAGTGCCGACGCTGTCCCAGCAGGCATTAATATAAAAATCATACGCGTCCAGTGCACTGTTGCCAGAAACATTTTCGGCCTTAGTGACCTGTACCCATAGACCTTTTGCCATAGGGGTCGCAGGAGTGTAGTCAATCTGTGCATATGTCGCTGCAGACTGGTAGTTTGTGTTTGCGCTTGTAATTGTATTGACCACGAAATGGCCTGCGGTATCTTTTGTCACAAAGAAACTTTTAGCGGTACTAACGCTAATGTCGGTTAGTGTTGGGCACACTGCATCAGGGAGTGTGAGTGGTTGTGTGACAAGATGCCCTGACAATATCACCTGCCATGCAGGGTCATTAGTCATGCGCAGATACCGTATCACTTCAGCCTGCGAGTCAATCTGTTGCCTAACGAGGCTTTTTTCCAGGCTTCGTTGTGAGATTGCCACCCCTTGATTGAGGATAGTAATTGTTGCGACAGCCGCTACGGTAAAGATCGCGATTGCAAGTACAACCTCTATCAGAGTATCACCTCGTTCGCGTCGTCTGACTAGCATCCTGCACCATCCCCTGCGAGCGTCACACCACTACTATTCATTGACTCAAGCGCAAGTTTCACGCCGACAGTTGGGCTCGAGACCAACCCCGCTGGACTGACACACATCACGAAGTCTGTATCGACATGTGCTTGAGCAGGGCTGACAATCTGAGCCGGAGTACGGTCGGCCTCTGTCGTCACGAATGTACGCACTACCCCACTGGTGGGCATCCGAACAATCAAAATACTGAACTCACGACCGCTCCCAGCTCGCGTGTCTACCAGCTGTGCCCCCCAATTGAGATCACGCTTTTCGATCTGTGAGCTCATAATCAACCCTGCACTTGCCAATACCTCTGCATCGGTATCGTCTGAATTGACAGGTAGTATGCGGGCATCGACAGTTGCATAGACTGCTCGTGAGGCCACGCTCTTGCCATCGCTAGCACTGTGGACGACACGCCCAACGATAGTACAATCGCTGACACCTTTTGTGGTATCTGGACTTTCCGAACCATCTTCGACAATCTTGCCGCCAACACACGGGTTCTGAGCCTCACGATTATTGACAACGTTCGTCACTGAATTGTACTGGCCCTGCCAAAAATCAAGATATGAGTTGACTGCATCTCGGTAGCGCTCGCGGTTGATGCCTGTCGCTACGCTTGCTAGCACCACCGACATAATAAGCCCGCTGATTGCAAGAAACAGCATGACTTCAATGATCGTAAACCCTCCCTGTGGCTTGCTCATAGCTACTTGTGATTATAGCATAAGCAGTGAAGATGGCGCATTCATCATTGTCAAAAAAAGCCGCACCAGTGACTCGCCCCAAAGCATCGTCACAAATGTGCCAAGTATCAGAAACGGCCCGAAAGGAATATGGAGCGAACGTCGAAGCTTTTTTTGCACTGCGAGCGGCACCAGCGCCAGGCAGCCAAAGAGATTTGCCAAGAAAAGAGCGACGAGTGCAAACTCCCACCTCCCAAGCAGCAGCGCCAGGCCCACACCCAAGATACTATCCCCCAGCCCTACCCAGCCAAAGAGTGAAAACACGTAGTACAGCCCTGCGAGCACCATAAGTGCAGCGCCAAGCGATACAAGACTTGTGGCCATCCAGCCGTCTTGCCACAACTGCAGCACAGCCGCTATGCCCGCAACCGCTATCAGTCCTACGTTGATGGTAAATGGCAATAAATACCACCTGGCATCGTAGACAAAAAGTATCGTCATTAGCACACATGCTACCAGCCACAGCCCAAAGACCACCCATGCCACTGGTACACTCAGCGCAAATGGCCAAACAACATAGGAGAGCGCAAACACAGCCCCTAGACCTAATTCAACAAGCAGCTCGGTAGTGCCAATCGGCCGCCTGCAATAGCGACACCTGCCCCTCAAGGCAAGCCAGCTGACTACCGGGACCAAGTCGTACCATGCAAGTTCATGGTGACAGCGCAGGCACTCGGAGCGATCGCTCGCCACTGGCCTAACGAGCTTCTCGAGCTTTATGTATTCTTTGCGGTCGACTTTTTCACCCTGCTTCTTATCCTCTTGGAGTTGCCGAGCGCGCAACCTCCATACCTGCGCACCTGCAAAGCTACCGAAAAAGGCCCCGAGGAGCCCAAACCCTACAGCAGCAAATATCGTCATACCCTCATGGTAGCAAGTCTTAAGCAAAAGCAAAACCCCGCGCTTCGCAGGCGGGGCTTGATTGAGCTTATTCTAACGACTAGCTACTAGACGTCAGTGCAAGTCAGGGAATCACCGTTCTCCATTTTCATGAGAACTGCTGCTTGACGCTGCGTGCCAGCGACGGCATCATCGCCAGTAGCATTGCACTTAGCGGCAGTGATGACTGTAATTGTCGTATTACCGTTGCGTGCTCCGGCATTCTCAATCTTCGTATTGTCGAGAACTTCAAGTGTGTAGTTGCCATTATCGAGCGTACCTTTGTATGTACCGTCGGGATTCTTATCGCCATCAGCATATGCTGCTAGTGCTACTGCAGTCGTAGGCTGAGCGCCACGTTTATTCGACTGATACGTCGTGACGGCCGATGCTACCTTGCTTTGGAATGTTTTCCTTGCTTGATCACGCTGGTTGCGCTGCAGAGCTGGAAGTGCGATAAATACCATCAGAAAGATCAGCGCGGCGATTGCCAACACCAAAACAACCTCGATGATCGTAAATCCTTTTTGCTTTAATTCTGCCTTGCTCATTGTTGAAATTCCACCTTCCTTACCTCTTGAGCTTATTGCTTATAGTTAATCATACCGTATGACTCTATGATTTGTCTAGAGTCTAGCGAATTGTCCCCACCAGGCTATAGATTGGAAACAATATTGCCCCCACCATACCCCCGGCAAACACTGCCATCACCACCATGAGCGCTGGCTCGATTGCAGTAGAGATCGTTTTGATCTCTTCGTCCAGCTCATCTTCATATACTTGGGCGGTCTTGCCCATCATTTCGTCGATCTTCCCCGACTGCTCGCCGATCTTTATCATTTGCGGAACCATCGGCAGTATATAATCCTCAGGTTGTAGCGCCACCGACAATGCCTTACCGCCTTTTACTTTCTCGGCGGCTCTATCAATACATTCACTCACTACTACATTGTTAACACCTTGGCTGCTAATACGCAGCATATCAAGCATCGCAACGCCTGTCGCGAGCAGGGTCTGCCCCGTTCGCATAAATCGAGCCATATAGAGCTTGCGAAACATGTTCTTAAACAGTGGCACATTGAGCTTGATCGTGTCTGCAACTTTAATGCCATTATCAGTTTTGAGATATTGCACCAAGAAATACCCACCGATTCCCATCAAGATAAGTACGAGCCACCAGAAGTGAATGACGAAGTTTGCGACCGCAATCATGACTGCTGTCAGCATCGGTAGGGGTTTATGCATGTCTTTATAGAGCTTGTCGACCTGTGGGACCACTGTCAGCAGCATAAAGATCATCACCCCCATAATCACCACGAGTACGATTGCAGGGTAGACCATGGCACCCTTAATCTTGCTCATCATGGCAGCATCTTTTTCTTTTTGCGTCGCCACGCGTTTGAGTGCATCATCGAGTGTCCCAGACGCCTCGCCGGCAGCCACAAGTGCTAGCACGATCTTGTCAAACACATCAGTATGTTTACCAAATGCATCTGACAATGTACGCCCGCCTTCGACATCAGCAATGATTTCTTCGACGACTGTCTGCATTTTCTTGTTTTGCGTCTGCTCGAGCACAGTGCGCAAACTCTGCGACAACGGGAGACCAGCGCCGATCAATGTCGAGAGCTGCCGCATAAACACGATCTTGTCTTTGTTTGTGATGCGGTTTGAGAGTTTTGCAAGTGGCGAACCACCTTCGCTCATCTCTTCGATTTTGATAGGAGATAGCCCCTGCTCTATGAGCAGTTTCGCAGCCGCCGACTCTGACTCAGCCTGCACCATCGAATCAACGACTTCGTTGCTGGCTTTATCTCTCGCCTTATAGTTGTATTTGCGCATAAACTACCCTCTCATCAACCT
The DNA here is from genome assembly GCA_964602775.1 of uncultured Candidatus Saccharibacteria bacterium. GTDB lineage: Bacteria > Patescibacteriota > Saccharimonadia > Saccharimonadales > Saccharimonadaceae > Saccharimonas. The sequence continues at coordinate 49,571 of CAZRRY010000002.1, read as the reverse complement.
TTCAAATTCCGTCAGATCGACTGCAAACTCACGTGCGTTGTCGTAAGTCACCGTACCGCTCTGGACGAGATTGACGAGCGTACGATCCATCGTCTGCATCCCTTGGTCGGCACCCGTCTGAATGATGGCATCGAGCTGGTGACTCTTGCCTTCACGGATCACGTTGCGCACAGCTGGGTTAGCAATCAATACCTCGGCAGCTACTACACGACCGCCACCAATTGCTGGCACCAAGCGTTGACTACAGATCGCCATCAAAATATTTGAAAGCTGAGCGCGAATCTGTGGCTGTTGGTGTGGTGGGAACACGTCGATCATACGATCGATACTTTGTGCGGCAGAGTTCGTGTGAAGCGTCGCGAACACTAAGTGCCCTGTCTCGGCAATCGTAATTGCCGCACTAATCGTCTCAAGGTCGCGCATCTCTCCGATCAGCACGACATCTGGGTCCTGACGCAGCGAACTACGCAGCGCCGCCGAGAACGAGTAGGTGTCGTAGTGGACTTCACGCTGCACCACGACTGATTTTTTCGATTTATGCGTAAACTCGATTGGGTCTTCGATGGTGATAATGTGCTGCGACTTTTCAGTATTGATTTTGTCGACAAGCGCCGCCAGCGTGGTAGATTTTCCACTTCCGGTTGGTCCTGTCACCAGCACTAGACCGCGTGGATAATCAGCAAAGCTCATCACGATCTGCGGCATACCTAGCTCGGTGACTGATTTGATTTCATTGGGAATCAGACGTAGTGCAGCTGCAAGGTTACCGCGCTCATGAAATGCGTTCACACGGAAACGACCGAGCGCCCCAAAGGCAAAGCTAAAGTCGAACTCTTTGTCTTTGAGCAAAATTTGCTGCTGATCTTGGTCGAGAATCGCAAAAATCAGCGCTTCGACCTGCTGCTCATCAAGTGGCGCATAGCCCGCAATGGGTGTCAGTGAGCCATCGACGCGCAACATCGGAGGCAGCCCCACCTGAATATGAAGGTCGCTGGCGCGCTTTTTGACGACTTCTTCCAGTAGTATTTCGATTCGTAGTTCCTGTGGTTGCATGCCTCTCCCCTTTTCTATTGTGTATCTGATGTTACGCGATTTACTTCTTCGAGCGTGGTGACGCCGGTGAGTGCTTTGAGATAGCCGTCTTGGCGCATGGTAATCATTCCTTGTTCGACTGCCTTGCGCTGAATCTCCGAACTGGTGGCACGAGCCACAATCAGCTTTTGGACTTCCTCGCTGACATCCATGACTTCGTACAAGCCAGCGCGCCCTGTGTAGCCATGCGGTGTGGCGGGCGTGTCTTGGCCCTTTACTAAAATATAAGCGCTTTGACCCGCCAATGGCAAGTCTTTGTAGCCGAGATCGGCTGAGACCTGCGCAACTTCTTCCTTGGTCTTTGGCAAAAGATGCCCGACGGTCTCGAGAATACTCTTTGTTTCCAGTGGGCTTGACCAGTACGATTCACGCTTTTCGGCCACCCGTCGCACCAATCGCTGCCCAATGATCGTGTTAACCGTACTCGCAATCAAGAACGGTTCAATATTCATATCGAGCAGTCGTGGCAGCACGCCGGCTGCTGAGTTGGTGTGAAGCGTACTGAAGACTAAGTGCCCTGTAAGTGCCGCCTGGACGGCCAGGCTTGCGGTCTCCGCGTCACGAATCTCTCCTACCATCACGACATTTGGATCCTGACGCAAGATGCTGCGTAGCCCATTAGCAAAGGTCAGACCAACTTCTGCGTTGACCTGTATCTGGTTGACGCCGTCCATTTTGTACTCTACTGGATCTTCAAGCGTAACGATATTGATCGACTCGTCTTTGATCTCTTTGATGAGAGCGTACAGGCTCGTCGACTTACCGCTACCCGTTGGGCCACTGGTGAGTAGCATTCCGTTTGGTTTTTTGATACCTTTGCGAATTGTTCTGAGCGCACGGCCAGCGTATCCCATCTGTTCAAGATCAAACGTGTTGCCCGATTTGTCGAGCAAACGAATCACTACTTGCTCCCCCCACACCACTGGACTAACAGCGATACGAAGGTCTACTTCTTTGCCGCCCACCTTGACCGCAAACTGTCCATCCTGAGGCACCCGGTGTTCGTCAATTTTTAAGTTCGACAGAATTTTGATACGGCTGACGAGTGCTGGCTCGATACTTTTTGGCAGCTGCATGACTTCACGAAGCACCCCGTCGACTCGACAGCGAATTTTGAGAGCTTTTTCGAGCGGCTCGATATGGATGTCACTGGCACGTGACTTAACGGCATATTCGAGGATGGTATTGAGCGCGCGACTAATTGGAGAGTCTTGGACGATCGTTTTGATATCACTTGACTCCGACTGAGCCTCCTCTTGTGACACCTGCGCGGCTTCGTCGACACTCGAAAGGTCAGTCTTGTACTGGTCAAGTACGTGCCTAACACCTGCTTCAGACGCCATAAACACCTTGAGAGGTCGTTGGATACGATTCGCGAGATAGTCAACTGCCTGAACATTATTGGCATCAATCATTGCCACCGCCAAACGATTCTGCACTTCAGCAAGCGGCACTGCCATGAAACGCTCAGCAATATCAGCCGGCAACAGCGACAATATCGACTGGTCGATGATGCTGTTTGTCAGATTGACATACGGCACGCCAGATACCTGCGCAATACCGTGCGTCAAAAGCTCGTCATCGATCACTCCCGTGCTTGTCAGGGTCTGCAGCAATGTCTTGCCAGACTTTGCGCCATCAGCATTTGCTTGATCGATTGCCGACTTACTGACGAGACCCTCTTCTTGTAGAAGAGCAAGGAGCTTTGCCTGTATCTCATCAGTCATTAATGCCATAACGACTCCTTTTAGTTACCGCTCGTACTGCCACCAATTACCGTCTGGATCGTAGGATTGATAGATTGTGAGTTAAATACTTTTTTATCTACTTCTGGTATGTCACTTTTAATCTCAGTAGCAGTCGGCACTGCTACGCCTTTTGGATTCGGCTTGAGAAATGTCATCTGGTTACCGATAAAAAACGCGATCAACGCCGACATCGTTGCGATAAGAATAATCATTGCGATATCATTTTTTTTCATTTCGGTTTTACCACCTCACTCCCTAGTTGTACGATTTTTCCTGGCTTGTAGTAGGCATGAGCAGTGACTGTCATCGTGTATTTCGAAGCCGAAGTCTCGAGCCGTAGGCTATCGATATCTATGACACGAAGCGAACGCTCGAGTTGTGCCAAAAAGTCTTTCAGGTTGTTTGGGTTGTTCGAGGTCGCAACAAACGTAATCGGCATCTGCTCAACGTCTTTTAGCGCCGACGACGAGGCTGTGGTCGTGGCCGTCTGAGACGCGATGCTATTTGGCGCGTCAACTGCCATCGACTCTATTACCACACCGTTCACTCCAGTCAAAAGCTTCTGCTGCAGCGATGACCCGAGCGCGAGCGCGTTTTTGTCCGCAGGAAGTGCATCGAGTACTGCCTGTAACGGCTGGTCGTCAGGACGGGCTTTGACTGCACTGAGCCCTGCATCGGTACTTCTGACGCGTAGATTGTCCATGAGCGCACTTGTTTTTTTGTTGTTGCTTTGCAGCGTAGAAGCAGTTTTTTCCAAACGGTTACCGACCTCGGTCTTAAACATTAGCTGCTGAAACAAGAAAATACACAAAACCACACACACGCCTACCACACCAGACATTCCTGCCACCCATAGGAACATTGTTCTGCTCGAGTTGGCGATAATTTGTCGTTTTTTCATCGATGGTTGTATGCCAGCCATTAGTTTGACCCCTGTTTAGTGTCTGTCTTTTTTGCCGCTTCTCCAAACAGTGAAGTCGGGACTCGAGTATGAGAATCGGTCACATCTATCTTGGTGGTAGGAGTTACGATACGTACCCCTGTTACGGTATTGTCAAACAGCCCGTCTGGGTACACAAACGTGGCTTTAAAGCTCAGCACTCGCTGGCCATCGCCATTTTCACCGTAGCTTGCATCAGTAATCTGCACATCATCGGTTAGCGGCACTGTCGCGACCACCCCATCTTTACTTGACTCGACTTTTGTATTCAAGATGAGCTTACGGAAGGTATCGGTCGCCACATAACTGTTGGCGGCAGTCCCCTCGACGATAAGCGTTTTGGTACTAGGATCAAGTTTGATCGTCGAATACTTGATATCATTGGGCGCAGGTGGGTTGATTGCTGCGACGACATCGAATAACCTAGAATTAACTGTCTTCTTGTCGTTGATTGCCGATATTGCAGTCAATTGGCTCTGAATCGTCAGTGCTTTTTCGATGTCTTCCGTCGACTGCAATGTTGAGAATTGTTTTTTGATTTCTTCTCGAGCGAGGTTCTCACGGAGTGCCTGAAACCCAACCAGTATACCGAGCAAGGCGACCACCGCCCCGGCCGCAAGCGCAACGACAATCGACAGAGAGATCGCTGTATTGCGCATTTTCTGCGCACGAATCATCTCTTGCTTTACATCTGGGATAAGGTTGATCTCAATCATGCGATACCACTCCTCTTTGCAAGCCCGATCACGGTAGCGAACTCAGTTGCAACCGGTCCCAGCTGTTTTTGATCGGTGTCAGTCATCTGGATCCCTTGCCACGGGTTAGCAAGATGCGTTGGTTTACCCACCTTACCTGTCAGGTAGTTGTCAAACTGAGGTACTGCAGCTGCAAATCCAGCCAGCAAGACACCTTGTACTGGCACGCTTGGGTAGCGAGTCTCAAAAAACTTAACAGACTTACTCACTTCGGCGGCAAACGAATCGAGTGTCGACTCAAGCGCTCGTAGCACCTGGCCCTCTAGCCTATCCTGCGCCAGACCAAACTTTAGGATAAACTGACGCGCTTGGTCGTCTTGAACATTGAGATTCGAGACAGTAGCTTTAACAAATGTCGCAAGCCCCGTTGGAATTGTCCTGACAAGCCGAGGTGTATCGCCGTATACAATCGCGATATCTGTGGAGTGTTCACCCATATCAAGCTGCACTACTGCGCCGCTACTTCCAGGTACTGTCAGTGCGCGCACCATCGCAATTGGATCTGGCTCCGCAGCAATAACATTTAGCCCCAGTGTCTCGACAAGCTCAAGACGTGACTCGCTGTAGTCTCTCGCGACACTCGAAATCAACACCTCAAGTTGGTTCTGTGCCCGTAGCGATGGCCCGAGCAGCGCCCAGTCGACCTTTGCATCATCGACCGACATAGGGATATACTGGTCAACCTGATATTTCATGGTTGATTTCAGCTCAGCTGGGTTGGCATTCGCAACGTCGACAACAGTAGTAAATGTCTTACTCGATGGCAAGCCAATCACGACGTTTTTTGTCTTGACGCCACTCTGTCCCACAGCTGTCATGATAACCTCTGCCACCTTACGGCGAGACTCCTCGGAATCACTGCTAGTGAGCTTGCTATCGATTGGCGCATACCCATAATGCTCGAGGTTCCAGCCCGTGCCGACCTTTCGAAGTTGCACCACGCGAATCGCGTTTGTGCCAATATCTAGCGCGAAAAAGTCGCCCATCCCTTTTAGCATTCCCATATCACCTTACAGTATACATAAGCATAAGTAGTATTGGCAAGTACTTCGTCGGGTCAATTAGTACCGAGGCGGCAACTCTGTAACCGAGCGCGTGGTCCAGGTGCCGTTTTTCTCAGAAACACCACGAGCCCAGATAAAGGCGTCGCCCCTAAGGTCTAGTACCTCAGCCGCTTCGCGTCGTGTGTCTTTGTCATTGCCGGCCGTACGACGCAGGTAGACTGTGCTGCTCGTCAATGCACCATTCACCTTCAAAGGACGGTTACAGATTGAGCTCGATAAAGGAGCGCTCACCGCTACATCTGAGCACGTGTTGATACTATTTGTCGCAATTAGCCACGCATCGACTTGTGTGACACTGCCTGCAATCTCGATATCTGGCGCAATGATAACCACTTGACGCATGTCGTCAACTCTTGCCGCGGCACTTGCCACGATATTGTCAGCTATCGTAACTTTTCCGCTCGCGATCAGCACACGCCCACCAGGTTGAGTCAGGTCAGCAGGCTTGTCGCTCGATGTATTGCTGATCGTCACCGCTCCAGCACGTGAGATCTTTTGCCCAGGCATTGTCACACCCGCAAAATACCCGGCGATATTTGGAATTGTGCCCATGGCCGTAGCGCTCGCAAAATTACCATAGGGGGCTGTTTTGTTTGCAAAGCTAAGCTTGCTCCAGCTACCCTGGTCTGCAGAATCGTGTCCAAGCGCAAGGCCTGAGCCACTAGCCAATAAGCCAATATCAGATGGAGCCCACACGCCATACTCGCCCCAAGAACCATAATATTTGGTGCTACTCGTTGAGACGGTACCCCGCACCACAACATCGTCAATTCGCAGTGCTGTAGATGAGCCACTTGATTGCACGTATACCTCAAGTGTATTACCTGTTGTCCGAAATACACCCGCTGGTGCAGTGGCAGTATAGGTGGCATTTGGGTCACTAAAATCAACTCGCGAATAACCGTTTGGACGAATATCCCCGCTTGTCATCGTCAGCGGCTGCCCGTTCACGAAGATTTTAGCTTGGTTATCTGCCGCACCCCTGAGTGACATCGTGACTGTATTGAGGTCCACTCCATCTGCGAGATCAAAAGTATTCTTGAGATGAAACACATATATATTGCTATGAGCATCTATGTCTGCAGCATTTTGGCCAGGATCTTTACAGCTCTCGTCATTATAATCAAGTGCATAGGTGTTCTGTGCGATCCATGATGAGGACCCGCTGAGCGAAACCGCGTATGGATAGGTGTAACCATCTTTGATCGCTTCGAGCACACCTGGAGCGGCTTTATTGCCCACCACCTGCGCATAGATCTTGCCAGTGATATCCGTAGTTGTCATGTTGACAAACTGGCCCGCCCTATCCGTATATGGCTCAGTACTCCCCCATGACCGAGGGCCCTTTCCTTCAGCAACAATAATAGCTGGTCGAGTAACATCCATTGGCTTTATACTGCCTGTTGCATCGTAAGCATATTGACACGTATACGCCTTGCTCGTGTAGTTATCGCTTGCATTTGCCCCAGTCACGACAGTCGAGCCATTCGGGCGCATCACTTTTGTGATCTCCCAGTGCAGATCAGTGCGTGAACTATCACGCACATCCTGTAAGCTAGACGGTATTGCAAAGTTTACTTTGATTTTGTTGCCAGAAGCATCAACACCTGTTCGCATCAACTTCGCATCGCTACCACTACCCAGTACATTGACTCCTGTCTGCACAATGGGCGGTGTCTCGATCCTCGTCAATGCCGAGCGGACGATGGCCGTCGCTGCACCACTGCTAGAGAGCGCGCTGCCGACTCTTACATCATTGCCCCATACCTGCACACCAGGTGTTTTCCCAATAACAATACATTTCCATGCAGGATTTGGACTGCCAGTCCCGATGCCATTTGTTGTAGATTCAATATACCAATCCGCACAAATCTTTCCGCCCCTCGTAATATCGACTGCACGGCTGTCAGTTAAGATCTGCGACATCGTCGTGTTGGCAGGTATATTCGCATACGCTTCAGCGCCGCCTCCGCAGCCCATAGAGGCCTTTCGGTAGTATAGTGCGTCAGTCCCGGCCTCGTATGTTGAATTAGGGGTTGGCGACTTTTCGTACCAGATTCTTGCTTGATAGCAAATATTTCCTGCTACCGCTGGATTGGTGGCATTGGCTGCCCCGAAGTCAAATCTAAGATCTGACCCATCCGCGATCCGTGAGCCAGCCGGCGTCATTGTTAACTGCGGACTAACTGTACCCGCAACAACTTTGACGCATAAAAACTCCGTATAACCTATACCGCCCGCCTGGGTAACAGGAGCAAACTCAAATCGATGACAGATTGTCTTGCCAACATCACTTGCAATCGGCTTAAACGTGCCATCGCATGCAGGCCCTGTACCTGATATATCCTGCGTGCCAGGACTTGTAAACGTATAATTCGATGAAGGTGGGTCATCATAAAAGCTAACACCATCAATAAGGCACCTAAACGTATAGTCAACCGTCCTGTTTTTGAATGCGCCCTTATCCTGCGTTGTCGTGAGCTTGTAGTTCCATGTCACCGTATCTCCCACCCTTACAGTAGAGTTGTTTGCAGCCGGTGTTGACCCGCCATTGATATGCATCTCAGACGTGGCACTATTCGTATAAGTGCCCTCGGGGGGAGTGCGCGTCACGACAATAGGCACTGTCTCCGCATAGCAGTTGACACCGTTTTTGCCATCGGTGCTATAACACCGATAGAGGTCAATTGAGATCGTTTCAGTTGCAGTGCTTATGGCATTATTAGTTGCAAGACCCCTCACATCCAAGGTTGCAGCTACAGAGCCACCCTGCGATGTCCATCGACGCCCGCCTGCACTAAGGAATGTGCCTCTATTGAGCGAGGTGCCGGAGAGGCCGGTCAGGCGACTGCCTTGGGGTCCTTGAGGGCTAATACTTGTTGCATAGATCGTTGTATTGAGCAGATTCTGCGAGCAGCTGTAGACCGAACCACGGATATACACCGGCACAAAATCCTGACCATCCACGACAGTAACCCCCAAAGAGTAGTAGGATGATGAGTCACTGCTGAACCATATTGCTCCACGCGCACTGTATTTAGTTCCAGGACCATAGTTGCACAGAAACCATGCGCTTTGCTCTGCGGCATTGTAATAGCCCGGTGGCTGATGGTCAATCGGTGCTGATCCAACCGTATATGCTTGAGCTGGAGCAGGCGGTACCAACGCCGACCCGATGAGCGACAAAAAAGCCACGCCAACCAACCACGCCGAGAATCGTAGCACTACCCCTCTCCTTCGACTTCAGTAGAGGTGCGGTCTTTTGAGCTATACATCACCTGTAGCGACTCAAGCTGACCGATGCCAACCAGAGCATCGAGAGAGCCGTCCGCATAGCGCCCATCTTGATTGAGCTTTTTGATATCGCTAAGCGCTGTAGCAGCTAGTGATTTGTCCCCAGATCGTAGTGCGTACTGAAAAAGAATGTACGCACATGTCGGATCATTCGCATAATTCTTTTTCGTAGTTATCGTTTTCGCTAGAACACCCCAGTCAGAGGATCGCTGCGTGAGAGAATTGTTGTAGGCTGCAATATCAACTTTCCCACAGACTATCTGCCGTTTCACGATCTTATCGTCGGGTGTTTTAATACCTCCATACAAATACCCGGTCAGAAAGCCCGCTACGACGCCTATGACTATGAGAAAAACCAATACGACTGCTGCGACTAGGCTGGACTTATTCCCTGCATGCACCTTACTTACCACTATGTACCCTCTTTCACTCATCAAACTGCTTATGTATCAGTATACCAACTCTAAGAAATCCTCTCAATAGTATGAACGATGCAATTTTAAGAATGGTCTCGCTGTCATTTATCGTTCACAAAATAGCCTAATCACCCCCTGCTCTGATAAACTATTCATATGAGTTTATCTATCGGCATAGTAGGCCTTCCAAACGTCGGGAAATCGACGTTATTCAATGCACTTACAAACAACGATATCCTGGCAGCGAACTACCCGTTTGCTACGATTGAGCCCAATACCGGCATCGTACCGGTGCCCGATGAGCGACTCGAAGTGCTCGCAAAGCTCTACAACACAGAAAAAATCATCCCCGCGACAGTGACCTTCGTCGATATTGCAGGGCTGGTGGCTGGCGCTAGTAAAGATGAAGGCCTGGGCAACAAATTCCTTGCGAATATTCGTGAATGCAACGCGATCGTCCACATCGTGCGCGCCTTTGAAAACGACGATATCATCCATGTTGAGCAACAAATCAACCCAGCGCGCGACATAGAGACGATCGAAACCGAGCTCATGCTCGCAGATATCGAGACGATCGACCGAGTGCTTCCGAGAATCCAAAAAGAGAGCAAGGCCGACCCCAAGCAGCGCGAAACCGCTCTGCTGCTCGACCAACTGAAAGCCTCGCTCGAAAAAGCCGACGCAAGTCTCGCCAAACAGCACGCCACCGAGCTTCAGGCGCTCGGACTACAACTACTAAGCGCAAAACCGGTCATCTACGTCTTCAATGTCAATGAAGATATCCTGATTGACACGGCAAAAAAAGCCGAGCTAACCGCACTAGCCAAACAGTCAAAAGCACTGTTTATCTGTGCCAAGCTCGAAGACGAACTAAAAGGCCTCGCACCATCCGATGCGGCCGAGCTTCTCGATAGTTACGATATCCCCGAAGCGGGCTTAGTTCAGATGATCCATGCCGCTTACGATATATTGGGCCTCCAGAGCTACCTGACTGCGGGGCCCAAGGAAGTGCGTGCCTGGACGATCAAAAAAGGCTTCACCGCCCCGCAGGCTGCAGGTGTCATACATAGCGACTTCGAACGCGGGTTTATTGCCGCGCAAGTCGTTGACTACTACGACCTTGTCGAAGCTGGCAGCGAGACTGCCGCAAAGGCCGCCGGCAAAGTCCGCACCGAGGGGAAAGACTACGTTATGCAACCGAACGATATCGTTGAGTTTCGCTTCAACGTCAGTCGATAACTCACGACTTTGTAGTACCGTGCGATCACGAGGTATCACTGAAAACTTTTGAGCGGCGTAAGTAAATAGAACCGTTCTTGGTTTCCGTGCGCGCCCTTCACTTCGCTGTCGGCTTTGTCGACAATCACAAATGATTGCTTCGCCCACTGTTCAAAACTTTTGAGAATCTCACGGCGCACACGGTCGTTTTTTATCACCCCGCTACTTCCAACCTGCAGAGCGCTTGCTTCGAACTGCGGCTTCACCATCGCCATAATCATTGTGTCTACCTTGCTCAGCCGCACGACAGACGGCAGTATCTGCCTTAGACTCACGAATGACACGTCAATCACCACGATATCGGGACAGGCATCAATCTCAACAACTCCTTGTCTTGGCGGTTTGCCCTGGCCTCTTATCTCTACGTTTCGAATGTCTGTTTTTTCGTGCAGCTCGATTCGCGTGTCCTTACGCAAACTTGGATGCAACTGGTCAGTACCAACATCAACCGCATAGACTCGTGTGGCACCGTGCTGAAGCGCATAATCAGTAAATCCACCGGTACTACTGCCGACATCGAGCACTATCTTGCCCTGAAACTGAACACCAAATTTATTCACCACACTTGCAAGTTTTAAGCCTGCTCGGCTGACATATCGCTCTGGAGCGCTAAGGTTCAGTAGTGCTGTATCATCAACAAAAAATCCCGGCTTAGTCACAACATGACCATTCACGTGGACTCTACCAAGTTTAATCCAACTCTCTGCCTGAGAACGAGTCGGGGTCAGGCCGCGCGCAGTCAAAGCCTGGTCAAGACGTTGTTTCATACAGCCTATTATACGTGACTAGGGGTAAAGAATGGTATCAATCTGTTTAGCTACGTTGGCAATATAGCCGTAGGAGTAGCCTTTGGTCATAATTACCAGCACATACGTACCTTTGGGGTTGTGCACAATCGCAGCATCATGGATATAGTCCCACAAAAATCCTACCTTGTCCTGTGCCCAGCCTTTCGTGCCAGTTGGTATACCATAACGATACAGTTGGCGGCCCATTTTTTCGAGCAATAGATCTCGATTATTGCCGCTTACAAGCGATCCGTTATGGAGCCCTACCAAGTATTTCGCGAGGTCCCCTGCTGTCGTGTGTGTTGCATCGCTAAATCGAAATCCCGTACCATTACTAAAGCCTTTGTCGTGCACATAGTCATTGAGTGTGTCGCGCCCATACTGACGTATCCACTCCTCCGCACAAGGATTGGTTGAGGGGACGATTGTCCGCTCAAAACAGCCCCCTACTGTTGTATCGAGCATCGGCGTATCCCAAGTCAAAGCACCGCTGTTGATATCATCAAACACTCGTAGCATGACATAGAGTTTATACGTGCTCGCACTCGGGATACTTTCGTCGGCGCGCCCACTTGCACTCCAGCCGCTACCATCAAGCTGCTGCACTACGATACGCACGTTTTGTGTGCTGGTTGCATACGCAACATAGGCCTGTAAGCCAGTCTGACTACTGGTGTAGCTACGTGAATACACCAGCGCAGGCGCAAGAGACTGCAGCGAAACTACCACTCGCGACGGCGCATCTCCCAGAAGTGCTGCCGCCAATTGATCGCTCACAGCTGCTATATCGAGTGCTTGCCCAGCCTTACCAACAGCGCGTGCCTGCTCGATACCGTCAACTAGGGTGACCGTCGTAGGCTGAGCGGCGACTTTTACACTATCGTTGATCTTGCCTACATACGCAGCGATTTTTTCTTTGTTGACGCTCAGTTTCGCTGGTATGGCGCTCATATCGACAGTCAGCCAACTCGCACGCTCATTGGCATCAGGCGTGACATCAGACTTGCCGGTAATCGCGAGTGTAATCGATCTCGATAGTGCATCGGTGGCTTGCTGTCGAGCACCTGCAATATCACCGTCGCCCACTGCTGGCATGACCTCTCTGTGCTGCACCGTGACAAGATTTGTGCCCGTATAGTAGGTAGCAAACTGAAGGGCATTACGGATCTGTAGAGCACTGACTTCATTGCCAGGTTTTGCAGCACCTACTACTACTTTGCCGTCTTTAAGCTCTACCGAGGCATTAATCGGCTGATAACTCAGTTGACCCGCGATCTCCTCAGAACGAGTAGCGATCTGCGTACCATTTATTGTCACCTCAAATGAATGGAGCCTCGGCTGCTTCCATAGCACCGAAAAAGGGATCAACCGCTGCCAGAGCGGATATTCAACTAGTCTTGCTGCCATCTGATCACTGTTGATCGTCATACCCAGCCTTGGAAGCGAATCAGCTACCACTCGGTCACCGCTCTTTATTTCAATCTTCGCGATCTCAAACTGCTCCTGAAAAATACGCGCCAAATCTGAGCGGGTCGAAAACCCCGCCCGTACCGGCCCCACCATCGCGAGTGGCACTGCTCGCTCATACGGCAGTAGTAGCTGGCCACACACCTCGAGCACAATCAAGACCCCTAGCCCAAATAGCACATGCTTGCGCGTCCACATAGTCCTATTGTAGCACTAGCAGTTTATACTATTTCTTTCGCTCACGGTATTCACCGGTTGCTGTATCGACAGAGATCACGTCGCCCACTTTGATAAATGATGGCACTTTGATCGTAATGCCTGTTTCGAGTGTGGCATCTTTGAGCACACTACTTGTCGTATCACCCTTCACCACATCTTCAGCGTAGGTCACTGCGAGATAGAGATTTTTTGGTAGCTCAACATTGATTACTCGGTCGCCAAAAAACTGCAAGTTGAGATTATCACCTTCTTTCAGGTAACCTTTTGCTTCGTCTACCAGATCAGCTGGCAGCTCAAACTGCTCGAAACTCTCAGGATCCATAAAAAAGAACGTCTCGCCGTCGTTATACAAATACTGCACTTCGCGGTTACGCACCTCTGCTGGCTCGATCTTATCGGCGCCCTTAAATGTCTTTGGGATCACGCTGCCATCAAGCAAGCTCTTGAGCCGTACATTGACGATACTCCCCCCTCGCCCCATAACTTTTTGGCCATACTCAATCACCCGATAGGGCTTGCCATCGATTTGGCAGACCGTGCCTTTTTTTAGATCTGTTGGAGAATACATAGTTAGAATTTAGATTCTTGATTCTAGATTCTAGAAGAGAATCAGCTCCTTTCTTTATTTGCTTTTCTTAGTCCTTGCAGTAATCTCGATATCTCACCAATACAAAGTAGGAGTCGCTCACAATCCTCGTCCGACAAATACCCTATGCCCTTTGCGATGAGAAGCTGACTCTCGACTTCGTATACCGAACCATGCGCAATCGCATAAAATTGGTCCTTCTCTCTGCCACCATTTCGGCCGAAGCCTTCAGCGATATTTGAGGTAATGGAAACCGTTGCACGGCGAATCTGGCTCGTAAGTCCGTACTGCTCTTCTCGTGGAAATCTTCTTGTCACACGATAGAGATCCACAGTAAAATTATATGATTTCTGCCATACAATCAAATCACGATACGTCTTCATTCCTAGCCTCTAGAATCTAGTATCTAGGTTCTTTTGTTACCCATGCGTCACAAATGGCATAAGCGCGAGATGCCGCGCTCGCTTAATTGCCACCGCCAGCTGTCGCTGCTGCTTTGCGCTGAGACCTGTCTTTGCGACTGGCTCAATTTGTCCATAGATATTGATATAGCGACTCAGTGCTTTGACATCTTTGTAGTCAAAAAATACTGGCGCATCTTTTTTGAATCGTTTCATGAGAACTCCTCTGGAGTAGATGCTAGAATCTAGATGCTAGATGCTAGAGTAACTCCCTCTGCTTATATAATTATCTGGTTATTTATTCTAGATTCAAGAATCTAGAATCTATCTTCTCTTGCATTAAAAAGGTATTTCGCTGAGATCAATCGGCTTGTCGTCGATATCCTCAATCACCACATCCTTTGATTTGCTATTGCTTGATGAGCTGGCATTCTGTCGTGGTGCAGATGAATCATCACCGCGACCACCCCCGACAAAGTTAAAGTCTTCGACAACTACTTCGACTGCTTGGCGCTTGTTGCCATCTTTATCTTCGTAGCTGCGCTGGTCGAGGCGTCCACTAACCAGTAGCGGTGCACCTTTCCCAACATACTGTGCGATGATCTCGCCCACTTTGCCCCAAGCAACACAGTTGATGAAGCTCGTTTGGTCTTGCGTCTGGCCGTCCTGGCCCTTCCAGCTGCGCGTCACCGCGAGACTGAAGTTGCTGACCGTCTGGCCACTTGGTGTCGTGCGGGTCTCGACGTCGCGCGTCAAGTTGCCCATTAAGATTACTTTGTTAAATCCTTTTGCCATATGAGTGCCCCTTTCAGGAGCAGATTCTAGATTCTAGATGTTAGAAGTTAGAATAGTCTGCCCTCTTATGTTATTCCTTCTAGAATCTAGTATCTAGACTCTAGCATCTCTTCCCCTATTCTTCCGTTTCGCCACTGTCTTCACCGCGCTCGGCAGCTCGTCGCTTGGCGTCCTCGAGCAATGCACGACCTTTGGTATCTGTCTTGACGAGTAGGTAGCGTAGTACCTTGTCGGTGATATTCAGCACATTGCTGATTTTTTGTGGTGCATCAGCAGGCAGATTGAGGTCCATGTAGACATAGACGGCAAAATCCTGGTTGTCGATGCGATATGCAAGACGCTTTTTGCCCCAATTGTCTTCTTTGACAATCTCGCCACCGTTACTTTTGATAAGTGTGCGCACCGTTTCGAGTGGCGCGTCGAGATCTACTTCGAGATCTGGGTGAATAAGAACGGTCAGTTCGTATTCTTTCATAAGTGTACCTCCTTTTGGAACCCCTTATGCGGGTGCTTGCTCTGTCTCAAGCAAACTTAGGTTGATAACAGTAGTAATTATACTCTATTTCCGTACCGCTGTCTAGTGATACAATAGGTCGTATGCGCGTAGCAATCCAAGGTCAAGCCGGATCATTTCATGAACAAGTCGCCAAGCAATGGTACGGCGATGCCGTTGAAATTGTCCCCTGCACTTCCTTTTCCGATGTCTTTGCAACATACGAGCGCGGCGAAGCCGATGCGATTGTCTCTGCTGTCGAAAACTCTATCTATGGCTCAATCAACGAAGTCTATCAGCTCATCGAAGAGTGTAACGCGCCGATCGTAGGAGAGGTTAAGCTCGCAATCGATCAGATGCTTATCGCACATCCTGGGACCAAACTCAGCGATATCACCGAAGTCTATTCACACCCCGTTGCGCTTGCTCAGTGTCGGTCATGGCTCGCAAGCCATCTACCAAATGCTGAGATGATCGAATTTTTTGACACAGCGGGTGCTGTGGAGTTTGTGCGTGATGAGGCCAAGCCTCACCAGGCAGCGATCGCTGGCACACAAGCCGCTAAACTCTACGGCATGCCTATCGTGCAGCGCTCGATCCAAGACAGCCAGCACAATATCACCCGTTTTCTCATCCTCGAACCTATCGAAACTCCCGAAGGAGCCAACCGTGCCTCACTTGTCGTCACCACTAGCCACAAGCCAGGAGCGCTCGTTGAGGTGCTTCAGGTATTTGCCCGTGCCCATATCAACCTCGCAAAACTTCAGTCTCAGCCAATCATCGGCGAGCCGTGGAATTATAAATTTTTTATCGTGGTCGATGCCGCTGGCGAACAGCTACGTCCACTCCTCGAACAAATCGAGAAAAACGACCATAATGTCACTCTCCTGGGCGAATACCGAGCTGGCTAGAACTAACTATTCGTCCGACTCACCCGTGCTGCCACTAAGCTCATCGAGACTGTGTATCAACACCTCACGTGGGCGCGCACCATCAGCAGGACCGATAATCCCTTGCTCTTCCATCTCTTCGATAATCCGAGCGGCACGAGCATAGCCAACTCGCAGCTTACGCTGCAAGAGCGACGTCGAGGCCTTGCGGCTCTCCAGCACTACCCGACAAGCATCTTTGAACATATCATCACCACCTTCGTGGTCAAAGTCCATCACGACCCCACCCTTGCCATTGAGGTGTACGGGCTGACTAATAATCTCATCATTGTACTGTGGCGCACTCTGCATCCGCAGATGGTCCGTGATCTTCAATACTTCTTGGTCCATCACCCATGCACCCTGGATACGCTTTGGCTTTGGCATACTAGCAGTTTTCATGAGCATGTCACCCTGACCCAGCAGCTTCTCGGCACCAATCTGGTCGAGGATGGTACGTGAGTCAACTTGGCTGGCCACCGTAAAGGCGATACGCGCGGGCACATTGGCTTTGATAAGCCCCGTGATGACATCGACGCTCGGGCGCTGCGTGGCGAGCACCAAGTGGATACCCACGGCGCGCGCTTTCTGGGCAATACGCACGATCAATGCCTCAACGTCGCGTGCCGCCACCATCATGAGGTCAGCCAACTCGTCGATCACAATCACCACATATGGCATATGACCTTCGTCAACCTGCTGGACGTTGCCATCTTCATCAGTTACACCAACTGTCTTGTTCTTCACCTTTTCGTTGTAGCTCTTGATATCGCGGACCTTTTCTTCGGCGAGTAGCGTGTAGCGACGCTCCATCTCGTTGACCGCCCATTTGAGCGCACTGATTGTCTTTTCGGGCTCGACGATGACTGGTGTCAAAAGGTGCGGAATATCCTGGTACGGCGCCATTTCAACTTGCTTTGGGTCGACCAATATCAGCTTCATGTCGCTCGGCGCATTACGGTACAGCAAACTACAGAGTAGCGTGTTAATCATCACTGACTTACCCGAGCCCGTCTGACCGGCTACGAGGAGGTGCGGCATTTTGTTGAGCTCACCCACCACCGCCTGACCAGCGATATCCTTGCCAATTGCAAAACTCAGCGGCTCATCGGCCTTGCGCCACTCAGGCGTGTCGAGAATACCCCTGATACGCACATCGGCGGCTTTTTTGTTTGGTACCTCGATACCCACTGCCTTTTGCCCAGGAATTGGCGCTTCCATACGCAGTGTGCTGGCCGCGAGGTTGAGCGCGATATTCGTCTCGAGTGCCGTGATACGGCTGAGCTTGATACCGGCTGGCGGCTTGAGGGTATACTGCGTCACTTTCGGACCAATGTTGGCGCCTTCCATTTCGACATCAATACTAAATTCACGCAGAGTGTCCTGAATGATATGCGCATTTTGCTGAATATCACCCGCATCAGCTGGTGATTGTTTCTTCTCGAGCAAATCAACACTCGGAAATTTCCAGTTCGGGTCAGTCACCGCCAGCATGGCAGCTTTTTCTTCGGCTTCTTTATCTGGCTTGACGCTGTTTTTTAGGCTGGCGAGACGAGCTTTTTTCTGGTCTTCAGGCGTCAACATCGGCACGCCAGCATTGAGCTTGAAGTCATTGAGCGGCCCACTTTGTTTGGCATCTTCGGCAGCAGCTTTACGCATAATATCGACATTTGCCTTGTCTTCTTCCTTGGCCCCGCGGCCAAACAGCCCAGCGAGCCAGCCAAAAAACGTTCCAAATGACACGCGTACTACAAACAGCGTAGTAACGACAATCAGCAGCACATACACAAATGCTGCCACTGGCGCATTGACGAGCGAGGACATGAAGCTATTGATGGTGTCGCCTACCACACCGCCCGTGCTCGCACCGTGATCTTGCCGAAACAGACCAAATAGCGCCGCAAACCATGCTACAAGCAATAACGCAGCAAATTTCATGACGAGCGGAAGTTTGTTATTCTCGACTCGAAACACTTGTAAAGCAACATACACGGCGATGATAGGAAGAATGTATACCGCATAGCCGATCGTACGCAGCGCCGCGTCACGAATCCAGGTAAAAACCGGCCCGCTGCCGCCAAACCATGACACAACCAGCAGGAGCGAAAACGCAATCACTGCTACCGCAAGGGTCTGCGACCAAAAGCCCGTCGGCAAAGTATGCTTCGGTGCCTCAGATTTTTTGCTTTTTCGTCCCCGAGTTGGTGCTTTTTTTCTAGCCATAAGTGTTATCTATTGTACTCTGTTTGTTATCTGAAGAGTATAGCTACATTGTATTTTATATAATCCTGCGCTGCTCGGAATAGATCAAACAAGGTTTTCTATTCACTCACATGCTTGAATTATAGCATAAATTACTACAAAATGCAAGAGTGCCGGTGGTTATCTTCTCGAAGCCGCTTTGGCAACAAGCGCTACACCTATCAATAGAAGCGAGGCGATCGTATATGCGCTAGAGTTGACGCCTGTAGCAGCCAGCAAAGAGCCACCCGATGTCTGTTGCTGCCCATTCCCTGTACCAGAACCGCCGACTGGCCCAGGCTGCGTCGTAGGTGTAGTCGGAGGAGTAGCAGGCGCCGCCGAACCGGCAACCCCCATATACATCAGCCCGTCGTAGGGTGCATTATAAAGCCGAGACCCGTCACCTGAGACTGCAGCGGTTGACCACCATGAATTTGTACCCTGGTCTGTGAGCTGAGTCCACGTCACGCCGCTATCTGTTGATAGGTAACTATACCCCCCAAAGGTACCCGCAAGAATCACCGCTCCATCATCTGACATAGAGACCGAGCTCCAATCCTGGCCGCCTCCAACAGCCTTGGCGGTCCATGTTGCGCCACTGTTAGTGGAGAGATAGATAGATCCTCCAGCGTTTTCATCAATTGCGACCATTTTAGTGCCATCCGCCGACAGATCAACGCTGAGGTAGTTTTGGGAGCCTAGAGGAGTGACGTCATTCCATGTCGTGCCTCTGTCAGGTGAAACAAATAGCTTTCCACTGTAGTCACCAAGTAGTATAGTTTGACCACTTGCCGACACAGCGACCGACTCGACACTGACCGCGCTCGGTGGAGTCATCTCCACCCATGTTGCCCCACTATTTGCAGAAATCATCACGTGTGTACCTGAGCCGTCGTTGCGGCTCACGGCTACCACAGTCTGGCCATCATCAGATACAGCGACCCCATTCCAGGCACGTTGACCAGCGCCAGCCAGCTGTTGCCATGTCACACCGCTGTCCGATGACATATATATGCTCCCCAGCCACTCAGCGCCGAGTATGTACTGACCGTTCCTCGATATTGCAGAGCCGTACCAGTCAAAATCAGTGTTTGCAAATTGCTCTTGCCATGTCTGACCACCGTTATTTGACGTATAGAGCGAGCGGTCATAGTCTCCCATCACGAGCCTCATACCATCAGTAGAAGTTGCCATTGTCGCCCACGTTCGAGCACGATTCAGTTGCACGAGAGACCATGTGCGGCCTTGGTCGGTCGAAGTATAGAGGTTGCCAAGGTTGCCAAGTCCAATCATATGGTCTAGCCCCGGTGTGGCAGTCATCGAGTCCCATGATTGGCCACGAACATTTGGTACTGATGTCCAGGTGCTACCATTTGATGAAGTGTAGTATGATCCACGAGCCCTTGCAACGACCCACGTGGTACCATCTGAAGATACTCCTAATATTTGTGGTGAGTTGTAGTCGGTTGCACTTGCGAGAGCTGGCTGAGCCGTCCAAGTCACGCCATAATCAATAGACGTATAGATCGTCTGCGAAGCATCGGCGCCAGCACCAATGATCTTTGACCCGTCTGCAGATAGTGCAATACGTGGTGACCAACTCGAGCTTACCGAAGACCCTGCTTGATGCACCCATGTACTACCCCCGTCTGAAGAAGTAAATATTGCCGCACCAGGGATCGCGCCAACCGCTACCAAGAACTGGCCATTGCGTGATACTTCAAGAGAGTTATAATACCATGACCCCGGCACATCAACGAGTGTCGTCCAGTTGACGCCTCCGTCGGTGGACATATAAATATCATTGGCATCATACGTAAAAAGCTTGTTGCTACCACCAGATACTTTCAGCTGATAGCCGCTTGGGTAGTTCACAGGATTGACCGGCAGCCACGTGACGCCAAGGTCGAGGGTATAATAAAGACTCCCGCCTTCCACGCCATAGAACTTGCTGCCATCAGGTGCAGCTGCGATTTCAGTCCAATCAATAAGTGACCCAGTGTCTCGGTGCGCCCAGGTAGCACCTGAATCTGACGAAGCAAACACTTGTTGGTACCCCACCGCAATCGATTTTGTGCCATCAGATGAGGCGGCCACTCTGCTCAAATACTGAGATTGCACGCCTGGCTGAGTCCAGGTGTAATCGGTCGCAGCGTACGCCAATGCTGGCGAAGCAATCATTGCTAACACCAGACTGAGTGCAATTATTTGTTTTCCCATGATTTTCTATTTTTTCTCACTATTCCGTGACTACACTATAACAATAAGCATGATCCTTTGCAAATAAAAAACCACCCACAGGTGGTGGTCGATATCTTAGTACGAACTATTCCTGTTCTACCTGGGGCGATCGAAGTCGAAAACTAATGAGTGACTTAACGCGTGAAGTAATGGCGCCGCCAGGATATTTTCGGTAGTAGGTAATCAATGCGAGCATGACTGCATAAAACGTGATCCAGACGACATTGACTACCATCAGAAGGTGGTTCTGAATACTTGTCGCGTAGGTAAATGAAATGAACTGCGTACACAGCCAGAGCGACCAAGTGGCGAGGTTGAGTTCTTCAGAGCGCTTGGTGATAAGTAGCTGGCGAATCTGAGGAAAGCTGGCAAGCACAGCGATGGTTGTCGAGCAGGCATAGAGGGTTTCAAAAAAGTTCATAGGTGGTTGTTTATTTTTTTATTGTTCTCAATTATTTAAGCACAAGTAGTTTAAAAAGTCAAGAGGCCTTTGCTCAGCAAAGACCTCTTCTGGGGTACCCCTGTGGCTGTTATGCCAAAGAGTTGCGAGCAAAGGACACTCTAGCGCTTAGTAGCTATGCCCACCAAACTTGACGTGTGGTTCGACAACTTCAGTGTCAGGTACTTGTCGAGGCGGGAAACGGCGCGCCGAGGGAGCTGGCAGCCCTGGGCGAGCTGGACGCTCCGAAAACTGCTGTGGTGCGCCTTCCTGCTGCGCCACTCTCGCAGGCTGCTGCGGCTTGCCGCCACCAACACCAATTTCGTTGATAACTGGAATCACGATCGGCGTGCGGCGTGTTTGATCGTACAAAATATGCGTGACCTCGTCTTTGATCTCTTTTTTGATCACATCGAGATCGTACTTGCCTGCAAAACTCCGAGCGGCTTTTTGCTTGAGATACTGGCGGATCATCCCCATCAGCTCTTCGCTGTCGCGCAGGTAGATGAACCCGCGGCTAATGATATCAGGGCTGGTCAGCAGCCGGCCGTTGCCTCGTGCGATGGTGAGCACTACTACAAACATGCCTTCCATGCTCATGTGGATACGATCTTTGAGAACCACTTCTGAAACCACTGCCCCGCTGTCGTCGTACATGATGCCACCGACTGGCACGCGGCCAACTTTGCGAGCACCTT
Source organism: uncultured Candidatus Saccharibacteria bacterium (assembly GCA_964602775.1). GTDB lineage: Bacteria > Patescibacteriota > Saccharimonadia > Saccharimonadales > Saccharimonadaceae > Saccharimonas. The sequence continues at coordinate 27,687 of CAZRRY010000002.1, read as the reverse complement.
CGTGGTCAAACTCTACAACATCACCGGCATCACAGACAAAGATATGATCGCGCGGAATGCCACATTCTTTTTCGGCTAATTGAGCGTTGTGGACGAGCATATGGAATTCACCGTGATACGGGATGTAATACGTTGGGTTCACTGCTTCAATAACCTTGATGTGGTCTTCGTAGTAACCATGGCCAGAGAGATGGAGCGGACCAACGCCAGTCAGATGGGTTTTGCCGTTTTGGATAATCTCACCGCCCTCGCGCATCAGACCATCAACAGTACGCACCACGAACTTCTCGTTGCCTGGGATTGGGTTTGAGCTAAAGACCACGACATCAGTGCTCTTGATTTTGATGTACTTATGCGCACCCGTCGCCATACGGTTGAGCACCGCTGAGAATTCACCTTGGCTACCGGTACACACGATGGTGATCTTGCTGTCAGGCAATTTGATGATGTCTTCCATCTTCATGACCGTATCTTTCGGCACCTTGATAGCACCGGTACGCAGCGCCACCTCGAGGTTTTGGATCATACTATAGCCAGCAAACGCGACTTTGCGACCACGCTTTTGGGCTTCGTCGAGAATCAGCTGCATGCGGTGCAGCTGGCTTGAGAAACTTGAGATAATAACACGACTGTTGGCGTATTTTTCCATCACCTCCCCCATACTGTGCTGGATGTCGAACTCACCATGCGTGTGCGTGCCATCTGACTCGCAGTTAGTTGACTCGTTGAGAAAGACCAGAAAGCCTTCTTTTTGCTGAATCTCGCTGAGGCGTGGGAAGTCAAATTTTTTGCCGTCGACTGGGTTGTCTTCGATGCGCCAGTCGCCACTTGCCAATATATTGCCAACGGGGGTGCGGACGACTACAGCGGTGGCATCGGGAATCGAGTGATTGACACGAATCAGCTCAACACTAAATGAATCACAAATTTGTACAATATCATGCGCTTCAGGGTTTAGCTCGCGGTAGTCAGGCGTGAAAGAGCCGTCAGTCTCTTCCATGGTGCGCTGCAACATACCAAGTGTAAATTTGCTTGCATACACTGGCGCTGGAATCTTCGGCACCAAGTGACGAAACGCACCGATGTGGTCGAGGTGGCCATGCGTAAAGACATGTCCGCGAATCCGATGCTTGTTTTCTTCGAGCCAGGTGATATCGGGAGTAATATAGTTGATACCTGGATAGTCGGTACCTGGGAACAAAAAGCCCATGTCGATCACCATGATGTCGTTGTCATACTCGATGGCCGTCATATTTTTACCAATGCCCATCTCACCGACACCACCGATAGGGATGATTTTGAGGGTTGGACGTGGTGCACGTGGGCGCTTTGGCTGGTCGGCCAGACTAAACTGCTTGCCCTGGTAGCCGTTATAGATTGATTTGTTGACCGGCACATTGATGATATGCTGACTGGCCTGCATATTGACGCCTTCTGAAGTGCGGCGCTGTGCGCGGAATACCTCGCCTTTGCGGGTAGTGGTTGCGTTGAGAACGCTGTTGTTTGATTTTTGTTTTGCGACCATCGGCCGCTTAGAGGCATCGTCTGCCTGTGGTTTTGCGAGTCTTCGTTGACCCATAAATTATTTTTCTCCTTTTAGAATTGTGTAAATAATTTCAAAATATAATGTAAGACAAGAGAGTTGCGTGCAACTGAGCCTAAAATCCCCTCTCTTTGCTGTTAGTAGTATTGTAGCAAAAATGAAAGAAAAAGCAACCATAAGCATTATCCATGCATAAGTTATGAAATAGTGAAAAAGATTGCATCACTGCTGTTCACTAGCTGATAAAGTAGCCATATCAACCAATAAACGAAGGATAAAGAATATGGCAGATGTCATTGTAGAGAGAGATGGAAACAGTAGCAGTAGCGGAGCAATTATCGCGATTGTCGCGGTCGTCGTGCTGGTCATTGCGGCACTTTATTTCTTGCCGAGCCTGCTCAATAACTCGTCAACTTCGCCTGCGACTACCCCAACAGTCACCGCGCCAACCGTCACTACTCCAGCGCAGTAGAGCACCTTACTCACCCTACCCTCCTAGTGGGGCACCTCAGCGAGAGTGCCTCACTTTTGTTGTGCGATCATCTCTGGTACGCGCAGAAAATCATCGATCAAGGTTTGGCGCATACTGCCGTTATAGAGCGCTGCTGCTGGGTGGTAAAGTGGAATGACCAAAAATTCTTTGTCGTGATATATTACTTTGCGCGGGGTGCCATGGTCGCGTGAAATGTGCAGATCAGGAATGAAGTACGCCCCACTGTGGCGACCGAGTGTAATGATGACTTTTGGTGAAATAATCTCTAGCTGGCGCAGAAGGTACGGCCAAAATACTTTCTTTTCCTCTGGCAGCGGGTCGCGGTTGTTCGGCGGACGGTACTTCACTATATTTGTGATATAGACATCTTCCCTCTTCATGCCTGCCGCCGCCAGCATCTCGTTCAAGAATTTGCCACTCGCTCCGACAAAAGGTAGCCCCTGCAAGTCTTCTTGCTTGCCGGGTGCCTCGCCAATAAATATAATATCCGCATCAAGATTGCCATCGCCTATCACGAGCTGGGTGGCGCCCCGACAAAGCTCGGGACAAATACCTTGCTCGACAATTTCCTTTCTCAATATCTCAATCTGCTCTCGTTTGTCCATATCATCATTATACCGCCCAGCTACAGGCCACCAAACTCCTTTCTTATAGGATTCTTCTTATAGGATTCAATCCTAACCTCTGTTGGGATATGTGATTTAATGATATAATGTCTTTATGCCTAGTAAGTATGTCGTTCGCGAAAGAGATGTCGATACTTATTACCATATTTTTAATCGAGGTGCCGGAAAGCGGCCAGTTTTTCTTGATGATCAAGACCGGTATAAATTCCTTTCACTTCTCGCACGACATCTCGATCCAACAGACACGAGTACGCGCAGCGACGGCCTGCCCTATCCGAAATATGACCTAGAGCTCCTCACCTACTGTCTGATGGATAACCATTTTCACCTTTTGGTATATCAACGGGATGACCCCGATGCAGTGACGGGACTCTTGAAATCGATCTCTACAGCCTACACAATGTACTTTAATCGTAAATATCGTAGCTCGGGTCACCTTTTCCAGGGGCTGTATAAGTCGTCTCGTGTCACCGACGAGCGACATCTGGCGCATATCACTCGTTATATACATATGAATCCTCGCTACTACCTCCGGTATGCATGGTCGAGCATCGGCGCATATCTGGGTGATGCTGCACCGCCATGGTTAAAGCCAGCACGCATCCAGACGATGGCGCCTCAGCAATACCGGGAATTTCTTGCAGATTACGAAGATCGCAAAGCCGAACTTGAATTGCTAGAAAACCAGCTAGCCGGCTAAATCACATTTCTTCACAGTGGTTAGGATTGAATCCTATAGATCAGTGAGCTACTTTTTCTTCTTGCCGTCTTCACCGACTGGCTTGGTATCGAGCTTGCGTAGAATCCAGCCAAACAGGAGCGGCAGCGCCCATGATAATAATTGCTGAACTCTTGGGTTGCGCAATAGTGCGCCGATTTTTTGTACTTTTGAATTCGTTGTTGCCATAACTATAGTATACGCTGTCTCCGATAATGAATAATGAAATTTTTCACATACTCGTAGTGTCTGAGCCGTCGAAGGTACTCACGAAAAACGCGCTAGCTGGCGATCAAAATCAGATTTAAGCTCATGCTTCAACTCTTGGAAACATAATTTATCGTGATAATCGCGATTCAGTTTTGCGACCGCCCATGCGTTAATCTGTTCTAACGTCTTATGCTCATCCTCAAGCATCGTGGTTCTCGCAAATTGATAAAAATCCGTCTTCAGATGAGCAATCGCATCGCCGGAGGCAATGCATTTCCCAACTATTGTGCGCGGCTGCCTCCCACCATGGCAGCTGTGCAGGCGTATCCCATCATCAACAACCACTGCGACTTCTTCATCTGAATAGCCAGCTTGGCGCATGAGATCATGAGCCATCTGCAAGCTCACGGCTTCGTGCGTTTTGTCAAAACGGCTCATCACAGTGTCGGCTATGTCGTGCAGTACCCCCCCCGCCATTGCAAGCTCTGGGTCGGCACCAAAACGTATCGCAATTTCTTTTGCGGCGATTGCGACTGGCCAAATGTGGTTGCTCGCTAGCCAGTCCGCCCAATCTGCTCTGCCAATCTTCTTGGCAGCGTACAAATCATCAACGGCTTTTGACAGCGCCGTAAACCTCTCTGACACGCTACTTCTGCTCTACGCCCTTCATGGTGAGTGAGAGACGGCCTTTTTCATCGATGCCACTCAGCTTCACGGTCACCATCTGGCCTTCTTTGAGCACATCGGTCACGTTTTCGACGCGCTGGTCACTCAGCTGCGAAATATGCAGCATGCCGTCGGTACCTGGGAGGATATTTACGAATGCACCAAAGTCTTTGATGGTCACGACCTTACCAGTATACAGCTTACCGACTTCTGGTTCCTCGGTGAGACCACGAATCCACTCAAGTGCACGCTCGATACTGGCGGTATCGTTGCTTGCGACCGTGATAAGGCCGTCATCCTTGATATCGATCATGGCGCCAGTTTCAGAGGTAATCTTGTTGATTGTCTCGCCACCCTTGCCAATCACCGCACCAATCTTCTCAGGATTGATCTTGATCTTTTCGATGCGTGGTGCGTACGGGCTCAGCTTGGCGCGAGGCTCGGCAATCGTCGACAGCATATGCTCGAGGATGTGCGCACGCCCTGGAGCAGCTTTTTTGATGGCATCAGCCAGCACTTCGACAGGCAAGCCATGAACTTTCATGTCCATCTGCACGGCAGTGATGCCATTTGCGGTACCAGTCACCTTGAAGTCCATGTCGCCAGCGAAATCTTCGGCATCGGCAATGTCAGACAGCACATAGTGCTTGTCGCCATCGACCATCAGGCCCATCGCAATACCAGAGACAGGAGCCTTGAGCGGCACACCCGCGTCCATCAGCGCCAAGCATGAGCTACAGGTGGCGGCCATGCTGGTCGAACCATTTTGACTCATGATTTCCGTCACGCTGCGAATTGCATACGGGAACTCTTCCTCAGTCGGGAGCACCGGGATCAGTGCGCGTTCTGCGAGGTAGCCATGACCAATCTCGCGGCGGCCTGGGCTGCCAAGTCGGCGTACCTCACCGACCGTATAGCCAGGTGCGTTGTAGTGGTGCATGTAGCGTCGCTCACCATCAGTCACCTCCATAGTATCAACAATCTGCGCAAAGCTCAGTGGTGCAAGAGTGACGATATTCATACCCTGTGTCACACCACGTGTGAAGAGGCTTGAGCCGTGTGTGCGCGGCAAGAAGCCGACTTCACTACTGAGTTCACGAATCTCATCGAGCTTGCGGCCATCTGGGCGCACACCGTCTTCGACGATGCCGCGACGCACGTCTTTGTGCAGCGCCATCGTGAAGGCTTCGTCATACTCATCTTTGAGCGCCGGATATTCCTCGGCACCAAGCTTGTCGGTCATCGCTTCATGGAAAGCCCAGCGAAGTTCGTTCACCATTTCGTTGCGCTCTGGGTAGGCTTTGCGGAGCTTGTCGCCCAACTTGCCCTTGACCCATTCGTCAACGGCCTTTTGAATCTCTTCATTTGGCAATACTAGTTCGTATTCCTGAGCTACTGGCGCGATCTTTTCGGCCAACTCGCGCTGCAATTTGATCGCAGGCTGCAAGGCCATGAACGCCCATTCCATCGCGGCCACCAGATCGTCTTCTGAGACTTCATTGGCACCTGCTTCCACCATGGTGATACCGCTCTCGATACCAGCCACGACCAGATCGAGGTCGCTCTTGGCACGCTCGTCAGCATCCAAAAATGCCTGGAACTTGCCGTTCACACGACCAACGCGCAGGCCTGCAACTGGACCATCAAATGGCGTACCAGTTAGCATGAGTGCACTGCTGGCGGCAATCATGGCGACCATATCTGGTCGGAAATTCGGATCCATGCTCAGGACGCTCGAGACTACCTGAACTTCTTGGCGATAGCCTTTCGGGAACAGGGGTCGAATCGGGCGGTCGATCAGGCGACCAATCAGAATTGCTTCGTCGCTCGGGCGGCCTTCACGCTTGATAAAGCGGCTACCGCTAATCTTGCCGGCTGCATACATTTTTTCTTCATAGTCGATTGATAGTGGAAAGTAGTCGAGCACCACTGGCCGAGAACCCACCATCGCTGTACCAAGCACCACTGTGTCACCGTAGGTCACGAGCACACTAGCCGTGGTGCGGAATCCTACACGGTTGACCTCAAGCGTCAGTGGTTTGCCACAAAAATCGGTACTAACCGAAATAATGTCCTTGCCATTAGGGTTGATAATACTCATAAAATAGAGCCTCCTTCTTGTTAGAATCACTCACCGTTTCTCGTAGTAAGTAACAGGTAGAATCAGTTATCTCGCATGTAACTCGTTCTATCCATCACTTACGCTTGTCGACATGTGACTACACGTATTATACCATGCGCATAAGTAATGTATGCACAATCCAGCCCTACTGTTCGGGTTCAGCTTTTTGGAACATTGAGCAAATCAGTCCCTTTACCAGTTTTTGGCTCTCTATTGCAGCCCTACCGAGTGGCGTATTGGGATTTGGAGGTTCTTGAAGGATCCCCGAATTAGATCGCACGCCCAGTTTCTGGATCAAGCCGATATACCTTAGTGTCTCAGGAGTGAGCTGAACGTCACTCGCCACAAGTTTGCGTGGATCGATACCTAACTCCTTGAAAACACCTAGAAAGCTTGGGTTTGAGCGAGCATACGGAAGCATGAAGTTCATAGCACCCTTCTGCCTGCTGAGGCGAATCTCTTCAGGGGTTCGGGGTTGAGCTCGTGGACGATCAGGAGCCGGTTGCTCTGGCTGATTGGCGCTGGCCCCTTCGGGCTGGTTCTCGCTGACAGGTAGCTCTTGTTCCTGAGTTGGTTGGTTGGCTTCTGCAACCTCAGCTGCTGGCTGAGTCTCTGGTGTAAAGACAGGTGCGTTCTCGCTCTGTGCTGGTGATTCCACTGCCACGTCAGACACCAAAGCCTCACCACTTTGTGGCTCAGCTTCATGCGAGACAATAGCTCCATCATCTGCAGGCGTCTCACTTGTCAACTGAAGATCGCTCGCTAGCTCCTGAAGAACCGCCTCAACAACTGGAGCTTGCTCTGGTGTCGCCGGTTCACCATCGATTCGTACTTGCGGCGCATCTGCTTCAGGACCTTCTACCGCAACAGTATGAGCTTCACCTGTCTCACTACCACTAACGATAACGGCCACCTCTCCTAGTGAGCCGTCTGAGTTGATGGTTATTTTCATGTCCAAACCGTCACTCAGATGACCTTGCTCGACGTAAGCAATGCCTCCTTCTGGCGTATTAATGATTGACTCACTAAACGGCATTTGAGCGGTAGCTTCGTGAGCAAGCCCCGCGGATGTTTTGCCAATACGTCTCGCATCCACGATATCCATGCGTTCTTGCACTTCACCAGGAGTCATCGACTCACCAGTGCTTGCATGCGTGAACATCAGGTTGCCGCCATCGGGACCAGTATATGGTTCGAGCTCTGCTTCGCCCTTTATAATCGCCAGTAGCCCGTCGCGTCCATGCCGCTTGAGACTTGCCTCGAGCAGATCTGGGTCCATACCACTCAGCAGTTCGTCGTCTGCTAATTTCTGAGCTTCAAGACCTGCCTTATACGCCGCCAAAGCCTCCTCCTGTGATGGTTCGCCCTTGGCAGCACGCTCCGCGGCAGCTTGCGCGTTACGGGCATCCCACGCTTCATTGCTCAGCGCGGTCCCGTCAGGGTTCTCTATGTAGATCCTGCGGCCCTTTCGACCTGGCACTTGTGGGGCTTGAGAAGAAGCAGCTGGCAGTACGTCAGGCTGGTTGCCCCGTGGTGCTTCGAGCCCGACTGGACTAGCCACCTCAACAGGAGTTTGGCTGAAACCCGAGGCGCTATCGTAAGCACTACCGTCCTGAACTGGGGGCTCAAGATCAGGGTGAGACTTGCCAAGCTCACCCCGTTCGAGCATGCCTGCAACTTCCGTCTGTAGGTTGGCGCTTAATCTCCTGGTTGTCTCGTCAAGAGTACGTTGAAGGCCGGCAATTTCTTCCGGTGTAAACATCGGTCTTCCTCCCTTGTCGGGCGAAGGAGCTTCTTGGAAGGATAGTATTTCAGGCATTTTTTGTTTTTGGAACTAACTTGTTGTTATAGAGGTATGGTAGCACGAAAATCTGATTTTGTCAATCAGCAGGCGCTATCCGTTAGAGACAAAAGCTGGGGACAGCCTGGATCATTTATACTAGACGTATGACAAGTAATTATCGACAGTTACTTTCTGCGCACACGATCGACCAGCGTATCGATGAGATCGCTGCGGAGATCCTGAATGACTATGTTGCGCAGTCCCCTCTTTTTGTGGCGCTGCTGCGTGGGGCGAATCCGTTTGCGAGTAAGCTCATGTTTGCGCTCGCGCGGCAAAACCCGAACTTTCACCCCGAGCTAGACTATATGATGGTCAGTACCTATGGACATGAGCGCACCGCGAGAGATCCAGTGGTCGTCACGGACTTAGCGCCAACTACAATGCTTTCGGGTCGCGATGTCGTAGTCATTGACGACGTGATTGACCTTGGTGTGACTTCTGATTTCGTGAATAAGCTCCTGCTCGAGCGTGGAGCAAAAAATGTCAAACTGGCTGTCCTGGCGTCAAAAAACGTCCCTTCGCGCACCTCGCAAGCCGACTACGTAGGCTTTGAAGCTGGTGATAAATGGCTGGTCGGTATGGGGCTCGATGATGCCGCGAGCGGAAACGAGCACTACCGCTGGCTGGATGAGATTTGGGAGATTAGGCGCTAGGCTCGTGATATCAATCGTTCGAGGACTAAGTCGGGATGGCCACTACCATAAAGGTCGACTATCTCCTTCTCACTAAATCCTAGTTTCTTCAAAAAGTCTATCATATCGTGATTTTCTAACTTTGTGTCCACGATAACTCGTGAGACCTCAGGCAACTCCTGCTGTACAACATGGAGTAGTTGAACAGTTGAGAAGCGCCCAAAATCCCGTAGACGCACCTCAGGCGACATTGAGATATTGCGTATACCTACCGTGTCTGGCGATTCAAGCTTCGCGATAACCGAGCCAACTACGCGACCAGCTTCAATCGCTGCGATACCAAACTTTCTCCCCTCTACAAGATCATGCTCAGTGCGCTCCACCCATTCTGTATGCGCTGAACCATAATCAGCTTTCGTATCAATATATAGTCGTGGCTCACGCAGAAAATTAGCCACCTTTGCCGCAGATGATGAGTTGAAGCTGTCCGTGAAGCGGATATCAATTGACATATCAGCCTTTACGTAAAGATGTACTCAATCACCTCATCGCCGCGGCGAGAGAGATGTTCGATACCATCAAGTTCTGTTGAATTCCCACCTGTGAAATCTTGTGAATTCATAGTTTAACATTATCATTATAGCATTTTTTTATATAAAATGCAACTCTTCTGTAAAATTAGGTGAGATATACCATAACGAGACATATCAGCAGGCACATGATTGCGAAAAAGAGCGAGTGAGTTTTCATGCGTTTGATCGAACTCACGATGACAAAGCCGGCGAAGAAATAGAATGGTATGGTCTGTACCGATGTTGCGTGCCAGAGGTCTGGCGGGGTGTAGAAAAACAAATACTCCCCAGTGATAAGCCTGTGCAACACGTTAAACAGCAGCTCTAGCACCAGCGTTTCGAAAGAGATAAAGAGTGCAAGTGCGTACTTTTTCTTGAGAAGTTTCCACTGCCGCAGTAGTGGCTCTACAAGCCCCAGGTAGCCGCCGTAGATGCCCCAGATGACCGGCGCATAGAGCGATGTATAGCCGTGATGAATCGGCGCGAGTTGGTAAAACCATAACCGCTCGCCAAATAGCCCATGATAGATCGTGCCGATAAACACTTCACCGATCGGCCCAAGCATGGCCATAAAAGCGACATAGAGGATGAAAGTACGCGGTGTCGGTAGCAATAATCGAGGCCTAGATAGATAGATAGATAGAATAGCCCACACCACCAGAGATGGCACTACTCCTGCAAGAATCAACGGACCAAGCTCGCTCATAGTATCTATTATACAGACCTACATTGCTACAGTACACTGACATGGTCTATACTGCCTCAAGATATGAACGCTCGACCAGTGAACGTTCCGCTACCAACTAGAGTATTGCAGCGATTATTTGGCTGAGCTAGCGATTTTTTGGACGAATCCAGCGATGATAATGTCATTACCGCGCTTGCCAACAATTTTGCCTTTGTCATAAAACTTCGCGTAGGTACCATCTTGTGACTTGATACGATACTTTGTCTCATACATCGGCTTGCGACCCTCGATGAGATCCATCATGTCAGCCATTATTCGCTCATAATCATCGGGGTGTACGAGGTCAGTAAACTGTTTGTAGTGCGTATAGTGCTCGCCCTCGCGACCGAGCATTTTGAGCTTGTTGGGACTATACATGACCATGCCGCTCGGTAGCTCCATCCACCACCACGCAATCTCAGCGGCCTCAAAGGCCGATTCCATCATATGCAGCTGATTTGAGTCGTCGAGTATCATCTCGCCTCAGTATACACTGCCAAACAAAAAACTCCCCATTTCTGGGGAGAATCTTTCGGCTACTTGCGTAAGCCTAGTGTGTCGAGCAGTGCTTTGTAGGCGTTGAAATCGGTCGTTTCGAGGTATTTGAGGAGCTTTTTACGCTTGCCTACCATCTGAATCAAACCGCGGCGCGCCATGTGGTCGTGCTTGTTGGTTTTGAGATGTTCAGTCACCTCTTTGATACGAGCCGTGAGAATCGACACCTGAGCCTGCGGGCTTCCGACGTCGTTTTTCGCAACCTGAGTCAAAGCAATAGCTTTCGCTTTGTTATCTTTTGTAATCATAGCTGATGATTGTACCAGAGAAAGGACCACTGGTCAACTGACTAGTGTCGGCGAAGCCACTTCCTGAAGCTTTGTGCCCCTCGGCTAGGTGGTGGTGTTTCGCTGGCTGGAACCAGAGTAGACTCTTGAGCAGGCATCTGGCCCGTCTTTGTGATGAGAGTAATGCGCGAGTTGCTTGCATCGACTCGCGATGCGATTCTATCGTAATCTTGACGACCCTCCAGGGTATGCTCAAATGTCAAGTCGCGGCGCACGTATGGTATATTGGTGCTTGTAGTGGCACTAGGAAACGCATCTTCCATGGCGCGAAGATTACGCTCTACTGCCCGATCGTCAACGATCCATAACTCTCCGCCGACTTTTAGCACTCGAAGTGCCTCGGCAATCAGCTCCTGTATGTCAGGTGCCCCGACCGCTGGGTCACCGATGACGTCATTGAACAAGACTCGGTCAAAAACTTCTGTCGGAAAAGGTAGCTCTCTGCCATCAGCCAAGATGGCTGTGTGCTCGAAATCAGGGACGGAAAGTCCCCGTGCTCGTGCTTGCTCTGACGCCCTTTGATATGACGTCGTGAGCAACTCTGGTTTGATGGCTTTATAGGTGTCGGGATCCATCGCAGAAAGGTAGCCGTACTTGATGGGGAGATCGACCGTCACAACGTGACTGCCTTTGGGGATGTGCTCAGGAAGCAAGCCAGCAGTCGAGAAGCCTGCGCTATTGCATGTGCCAACTTCAAGAAATGTCAGTGGTACCGGCTCTTTTTCTGGGGTTTTTTGTTGTGGTATTTGATTTTCTATCATCAGCAATGATTTTATTATAGCACGATTTGAATATAAAGTCAATTTACAATGCCAAAATCAGCCAGGCTCTTTGCATCTGCTACTGACCACTGGGCGATCTGGGTGCGCTTGAGATCTCGACAATATGCGCCGGTGCCGAGTGCAGCGCCGATGTCGACCGCGAGACTGCGGATATACGTGCCACTGCTGACGTGCGTGCGAATCGTTACCGCTGGGTAGGTATAGTCAAGGACTTCAAGTTGGTAGACAGTCACTTGCCTCTCTGGTATTTCTACCAGTTTGCCGGCCCGCGCCAGGTCGTAGGCGCGCTGACCAGCGATTTTTATGGCACTAAAAATCGGTGGGCGCTGGGTTATTTCACCACGAAACTGGGCAACTGTCTCATCGATCTGCTGGCGAGACGGTATATGGTCAGAAACACGCGTGATTTCACCCTCGGGGTCACCTGTTGTGCTTGATGAACCGAGAACAATGGTGGCGTCATACCACTTATCGAGTTTGGTGTACACGCCAGCACGCTTGCATTCGTCGCCGATCACTAAAATCATAAGCCCAGTCGCAAAGGGGTCGAGCGTGCCGGTGTGCCCAACTTTTATACGCTGACGCTTATGAGGAACAACCAATGGTTTTTCCTCATCGCGCGAGCCGTGGAGTGAATCCGTCGGTCCGGCTGCTCCTTTTGCCTTTTGTTGTTCATTGAGTACCCGTTTGATTCGGGCGACCACGCCAAAACTGGTCATGCCAGTGGGTTTATCGATCAAAAGAATTCCGTTTGTCACAGCTGTTATTATAGCAGCTCGCTACTGACCAGGGATACGGAATTGCGCTGGGTCAACCGGTACACCAGCTGGTGCGGCCCCTGATCCGATAGGCCCCACTGGCGCAAGCGGTGGCAACACATCACCGAGAGGAGTCCCAGCTGGGACGCTTGGCAATGGAGGCAGTGTCGAGAAGTCTGGCATAGGAGGAAGCGGTGGCAGCGCAGGCGCAGCAGCATCAAACTGTGCAGCCGGTGCCTGCGAAACTGGTGCACCAAATGCCGCATCGACAGCAGCCATAGCTGTGTCTTGATGTGTTCGATTCTGCGCGTCGATTTCTGCGAGTGTAGGAGCTGCCGCAGAGGGAGCAGGAGGCTGGATGGCATCGACATGCATCGTCGCGCCAGTATTGCCTCCAGAGGCGAGAATGTCTGGGACACTTGGTTCTTCGAGATCAGGACTCGCAGCAGCGTTGATAGGTGCCTGGAAACTTGGCTCCCCAGACACATAACCGCTCCCGCCGTGAGTCAGGATGGTCTTGTTGCGGTCATCTTCGATTTCATGCTGCTTGTCGATCGCAGCTTGCTCGCTGGTTGCGTTGAGTGTGCCACCCATCATTGGCTCGGCAGCTGTAGGAGTCTGAGTGCGCCACTGATCGCTACTGACGGGACCCCGAAGTAGTGGTGACGATGCGCCAACAGCAGAGAGGTCTTGGACGGGAGCTTGCTGTACTGGGGCAACTGGAGTCTGGGGCTGCACCGCCTGATCGGCTTGCTTCTCTAGGGCGGCTTCTGCTGTATTGAGCGCCTCGCCTGACTGCTGCTCAGCAACTACTTTTGCGACTTCGTCGACTGTCCCTTCTGGCACATGCGAGATGGCGAGTGCCCCGCTCGCACCTGCCTCTTCTTTGGGCTCAGCGGGTTCACTTCGGTCGACTTTGGTAGGCTGGTCTTCTGCAAGTTTCTCAGTGCCGGTGGGTGACAAGACGGCGCCTTTTTGGAGCTGAGTCGCAATTAGCTGCTGATTGGCACCGGCTGCCATGAGTTGCGCTGCAATCGTCATCACCTGTGAGGATGTCTTGTTGTTGCTGAAACGATCGGTGGCGGCCACAATACCAGTCAAAAGTGCCGTCGCAATCTGCTCGTCGACAAGATTTTTGTCTGATTTGAGGCCATCGGCAAGGCTTGTCATCATTTCAGAGTAGCTACTGGCGTTTTTGTCTGTCCATTCGATACCACCGAGATTTGTTGCCTCACCAAGTGAAATAGCCGCCACTGTTGCATCGTGCAAAATACGTCCGTGGCTCTGAAGTGCATGGTCTAAGTCCTCTTCGGTTTTGACACCAATTGCCAAGACCGTCTCGACGTTATAGTCACCTTGGCTAAAATCGAGGTCTTTGTCAGAAATGGTGGTCCGATACGGCGTGATAAATATTTTCACCATGTCGTCGACTACTTTGTAGCGCAGATGGTCTGCTTTTTCTTTGTCGAGAGCGATGATGAAATCTCGCAGGCTATCAACCGTGTTTTCAAACGTTTTGTGCGGTTCCAAAAACTCAATAGCAGCCGGCACATCCCCACTAAACACCGCTGTTGTATGCTTGCCAATTTTGTTGAGGAGCAGGGTGATACCGAGTGCAGCGCTCAGCTGGTCAACAGTCGGACCGCTACTCACCGTCACCAACACATTGTTGCTGTCCTTTATCTTTTCGATAATTTGCTTTTGTATACTGGTGTCTGCCATGGTTGTTCCTATTGTTTGCTTTTCATCAGAGTTTGGCTATAGCTTATCATAAGTGTTTTGTCTACGTCAATCAGATTTGGTCACTTTACAAAAACTGGCTTTTCATCTATAATCAACCGTTGATTGAATAACAGGCTTTAACAGAAGTAAAAGGAAGCAGTATGCCCATCATCAAATCAGCTATCAAACGCATGAAGCAAACGGCGAAGCGCCGCGACCGCAATGTCGGTATCAAGCATGATATCAAAACAGCCGTCAAACAATTCACCACAAAGCCAAGCGCCGCTAGTTTGAGCGCTGCCCAGAGTGAGATCGATACCGCTGTCAAGAAAAAACTCATCAAAAAAGCCACTGCTTCTCGCCGTAAAGCTGGTCTGGCAAAAGCAGCCAAAGCCGCCGGAGTTAAACTCTCTGCTGCTGCCCCCAAAAAAGCCGCTCCAACTACCAAAAAAGCACCGGCAAAGACAGCTGCAAAACCAGCAGCCGCCAAGAAGCCAGCAGCCAAAAAACCAGCTGCCAAGAAAGAGAAATAGAGACACTTCCCCGCTCACCAATGAGCGGGGTTTTACTTTCTCAAGACAATCGCCATCACGAGTCGGTCAACCGCGTCCCAAGGTGTTAGCTCAGAGTGTTTAAGTGCGGCATCGAGATCGGCAGCAAGCTCAGAGACACGCCGAGCATCAGTGCGCGTCACCAAACGAGCTTGGTTCTGCAGCTTGCCAAGTGCATAGGGGTGGATGGGCAAGCTCCCCGCTTGGCTCTGAGCAAGAATCACACTCACCAACTGCAGCCACTGCTTAACGATAACTGCAAACGCAATGTATGGGTCGAGACTGGTGTGGAGCTGCGCCAGGATCGTGCCGGTTTTTGCTGTATCGCGGGCGAGCGCTGCTTCGAGAAGCTCAAATACAGTCTGTCCAGGTGCAGGAGGCAGCACGACAGCAATCGCTTCGTCGGTCACTTCGCCCAGAACAGACAGGGCCTGAACCGCTTGGAAGAGCTGCATCTGGTCAATATAGGTTGCACCGGGCTTTTCGCCTGGAATCTGCGCACGAGCTACCATATCTTCGATTTGGGCGCGACTGATCGCCACTCCTTGCTGTTTGCAAAGTGCCCGTAGCCACTCGTAGGCTTCGTGCCGCTGCTTGTCAGTCCAGTGGTCGCAGACGATAATGCGAGCGTGCTGCGCGAGCTCTTTGTAGGTCTTGGTGCGTTTGTCGATTTTTTGTTCAATCATGACCAGTTCGGTATCGGCAGCCATGTCAGCTTGCCACTGCACCAAACGCTCCCACAGTTCTTTTTGCTCACTAAGCTCTTTGACAACAACAGTGCGCTCGGCAGCAAAAAGTGACATACCTCGCATAATATCACTGAGGCGCGATTCATCGAGCTCACTGCCACTCCACCGCTCGACAGGCTCACGCCCGGCGAGCAACCGAGCCAGCTCCTGCTCGATCTTATATGAATTTTCTCCAACTAGCAGATATATCACTATCTGTTATTGTACCACCTGACAGACTGGGCAAATATGCGTGCCGCGGCCTGCGACTTTGGTTTTTTCTACCAACACATCGGGGTGACGTGGGCACGGCTGGCCTTCTCGCCGAAATACGCGGGCAAAATCGATATAGCTGCCTTTTTTGCCTTCGGCATTGACGTAGTTGCGATCAGTGCTGCCACCTTTCTCGATACTAAGACTCATGACAGACACAATCTCAGATCTTAGCGCTTTGATCTTGGATCTTGGAAGGACACTCACCCTCGTAGACGGATGAATCTGCGCTCCCCATAGGCTTTCGTCGGCATAAATGTTACCGACGCCAGCAAGCACCGTCTGATCGAGAATAGCCGCCTTGATCGTAGTATTTTTGCGACGCTGCAACCGCGCAAAAAATAGTTCATCGGTAAACTCTGGCTCGAGTGGCTCGGGACCAACTCGCTGCATAAAATCGATGTTTGGCACTTCGAGCGTTGGGAAAAGCTTGATCCAGCCAAACTTGCGCTGGTCATTGAAATAAAGATGCGAACCATCAGTAAACGCAATCGACACTCGCGTACTCTTGTCTGGTAGCTCGCCAATCAGCGAGTCGTTGGGGTGCCCTGCGCCGAAACGTAACTCAGAATCTGATCGCAAGCGGGTGGCAGCAAGCGGGGCAGCACCCATTTCTGAAGAAATCTCCGGTTTTTCAGAAATAGGGGCGGACTTGCTGACAGGACCCGCGCCGAGCGACCTACGTGAAAATTCTGAAAGAATTTTTGACGACGGGAGCGGAGTGTCTGCAATAAACACAAGTTGTCCGGTCATCTTGAGATGAATCACCAGCGTGTAGCCCGTCGAGAGGTCGATGAGCAAGACTTTGGCACGGCGACGCACATCGGTGATCTCTGCTCCATACAAAAATTGCTCGACTGCATCTTGGTCGTTCGGAAAGCTCTTGGCCGAATCAAAAACTTGTACGGATGAGACGGTCTTCCCGATGATGAGACTCGCGAGTCCACGACGGACCGTTTCAACTTCTGGCAGTTCTGGCATATTCCCAGTATACCCCGCTAGCACCTCTCGTGCAGCATACACGCCGACAGCCTCTATGCGCAGAGCTCCCCCGCTAGTTAGCTTTGGCTTTGATCGCTTGCGATACCTTACTGTCGTCGCGAAGGTTTTGCCAGAATACGACCTGGTCTGATTTGATAGCAATCATATCTTGAGGACCGTAGACCTGGTCTTTGACGCGTATCAGTGCTGTCTGAGCGGCCTTGGTCGAGCCGTCCGTGTTTTTTTCTTGAGCCTGAACTTGTTGCTCTACATAAGGAGCCTCGAGATAGAGATACTCCCCTCCTATGTTTTTTAACTTGCCAAAATACACCTGACCACTCACCAAAGACACCACTTGGTATCGAGAAGTGTCAATTTTCATTGGTGCAGTGATATCTTGCAAAAAAACAAAGCTTAACAATGCTGCGAGGATACAAACAATAATCCCACTGACACCCAATTTCTTGTAACGACTAGCCCTACTTCGCATCGAAATTTCGAGATTCTTCATACTGATATTTATTATAACCTATTCATTCTTTGGGTTTTTTGGCGTATCAATTATCACAGGCGCCACATCAACGATACGGTCGATGGATGGACGATAAATAACTGCCTTTCGACTCGATTGATACACTAACACTTTATCTCCAGCTTTGGTATGCCTGAGAAAGTCTGTGCTTAGCTTGCTTGGATCGGTTACTGTGAGCAGCGCCGGCTCCTCATCAGTAGGAAGCAGGTAATGACGAGAAACACGCTCCTTTATAGAAGAGAGGTCGTCCTCACCAGGGGAATCCTGAGTAAAATAAAGAAAAGCAACCGCTACACTGAGCGCTACTACAAAAGCTGCGAGCACCCACTTGCTATACTGATTAATTATCGCTTTCAAGATACCATCCCGAGAAATCAAGGACCGCTGCTGCGGCTGTTACATTATTTGTTATCCAGAACTGCGGTGCTAAAAATGTGGTGTTTGATGGAATATTGGTTGACACCGATCCACTAACAGTGGAGTCAGTGGTAATGTTTTTAACACGATAGCCAATTGAAGAGCCGTTTGGTGGTGAATAAAGAATAAGTTCGTAGACATCAGTGGTATTAATCGGCATTGTTGCGCCGAGGTTGGTTGTGGTCGGTGCGGTACCAGTAATATTGTTAACGAACTTCCAGTTCCCGGTATTAGCGTTAATTGCCAACCCAACCTTACCTGGTGCTGTCGCAGTCGTTGGGTCAACATTTGTGGGAGCCGCTACCGAATCAGCCAGTCCAACAAATGCTCGATTTCCCGATTGAAGCGCACTAGTCCCGAAGCGTATCGTGAAAAAGAAACCTCCACGATTTGCTGCATTCCCACGCCAAACCTGCAAAACACTCTGTCGATGTGAGGCTACGGTACCCGCAGTTGCACCAGAACTGAATGTTGCTCGACGAACTGACGTAAGGTGGCTTGTCGCGGCCGGGACTGGGTTTGCGGCCGTTCCAGTGTTGGTAAACGTCGTGCCAAACCCATTGACGAATGTCGTAAGAGTCGTGCCACCAGCAGGTACTATCATTGACACGCGATTGAACCCTAGGCTTGCCTGAAAAGGTGTATCCACTCCGGCTGGCCCAACCCACTTCGGCATCATTCGCCCTGCTATATCCTTCGCGTATATACGCAAATTGTTTGCCGCAGGCGCAGCAGGGTCGTTTTGCCCTGCAAGCTGCAGGCCCCCTGATTGAACATCAACACCGATATCCCATCCGGTGCCAACATAAACACTTGTTTCTGAGCCAGGGCCTGGCGCAGAAGGGCCTTCAAGTTTGAGGCCGTAGGTAGCTACACCAGAACTCGCGCCCGTCGCATTTGCGACGATTCGCACCCCACTCCATGAGCTTCCACTGGTCGTGCCTGGTGTATAGTCGACTCGCATGCCGGCCGCCTCAATCGCACCCGCGCCGCCTGTGTAGTTTACATCGATACCGTTCACATTATCGGTCGCTGTCGCCTGCCCAGCATTTGTGACAGTGAATAAACTCGATGTTGGTGCCGCACCAGCCGCAATCCTGACGCCCTTTGCAGCCGTGGTTGTGATGGCAGCAGGGCTTGTCGAGCTGTCATACGCCTGCTGAAGGGTAGACGAACCCCCGCCGGCCCCAATACAGTCGGTCCACGCACCAGCCTGATAGCAGCGAAACTTATTGGTCGTCGAATTATAGTACATTGCGCCATTTGTAGACGTGGCACCCGCACCAGGGTCGGTAGTATTGGTGTCCATCACCAGCACCTGGCTCGTTGAGTCGGCTGCACCGATTTTGACGAGAGAATTCGCCGTATCTGCTGTAAACAACGATGAGCCGCTACCTACGGTAAAGGCTGTTGTGCTGTTCGTAGAGACGCCCAACGTTCCTGTGAACGTCGTGTTTGAGCCAGTCTGAGCAAATGCTGCACTATCGAGACCATCAAGCGTATCACTATTAAATGCATAGGCAGAACTACCGAGTGGATTGCGCGGCGTCATTGGCCCTTCAGTATAGGATTCACAGCCCGCACCAGTACAGGTGGCGGTAGCGGGAGTCGGCAGCTCAATCTCGAAATAAATACTCGCCGCGTTATTGAAAATACTCACTGGCAAGCTGGTCGCATCGCCCAACTGGACGCTAAATAGCCCACCTGTCGTCACCGTGACCCCTGTCGAAGCCGAGTTGGCTCGCTGCTCACTCCAGAGCAATGTACCGCTACTGGCGGCGTCATAGATACGAAACTTCATGTTGTACGTACCGGCTGACATCGGATTGCCCGAAGCATCGTTTAGCCGGCCCTGGAAATTCATTTTGTAGGGCACCGACTGCACCGCAGACGCTGGTCGAGATAGCACAAAAAACGCCAGCGCGATACTAAGTATCGGTAGCGCGAAGAATATCAGCGGCACTCGTGGTGCACTGTCGCGAAAAATTCCCATTTTGTATATATTTGTTTACTCCATACCAACGCTTGCTGGTAGTATGGCTCACTCTAAACTATACCGCTTATGCGAAGAGAGCGCAAGAGATTTACGACGTTTTCTCCGTAGATACGCCACAATTACTACTATGGCCATACCTACCCCTATGCCCAACAGAGGCGCAAGCCACCTCCAATATCCGGTCACGGCAATCACTGGCACCTGCTGTTGGCTCGAACCGGTCGCCACACGCAGCCAGCGAACTCCGATGAAATCCCCTGCCTGCCGATAGGTGACTTCGCGTGAACGGCCCGCAAACACCAGTGGTCCTTCACGTTTTTGCTCAGCGTAGCCCCCATACTGCATCGTGAGTGGCGGGAAAAACCCTGTCGCTTGGCCACTCTCAGCGGTATTGCGCACCTTGAAACGAGCTTCAATACCCTCTCCAATCTGCCATAGCGGAGCACTCAGGTCCTCTACTACTGCCTCGCGCTTGCTGAGAGTAGCGTTTTCGACATATAGTAGCGCCCCAACGCGAACTCCAGGCAATGTCTGGATGTCTTTTGTCACTGGTGACGAAGATGCGAAAATCACAATACAATTATCACCAGTTTTGAGTTTTGAGGAGTCGAGCTGATAATACACCCGCAATGTACCCCGTGGCGGCAATACCACCTCTGTAAGATCGAGCTTCACACCTGCTTGTATTTGTTCATCAGAAAGGTAGTTAAGCCTACCGTCGTCATCAGCCTGCACAAACGAGTTGACCTGTAGATAGACAGTCGCCGCGGTAGCCAATGGGTTACTGACATCGACATAGCCTTTTTTGTACTCACCCTTGGCTAAGCTGGTTTTTATCAGCAGTGGAGCGATCTGGAGCGAGGTTGCCGCTGCCGGAGCCGCAGCACTCCACCACAGCCAAAAGACAAAGGCAACACTGGCTGTGAGCCTAACGCTAGCCTTCATGGAGTGATCGTACCTGTAATCGTCATGAGGTTGGTGTACGTTCCAATTGGCTGCGAGGTAGCCGTATCAACACGCAAACGCATGGTAAGCACGTCTTTGGCACTCGGTTGTCCAGTGCGCGTGTAGTACGACGTACTCGTGCCAGGCAATGCTGCATACTTAGCACCACTCCCCCATAGCCCTGGAAGCGGTGTCGCATTGGTGCTGACAAGCGAGAAGCCAAGCCCAGTGGTACTGCCCTCGTTCCAGGTAACAGGCGAAGCGATCGTGCCACTGACGGCAGGGATCGTATACCCACCGCTCTGAAGATCGTGATTTTGGTTGATCCCGAGATTATACCCTGGCGCATTGGTGTTTGTAATGACGTCAAACGTCGTACTGTTTGATACACCAGGTGTGATCGTCTGCAGTGTCAAACCTGAGTCATAGCCGGCATTTTGTGCGCCATACTCTGCTGCGATTTCCTCTGCCGTCATCGCCCGACTGAGTATTTTGACATGGTCGAGCGTGCCATTGAAAAACTGCTGCCACGGACTACCTTGTGCTGCCCCGATGCCAGGCTGCCCCACTTGGTTCAGTGCCGTCCATGTACAGGTCTGGCGCTGGACGCCATCGATATAGATTACCGATCCTGTGGTGACGCCGCTTTTTAGCGTGACTGCAATATGATGCCACGTACCGTCGGTAACTGTCGGTGTAGTTGCTGAGCAAGTCGTCGAGGTCGTCCAGTCATAGATTGAGGCTTTGCCATAATTCACCCCCAACCAAAAGTTCCCACCTTTAGTGACAGCGGCCATGATGGCATTACTGGTAGTAGTTTTTACCCATGCCTCAATCGTAAACTCAGTACCCGTTAGAGACGACGAGCTGCCAACTTTTGCATACCCTGTGGCACCGTCAAACGTATACGCGCCCCCAACCTTTCCAGCAGCTGGAGTGGGCGTAGCGACAAAAGCACCGTCTATACTATTTGCCGACTGGTCGTGGACAAGTGTCCCCGACGGCTCATCCAGCGGATAAAACGCTAACAAGCCGCTAGGCTGCACCGTCAACTGCAAACTACTTGGCAACTGTGCTACATACCCAAGAGGCATGATATAACTACCACTCGAGCCATTACCAATAATGCTTTCGCCACCCGTCCCTACCAGTTTGTAGCTACTTGAACTCTCAGATCCACCGAAATTATTGGCGACGCTCGCATCAATCACATAGCTTGTCGACGAGAAACGATAGGCGTCAACAGTTGCACCAAAACAAGCTGCAATTCCCACACACACCGCAGCTACCAGCCCAAACCTCCCTCGCATCATACCACTAGTATACCAAACCGCTTATACGAGCAAAAAGAGCGGGATAATGCACAGGACCGCACCAATCACTCGAAGCACGATACCGTGTCGCTTGAAGCGTGCAATCAATCCAACGGGCGCTTTCGGAAGGAGCGAAAGGCCTGCTGTAAGCACCCACGGCGCCACCAAAAGCACTGCGCCAGTACTCATCAGGATGAACCGCCAGACCATCGTCGGCGGCCCAATCGTGTCGCGCACCGTGACAAGCCCCAGCGTGGTTAACATGCCATATGCACCATCCAGCATCACTTTGAGCGGACCGTTTGACGTCGCTGTCGTAATCTGCTGAGTAGTCTGCTGTTGCAACTGCGCGGCAGCCCCAGTGCCCTTATCGACTGTTTGCTGCACTGGTGGAGGAGTAGGCTCGGTAGGAGCCTGCATCGGATCGTAGGTCACGGCCACACTCCGATCGATTTGTACACCCGAAAAGGGGTCTATACCTTGCAGCACGATCGTATGCATACCTGGCATCACGATAAGCACTATTGTGTAGGTGGTTGCACCAAGATCGAGTGGCACTGTAGTGGCATAGACGCCGTCAATCAAAACAATAATCTGGCTGATATTATGGACGGTTCCGGTGAGTGTAACAGAGGAGCTACTCTGGGTCGTATTGTTGGCAGGGCCAGTCACTACCATCGCAGCAGGCTGGTTGTCGCGCACTGCAGCGTGCACAAACGTATCGACGGCTGAAGCAACCCGTGGCAACACCCCAACACTGCACCCCAGCACCGCGACCGCGACAAGGATGATTCTAGCGACGATTTGATCGCCTGCTCGTCCGTTTGACACGGCGCATCGCATTTGCAACTCCTAATAATGAAACCAAACCAACGAGCAACAAGAACCAAACAGGAGTGATGACCACTAGTGTTTCCGATGAAGTCGTCTTGCCGAGCACAGTGGCTTCAGTGTTAACTTTGACGATACCAATCCATGGCGCCTCGGCCCATTGATGATCGACGCGCCGTGTTTTGTTCGGTATAACCGCGTGCTTGCCATCAGAGGTAAAGAGCGTCTTCCCAAACACATCGCGTACTGTCATACGAGTTGTCGCTGTAAAATCAGTTTTGCCAGTATTATCGATCCATACCGAAGACTCTAGTGGCGCGGTCGTCTGAAGCCAGGGTGTCGAAAATCGCTCGGCTTTGCCGCTAATTTCTGTCTGCCCCTCGATCTTCGTGTAGAGCACTAGGCCTAGGCGCTTTTTGCGCACAACTCCTGTGGCGTCTGCCACACCTGCTTTGGTCTCAACAAACAGCGCGCCAAAATACCCGCCGCTTGCGGCGCCTTTACTCGGAACAATCGAAAACGGCACTTCTATCGTCTGGTGAGGCTCCGTATGCCAGCTGGTCCGAGGAAACGAGACCCATTTATAGAGCTCACTCGAGTCTTTGTAGACGCTAAAATCAGGGTCATAGGCCTCGTTTTTGACAGTATACGGGGCTGCATAGACCGTGAAATCGTATGCCACATCCCCATCGTTAATCACCTTGAATGTACCGTCGGTCTGAACCCCCGCCATGAGATCGACATGGAGTGTCGCGGGCGACAATGTCAGACTATCTTTTTGCTCGGCGGCCGCAACAGGCTGAACCTGCAACAAAAAAAGCGACAGGAGCAATACAGCTCCTGCCACAATCTTACTACTCATGTGCTGCACGTATGCCACGTGACGCCTGTTATTTTGCCGTTGCAGTGTAGACGACAATGTCGCTATACGTACCGGTTGGCTTGGCTGATGTTACTTTTGCAGCATACCAGATGTCAGTTGTGTCATTGGTTGCAACTGCACTGGTGTTTTTGAGCGTAAATGGCGAGCCAGAGGCTGGCATGCCCGCCCACTTGCTTGTCGAAGTCGTGCTGTTTGATTCAGCCGAATAGGTGGCATCAAATGGTGCACCGGGTGTTGCAAAACCCCATGTGTCGTTGGCGAGTGTCGTAGGAGCGGCAGTTGTATTGCCCGAAGCCGCGATCGAGTTACCGCCACTGACGAGTGTTGTTGTCGCGTCAACATCTGCAAGTGTCAGCGTGTAACCGTTGGTACTATTGCAGTTGATAGTGACCGTGTCTTTTGCACTCGAAAGCACTGCACTGCCCCCTGGCGTCAAGCTAAATGAAACTGTGTTTGACGTACCCTGTGAGGTTGTCGTCATGCTAATTGTCGAGTTGATCGTTGCTGAGACCGTGACGTTTTGTGTAATCGCCGATGCGTTGGTAGGAACGAGTGCTAGCCCTACGATAGTAAGTGCACTAGTACCTAATACAAGTGGTGCGGCGATCTTTCTTTGCAAGTGCATGTGTTTGTTTTCCTTGGTGTTAATTGCTGCCGGTATTTTCGCATACCGCCTATGCTATTGTCAAGCCTTTTTTATGGTATATCCCAAAACCCCTGTTAGAGACCTCATGTAGCCGTCAGCAACTCGTCGATGCGCCCGATTGTTAGGCGGTTAAAGGTATGTTGGATACTCTGCATGCCAGTTATTTCTGCGCCCTCACAGTTGTCGGCGAGATCATCTACCATAACACAGGCCTCAGGAGGCAGCCCCATGCGCTCGGCTGTGAGCGTAAAAATCGCTGGATTTGGCTTGGCAAGCCCCTCTTGGTACGAAAGCACCACCGTGTCAAACAGCTCATTCAGCTCGTCGCCAAACAAATCTTGTATGGTTTGCTCGCCGATATTGCTCAGCATCGCTACTTTGCAAACACCCGACGCTTTGAGTTGACGCGCATACTCGACCAGCTCCGTATTGCGGACATGCTTTCCGCGTACCAAGGCGTCAATTTCCTCAGCCGTTTTGCCGACCACTTCACCCGTTTGCGCCAGGTAGTCTTCGTATGATAAGTACCCGTAGTCCTTTTGTTGGTTGATGTCGTGCACCTCCTGTGCTCTGCCTTCGGGAGCCATATTCATGAGCATCGTCAAACTGCCACTATACAGCACTCCAAAACAGTCAAAAATCACGCCGCGTATCATGATGCTATTATACGTGATTAATAAATTTCGTCGAAGGCTGGTTTGAAATCAGGAATCTGGTTGACAAACAGCGCCTGAACTTGCGCCGGACGCGCGGTCATACTCCCCTT
Source organism: uncultured Candidatus Saccharibacteria bacterium (assembly GCA_964602775.1). Classification (GTDB taxonomy): domain Bacteria; phylum Patescibacteriota; class Saccharimonadia; order Saccharimonadales; family Saccharimonadaceae; genus Saccharimonas. Next base: position 2,569 of record CAZRRY010000002.1, on the reverse strand, counting down.
TGAACCTGCGCAGGTCGAAGTCCATTCTGACTGATCGACCTTGTCATCTTTGGCGGTTTCAAATACAAAGGCAAGTCCGTGCGTGGCGCAGACACCACGAATCTCTGTCGGGGCCGATGAGCGCGTTTTGGTGAGATCAGCGTTGTTGAGCGCATACACAAATTGTTCATAGGCTTCACGGTTGTTGCTGTACTGATGCGTCACAACCACCTTGTCGAGATAACCCGTATATACAGTGTAGGTGCGAGCTTTTGGTGACACGGTGATCTGATACGACGTAAACTTTTCGTCAGCCACAATTGGCCCACGCACCGTCCATCGTACCGAGCGAGTATCGGCTGTATCAACAAGTGTCGTCGAAATCGAAGCTGTCTCCTGGTCGGTTGTTTTGGTGCTGCCACTCATCACCATGCGCGCCACTGTCACGATAGCTGCTATGACCAGCGCAATCACCAGCACCACAATAATCAACGGAAAAATACGAGTGTTTGATCCTCTATACATGTCATTATCATGCCACTACAGATACCAAAAGTAAAGCATGAGCGAATAGATTAGACGTACTGCAGGTCAAACGCAGCACTACCGTACGTACCGAGAGCCTGCGTGAGTAAGCGCTCGCGTGCCGCTGATGCTTGGGTTGCGCGTATCTCCCCTACCATCCTTAGCATAGACTCGAGTGCCTCGTAGTCTTCAAACGCGCCCTCTAGGTGCCTTCCCCGCCACAGCACAGCGCGGCTCATAAGATACTGCTCGTCGAGACGCCCCATCAGATAATCATGTCGATTATATGCGTTGTCGCGCGCCGCCATTTGCATCCATAGCCTCCCCTGCTCGACTGACACTGCGATAATCTCACGGTCACGCTCCTGGCCAGTAAATAGATCTGCCTCCGCAACCAGCCATGCACGGGGGTCACGCGGGTCTTTCCAGTTATCTTTGCCGACAAACAGCAGGGTCGCATTGGCTGCGTCCACCCCAGCAAATGTCGGAACTGAGTACACATAGTGTTCACCATTATAGACACGAGTCGGCCACGGATGATCGCCCTCTATGCGCTGCTGTCGATCTGGTTGACCGAGCCAGACGCACTTTGCATAATTATACGCAGCAAACCCACCCTCGGTGTCGTGCATCCGTTCGGCTAGCCCATAGAGTGCCGAAACAGCTTGTTCACGCTGTACTGTTGTCATGCCCACATCCTTTTTTTGACGTTCATGTTTATGTGTACGAGTGCCTACTTATGTCATACACCCTACCTGGCAAAAATTCAAGATCGACTTAATACACGCCGAATTTTTTGTTGTACAGTCCGTGCTCGCGTATCAGCTGATTGAGCTTATCGCGCATCGGCAGCGGGTCAACAAACCGCCAATCAGCCAGGTCGCCAAACAAATCTGGCAAAATACATAGCACCACAATTGGCACTCGCTGGTCGCCATGACCATTGTGCTCAATAATATAGCTGCGCTGGTCACCCTCCATCAACTCACGTTCAGTCAGGCGGCCTTCGTGCACGAGTTGTTCCATACGGTGGCGAAACGAGCTCGGTGTTTTGACGTCGATATTGATATAGCGTCGGTCTTCTGGGTCCTGCACCTGCAGATCAATCCCTAGTGCATCTTGGGCGCGATCGGTCATATAGGCGTTGAAGCCGTTGTCTTTTGCCGCAAAATACACCGCCACTTCTCTCGTCAAGCCCCGTATGATTGACGTCCACTGCTCGTCTGTAAAACACGGCGCCCCGACACGCTTACAGACACGATCGGCAGCTTGCTTGGCGCGCTCAGCGAACTCGCGCCGCCTCGTGTCGTCCAGCAGCAAAATCGTCGCAACCAGCGTATCATTGAAATCAATCAGCTCAAACAAACGCTCCTGTTTGTTGCGATAGCCATGCGGAAACTGATCCATTTGCAGCTGAGCCAGTACTGCTCGCGGTGCCTGAGCCAGCAGTGCCACAAGCCCATCGAGTGGATCGTTGGTCACCTGGAACCGTCGCTGCAATTTAGCAATATGGCGATCAAGCGCATGGACTTCCGGGCGTCGCTGCAACCTCGCCACTACCTGCTCTTCAGCACAGTCGAAAAAGTCCGTCGACCGACAGACATACTGCACCTCCTCGGGTGCCACCAAGCGTTGTGCGTCATGCTGAGGGTTGCGGCGACGAATCTCTGAGCTACGATAGCCCCGGTAACCGTGCCGTCGTCCGTGCGGTCGAAACCGCCGCCAATGGTGATGAAAATGATGAAACATGTGTGTGTTGCTTATGTCTTGCCACAATTGTATCATTCCTCGGCTGCAAAGCATACATAGCCCCGCGAGCTAATTGCTGCGGGGCTATGTATGGTTCATCTACCGACAAGACGTGCCAGGAAAGAATGACAGGACATATCAATTTCATGGTCCTGCTCGAGAGGCAAATCTAATCTTATGTGACGCGTCGAGTGGTAGTGAATCGTGAGGTACTAGCCTTCGGAATGAAAGCTCATTTCTGCCTGCAACTTCGTGCAAATAGTCTGAGATTTCATAGTGTTGCCCGAGGGGCGGGAGTGGGAGTCTGATAGACTCG
>CAZRRY010000001.1:40603-155922 GCA_964602775.1 uncultured Candidatus Saccharibacteria bacterium | reverse complement strand
TGTTCAAGAACGGTATTGTCGCGACGATCAATCAGCGGATTGATTTTGAGACGGCTGAGATTATTGTTGAAGAACTAGGGATTGAAGTGACACTGAAGCGCAATGATGTTCAGCAACATGCAGTCCAGCGACTTCATAAACCTTCTGCGGCTGCTACAGAGCGGCCACCGATTGTCGCAGTCATGGGGCATGTCGACCATGGCAAGACGACGCTGCTTGATTCGATTTTGAGTATGAAGACTGTCTCTGGCGAAGCGGGAGGAATCACGCAGCATATTAGTGCCTACCAGACGATTCGCAACGGTCGGCCAATTACGCTGCTCGATACACCAGGGCATGAAGCCTTTGCAGCTTTGAGGCAACACGGGGCGGCACTTACCGACGTGGTGGTTATCGTCGTCGCTGCAGATGACGGCGTGATGCCACAAACCATCGAAGCGATTCGTTTTGCTCGTGATGCCAACGCGCGGATTGTCGTTGCCATCAACAAGATGGACAAAGAAGGTGCTAACCCCGACATGGTCAAGGCGCAACTCGCTAGCGAGCACCATCTCAACCCTGAAGAATGGGGTGGCGATACGGTCATGGTGCCGATTAGTGCCAAGCAGAACCAAGGGATCGACAAGCTACTCGATATGGTGCTGTTGGTTGCTGACATGGAAGAGCTTAAAGCCGATATTGACGTCCCTGCCGAGGGCCTCGTCATCGAAGCGCATATGGAGACGGGCAAGGGTTCAGTTGTGAATTTGCTTGTCGATCAGGGAGTACTAAAACCCGGGCATTTTTTGGTGGCAGGCACAACCTATGGCAAAGTCCGTACATTGCTTGATTTCACTGGCAAAACGCTTAAGCAAGCAGGTCCTTCAACCCCAGTGACAGTGACCGGTTTCAAAGAACTACCACAGTTTGGGGATATTTTTACTATCGTCACCAACGAAAAGACCGCTCGCCTCATGGTAGAGCGCGCCAAACTTGATGCTGCACGCCATGCTGCGAGTACCAATGTCACTGGTGCGGACCTTCTAAAAATGATGACCCAGAAGCACGACACGCAAGAGATGAATGTTATCGTAAAAGCCGATGTGAAGGGCTCTCTCACCTCTGTGATCGACAGCCTGCGGCTTGTCGATACTGGTGGCGAGATCAATCTACGAGTTGTTGGCAATGGTGTCGGTAGTGTGACGGAAAACGATGTACGGCTTGCAGCTGGCAGCGGTTCGGTGATTTATGGGTTTAATATTGACCTACCGCCTGCAGTCAAGCGACTTGCTATGCGCGACAAAGTGCAGGTTCGTCTCTACAAAGTGATTTACGAGCTGCTCGACGATGCACGCAGTAGTATGGAACAAATGCTGGCTCCAGAAGTTGTCGAGACTGAAGTCGGCAAACTCACGATCAAAGGCGTTTTTCGCACCATGAAAGATCAGGTGATTTGTGGCGGTGAAGTGACAAGCGGAAAAATCATGGCTCATCTGCTCGCGCGAGTCAAGCGTGGCGACGAACAGGTTGCGGAAGTCGAAGTCACCAACGTCCAGCGCCAACAACAAGAGGCAAAAGAAGTCTTCGAAGGCGAAATGTGTGGCCTGAGTCTCAAAACTCACAAAAAAGTCACCATCGAAGTCGGCGACAAACTCGAATTTTTCACCCGCGAACTCGTCAAGCGCACACTGAAGTGAGAAGCTCTTACATAGAGCAAAAAGAGTCCATCTGAGAAAGAAGGACTCTTTTTGATAATGATAATATTTTTTTCACAATAAAATACATGAATGATCAATGCTATCTAAAATACCAAAATAATATATTTGCAAACGAGTCTGTGGAAAACTATGACCAAAGTTCTACCAGCTGGCTGTTGTAATCTGGGCATATTTTAGAGATAATAAGCACGAGCACGTTTAACTAAGGTAACTCGGTCATGCTATGACCGAACGGAGACAAAAAGGATGAGTGATGACCAGCTCTTAGACATAGCTAAGCAAATGGTTGAGGTAAAAGCTCCATTCGCACAGGAGGAGCTGAAGCAAACATTGGCAACTGAACTGCGAGACAAGATGGAAGAAATGATTGATGTTGAGGTCTTGTCTGCCATGACAGCAGAACAGTCCACGCGGTACTCCGAGTTACTTTCAAGGCAGGACACCTCAGACGACATGATCCAGCGCTTCGTGCAGGAGGACTGTAATATCGACATTAACGTTGCGGTATCGTCGGCACTAGCGAGAGTAAGGGCGGTGTATCTTGGAGCATAGATATGTCAAGTCATAGATTTTTCACTCTATCTACACATAAACACAGCACTAATAACACAATGGGACTGCACAGTGCATTAAAAAGACCTGGCAGGAAAAGCGGAGAAAGATAATATGTCAAAACGACCAGATATACCTCCTATCCAAGATGGATTGCAGGGTGCCGACAAACAAGCATTTGAAGGATATGCCAGTGAACTCATACCAGATAAGGCAGGTCAACCAGATGCAGGCAATGGTGGACTATACACTGAGTTTGTGGGCAGTCCCGAGGCTATTGTCACCGTAGGTAGTAGTCAGCCCGATAATGAAGCACCACAGGTTGCTGATGAAATTCGTGACGGTGCTGCTGTAAATGATGAGGTAGAGCTGGATGTTTCTCAGGACATGGGCACTCCTTCAATAGCGACTACAGGTAATGCATATACCTCAGCAGACGGTAGAACAACGTACGAAGTAGTCGAGATCAATGGTAAGACATACCTAAAGACAGACAGACGGCCTGAACAAGAAGGCAGGGGCAACCGTTCGGTGCGAGAGATGTCAGCTGAGCAGATTGCTCAGTATCTTAGGGAGCAAGGCGTGTTTGCCCTGGGCGAGCACCAAAGTGAGGGTACGAGCAATGAACTGCCGCAAGACTCGACAGACAAACCTAGCTCTGGCAGTATTGCCATTGTACGAGAAGACGCACGAAAAGCACTCGATGACATGGGCGTGGCTCAGGAACCGGTGAGTCAGCAAAATACCCCCGAAGAAGCATCTGACAAGGATGCAACTCCTGTTGACTTGGTTCCCGAAACTGAGATTCAGCCACAGGCCCAGCAAGGCACTGTTGTCGTGCACAGCACTGAGAGCGGCAGGACGATTACTCTCCACCAATCTGCTGCAACAGAAAAAATTGCCCCGCAAGAATATCAAAGAACCCCCGATATAAATCCTGCTAACCTTGACGAGCGCAGGTCGGAGAGCGATGGATCAAAAGAGGATGGGGCTATTGGCGAAGGAAAAGCAATTGCACCAGTAGAGTTTTCTGGTCAAGAAATAGAACAAGGCCAAAAACCAGAAACCGAGGACGGAGGTGACGCTGAGGGCAAAGTAGACGAACCTAAAGGCGAAAAGGCTCCTGTAGATGCTACAGGAAAAGAGCTTCTACCTTGGCAAGAGAAGAGCAAAGAACTGGTTCCGATCAAAAAAGATGCGCCGCCTGAGATAATGCCTGAGCTACAGTTTGCAGCTGGGATGAGCAAGGGTATGCTAAAAGAGCTGGTTCAAAAAGCAATGGAGATTACTGATCGTGATCAGCGAGCAAATCTTGAGGAGTTTCAGAAGGAACGAAGAGACCATTGGTGGCAAAATCCTGTCGGGAAACTGCGCGCTGGCGTCAAATACCTATGGAAGAATACTAAATATAACACGATTTTTAAGCTCGAAACACAGCGCAAGCGCGCCGAGGAGCTTATGTTTGCTGCTCAGGAGAAAATGGGTGAGTCTGGCAATGGTCAGATAACTCTTGAACAATGGAGGGAGGTGCTGACGAAAGAGGGCGTTGAGTTTACCCCCGATCAAGAGGTCGCTTTTCTGACGAGCATTTCGGAAAACCTTTTTGGTCCAGGTGAAGGTGCAGCAGACCATGGCAATGGGAGCAACGAATCTCCAGCAATGGTGCAGCTTCGTGCTGGGCTAAAGGAACAGGTACTTGCGTATGTCGTAGCCGAGGGCACGTCAGGGATTAGTCCTGAGCAGCGCGCAGAGATACGCCGGCGACATCTTACAGAGGTGAATCGACTCGTCACTGAATACAGCGTTGGCAATCCAAACTTTCAACAAGAAGAAATGAAGGTGTACGTCGACAATGCAGGAAATCTGCTCGAATCAAGCCTTGCAATAGCACGTCATGAAGATGGAATGGACAAGCTAAGTGCTCAGCTTGACGCGATGCGCATTGATATTGGGCAACGACAGCTTGGTGCATACAATAACTTAGACACAACACATATCGAGCGCACGCTTGCCATGGCGAAGACAAGAAGAGTTGGCGGTGTGATTGGAAAAGCATCCTTTGTTGCGGGCACCTGGGTGGCAGCCGGTGCACTCGCCCAAGGACTTGGTGCGTGGGCGTCGCAAAGTGCTTCTTCTAAGGGAGCAAAAACCGGTGCCGTTGCACTTGGAGGGTTACTGGGTGGACCAGTTGGTATGGCAGCAGGCTTTGCTGCCGGTATGGCAGTCTCGAGCGTGTGGGGCCGCTATATGGGCCGTAAGCGCCAAGGGGAAAATGCGCGGATGGCAGCAATTAGCACGGCTTATGCAGGTGATCGAGAGCCGACAGCTGAGTTGACTGAACTTTCACCAACCATGACTTCATATGAAGAGGCAAATGCTGCACTGTACTCATTTCTCGAGCCCAAACCAGGTGTCAGCCAAGAGAATGCAGCGGTCACTGACTGGAAAATCAAGGATGGCCTCAATCAAGACAATATTGCGCAGCTTTTAACTGTCATGTCACGACTACAGGCTGGTTTGAATGTTGAGGCGGCTGCAAACAAACAGCAGGGCAGAGACCGCGCACTAAATCTTTTCCGTGCGCACAACGAAGGTACTATTATTGCAGAGCGCAATCAGATGATAATGGGCCTTCGAACCGCAAGTGACGGCATCTCTAAGCAATATCGCCACGTCACTATACGTGGTGGAGAGGGTCGTCCAGGTATAGGCATGGTCGAGTTTGCGCGTGCTCAAATGGCAGAGCAAACAACTGCTACTGAGGTCATGCTTCAGGGCTATGAGCAGAGAGTTAAGGAAAGTATCGATAGAGCGGGTCGCAAAGGCGCACTGGTAGGCGGTATCGCTAGTGGGGCACTCGGCACTGTATTTGCTGTAGGTCATGAGCTTCTAACAGGAGGTAAGGCAAATACTATCTTTGATATGTTTGGGCACGACCGCTCTGTGAATACCCCAAATCTTGCTGCTGTTGCACAGCCTGCCAGTTCTGCGCAGGGTGGTAACACGAGTATCACGATACCCACTAACTATGGCCAGTCGGGTGCGACAATTAGCGGCAACAGTGCATTATTCACGAGCCCTACAGGCAGTAAGATACCCGTGACCCTTGGCTCAAGTGGGGAGATATCACCAGCCGATGTAGCGACACTCAAGTCGAATGGTATAAATATCGTGCAGCAGACAACGCCTGGTTCAACGCAGTCTGTACCGGTGGGCTCGGCTCTTAACCACCTAGCCAGTCAGGGGAAGAACTTTTCGGTGCATGATTGGAATAGCAATGGAACACCCAGATCAGACTATGCGGAACTTGGTGGTGATATCAAGCGTACACCTGACGGTAGCCTACACTTGGTGCAGTGGAATGGAGAATCGGGCAATGGTGCAGGGCGTCACGATGACTTATTAAAAGCAGCAGCTGACGGCAGTATGCAGATGCGTATCGAAGATGTCGCGAATGGAAAAGCGATCCTGCTTCCGGTTAACGTAGTTGATGGCCATATCGAAGCGGTGATCCCAAATGATACACCAGCCAACCGGACACTTATCGACCTGATTGCAGGCAAAAGTAACAAGCCAGGTTGGTTGAAAGAGTCAGATGTGCGCAATGGGCTTCATATCGGCCCAGTTATCAACGAAGGTGGTGAATATCGATCAGTTTCTACGATTGTTGGACGAAGTAACCTGGGGAATATTGAGATCCCAACGCAGGGTAGTACAAAGATCGATGTTACTATGCAGGTGCCTGAATCTACAGAAGAAACTGCCAGAGAGTATGGTACAACTATACCTGGCGTTGTACCCACGGGCACGGAAACGGTGCTTGGAAAACGTCGATCAGGTACTGTCGAGCCAGCTGAACCTAAGCCAAGACCGCCTGAAGAGCCAGGAGGCAAAAAACAGGATGAGGGTGAGATACCGCCTATTCCCATAGCACCTGCAGGAACAATTCCTAGCGCTGGAATTTGGCCTCCAGCCACTCCAAAGGGTGGAGTAGACAGTCCCAAAGATCAAGCAAGGCCAATTGAGGGTATCCCAAAGAAAGCCAATAACGCTCCAGGCAAACCGAGTGAACCCACTAATCCTTTAAGATCGAACCCCCAGCCTATTGGTGAGCCGGAAACTAAAACGCGAGACGGCGCTACGGTACCCGGGCCAGTTACACCCTCTGGTCCAAAGCCAGAATCGTCAAGCTCTAATCGAGACTGGGATGAGGACAAGGCTCGAAAACGCTTTGAGACGCTTGGTGGACATTCTGCTGATATACTCGCCCAAGAACACCCACTCTTCATGAGACAAAATGGTGATCGCAAAGCTGCCACCCTGATATATAGGCGGCTCGTGCGTAACTACCAGCGCATGATTGATGAAGGAGAAGGTAGTAAGCCAATCGAGATTCCGGCTGAGGCTGGTGATGTTAAAGCGCTCGCCAAAATCGATTATATTAGTACCCACCCTGATGTAATGACAGACGAGCAAGTTGCATACGACGCTTTTGCAGATATGGAAGAAATTCGTCGCTCAATAGAAACTGGTGAGCACACTGATGCAGATAGGGCGATTCTGAAAGCTAAATTGCAAGAGGCGGTCCAGGCCTGGCGTGCGACAGAGGAAAGAGTCCGTGCAGTGCGCAAGCAAGTTGGTGATGAATGGGACAGGCAACAAGGGACCGGCCCTGCCAAGAGGAGTTCCTCGGAGCAACCATCAGGTGCAAGTGAGACAGTAAGCGCTCCATCGCAAGACAAGAGCTCAGCAGTGCCAAGGCAGGCGGAGGCTAGGCAGAGACAGGCAAGTGACTCGCCTATGGGCCAGCCCCCAAGACATGCTGGCTTTGGTGATAAACCCACACGGGACATCCCAGAAGAACAGCCGCGACCAACACTGGATCAAATACTTGATGGCATTCAGCGCAGACAAGAGGCCCGTGATGTAGCACGAACAGCTCAGCCGACAGTTACTGATCGCGTAAAGAGTGCGTGGCGACGAGTTCGGGAAGCTAGGCGGGTTCAGCGCTCTGAAGCAGAGGCTCCTCAACAAGCATTGGAACAGGATAGTGGATTCGAGACTGCTCGAGCAAATGCTCAACGGGCATGGCAAGCAGTGAAGCAGGCTCAAGCTCGGCGCAATAGCCAGCGTGGACTAGGGGTTACTGCTGAGCGTGAAGCGACGGAAGCATTGAAGTCAGCTTATGCTACGTATCGCAATATGGTCAGTGCGCGCGATCAAGAGCGTCGTCGAGTTATGGCGCATCTTGCTGGACAGCAGCGCAACAGCGCGGAAAAATAGAATCTAACAGGGGTAGATATGGATTACGAAGCACTACAAGAATTACGAGATGAAATCGCAGCAAATGTGCGCGAGCTCGCGCTCAATAGCACTGGTGATGAACACGAGCGGCTCCAGGCGCTGCTGGACGTGGCTCGCGGTGGTGATACATCGATCGAGGTGATGCGTGAGGCATATCGTCTCGCAAATGATTTACCAGATGAGGCTGAGCGCATGCGTGTGCTGGTCGATCTAATGGATGGAATCGATGCGACATTCGCTGCCACTTCAGATGAGACGGCGACAGAGTAGCCAGGCGAGACCAACCTGTTATATAATAGCGACAAAGGGAGATATAAACGCGCATGTTTCAGTTAGACGATAAATTCTTGCAAGATGTTGGTCTGGGGGCGCTGCCTGAAGATCAGAAAAAGATGTTTCTTGACCATTTCAGGGAGCAGCTGGAGCTTCGTGTGGGTACAAAACTTAGCGAAGGGCTGAGTGATGCGCAGCTCGAAGAATTTGAATCGTTTATTGACCGAAAAGACGACAAAGTGAATGGCTGGCTGGCTGCGAATGTTCCCCAATACGAGCAAGATCAGATTTATCAGCAGCTAAAAGCTGGTGCACCAGCACAAATTCCTCAGAATGTCATCTTGGCAGAGTATGCGTCACTCAAATGGCTAGGTCTTAATCGCCCTGATTATCGCCAAGTCGTTGCTGAGACGATGGAAGCATTGAAAGCAGAGATTATTGCCAATCGCGACGCGATTCTTGGGACCAGCCAGGCACCAGATCAGCTGGCTGCATAAGTCGGAGCAGCCTGTTTCTCCAGACTTCTAGACTGTGTGCCCACGCAGAAACTCCTCGGCTGACATCGTCTTGCCGCTAGGAGCAACTAATTCGTCAATCGACAAAAAGGCACCGTTACTACATGGCAGATCAAGCGGTGTTTTTTGGGTCATTACAGCATGGGCTTTGGTGATAATAATTTCATGATTACCTACCGTGACTCGTGTGCGCGGGAAGCCGAGATGCGCACGGACACGAGCTTCAGCTTCGCCAGGAGTGAATGTGCCGAGATCGAGCAGGCTGTCTTGTTTTGAGAGGAGACGACAATAGGTCGCGGCTTGTTCGTCCTGGATAGTCGGTGTCGTTGCGCCCTCAAGTATAGCGGGGAGCTGTTGGACTAAAATATTTGCGCCCAGTTGTCCTAGTGTCGCGTAGAGTTCGGGTTTTGTTTCGGTGCCGTCGAGAGCATACGGCACTTGGTAGTAGACGGGCCCAGCATCCATCCTCGGTGTCAGTAGCATGATACTAACGCCTGTTTTTGCATCGCGGTGTGCAATTGCTGATTCAATTGGTGATGGACCTCGATACTGAGGGAGGAGCGACGGATGGACATTGATAATTCCAGGAGTGAAAAGTGAGATGATCGACTCAGGAATGATTTTCCCGAAGCTCACAAGTACGCCAGCGGGTGAGTCGAGCGCTTTAATGTCTTCGGTAATCTCCGAAAGTTTTTCTGGCTGCCAGACAGGGATACCGTGTTGCTTTGCAAATGTTTTGACGGCTGGCTCGGTCATATTCTGGCCTCGACCGCGTCGACTGTCGGGTTTTGTCATGACAGCGGCGACATGGAACTGTGCCTCGACCAACGCTTTGAGTGCGTACAAGCTAAAATCTTCAGTGCCAAAAAAAACAATTGGCGGCCAATTAGTCCCAGAGTTCATGATTGTCTTTGATAACCGTGTCATAGTCGAGTGGATTGAGTTCGCCCTTGTCATTGAGCCGGTAGAAGGCTGCCGGGTTGTCTTTGATATGGTCAATAAACACGATACCGTTCGTGTGATCGACTTCGTGCTGGATTACTCGCGCCAAAAATCCATCAGCTTTGAAGCGCACCTCATTGCCTTCAGTGTCGAGTGCTTTGACGCGAATCTTGCTGTAGCGAGGAACTTTGCCGTAGATATCTTTGACGCTCAAGCAGCCTTCGTAGTCGCTGACGAGTTCTCCTTCATATTTCACAACTTCAGGGTTGATGAGTGCGATAAACTCACGGTTGGATTTGTTGTCAAAGTCGGCACGGACGATGACGACTTTTTCGAGTCGATCTACTTGTACTGCGGCCAGGGCAGCGCTAATCTCATGTGGTCTTGAATCCTCCCAGTCGATACTTGCGCTCGTCATGTCGTCGACCAACTGTCGTGTGTCGTCGGTGACAACGTGGACGCGTTGGGATTTCTGGCGCAAATGTACATGCGGAAGAGTGATAATAGCATCTTTTTTCATTGTCTTTAGTATATCAGATCAAAGAAGGCTTGCGGGGTCAATATCAGCCTGCCAGTGAGACGAAGGAATTGTCGCCATAATAGCGAGCAACCGTTGTCGCGTCGGTGACTTTACGATAAGCTGCCAGCGGTAGGTGTCGTGCTGTCGTTCATAAAACGCTGGCGTTGGGCCAAGTACTTGTACGTCAGGGTAGGCGAGCTTGATAGTTTCTGCAAGCTGTGCGGCATTACGGATAGCAGCAGCTTCTGTTTTGTAGACACAGGTAAGTTTCAGGAGAAAGATAAAAGGGGGAAACACAGCACGCTGACGCTCAATCAGGGTTGAGGTATAGAAGCTATCGTAGTGTTGTGCAAGCCCCTGCTGGACGGCAAGTGCCGTGGGCTGGTAGCTTTGTACGACAATGGTCGTTGGCTGCGATGATCGTCCAACGCGTCCAACTACCTGAGCGAGTAGCTGAAATGTTCGCTCGCTGGCGGCATAGTCTGGCAAGCATAATCCGGCGTCTGCTTGAATGACGCCAACTGCAGTAAGGTGCGGCAGGTCTAGTCCTTTTGCGATCACCTGCGTGCCGATAATAATTTGGATTTTGCCATCATAGAGCTCTTGGTAGCGTTTCTCGAGCGTGTCGTTTTTGGCGACATCACCATCAAAGCGTGCAATGGTAGCTCGAGGAAAGAGTGTTGCTAATTCGCTTTCAATGAGTTTCGTGCCGATACCTTTGTGGCGGATATCAGTGGCATGGCACTCTGGGCATAAGGTCGGAACTCTCTCGCGTACACCGCAAATGTGGCACATCATCTTGTACGTATCGGCATGAAGTGTGAAGGAGACGAAGCAGCGTGGGCAGATAGCAGACCAACCGCAGGACTCACATAACGTTGTACTGGCGCTGCCTCGACGGTTGTGGAAAATAAGGACCTGTTTGCCAGCTGCTAGTGTCGTCTCAATCTGCTGCAGAAGGTGGTTAGACAAAAATCGATGACGGCTAAACTCAGATTTTTTGGTCATATCGACCAATGAGATCGTGGGGGTTGCGGTGTCGGTGCGAGCTTTTTCGAGCATCGTCACAATCGGTCGACCGTGGCTAGTCGCCAGGTAATACTCACTCACCAAAGGGGTTGCAGAGCCTTGAATCACCTTTGCCTGGTGGAGAGCGGCAAGTTTGCTGGCAACACGTAGGGCAGAGTAGCGAGGAGATTGATCTTGCTTGTAGCTCGGCTCATGTGCTTCGTCGATCACGATAAGCCCAAGGGTTGCTACTGGCATAAAGAGCACTGAGCGGGGGCCAATAAGTACCAACGGCTCTGTGGCTGTGGCGACGCGTACCCATATGGCATGGCGTTCGGCTTCTGTTTGCTGGGAATGAGTGACAATCGCATCTGGAAAATGCTGCGTAAACTCTGCGAGTAGCTGAGAGGTGAGTGCGATTTCTGGCACGAGTAAAAGCACTGATTTGTTTTGGTTGATGCTACGCTTGGCAAGTTCGATATAGACAGCAGTCTTACCGCTACCAGTGATGCCGTGCAAAATAGCCGCACCAGGTGACATCGCGGTGATGGTACTGATAGCATGACGTTGAGCACTATTGAACACAATTTTTGTTCGTTCTCGGTTGACAAGTAGCTGAGGTTTTGGGGCAAATCGGCGCTTTTTGGCGATACCTTTTGGCAAAATTGTCTGGAGCACGAGGGAGAGGTGGGTAGCATAGTACTGGCTCATCCATAGCGCCAGCTCGACAAGGACAGTCGGCAGTGCGGGCGCATCGATAGCCGATACGATAGGTTTTGTTTCATAGGAAGGTCTGGTGGTGCGGCGTATGACGAGACCCTGGAGCGTTTTTTTGCCTACCGGAATGAGCACAGGCTGCCCTATGGCAAGTGGAGTGGCTGCGTGATATGTCAGCACGGCCGAGTCAGCTCTGACAATCGAAAGTGGTGCTATTTCGTAAAACTCCATACTATGTATTATAGCTTGTCCGAACATCTCGATAGCTGGTACTATAAGCATATGTATTTTGATAGTCGGTCACGGGCTGGGCAATTGCTGGCAGCGGAATTGTTTGAGAAATATCGCTACGAAGATTGCGCAGTCGTTGCACTGAGTGACGGTGGAGTGCTGGTTGGTGAGCAGATTGCCGCACAGCTACACTGCGTGCTGACCATGCTTGTCACTGAGGAGATCGATGTACCGGGCGAATCGATGAGTTTCGGCGCAGTCAGTCAAGCGGGCAATTTCACGTTTAACAGTCAGTTTAGTGATGGTGAAATCCAAGAATATGTCAGCGAGTTTCATGGATACCTTGAGGACCAAAAACGACAAGCCTTTAGCCGCATCAACCGCCTGATAGGTGATGGAGGGCTGATCGATGCCGATCTCTTGCGCGAGCGAGTTGTGATCTTGGTGTCAGATGGCTTTAGCAACGGAGCAATCTTGGCGGTTGCACTCGACTTTCTCAAGCCGATTCGTATCAAGCGTCTTGTGGTGGCGGCGCCAGTTGCGACGATCCCTGCAGTAGATCAGCTGCACGTGGCTGCAGATGAGTTGCATATTCTCGATGTCAAAGACAACTATATGGGGACCGACCACTACTATACGGACAACACGATGCCATCTCACGAAGACACAATCGCAAAGATTAACCAGATTATTCTCAATTGGCGCTGATAAACTCACCGGAAGACTTGCATTGTCTTCTCGAAAAATGTAGAATAAAAAGCAACAGTATAGTAGGTAAGTAAGTCGGAAGGTTACGCGTGTTAGACGTTTTCATTACATCAAGAGTGCGACGAAAAATAGTGGTTGTGTACGCCAAATACCCCGATTTTCACACTCATGTCCGAGGCCTTGCCAAACTTATCAAAGAAGATCCAGGCAATATTCAGCGCGAGCTGAAACGTCTCGAAAAAGTCGGTTTCTTGCTCGGTGAAAAGCAGGGCAATACCAAGATTTACTCAACTAACAAACAGTTTCCTATCTTTAAAGAACTCCAAAGTATCGTCATCAAATCCCAGCAGCAGGCTGGGGCAGGGCGACCAAAGCGCACAACTACTGACGTTCAGCTTTCATGAGCTTGTTTGAGCAGATTCTTGAAGCCCGCGGCCTCAAAGGCGAGGCACGTGAGCTTTTTTTGAGTCCACGCTACGAAGCGGGTCACGACCCATTTTTGCTGCCTGATATGCAGCGCGCCGTCGACCGGCTCGTAAAAGCGCGCGAACAGCAAGATCGTATCACAATCTATGGCGACTATGATATTGACGGCCTGACGGCGACAACCGTGTTGGTCGAAGCGTTGACGGCATTTGGGTTTCGTTTCGTCGAAACGTTTATCCCAAATCGGTTTGTCGAAGGCTACGGCATGACGGTCGAAGCAGTTGAGCGAATTGCGGCGACTGGGGCTACGTTGATTATCACAGTAGATTGCGGGAGTCTGAGCGAGGGGCCTATTAAGCGCGCCAACGAACTCGGTGTGGATGTTATCGTCACCGATCACCACAATGTCGCACCCATTCAGCCACCAGCAGTAGCGGTCATCAACCCAAAGCGGCTCCTCCAAGATCACCCCAAAAAATACCGCAACCTGCAACTCATCTCCAAGATCCAAGATCCAAGATCCAAGATCCACCCCCTCTATCCATTCCTCGACCTTCCGGGCGTTGGTGTGGCATTCAAGCTCGTCCAGGCACTCCAGACTCGTCTCGACGGACTGCCGATAGGTCAAGAAAAATGGCTGCTCGATCTTGTCGCACTCGGTACGGTGTGTGATGTGGTGACGCTCATCGACGAAAACCGCACGCATGCCTACTGGGGTCTTAAAGTGCTTGCCAAAACCAAGCGACCAGGCCTCAAGGCGCTCATGGCGGTCAGCGGAGTCGAGCCCGAAATAGTCAATGCACGCAGCTTAGGGTTTGCGCTCGGTCCACGCATGAATGCTGCCGGCCGGCTAGAAACAGCGAAATACGCGCAAGAAATGTTGCTCGCGAAAAAGGGCGAGCATGCCCTGGAGCTTGCCCAACAGCTCGATGCGATGAATGCCGAACGGCGCGCCGATCAGGATGTGATTCATAAAGCCGCTACTGCTCAGGCCGAAAAGCACCGCTATGACAATGTCTTGGTCGTAAGCCATCCAGACTGGAACCATGGCATTGTCGGTATTGTAGCGGCGAAATTGCTAGAAAAATACAAGAAACCAACCTTTGTCCTGCAGGAAATCGGCAATGAAAGTAAAGGAAGCGCGCGTAGCTATGGTGACTTTAGTGCAGCCGATGCGATTCGGGCGAGCGACGATCTCATCACCAAAGGAGGTGGACACAAACTTGCGGCTGGCGTGACGCTACCGACGGCCAATATCGACCTGTTCCGCCAGCGAGTCAATGAATACTACGTGGCGCTCGAGCTGCCACCCCAAGCTCCACTACTCCTGCCCAAAGCCGATGTGACGATCAAAGATTTGTCTGAAGTCGACGAACAACTGGTAAATCAGCTTGCGATGCTCGAGCCATTTGGCAACGGTAATCCCGAGCCAGTGCTCTGTCTGGAAGAGGCAGCAGTAGCAAGCGTTCGCCGTATGGGTGCTGACGCACAGCACCTCAAAATAGATATCGTCGATAGTACGGCGCGACATATTCAGCTGATTGCATTTAATGCTGATACGTCGTGGCAGCCCGAGCCGGGCGACGTCGCGTCGGTGTGGTTTCAGCTAACCATCAACGAATGGCAGGGCCGCAAGAGCGTCGAAGGTCGGTTGCTTCGGTTTGAGCCTCAATAATACGCTAGCTGTTACGTTACTGCATCACCCTCGCACCCCTGCTCTAGCTTACTGCTGCAAGTTAGCTCATCTGTTAAAGGATAATCCCTGCAACAGTTACCTGTAACAGTTACTGTAACAGTTAACAGTAAATTCTTAACAATAAATTGCAAGATTAGTGAGCTATCAAGGGTGGATGGGCTTCGTTGAAAGCCGAAGATAGCTAGCGAGATTTAGTAGTTGGCGTCCATCCACTTTACGGGGTGTATAATAACTTGTATGTTAGATAAGCAAGAGTATATAGAGAGATTCAATGCAATGCAGAAGCCTACCGTCGAGGTGACGCGTAGGGTTGCTCGCTCAATACAGCCGGGCGAAACAGAAAAACAAATAGCGGATCGGTACATCGCTGCACTTGCAGAAGCTGGCCTCAGTGAGCACTGGTATCCTGTTTTGGTGTACGTTGGAGAGAGCACTAGTCTGCCGATTTCTCGTAGATACCATCTGCCTTCAGATTCGGTTGCTGTGCAGGAAAATGATATTGTGATGCTCGACTGCACACCGCTCAATGACACCGTTTGGAGCAACTGGGCAGAAACATTTGTGATTGGTACTGATGAGTTCTACCAAGTATTGATTGATGATGCCCACACGATGGTCGACAGGCTATATGAGTATGCAGATTTGCAGGCCAAGACAATCGGCGATATTTATAATCTGGCGGTTGAACTAATGGACGAGTACGGGCTCACCTCTCTAGATCCGATGGGGGATGTAGGACACTCAATTTTTCAAGTCCCCGCTGGTCAAAGAGTTGAAGACACGCCAATGGAGGACCGTACATTCATTTTTCCAGCGCATGGCGATAGGCCTATTGAGGGTATATTATCGATTGAACCCCAAGTCGGTCGGGCACACCCTGCGACAGGAAAAATGTATAGTGCTAAAATTCAAAAAGTCATCATTAAATAGAGCCAAGCATTGATAAATGTTTTTCAATCTGTTACAATACCAACGATATGGTACAAGTTACACGTAAAGACGAACGAGAAGCAAACGAAAACATCATTCGTCGCTTCAACCGCAAGGTATTGCAGAGCGGTGTGCTCGCCGAAGCAAAAGCTAAAATGCGCTTCGAAAAGCCACTGAGCAAAAGCGAACGACGCGTCAAGGCGATTATTCGCAAAGAACGCAAAGCAGATAAAATGGCCAAAATGCGCCTGGGTATCCGCTAGTCAATGTCGCTGAAGCAGCGCATTAACGATGAAATGAAAGCCGCCCTTCTTGGCGGCGATCGTTTTGTAGGGGAAGTGCTGCGCAACCTCAAAGCAGCCGTCCTCAACGAAGAAGTTGCCAAAAATAAACGCGACGAAGGCTTGAGTGACGCAGAAATTGAGCAAGTGATTGCTCGTGAAGTGAAAAAACGCGCAGAGTCTGCCAAGCTCTACCGTGACAATGCACGTCCTGAACTGGCCGAACCTGAAGAGCAAGAAGCTGAGGTGCTCAAAGCATACTTGCCGCAGCAGCTCAGTGAGGATGAGGTGCGTGAGCTCGCGCGCGCCAAAATTGCCGAGTTAGGCGCAAGTAGCTTGCAGATGATGGGTCAAGTGATTGGCGCGGTCAAAGCCCAGGCTGGCAACGCAGCGGATGGCGCCATGGTAGCGCGCGTTGTTAAAGAACAACTTTCGAAATAATAAATAGGGGATAGATATGATTCTTTTGTTTGGTCCGACAGGCGCAGGAAAAAGTATGCAGGGGCAAATGCTGGCTGTACGACAGGGCTGGAAATGGCTGTCAACTGGCGAGATGCTGCGCCAGAGCACTGATCCAGAAGTGATTGATCTGCTCAAAAAAGGCGAGCTCATAAATGACGCCCTGACCTACGAGGTGTTTGAGCAGGCTGTGCAAGATGCGCGCGAGAAAAAGTATGGCAATATCATCGTTGACGGGTTTCCAAGGACTGCTGAGCAAGCAGCGTGGCTTGATGACTATCTCGCAAAAATGGGCGAGAAGATCGATATTGTTGTGGTTCTTGAAGTGCCAGAAGCAGAAATTATGCAGCGCCTCGAAAAGCGACATCGCATGGAAGACACCCCAGAAACGATTGCCAAGCGCATGACGATTTATCGCCAAAAAATGTACCCTGTTTTGGGTATTTTTGCTGAAGCAGGTGTCAAGATTATTCACCTCGATGGCACGGGGACAGCCGGCGAAGTGCATGACCGTATCTACGACGAAGTCACAAAAGTATGACAGAGCTAATCACTGGTCTCAAGACTCCCGAACAGCTTCAGGCGATGCGTGAAGGCGGCAAGATATTGGCGCGGATTTTGCAGGATATTCGGGCATTTGTACAGCCCGGTATGACAGAGCGGCAGATCGATACATTTACAGCAGCAAAAATCAAAGAATACGGTGCTGAAGCAACCTACAAAACGACGGAGGTGAATTTTCCTGGCGTGATCTGCATCAGCACCAACGACGAGGTAGTGCATGGCATACCGACAGACTATACGCTGCGACAAGGTGACATTGTCAGTTTCGACCTTGTGATTACCTACAAAGGCATGAAAACCGATGCTGCATTTACTATGGTTGTGGGCGAGGAGCCGCGGGGCGCAGTCAAGCATCTGCTTGCTGCTACTGAGCGAAGTTTGTATGCGGGGATTGATGCGATCAAAGGGCCAGTCTATACGGGTGATATTTCTGCTGCAATCGAAAAAGTATTGAGCGACGGAAAACTTGGTATTATTCGTGAATTAGTAGGACATGGGGTAGGGCTCAAAATGCATATGCCGCCAGATATCCCAAATTATGGTCGCAGAGGCAGTGGTGTGCTACTCAATCCAGGTGAAACAATCGCAATCGAGCCAATGGCAACACTCGGCAGTGAAAAAGTGGTTGAGCTCGACGACGGCTGGACTTTTGCTACCCGCGACGGCAGCTTGGCGGCGCATTTTGAACACACAGTGCTGATTACTGAGACTGGTGCCGAGATACTGACAGCAGGTTAATGACAGATGAATAGGGTGGAAATCGCGATACAAGCGATCGGATTCGTGGCGCTTGGCTGTGAGATTGCATCGGTGCAGTTCAAGAAGCGCCATATGATACTGGCCGTCTATATGGCCTCAGCCTTGTTGTTTGCCATTCACTTTATGTTGCTTGGTGCTGGGACAGGTGCGTTGCTCAATCTTGTTTCGGCGGGTCGAGCAGTGATATTTGGTCACTACAGCAACCGTCGTCGCCCGCTGTGGCCACTCTGGGTCGTGATTGCTGCAGTTGTGGTGGTAAGTGTGGTGACGTTTCGGGGTTGGATAAGTTTCTTGCCAATGACTGCGATGGTCATTTCTAGCGTGGCATTGTGGCAGCGTGACGAAAACGCAATGCGTAGACTTCTGCTTACGACAGTGCCACTATGGCTTGTGTTTAGTGTCTTGTTTGGTTCATACGCTGGGGTACTCGACGAGTGTATCGTGGCAGTTTCGCTGATGGTAGCACTTACTCGATACCGACATAACAAGCCAACAACAAGGTAGGGCACTTCTGTCGTTTGCGTAAGCGATATGCTATACTGTTCACCATATGCAGGAACAATCTCGATACGCAGTCGGTATAGATATTGGTACCACCACAGTTCGTACGGTGGTTGGACATGTTGACCCGGCGACTGGCACTCCCACGATTGTGGGTGTCGGCAAAGCACTAAATACTGGTATGCGCAAAGGCACTGTCGTCAATCTCGCGGGCCCAGCCCATGCAATCGATGAGGCGCTCGGTGAGGCAGAGCGTATGAGCGGCTATGAGGTCAATGCTGCGACGGTGAGTATCAACGGTTCACATATTGTGAGCACAAAAGCGGATGGCATGATTGCGGTCGGCATGGCCGATCACGAGATTGTCGAAGAAGACCTCGCGCGGATCGAAGAAGTGGCCACTGTGGGAAAAATTCCTGCCAACCGTGAAATTCTGGAAGTCGTACCATTTAGTTATACGCTTGACGGCCAAGGCGGCATCAAAGATGCGCTGGGTATGACAGGCACTCGGCTCGAGATTACTGCAAATGTCGTTTCGGCGATGGCGCCGTATGTAGCGAGTCTGCAAAAAGCCACCGAGATGGCGACCGTTTCACCAAATGGTCTCGTGCCAGCGGTCATGGCGAGTGCCAAAGCAGTGGTGCAAGAAAGCCAAATAGAGAGTGGTGTCGCAGTCGTCGATATGGGGGGTGCGACGACCGGTGTGGCCGTATTTGAAGAAGGTGACCTCCAGTATGTCGGCGTGATCCCAGTTGGTGGAGCTGCAATCACCAACGACTTAGCGATTGGTCTCAAGACTGATCCAGCGATTGCCGAAAAAGTGAAACTTTCACATGCCTCGGCGCTTGTTCGCAAAGAAGCCGAAGGAATCAGCGTCAAGTACGAGGGAGAAATCTACTCGTTTAGTACACAAGAAATTGACGAGATCGTCGAAGCGCGGCTCGAAGAGATCTTTGAAGCAGTGCAGCATGAATTGAAAAAAGCTGGTCGTGCTGGACAGCTACCGAGCGGAGTTATACTGACGGGCGGCTCTGCGAATATCAAACATATCGCTGAATACGCTAAAGAAAAGCTGGGACTCGCGGTGCGCGTCGGTAAACCAGGTGGATTTGGTGGTGTCGCAGATGGTGTCGATACGCCAGAGTTTGCGACGGCAGTTGGTCTCATGCTCATCGATACAGAAGGTACTACGCACCATGTGGCTGGTCCGCGGACAAAGAAAGCTGGCAAAAGCTCCATCAAACAAGCAGGAAGTTTACTCAAGAATATTTTTGGTAGATTTAAAGCATAGTGACTCTGTTGCAGCCTGAACAAAAATGATATACTAGAACAAGATTAGTATTCATTCTATACGAAGGGGAGCGAAAACGAATTATGCCTGAGGTAAAACCTAGCGAAATCCAAACCTTTGCCAGTATCAAGGTTGTGGGAGTCGGTGGCGCTGGAGGCAGTGCCGTGAACCGCATGAAAGACGCGGGACTTGTCGGTGTGCAGTTTATTGCGATGAACACTGACGCGCAGGCGCTCCACAACTCCAAGGCAGATATCAAAATCCATCTCGGACACAATACTACCAATGGTCTCGGTGCTGGTGCTGACCCATCGGTCGGCGAAGCCGCCGCTCGCGAATCAATCGACGAAATCCGCGACGCTTTGACTGGTGCTGACATGGTGTTCGTCACTATCGGCGCAGGTGGTGGTACTGGTTCTGGTGCTGGACATGTGGTGGCCGAAACTGCTCGTGAGCTTGGTATTCTGACAGTCGGTGTTGCGACAAAACCATTTAGTTTTGAGGGCGAAAAACGTCGTACTAATGCAGAGTGGGCGATCGCGCAGCTCGGGCGTCAAGTCGATACATTGATTACTATTCCAAATGATCGCTTACTTCAGACGATTGATCGTCGGACGCCACTCCTCGAAACATTCAAGATTGCTGACGATGTATTGAGGCAGGGTGTGCAGGGTATTTCAGAACTTATTACCGAGCATGGGCTTATCAACCTCGACTTTGCGGACGTCAAAGCAATCATGAGCAATGCAGGCTCTGCGTTAATGGGTATTGGTCGCGCGAGCGGTGACAATCGTGCCGCACAGGCTGCGCAACAGGCGATTGAGTCGCCGCTTATCGAAGTGTCGATCGATGGCGCCAAAGGTGTGCTGTTTAACGTCACTGGTGGCTACGATATGAGCATGAGCGAGATTCAAGAAGCTGCTGAAATCATTACCAGCGCTGTCAGTCCAGATGCTAATATTATCTTTGGTGCAACTCTCAAGCCAGATCTTGAAGACGAGCTCATCATCACCGTCATCGCAACAGGTTTTGATAGCGCTTATTTCCACGAACAGGCAGTCGAGCTCGACAAGCCAGCCAGTCTCACGCAGAAAAGCACTGTCGATCAGGCCGTTGATGCGATCGATATGGATCTTTCGAGCACCGATGCAGCACAGCATTTCGCCAGTGAGCCAGCAGCCGATATTTGGGCGCAGGCAAACACGCAAGACGATGACGACGATGACACGCCAGCGTTTCTGAGGCGTCGCAAAAAGAAGCAGTCTGAAGAATCCTAAGAAAGAGTGTGGTACCCATGGCACAAAGTTATAAAATAGGCGACAGTCGCGTACTCGAGTCACGTGAATCAGCCGATGGCATCACTATTCGTCGGCGGCGAGAGACAATGGACGGCAAGCACCGCTTCACGACCTACGAGCGAATCGAGCACCCGCATCTTGCGGTTATCAAAAAAGATGGCTCGAGGGAATTGTTTGACCGCGAAAAACTAGCGACAGCAATTCGTCGTTCGGTCGGTAAGTTTTTTAGCTCTGAAGTCGAGGTAGAGAAGATTATCGACAAAGTTGAAGAGCGTCTTTATGAGCTTGGTGAGAGTGAGATCATGTCGAGCCAGATTGGCGAATTTGTCCTTGACGAACTGGCCGCCTGCAACGAAGTTGCCTATGTGCGATTTGCGAGTGTTTTTCATAAGTTTGAGACACTCGATGATTTTGTCAATATTTTAAAGCAGCGAAAAGGCAGCGAGGAGTAGTTTATTAATGCGTGTCGTCGTCGTAACAAAAGATAACACGGAATACTCGCGTGCTGTTGAAACGTTTTTGGGTGACATGGCGAGGCAGACAGGCAAAGTGCTCGAGACACTCGATCCCGACACGAGTGATGGCGCAATGTTTTGTCGCGCCTACGATATTGTCGAGTATCCGACGATTATCGCCCTGAGTACAGATGGGCAGATCCAAAACATATGGCGTGGCAGTGTCATGCCAACGATTAGTGAGGTAAGCTACTATGCTACGCAAAATTAAAGCCTATTTCACCCACGAAGAGAAACGGATTCGTGATGACCGATGGATTTTTGCAAGTATGTTGGTGGGAGCGATCGCGAGTTTAGTGGCGTCGTTTGTATTGTCGGCTGAGGCAATTGAGCTGGCGCGCAACCCTGAGGCGGTGTTGAGCTGCAGTATCAACATTATCGTCAACTGCGCGACAGTCGGGCTACATCCTTCGGCGAGTCTTTTTGGCTTTCCAAACAGCTTTCTCGGCATGGTAGCCGAACCAGTGGTGATAACAGTGGCAATCGCTGGGCTTTCGGGCGTGAAGTTTCCGAGGGGCTTCATGTTTGTCGCGCAAATCTGCTATACTCTAGGGCTTATCTTTGCGTTTTGGTTGTTTGGTATGAGCTATTTTGTCATCGGTGCGCTATGTCCATGGTGTCTGCTCGTCACTGCCACGACAACATTCGTTTGGTTTGCTATCACACGCTATAATATCCGAGAAAACAACCTTTATTTGCCTCGTGGCCTACAAATAGCACTCAAAAACTATGTCGATAAGAGCTATGACAAAGTCGTATTGTTTAGTGTCGTCACATTTATGACGGCTGCAATTATCATCAAGTACGGCAACGCACTATTTTAGGCCGGGCGCAGGCACGTACTTACCGCTAACCTGTAGGCGGTAGAATTATAACGCAGTACGACGACAGAACCCGCCCTATTTTCTCAAAACTGTAACATTTCGTTGACGGCCGTCAGCAAAATGTTACTCTTTCTTGGTTTGTTGTCAAAAAGTCTTTTCTTTTCTCTCCAATCAATGTACAGTATAAGCATATCCATTATTTAGGAGGGAAAGGGTACAATGGTCAAAAAAACAGTAAACTACGAGAAAGCATGGTACGCACTCGCGGTTGCACGAATTATGGTGGGATTTGTCTTCGTATGGGCATTCCTCGACAAAACAATGGGGCTAGGGTTTGCAACCCCACATGGCAAAGCGTGGCTTGATGGCGTCTCGCCAACAACTGGATTCCTCAAAATGGGGGTCAATCCACAGAGTCCGATGGCAGATTTCTTCCACGGGCTTGCAGGCAATGTCTTGGTTGACTGGCTGTTCATGCTTGGTCTCCTTGGGATTGGGCTTGCACTCGT
The DNA here is from genome assembly GCA_964602775.1 of uncultured Candidatus Saccharibacteria bacterium. Taxonomy (GTDB): domain Bacteria; phylum Patescibacteriota; class Saccharimonadia; order Saccharimonadales; family Saccharimonadaceae; genus Saccharimonas. The sequence goes on along the minus strand of CAZRRY010000001.1, from coordinate 133,402 downwards.
GTTTGGCATCGGTCTACGTGTCGCAGCGGCGACTGGTACGGCATTACTCATGATGATGTGGGCTGCAGAAATGCCTCTCAAAAACAATCCAATCGTTGACGAGCATATGGTATACAGCGTCCTCTTGTGGGTAGCTGCGTTTGCGCCACGCAAATGGAGCCTGTTCAACCAGTGGATGCAGAATAGCTACGCCAAGAAAAATCCTTGGATCTGGTAGTTCCGGAAAGTTCTAAGATCTAAGTTCTGAGCTCTAAGAAAAGGCAGGGGTGGAAAAACTCTGCCTTTTTGCTATAATAACGTCAAGACGTTTGAGTGGTTATCAGCTGCAAATAGAGATATACGTCAGCGGGAAGAAATCTATGAAAGAAACTAGAACCCGCCGTGATTCACTGCGACAAAGTGAGCAGATTAAGCGCTAAAAGAACACTTCTTTTGGAAACGAGATGGTACCGTCCGAGCGATCGGATTCTCGTAGTCAAAATAGGTGTTTTTTAATGTATCTAAAGGGATTCTATGAGCGAGCAGCAATCAAACAGCGAGCAGTATACTGAAAGGCAGTTTGTCATAGAGCGACTTCTGTCCCGAGATGATCTTGTGGCGGCAAATGAGATGCGTGCACAATCGTGGCTCGATACCTACCCGAACCTAGCAGCCGGCGTGTCGCATGAATGGGTGCATGAACGCACAAAACGTTTCAATGAGCCCGAGCGAGTTGATGCACGGTTGGCTACTCTCGAAGACCCTCGTTTTGCAGCTTGGGTGGCAAAAGACAGCGAAGGACATGTCATAGGCGTCACGTCACCATTTGCAGACGAAGATGGCGTGCAGCATGTTGGCTCACTGTATGTCGACAAAGTATGGCACGGCAAAGTAGTTGGTGGTCAGCTGATGCAGAAAGTGATCGATTTTTTTGACCCAACGAAGCCAATACAACTAGAAGTGGTTGCGTATAATGAACGGGCGATAGCGTTCTACAAAAAATGGGGCTTTGAGCCTGTAAAGGGCTCTGAAAGGCTGCATGATAACATGCTTCCGGAGATAACGATGGTGCGAAAAGGAGATAAGCAATGAGTTTTATGCCAAGGCTGATTTCTATCAGTGGCTCAGTACACTCGGGCAAAACGACAATTTCTAGGATGCTTGCTGCTCAAATGCCAAATGCCATGTATGTCGATGGTGATTTGATCTCGTCGTGGGTTAGCAAGAATTATCCAAAAGACGCCACCATGGACGACATGTTACCAGAGGTTCACGAGCGTATCATTGAGTTCATTGAACATCCTCTCAAAGATGGGCTGGACGTGATAGTAGACTATCCATTTACTGATACAGTGCGCGAGCAAATTACGAAGGCGCTCGAGGGCGTCACGTTTGAAGCGAAGTGGTTTTTGCTGAAGCCGAGCATGGAAAAGGTCTTAGCTGGTTCGGCGAGCAGACCCGAATTAAATGAATGGGAAATCAATCGCATAACATACCATTACACTAGCCTCTTAATGCAAACTTCTCTCGCACACGTTATTGACTCGACGCATTTATCGCCAGAGGAAACATTACAAAAGATTGTGGAGATATTATGAAATGTAAGTTATATTTAAGCTGCCTTGCGTCGGAGCGTGAGGTTGTGGGACTGCTATGAAAAAATACCGAGTTATCATACCGCAAGCCGTCCATCCTGTGCCTGCGCGATTTGAGCTGAGTGCCGCCAGTCTGTTGCTAGAGTTTTTTCAGGCCGATATTCAATTTTTGCCAGTCGCTTCTATGAGTACGCCTGATATTGAAGTTAGTGGTGAAAAATGGGAGATCAAAAGTCCTGTTGGCGGAAGTAAATACACGATTCAGAGGCAGTTCCAGCGAGCCGCGAAGCAGTCGCACAACGTCATTATCGATGCGCGTCGAATTAAGATTCATATTGCTCGTGTGCGTCGAGAAGTGGCTTATCAAGCAAGCTTAGCGAAGAGCACAAAACAAGTACTGTTGATCGAAAAAACAGGGAAGGTGGTTCGGATAAAATGATGAAAACACGTATAAAAAAGAGAAAACCTAGTCTGTGTAATCCAACACTGGCTAGGTTTTCTATACCTTCATTATATCGCTATTCTAAAGAAAAATCAAGCAAGGAGGAACTATGAAATTTAAATCTGGTACACGTCGGCGGGCGCTAGAGTATGAAAAAGATTGGGTGCAGCGGTGGAAGGCCGACAAGACGTTTGAAAAATCAGTCGAAAACCGCCCGAAAGATAATTCATATGTGTTTTATGACGGGCCGCCGTTTATTTCTGGCAACCCTCACCACGGAACCTTGCTCAGCAGCATCGTCAAGGACGCAATTCCTCGCTATCAAACGATGAAAGGCAAGCGCGTTGAGCGCGTATGGGGCTGGGACTGTCACGGACTGCCAGCAGAGCGATTTACAGAGAAAAAACTCGGTATCAATAGCCGCGAAGAAGTGCTCGACTATGGTATCGAAAAATACATCATCGCGTGCCGCAACAATATGGTGCAGACGAGTAGTGAATGGAATGATGTCGTGGCACGCATCGGCCGCTGGGTAGACATGGACAATGCCTACAAAACTATGGACAAAGAATACATGGAAAGCGTCTGGTGGGCATTTAAGACGCTCTATGATGCCGGCAAAATTTACGAGGGTGAAAAAGTCCTGATGTATTGTACGCTCGATGCCACACCACTAAGTAAAGCCGAGGTGACAATGGACGCTGGGGCGTATCAGGATGTAACTGATCCGAGTGTGTTTGTGAAGTTTAAGATCGAAGAAAAGCAGCCGAATAGTAAAAAATTACGAGTGATCAAGCGCACAATAGTTGGCGGTAATATCATCTCTGATGATGGTAAGATCTTACTTGGTAATAATTGCAAAGGTGGGGTTTTTGAGGGATGTTTAGTAGCCCCTGCTGGTGGTGTTGAGGAAGGTGAGACGAAAGAAAGCGCTCTTCACAAAGAAGTGCTTGAAGAGGTTGGTATTGATATTACATCTGCTAAAGTGCAAAAGATCAACCTTGTGATGAATGGTTCAAGCGAGAAGACGTTGCACGAGACAGGTGAGGAAGTATTTGTAGAGATGGAGTTTCATAATTATTCCATACAGCTTGCTCAAAAAGCAGTCGATGTAAAAATTTTCTGCGAGGATGATCTCGAGCATGCTCGTTGGTATACAAAAGAGGAGCTTTTACTTGAGGAGTTTTCGCCGACGACGGCACGTCTTCTGAAAGAAATAGGTTTCCTCCCAATGAATTTTGTCAATAAGCCAGATGCTAAGCCGGTGTATTTACTGGCGTGGACGACAACGCCGTGGACATTACCTGCTAATACTGCTCTGGCAGTTAACGCGAAGCTCGATTATGTTGAGGTGAAGGTTGGTAGCGATCAGTTTATTCTTGCTAAAGAATTAGTAGAGAAGGTGTTGCAAGACGAAAAACATAAGCCCCTCCAGTATGAAATTCTGCGGGAGATGAAGGGTGCAGAGCTCGTAGACCTAAGATATGAACCTCTCTTTGGCTACCGTGGTGAGGGTGCGCATAAAGTATGGGCGGCAGACTATGTGAGTGCCGAGGACGGTACGGGCATCGTGCACCTGGCACCAGCGTACGGTGAGGAAGACTTTGTGCTAGCGCAGCAAAAAGGCATACCTGTTGTGCATACCATCGACGAGAATGGTAATTTCACCGAAGGTGATTGGACGGGGCAGAATGTTTGGGAAACCAATAAACAGATTGCCAAAGACCTCAAAGAGCGGGGGATTGTCTGGAAAATCGACTATATTCGCCACAGTTACCCGCATTGTCACCGCTGTGGCACCAAGCTGATGTACCGCGCCCACCCGAGCTGGTTTATGGATGTCGCTGGCCAGCGCGAGCAGATGCTCGAAGAAAACGGCCCGATCAACTGGTTTCCACCACATGTCAAAAATGGTCGATTCGCCAAGACGATTGAATCAGCACCAGACTGGAACCTCAGCCGTGACCGATTTTGGGCCACAGCCATGCCGGTCTGGAAAAGCGAGTCGGGCAAGATAAAAGTCATCGGTAGTTACGCTGAGCTCAAAGAACTCTCAGGAGTCGAACTTGAGGATTACCACCGACCGTGGGTCGACGACGTCACGTTTGCAATCGACGGCGAAATGTATACGCGCATCGACAAAGTCATCGACTGTTGGTTTGAGAGCGGTTCTATGCCGTTCGCACAGTTTCACTATCCGTTTGAAAACAAAGCTAAATTTGAGTCGAATTTCCCGGGTGATTTTATCGTCGAGTACGTCGGACAGGTGCGTGCGTGGTTTTACTATGTGCATGCTGTCAACGTGGCGCTGTTTGGCACGCATGCGTTTAAAAACGTCATCGTGACCGGTAACGTCGCAGGCAATGATGGTCGCAAAATGAGTAAAAGCTATGGTAACTACACCGACCCCAATGAACTCATGGACAAATTTAGTGCCGATAGTTTGCGCTACTTGCTGCTCTCGAGTCCACTGCTGAGCGGCGAAGACTTCTCGCTCCAAGACAAAGAGGTTGGTGACGTAGCGCGCAAACTGAGCATGATCTGGAATATGTACGATTTCTTTACGATGTATGCCGAAGTTGATGGCTGGGAGTACGACGGACAGCTTGCTGACCCTTTGGCAGATTGCAGCAACCCGCTCGATATCTGGATCATTAGTCGCTTGCACCAACTTGTCGCGGAAGTTGAAAAGCATATGGACGGCTACAATCTGCCAGACGCGATGAGCCCGATCTTGCCGTTTCTCGACGACGCCAGCAACTGGTACGTGCGGCGCTCACGCCGACGGTTCTGGAGATCATCAAAAGGTGCCGAAGGCTCCGAAGACGACGCTGACAAAAACGACGCCTATCGCACGCTCCACTACGTGCTGGTGCGGCTGGCCTATGTGCTCGCACCGTTTACGCCGTTTTTGGCTGAAGAGTTGTATCACAATTTGACTGGCGACAAAGAATCAATCCACCTCAAGGACTGGCTGCCGGCTGGCAATATTGATGAGCTTGTTGTTGCTCGCATGGAAGGGGTAAGGAAAGTAGTAAATGACGGGTTGAGCCTTCGTGCGAAAGAGGGCATAAAAGTACGACAACCACTCCAAAAAGCAACTCTCTACAATCCGGTGCCGGCATTGCTTTCAGTGCTTGAAGCAGAACGCAAAGTCGACGCAAAAGAAAGGTTCTATGAACCGATTATCACAGAAGAGCTAAACGTGAAAGAATTACGCGCTACTGTGCGTGGTCCACAAGATAAGCAACAAAATCTTGAAGTTCAACTTGATACCACAATTACTCCTAAGCTGCAACGCGAAGGTTTCATGCGCGAGGTGATCCGTCACGTGCAGGCTGCCCGCAAGCAAGCTGGGCTCAATGTCGATGATCGGATCGAACTGCAGTTGAAGACCGACGACAAAGACTTGCAAACTGCGATCGACGAGCACGCTAAGATCATTAAATCAGAGACGCTTGCAAAGTCACTTGGGGATGTCAGTGAGGGACATACCGAGCAAGTACATGTCGATGGCAAAGCGCTGTCGATTGCCCTCAAAAAGAGCGAAACATAGTTTTTCTTGTGACCAGCAATAGTTCACCATGAGGTGCAGCGAGATGAGCTTGACTTTCTATACAGTTTGTGCTTATATAAATATGAAAGAAAACGAAACAAACACCAATGCTTCACCTCAAATCTTCCCACCACTTCCACCTCCCGCATATGCCTTCACTGCGCACGCTGCAGCTCAGTCCTGTTGTCGATGACGATGACGAGATTTTGCAGTCGCTTGCGACAGATCACGAAGAAGACACACTGGTTCTTGAAGATGTACCAAATGTTCAAGCGCTTGATACGTTTTGGAATGGCGTCGAAGAAGATCTCAAAAAAGACCCAACGTGGTTTGATTTTGCCAACGAGTAGTTCATACTGGGAAGTATGACGATCACAAAAGCAATCATACCAGTGGCTGGCTGGGGAACTAGGCGCCTTCCTATTACGAAAACAATCGAAAAATGCATGCTACCCATTGGCAACAGGCCGCTCGTCGACTATGTTGTGCAGGACTGCCTAGCCGCGGGTATTACTGAGCTGATCTTTGTCGTGGGCGAAGACAGCGACCAGTTACAAGACTATTATCGTAGCAATATCAAGCTGAACGACTACCTAAAACGTAACGGCAAAGCAGAGATGCTTCCACTTGTCTCTCCGTTACAGGGTGTAACCCTGCATTTCATCACGCAGCCGAGTTATGGCAAATATGGCACAGCAGTACCGGTAGAACTGGCTGCGGATTTTGTTGAAGAGGGCGAGTCTGTAGTTGTGCTCATGGGCGATGATTTTATCTATAATGCTGATGGTTCGAGTGAAGTGCGACGATTGATTGATGCAACGCCGCCGGGTCAGTGTGGCTTACTGGCTGCACGAATCTCACAAGAACAAGTAGGTAGATACGGTGTTGTCGAACAGGACGACAACCAGAACTATATACGTATTGTCGATCAACCAGCGCCAGAAGATGCCCCGAGTAACTTAATCAACATCAGTAAATATATTCTGACAAAAGAGGTGATTGATCGTGCGGCCCATTTGCCACCAGCTCACAACGGTGAATACCAGCTCCCAGATGCAATTAATGATCATGTAGCTGCAGGAGGCAAGGTGAAAGTCGTAGCGGCAGTGGGTGAATACCTCGATGGCGGGACCACCGAAGGCTGGCTGCACGCCAATAATGTTGTGCTGGGAAGTGCTTGAAAAAACGAGCTATCTCTGTTACAATCAGTATCTGAATCAATAATTCTAAAGGAATAGTTATGAAAGCAGTCGTGAAAGTCGGTGGCAAGCAATATCTTGTCAGCGAAAAAGAGACCCTCATGGTGGACCTCCTCCCTGAAGGCACAAAAGAGCTCGATCTCGACGCACTTCTCGTAATAGATGGCGGCAAGACCACGGTCGGCGCGCCACTAGTCAAGGGTGTGAAAGTAAAAGCTAAGGTCATCGACGAACGTGTCGCTGGCGACAAAATCCGCGTGATTCGCTACAAGAGCAAAAAGCGCGTCAACACCCAAACTGGCCACCGCCAGAAATACTCAAAACTCGAAATCACGAGTATCAAATAGCAAATAGCGCTCCAGCACGGGGCGCTATTTTGTTGTCTAAGGTTGTTGGGCTATTGTCTCTTCGTCGTGAACCGCTCGTGGTATAATAAGTTCTGAACAAAAGAGGGAAACAAACCACGTGTCAACAATTATTGCAGTCACAAATCAAAAAGGCGGAGTAGGCAAGACGACTACTTCTATCAATGTGGCGTATTATTTGGCAAAAATGGGCCATTCGACGCTGTTGATTGATTTTGACCCACAAGGTAATGCAACAAGCGGGCTTGGTGTCGATAAAACTCAGCTCGAGGCCACGATGGCAGATGTGATTATGCGCAGCGTCGCTCTTGAGCATATTGTGCGTTCTACCAATCATAAGCAGTTGTTTTTGGCGCCAGCAACACCAACACTTGCCAATACCGAAATTGAGCTAGCTCAGGCAGAGCACCGTTTTAGCCGGCTCAAAACCGCACTCCAATCCGTACAAGAGTCATACGAGTTTATTATTATTGATTGCCCACCGAGCCTTAGTCTCCTGACTGTCAATGGCCTGATAGCGGCTCGATACGTGCTGCTGCCCGTGCAGGCGGAGTTCTATGCCCTTGAAGGCTTAGGGCAACTGCTCGAAACGATGAAATTGATCCGCAAAAACCTCAACCCGACGCTCGATTTGATTGGAGTGCTCCCAACGATGGTCGATAGCCGCACCTCGCTTTCTGGTCAGGTCTTGGCTGAGATTGCCAAGCATTTCCCAGCCAAGGTCTTCAAAACGACGATTCCACGCAATGTCCGGCTGGCAGAAGCGCCGAGTCACGGCGTGCCAATAGGCGCCTATGACAGATGGAGTAAAGGCGCGAGGGCATACAAAGCAGTAACAAAGGAGGTGATTGAACGTGTCGGCTAAAAAATCTGCACTAGGGCGTGGGTTTGCCTCGCTGATTCCTACTGATGTGCTCGACGAGTCGTTTGACCCCACTGCCGAACAAGACGAGCATGTGAGTGACTTGAGGCACATCAAACTGACGGAAATTGTCGCCGATCCGGACCAGCCTCGTCGTGTGTTTGATGATGTTGCGCTCGATGAACTTGCTGAGTCGATTCGCGCGCACGGATTACTGCAGCCAATTGTTGTGACCCCGCACGGACAGGGCTACATGATCGTGGCAGGTGAACGACGCTTTCGGGCTGCCGAGCGAGTCGGGCTCGACAAAATCCCAGCGCTTGTGCGTACCCTGACCAATCAGCACAAGCTCGAGCTGTCACTCATCGAAAACCTCCAACGCAAAGACCTCAACCCGCTCGAGACAGCTACGGCGTACCTGAAACTTCGCGATCAGTTCAATCTCACGCTCGACCAAATCGGGCATCGCGTTGGCGGCAAATCAGTTGCGGCGATTAGCAATACGCTACGTTTACTGCGCCTGCCGCCAAGTGTGCGCACGGCAATCGTCGACGGGAAGCTACGGGAAGGGCAGGCTCGTCCCTTGATCGGGCTTGATCCGAAAACTATCGAAATACTACTACCTCGTATTTTGAAAGAGGACTGGAGTGCTCGCATGATTGAGCAGCATGTTTCGCAGATACGAGCAGGCAATAAACGCTATATATCAGGCGGTGCGGCTCCCACAAAAGCGCAGGTAGGGTATCAGCAGACAGCCGAGCGGCTCGTCAAACGTTTTGGCACACCGGTGGCTGTCAAAGCAAACGAAAAAGGCGCTGGTCAGATCGTGATTCGCTTTAAAAGCGCGCAAGAACTAGCTCGCATCAGCAAACTACTTGAGAGATAAGCAAACTAAAAGCCGCTAAGGCTTGTAATCGGCCAAATACGAAGTGAAACTGGACCAATCACGTCAAACGTAGGAATCATCCCGAGACCACTGCGTGAATCGTTGGAGTGGCCACCGATACGATTGTCGCCGCATACAAAGATGGTACCATCTGGCACGGTGGCATCGAGCCCCTCGCCGCTGCTTGGTGATTGAGGCCCCTTGCCGTTTTTACGGTATTCGTCATCTGGCACAAACCCACCTGGATGCTCGGTGTTGTATACGGTGAGTACGCCGTTTTTGATCGTGACTCGTTCGCCAGGAAACGCAATCACACGTTTGACGATGTACTCGTCGGGAGCACCTTCCTTGTAGAGTGGATTTTTGAAAACGATAATCTGCCCGCGTGCAGGTGTATAGGACTGATTTTTTAGCTGAGCAGCTGTGATAGGGAGACGATTGACGATCAACCGGTCTCCGTCGGCGAGCGTATTGTCCATGCTGTGTCCAGAAACTGAGAAACTGCGGAAGATAAAGGTATTGATGAGAATAGTGCCAAGCAGCACTATACCAATAAACGCGCCAAAACTGAGCGCATCTTTGATTTTCGGGTTACGATCGAGAAAACTAGCTTCCACTCACCACACTATACAGGAGGTCGAAACAAATTTCCAATAAAGCGAGAGCAGTTTTGGCGTTTTCAAGACGAGGTTTTTTCGCTATAGTAAGAGGAAGTGATGGCAAAAAAATCTCAGGTCGACGGCTTTGTACCGAGGCGATCAACTGGCATGGTTGGTGGCCGGCTTCATGATAGCCAGCCAGCCCCCACTACCGTTTCGCCGTATGGTATCAAGCGTCAGGGGGCGCCAAGTGGTGACAGTGAGCATACCGCGGGGAAACGCGGCGTGACAGTGTCTGAGCATGGACTGTCTCGACACGAAAGTGGGGTGAGTCGTAGCGATATCGACGAATCGCTCCGTGATATCGATGAACAACAGTCTGAAGCACAAGTCGCCAGTCGCAAACACGGTAGCGGCAAACGCCGTAAGCGAATTATTTTGTTCTCTGTCATCCTCTTGCTGCTTGTCGGTGCAGGCATCACAGGGTGGGTGGGGCTTCGTGCTGTGCTGGCGAGTAACTCTATATTCAAAGGTGACATCTTCGGCCTAGTCCAGCAGAAAAAACTCGCCCAAGACACAGCAGGCCGAACAAATATTTTGATCTTCGGCACATCGGAAGATGACGAAGGCGGAGAACATCCGGGTGCATTTTTGACTGACTCGATCATGGTGCTGAGTGTCGATCAGACAAAAAAAGACGCGTTTATGGTGAGCATACCGAGGGATCTTTGGGTTGATTTCGGTACGGCCTGCAATCAAGGCTACAAAGGCAAGATCAATGAATTGTTTGGCTGTTTCTCTAATAACGGGGAAGACCAACCGGCAGGCGAGCTGGCGCTTGCCAAAAAGGTTGGTGAAGTGACCGGTCTCGCGATTCAGTACCGCGCGCACGTCAACTATACCGTTGTACGACAAGCTGTCGATGCGGTCGGAGGAGTGGATGTGAAAGTCGAGACACCTGATCCAAATGGCATTCTCGACCGTAACTTTGACTGGAAGTGTAACTACCAGTGCTACTACGTGAAATACAAGCAAAATGAGCTAGCACATATGGACGGCGAGCATGCGTTGGCTTTTATGCGAGCACGCAATGCGCAGGGCGGTTACGGGTTGCCAAACGGCAACTTCGATAGAGAGAAAAACCAACAAAAAGTACTTCTCGCGCTACGCCAAAAATCATTGAGCGCCGGTACACTCGCCAACCCATCAAAAGTCGCGAGTCTTATCGATGCGCTCGGCAACAACCTTAATACAAACTTTGAAACCAGCGAAATACGCACCCTTATGTCGCTAGGCAATAGCGTGCAGGCATCAGCGATCACATCGATTAGTTTGATTGACGAGAAAGAGCCAGTGATGACGACGGGCAATCTTGACGGCATCAGTATCGTGCGTCCGATAGCTGGACTTATGGATTATTCGGATGTGACCCAGTATATCAAAAAACAGATGAGCGCCGACGCAGCCACAAGAGAAGGTGCAAAGATAGCGGTACTGAATGGCTCGGGCGTCGTGGGTGCTGCAAAAATTGCGGCTGATAAGCTGTCAGATGAGGGCTATACCATCGATAGTGTCGCCAATGCTCCAGCAGGGACCTACGAACGACGATCGTTTTATGCCCGTGACGAGTCCTCGTCTCCAGCTACTCGCGCAAAACTCGTTGCACTGTACGGCAAGCCGACAATCGGACTCGATCAGTTTTCTGTTGCAGATGATGTTGAGTTTGTGATTGTAGTCGGGCAAGCCGACTCAGCTACTCAGTAGATGGTATAATTGTAACACTATGGATTTTCTCAAAGCACATAAGCGTCGATCGAAGGTGAGCGAAGCCGCCTATATTACCCTGAATGTCGGGTTAGCTGCTGCGTTGCTTGTGATCGTTCTGGTTGGGCAGTCTCCCTGGCTCGCGATAGGCGTGATGCTGCTCAGCAAATGGCGAGCGCTAGCCGTCAGGCCACGGTTCTGGTTTGCAAACTTGATTGCTAACATGATTGATATCATTGTCGGCGTCAGTACAGTGGTGTTGCTCTATGACGCCAGTGGTGTGCTGTGGCTACAGATTGCAATTACCGTGCTCTATATCGTCTGGCTTCTCTTTGTCAAGCCTCGCTCACGACGCAGTATGGTTGCATTGCAGGCGGGGACGGCAGTGTTTGCAGGTATTACGGCGCTCTGTATGTTGTCATTTGGCTGGGATGTTGCGTTTTTTGTGATGTGTATGTGGCTGATCGGCTATGTGTCGGTGCGTCATGTACTAGGGAGTTATGACGAGCCGCTGACCACTATCTATAGTTTGGTGGGGGGTGCGCTGTTTGCCGAGTATGGTTGGATCGGGTTTCACTGGATGGTAGCGTATAGTTTGCCTGGTTTTAGCACGTTGCAGATTTCACAACTGGCCCTGGTCGCGACGCTGTTTTGTTTTACGGCTGAGCGTGCATATGCAAGCTATCACAAGCATTCGATAGTTAGACGGCAAGATATTTTGCCTGCTGTGCTGCTCACGATAGGAATTTTGGTGACACTCTATGTGCTGGCGCTTATTAACGGCACAAGTGCGCTGTAGGGAAAGGGGAGAGTATGAAAGAGAACAAAAAAATTGGTATGATGGCCAAACTTCGTTTCTGGCTGATAGGATTTTTCGTGTTGGGTATCGGTATTACAATCGGCATCGTGTCGTTTATGGTATACGGCTTTTTTACGACCAACCGTGCTGCGATCACGGCACGTACGCCACTAGCGCATGATGGCAATCTCGCAACAACTACCCAAGAAGATGTAATTGCGACTGTCGCCGAAAAAGTTTCTCCCAGCGTGGTTTCTATCCTGACAAACGTCACAACGCAGACAATCTTTGGCGCTGCCACACAGCAGGCGGCAGGCACAGGGATCATTGTCAGCAAAGACGGCTATGTTCTCACAAATCGCCATGTGGTGGCTAGTGCCAGCAAAGTGACTGTAGTGATCGCCGACGGCACAACATACGATAACGTAACAGTAGTTGGTGCAGATCCGCTCAACGATGTCGCATATCTCAAAATCAACGGCGCAAAAGAGCTGACACCGGCCACGCTCGGCGACTCTTCGACAGTCCACATCGGCCAGCACGTCATCGCAATCGGAAACTCGCTAGGTCAGTATCAAAACACCGTTACGAGCGGAATTATCTCTGGGAAAGGTCGTCCAGTCTCTGCGGCCGATGAGTATGGCAATGGCGCTGAGTCGCTCACTGACTTGTTGCAGACAGATGCTGCAATTAATCCTGGTAATTCTGGAGGGCCGCTACTCAACACTAGCGGGCAAGTCATCGGCATGAATACTGCGGTGGCCGCCAATGCACAAGGGATTGGCTTTGCGATTCCAATCAATGCGACAAAAGGAACACTCAAACTTGTCTTGGCTGGCAAGGGCGTGCAGCGCGCCTACCTCGGGCTACGCTATGTGACATTGACGCCTGCAGTCGCCAAACAATACAACCTCAGTGCGACACAAGGCGCCTATGTGGTTGAAGACGAGCGAGGCAGCTCGAGCATCATCGCAGGTGGTCCAGCAGAAAAAGCAGGCGTCAAAAACAAGGATATCATCACCAAAATCAATGGCCTGACGGTCGGTCAGCAAGGCGGCGTTTCGAGTCTAATCGGTGAGTATGCCCCAGGTGATACAGTGGAACTGACGATCGTGCGTGACGGTCGTACGGTGACTCTCAAAGTGACACTCGGTGTGTTTATGAGTGACTAGTGGTAGCGCAGCACGACACAGTAGCCGTCAGTTGCGCGGTGTTCATAGCCAAATAACCCTGCTTTTTCGATGATACGCGCGTGCTGTTCTGGGTCGGCTTCGAGCAGCAAGTGTCCAGCTGGTGATAGATAGCTTGCTGTCTGCTGGAGGAGTCGCTCGATGAGTGCGAGACCGTTTTTTGCTGCAAACAGCGCGACACTTGGTTCATGACGCGTCTCTGGTGAGCGGTCCCAATCGCGGTCAACATAGGGGAGATTAGCGACCACAATGTCGGCATGAGTCGGCAGAGCAGGGTGGGGTGCGAGAAGGTCGTTGGTAATAATCTCTACATCAGCCCGCAAACTTTCGGCATTTTTTTGAGCGACTACTAGCGCATGGCGGCTAATGTCAGTCAGTATGACATCAAGTTCTGGGTGCTCGAGTTTGGCGGTGATACCCAAACATCCGCTGCCAGTTCCAACATCGATCAGTACTTGTCGTGAACCATCGCAGAGTGGCCCTAGGAGCTCGATCATCGTTTCTGATTCTGGTCGGGGGATCAGTACGCTTGGTGATACTTTAAAAAGCCGCCCGTAGAACTCTTTGTGGCCAATGATATAGGCGATTGGTGTGCGGTCAAGCCGTAAGTCAAGCCGTGCATTTGCGATATCTTTTTCACGAGCCGAAATACCGTCGTCGCCATGAGCATGCAGCCAGGTGCGACTCTTTCGTAGGGTATGCGCCAATATAATCTCCGCGTCGAGCAGTGCACTCGGGATACCGGCCTGTGCGAGCATCTCCGCTGCATCTCGCAGCCAGATGCGGATGAGGGTAGGGCTTGACTTTTTTATCATTCTATGCTACATTGTACATCATACAATACTAATCAAAAACAAATAAAAAGGAATACAGCAATAATGAAACAGACAGTATATCGAGACGGCAAACCTTTCGTTTATCGTAATCTTGATAGTGACGGGCTCACAGCTAAAGAAGCTGCTCTTCAAGAAAAAATTACTCGCAGAGATGCAAAGATTGGCGAAAGAATTGTACTAGCATCACAACCAGACGTTCCCCGTGATTATTTGGGCGAGGTTTTGGTTACTAGTGCTCGAGGGACAACGAGGACAGAAAGAGAGCTAGACAATGAGATCGCGCGAGGCTTGATTGTGACAAGACGCGCTGAGCGCCGGAAGCGTAAGGCAGCAAGTCGTAACTGGACTACCTAACGTAGCTGCTAGAATTGCTGAGAGCTTCTGCAAGTTATGCTGCAGGAGCTCTTTTAGTTAGTAATATCACCCTGCGCCTTGAGCTCACGCTCAGCAGCCTGGAGGTGGTCGATGAGGTCGTCGATGTCGCCGTTCATGGCCTGCGGAATGCCGCTGCGAGAGTAGCCGATACGATGATCGGTGATGCGGTCTTGGGGGAAGTTGTAGGTGCGGATTTTTTCGCTGCGGTCGCCACTTCCGATCAGGCTACGGCGTTCGGCAGTTAGTTTGGCATTTTCTTCATCGATTTTCATCTGGAGGAGCCGCGAGCGGAGGACGCTCATGGCTTTTTCTTTGTTTTTGATCTGCGACTTCTCATCTTGGTTCTGAACTACTAGGCCCGTTGGTAGATGGGTGATACGCACAGCCGAGTCGGTGGTGTTGACACTCTGGCCACCATGGCCACCGGCACGATAGACGTCGACACGGAGGTCATTGGCGTGAATCTCGACATCTGTCTCTTGCGCCTCTGGCAGGACAGCGACAGTCACCGTACTGGTATGGATACGCCCCTGGCTCTCTGTGACTGGCACGCGCTGCACTCGGTGGACACCCGACTCAAACTTGAGCTTGGCGTACGGCGCGTCGCCCTTGATGGCAAAGATGACTTCTTTGTAGCCACCAGTATCATTTGGGCTTTCACTCATCAGCTCGGTTTTGTAGCCGTTGGCTTCGCACCAGCGCAAGTACATACGGTAGAGCTCAGCGCCGAAGAGTGACGCCTCGTCACCACCCGCACCGGCGCGGATTTCGATGATAATATTCTTCTCGTCGTTGGGATCTTTTGGGGTCAGCATGATGAACAACTCTTCTTCAAGTGTAGAAAGTTTTTGTTCAGTCTCGGTAACTTCCATCTTGGCAAGCTCCGCCAACTCGTCGCTACCGCTAGAAAGCTCCTTTGCTTCCTGTAGGTTTTTTTCGAGCTGCTCGCGCTCAGACACCTTTGCGATGATATTGTCGAGCTCAGTGAAGCGCTTATTCTTGGGGGTGAATTCAGGGTCACTATAGGCGTCAGGCTGCGCCAAAAACTCGCTGAGCTGTTGCTTCTCAGCTTGTAGTTCGTCGAGATTAAGAGCGATTTTTGGCATGATGTCTTTAGTTATTATTGCATACAAAAGAGACTGCAAGGTAGTAGTCTCTTTTGAAAGTTGTTAGATGGCTGTTTTTGCAGCTTTTTTGGCGTTGGCTTTTTTGGCTTTGGCGGCTAGAGCCTCGCGGCGCTCCTGTGCGGCCTTCATCTTGGCTGCGAAGCGATCGACACGACCTTCGGTGTCGATAATCTTTTCTTCACCAGTAAAGAACGGGTGAGACTTTGATGAAATATGTACTTTTACGAGAGGGTACTCGTTGCCGTCTTCCCATTTGATCGTCTCATCACTCTGAGCGGTCGATTTGGTCAGAAAGCTAAAGCCTGCTTGTTCGTCGCTAAATACGACCAGGCGGTAGGTTTGTGGGTGAATACTGCTTTTCATAACCTTCCGAGTGTAACAGATGGAGGGGAGGTTGTCAAAGGGAGGTTTGCGCAGTATAGTAAGAGTCACTATCTAACACAGTGAACAAACATGACAGATAACAAAAACTGGCGAGATCATCACACGGGCGCAGGGCTCGACCCTCAAACGGGAGCGGTGATGGGGCGTGATTTTCGCAAGCCGACACCAGAGGAGTTACGAGGTGGTCCTGATTCGCCAGCATGGAAGGCCTACTGGGCGGAGCACACGGAGCATGAGGTAGCTCGAGCAAAAGCAGATCAAGAAGCGAAGACCATTCGTGACTTAG
Source organism: uncultured Candidatus Saccharibacteria bacterium (assembly GCA_964602775.1). GTDB lineage: Bacteria > Patescibacteriota > Saccharimonadia > Saccharimonadales > Saccharimonadaceae > Saccharimonas. The sequence continues at coordinate 117,158 of CAZRRY010000001.1, read as the reverse complement.
AAGAGCGAGCGGACAAGAGGCAGCATTGTAAAAGACTCGCTATTCGCTTCGGGGCAGGCATATTGGCGATGACTACTGTGCTTGGTGCGGGAAAATATGTCACGCGGCCGGGAGGAAGTGTAGATGAATATCTCGGGAGAGATTTCAGCGTCTCGCGCTACGTTGCGGAAGCAACAAACCATGCGAATCCAAACGGATCTCGGGCAGTAGCACAGACAATGCAGGATATCTATGAGCATAATGATGCCGCTATTGACGCGCGTGCTGCTGAATTTTACCGACTACACGCCGACCAATTTGTCGATAGTGCCACAAAGGAAACTGTCAAACAGCAATTACGTGACGCGGCAACAGCTGAGGCGATGCTGGCTGCGATGAAGCCGTACGGTGTAAAATATGGCATATCGATACAGTTGAGCGGCGGCAATAATGCAATATCAGTCGATAATTTGCGTCGTACAGCGCTCGGCATCGTCGATGGGTATGATGTTGTGCCGACCAGCATATCTAGACTTGCTGGGTATCGCAGTCTTATATTTACAGATCAAAAGACGCTTGACCAAAGGGGGTATAAAAATACAGATGGCATTGCCAATTCTTCAAACAATAACCCACAAGGCATCATGAAGACGGAAAAAATCTACATCAGCGTCGATACCAAGGCACCGGCAAAAGTTCTCTTCCACGAGCTTGGGCACGGGCTAGAACACTCATCTATTTGGGTGACCGACGCAAGCGTAAACCGATCATGGTCGGAGCAGGCGGTTGACGGTATGAAATCAGCATTTTGGGACACGCCCTCAAGTATCAGTGAGTATGGCGAGCAGTCACTTGCAGAAAATAGTGCTGAATACATGATGGAAGTGCTGAGCGGGGGAGTTACGCTTGATCCGCATCGTGTGCGCAACTTTACTTCACCACGAACACAGACGGCACTAAATCTCCTTGCGAAACTCGAAGTGCTACCAAGCAATGGTCGACAATTAAGCACGGGGTACGTAGACTATCTCCTAAGCAGGCAGCGACAGCATCTCGTTCCCAGTGCAGGCATTCTAAGGTAGTCACAGAGCGTGTTATTGAACTTGTAGGAGATTCTGGTATAATGACTATCTGTAATCAACAATAATAAAGCAACGCGCACGGATATCCTGGTACAGGGGTGCGCGCGAAGGGAGAAGGATATCATGGCCGTAGAGGTTGATATCAAGGCTTTGTATGAAGCCGGTGTTCATTTTGGACACAACACAAGCAGGTGGCATCCAAAGATGGCACCATACATTCACAGCAAGCGTCAAGATGCGCATGTGATTGATCTCACAAAGACTGTCGAAGCGCTGCAAAAAGCGCTGCCGGTCGTCACAAAAGTAGCTGCAAGCGGCAAACAAGTGTTGTTTGTTGGCACCAAAAAGCAAGCTAAAGACATTGTCAAAGCTGCAGCCGAAAAAGCTGGCCAGCCGTACGTGACCGAGCGATGGATTGGCGGGATGCTGACGAATGTTGCAACAACCAGCACTCAGATCAAGAAGCTCAAAGATCTCGAAAAGCGCATGGCAAATGGTGACCTAGAGAAGCGCTACAACAAGCTGGAAGTCCAGCGGTTTCAGGAAGAGATCGATAGCCTCAATACGAAATATGCCGGGATCAAAGACCTCAATGGCAAGCCCGGACTCGTGATCGTATTTGACACGATTGTCGATGCAAACGCGATTCGCGAAGCCAAGAATCTGAATGTCCCCGTCGTTGGTCTTGTCGACACCAACGCCAACCCAAGTCTGGTTGACTATGCAATCCCAGGCAATGATGATGCAATCAAAGGCCTCCAACTGATGATCGACTACTTTGTCGCCGCAGTGGGAGAGGGTAAGAGTAAAGAGTAAGCGCAGGATAACAGTTTACAGTTTACAAGTTACAATGAATGATCAGTTTACAGTTTACAAACGAATCACATACACGATTTCATTGAAAACTGTTACTTGAAAACTCACTGACAATTGAAAACTGAAAACTGAAAACTGCATAAATTTTGGAGAAGATTTATGGCTATTTCAATCGAAGATATCAAAAAACTAAAAGAACTAACCGGTGTTGGTCTGACCGATGCCAAGACTGCGCTGGTAGAGGCCGAAGGAGACTTTGACAAAGCACTCGAAGCGATGCGCAAAAAAGGCCTGACAAAGGCTGAGAAGAAAGGCGACCGCGAGACGCGAGAAGGTTTGATCGAAAGCTATGTCCATAGCAACCGTATCGGCGTGGTTGTCGAAGTGAACTGTGAGACTGATTTTGTGGCGCGTCTTCCTGAATTTAAGGAATTTGCTCACCAAATCGCGATGCAGATCGCAGCGATGAGCCCGGTCTACGTCACGATGGAAGATATTCCAGCTGATGTACTCGAGGCCAAAAAGCAGGAACTGCTAGAGAGCGATTCGCTCAAGAGCAAGCCAGAGAACATGCGCGAGCAAATCGTCGAGGGTCAGCTGAAAAAGCACTTTGCAGAGCAGGTGCTCACTGAGCAGACATACATCCTCGATGACAGCAAAACTGTCGCTGACCACATGAAAGAGCAGATTGCAAAAAGTGGCGAGAATATTCGCGTCAGCCAATTCAAGCGTATTGAACTTGGCGTCACTGAATAAGTCATACGGGTTGCCAACAAAATACTCAACTTTCGGGTTGAGTATTTTTTGTGCAGATGAGGCGAGTATACTGGAGATATGACACAACAGCAGACCGCACAGATTACATTTATGCGCCACGGCGAAAAAAGTGAGGAGGGCGCGCTCACAGACACAGGATTTGACCAAGCACGGCGAGCTGGGCTCGCGACGACTCATCTAACCGGTAGTGACTTGCTGCTGTTTCACAGCGGGGTAGGGCGGGTCAAGGACACGGTGCGTACGATGGCCGCAAACCTGCATTTGAGCATGGAAGAGCAAGGCTCGTATGAGCTGGGTGAACACATCGTTGACTATGTCGTGCCAGATTTGCACTATCTGATCGACCCTGCCAAAAAAGGTGAATACTTTGCGCACTGGGATGATATTGAGTTGACCGAAGAAAACATCCGTCGCCGGATGATAGAGTTTCTCAGTGTTGACAATCCTGACCCCGAATACGGCTATGGCGCCAGACAAATGGCGCAGCATGTTGCCAAGATGATCGGTATCCAGGTACGGTTTGCAAATATGACGGACATACAGCACAAAGTCCAGGCAGTGAACGGCACGCATGAGCCGGTGATTATGGGTTTTTTGTATTACTTTCTGAATGATTTTGCGCCGAGTAAGCCGGCTGAGTTTCTCGATAGTATCGGTGGGTCGATTGACTACACTGAGTCATTTCATATCAATGTCTGGCATAGCAGCCGGCATGATTTTGAGGTAGAGCTGGTGTTTCGCGATATGCGCTACAGTGTCGATCTCGATCGATTGCGCGCATTTGCGTATTCGTAATGGTTCGTCACCCGCAGTGAGGGGTTTTGGTGACAACTGCTTGCACAAACCACTCATGCTTTGCTACACTAACAAACGATGCAAAAACTAAGAGAAATCATTGCCCTATGAAACAACCCGCCTGACGGGTTGTTTTTTTATGTGGCAAAAAGGAGGATGAAGATGGCAGAACCAGGCTGGCCAAAGAAGCAACTGCTGGCGGCAGTGAAGCAACGAGGCGGTTGGGTGAATACTCATATGCATATCGACCGTGCGTTTACTGTTACGCCCGAGAATTGGCGGCTGACGAACGCCACGCTTCAGGAAAAATGGGATTTTGTCGATGCAATGAAGCGCGGTGCAACGGTCAAAGACATCGAGCGGCGCATGCGTTTGGCGGTTGAGAGTCAGCTGGCTCAGGGCGCACAGGCACTGTGCTCATTCATCGACTGTGACAGTGTCGTAGAGGATAGGGCGCTGGTGGCAGCCGATAGGATTCGAGAAGAGTACAAGGGTGACATCGAGATTGTCTACGCGAGCCAACCGCTGAAGGGTGTGATCGATCCTGTCGAGTATACCTGGTTCAAACGTTCTGCAGAGTTTGTCGATATTATCGGTGGGCTACCAGAGCGTGACGAGCGAGATCATGGCAGGGGTGAGGAGCATGTCGATCGACTGATTGAGCTCGTACTCGAGCACGACAAGCCACTGCACGTTCATGCTGACCAGATGAATGACCCAAATCAGCGCGACACCGAGATGATACTTCGCAAAGTGAAAGATGCTGGGCTAATCGGTAGATTAAGCCTCATCCATTCGATTTCGCTGGCTGCTCAGCCGCAGGCATATCGCTCTATGATCTATGAGCGTATGCGAGAAGTCGATGCGTCGGTGATTGTCTGCCCGTCAGCCTGGATCGATAGCCGGCGAAGTGAGGTGCTGGCGCCTACCCACAATGCTATGGCGCCTGTCGATGAGCTGCTTCGTGCGGGCGTGCCAGTGGCGCTTGGGACAGATAACATTCAGGATATCTACAAGCCTTATAGTGATGGCGATATGGAGAAGGAGCTGTGGCTTGCGATTGAGGCGAACCATTTGTTTGGCTCGGCCGATTTTGACTTTGATACACTAGCCGCAATGGCAAGCACCAATGGCCTGAAGGTGCTGCACCTCTCAGATCGCGGACGGCTACAGGCTCTGGTATCATAGGGAGATATGGCAGAGATACCTGCATTTGAGAAAAATCCCGACATCAAAGATGTTGATTTGCGGTACGAGAGTGAAGTGTTTGCAGACCATGAACGTATCGATAACAAAAAAGATGTCGAAGACGAGCTCGCTCAGCTGAGGGATACATTAGCGGAGGACGGTGATGGAATTATCCGTCTGAACATCCCGGCGTATCAGTATGATTTCGGCAGTAATCCGTTTGTTGGTATGGGGCCAAAGGTTGTCAAAACCTATGAGATCTCGCGCTACCTAGATGTCGTGTTTTTGCACCGCTACATATACCAAGAGATTTTGGTGTATGGCGTGCGGTCACGAGAACATGTCGATGAATCTGGTCGGGCGGCATTTGTGAAACATATTCGCGACACTGGTGGGCTGCCAATACGGGGTGATACCCGAGAAGAGCCGGTCATACGAGCACTGGAGTTTTTGCCGTTTATCAACTATCACAGCACGGCGGCGGTGTTCCGCCTGTATCATACGCTGCAGCCGTATTCTGAGCAACTACCGCATTACCCAGTCGACGTGTGGATGATTTTTGATGCACATGCCTACGAAGAGGTGCCTGATATGGCGCGGGACTTTCGTAACGTATTTCGGCTCAAAGCTGGCTATGACCGACGTGCGTCGCTGCTCGGAGTTGCACAGATAAACTAAGTTCGATTATCGAGCGTAATGACACGGGCGTTGATCGTTAGCTCGTCGCGCAGATCGGTAGCAGTAATGACTGTCTGGTACTCAGAGAGCGCTTGCATAAGTTGCTGTTCTCGGGTGACATCGAGCTCGCTAAAGACATCGTCCATGAGGATAAGCGGTGGCTGACCGTAGACTTCTTTTTGAAGCTCGATCTCGAGCAATTTATAGGCGAGCATGATGCTGCGCATTTCGCCACGACTGGCGGTTTCGCTGGCAGGATAGCCATCGAGTTGCACGGAAAAATCATCGCGGTGAGGACCGCTGCTGGTGTACCCCTTGTAGCTGTCGCTGAGTCGGTGGGCTGAGAGGCGAGTGATGAGCGCCTGGCGGTAGTTGTCTGCTGGCACGCTCGAGACATAGTTGACGGTTACATGGTGGGTGCTACTGGCTAGCCCAGAGTACAGTTTGCCCAGGTGGGTGTTGCTGGTGACGATAAATTCGCGCCGCATGGTTGTAATCGTCGCGGCAAGCTCGGCCAGCTTGATATCCCAGACAAAGAGTTGTGATTCCCAGGTCATAGTGTCGATCGATTCTCGTTGCTTGAGGAGCTCGTTGCGCTGCATCAGTACGCGCTGGTAGCGCGACAGTACCGATGCGTAGTGTGGATAGAGACGAGTCAAGATTCCATCAAAAAACTTACGCCGCCGCTCAGGGGAGCTACTGATGAGACGAAGCTCGTCCGGCTCAAACAGTACCACCGGTTGGCGGTGCTTTGCCGGCATGCGAAGGGTGGTTTTGCCGTCGATGGTAAATGATTTTTTTACTTTGTCATCGGCTTGTTCCTGAAGCGATGCACGGCGCTCGTCGCCACTTGTTTCGATCTGGAGAATATCGGCACGACTACTCGTATGTGCAATCATATCTCGGTCGCGGCCACGAAAACTCGTGCCCTGCGCCATGTAGTAGAGCGCTTCAAGCAGGGTGGTTTTGCCGCTACCGTTCAGACCCAATACAAGTGTTATATGCTCATCGAGCACCACACGAAACAACTCGTACGGGCGCACCCCGTGCACCCGAATTTCCTTGACAGACATAGTATTAGTATACGCGAAACAACGACGAAATTCTCAGCTGCCCTTGCAGGCAAAAACTAATACAATATCGTTATATCCTGAGAGAAACTGTATAATAAGTCATAAAGAAAGAGGTGATATATGTTTGATACAGATAATTACGAATTACGAATGTCAGGTGTGCTCGAGCACTTTGAGGGCGAGCTGGGCAAAATCCGTACGGGGCGTGCACACCCTGGTATGTTGGACGGGATTAAAGTAGAGGCCTATGGGGTAGAGACGCCGCTCAACCAAGTGGCGAATATTACAGCTCCAGAAGCACAACTACTGCAAATCACGCCATTTGACCCAAGTAATATCCAGAAAATTGCGGCGGCGATTCGCAACGACCAGAGTTTGGGTCTCAACCCGAGCGATGACGGCCGAGTGGTGCGCATTCCGATCCCCGCACTCACAGAGGAGCGGCGCAAACAACTCGTCAGGCAGGCAAGTGATAAGGGCGAAGAAGCACGGATTGCGATGCGCACAATCCGCCAAGATGGACTCAAGGACGCCAAGGGCAAGAAAGAAGCCAAAGAGCTATCCGAAGACGAGCTGAAGATGGTAGAGAAAGAATTTGATCGGCTAATGGGCGAGTACCAGGGCAAGATCGAAGAGGCATTCAAGGGTAAGGAGAGGGATATTTTGACGCTGTAAGCGTCAGAATAGATCTTGGAGCTTAGATCTTAGATCTTGGAATTATGGCAACGAATTCATACAAAGATTTACAAGTCTGGCAGCGTGCGATGGATGTAGCTGTCGGCGTGTATTCCATTTGCAGTCAGCTTCCGAAATATGAGCAGTTTGGATTGGCTGACCAGCTACGACGTGCTGCGGTTTCTGTGCCATCCAATATCGCCGAAGGTCAAAAGAGGACTAGCCGCGCGGAGACAGTGCACTTTACTTCTATAGCACAGGGATCGATTGCTGAGCTAGAAACACAATTAGAGCTTGTTGAACGAATCTATGCAATCAATACAAGCAATATACGTCAAGATACTGAGGTGGTTGCGAGAATGCTGACAGCCCTTGGTCGTGCTCTAAGATCTAAGCTCCAAGATCCAAGCTCTACGCGCGGAGCGCGCCCATGAGTGACCTACCACAGCATATCGGCTACATCGTTGACGGTAATCGGCGCTGGGCTGAACAGCGAGGCCTGAAACCATGGGAGGGGCACTATGCAGGAGAAAAAGCACTCGAGACTGTCTTGCTCGAGACGGTAAGTGCGGGTGTACCGTATGTGAGCGCCTACGTGTTTAGCACCGAGAACTGGAAACGAAGCAAGCAAGAAGTCTCAAAGCTCATGACGCTTCTGGTGCGAATACTGAAAACCAAACTAAAGAGATTTCAAGATGAGAATATTCGCATCGTGGTGCTCGGCAATCGCGATCGACTGAGCGATAAAGTACTGGCAGCGATCGACCATGCAACGACCGAAACAGCTGGTAATACTGGCGGGACGTTGGCACTGTGCCTGAACTATGGTGGCCAGCAAGAGCTGGCAGATGCGTGCAAAAAAATTGTTCAAAGTGGCGTTTCAGAAAGCGAGGTCACTCCTGAGTTGATACAGTCGAATCTTTACGAGGAGGCACTTCCGCCCTGTGATCTTATCGTCCGCACTGGTGGCGAACAGAGGTTGAGTAATTTTATGTTGTGGCGAAGTGCCTATAGCGAACTATTGTTTCTCGACAAATTTTGGCCAGACATGACAAAGCAGGACGTAGAAGATATACTAAATGAATATAAACGACGTGGGCGTCGATTTGGAGGATAGATGGAACTGATCGCGGGGATTGTGATAGGGGTAATTGTGCTGACGATTTTGGTGGTAGTGCACGAGCTTGGGCACGCACTGGTGGCAAAACGGTATGGGGTAGTGGTCGAAGAGTTTGGCGTAGGGTTTCCACCAAAAGCGTGGGGTAAAAAAGTCGCGCACAGCATACTCGGCAACAACGTCCTCTTTAGTATCAACTGGCTACCACTCGGTGGCTTTGTCAAGTTGCAGGGTGAAAATGATGCTGCCCACAAAAAAGGCGACTACGGTGCGGTGACGTTTTGGCAGAAGACGCAGATCTTGCTAGCGGGTGTGGCGATGAACTGGCTCACTGCAGCAGTGCTGCTGAGTATCTTGGCGGCAGTTGGTATGCCAAAGATTCTCCCAGATCAGTTTACGATGCCCGGAGATACCAGACAGGTACAGCAACCTGTCGAGCTCGTCGGTGTCTCACCAGATATGCCGGCTGCAAAAGCTGGCTTGCAACAAGGCGACAAAATACTGCGCGTCAACGGTGCGCCCCTGCGCAGTCCGAGCGACCTCTCGCGCATCGCCGCCGATAACAAAGGCAAGAGTGTGGAAATCATTTACTCAAGAGCAGACGTCGAGCACACAGCAACAGTAGCAATGCGTGCAAACAACGATGACCACAAGGGCTATATGGGTGCTCGCCCGGCCCAGCAAGAGTTGCTGCGTTCGACCTGGTCGGCACCGATTGTAGGTGTCGCGACAACTGCCCAGTTGTCGTGGGTGACGGTCGAGAGTCTCGGTGGCATGGTGGGCGACACAGTGACGGGACTTGTGACGAAAGTCGTCGGCTCACAGTCACAGCGTGCTGAGGCTGACAAAAAACTGGCTGCGATTGGCGACAACGTGGCGGGGCCAGTCGGTATTTTTGGAGTGATTTTCCCTGCAGCCGAAAAAGCGGGGCCGACCCATGTGTTGATGTTGGCAGCAATCATTTCGCTGACGCTCGCCGTCATGAATATCCTGCCTATTCCCGCGCTCGATGGTGGTCGCTGGTTTGTGACTGCGCTGTTTCGTGTGCTCAAAAAGCCACTGACAAAAGAACTCGAAGAGAAGATTCATGGCACGGGCTTTATGGTGCTAATGGGTCTTGTGGTGCTGATTACGATTGCTGATATCGGGAAGTTCCGCTAGGCGACATTATGATGGTGGGAGTGCACCTCAAGCAACGATGGGTGATCTGGCTGCTGTGGGTCGTTTGCTTTGTGCTGTGTTTTGTGCTGGGCGCGCTGCTCGCAAGTGGGCTGCTCGTGGCGCTGCAGTCAGCTGGCGTGGCATGGTCGGTAGAGACGACGGTCGGCAATCTTATCTTTCGGCTGGTGATGTATGTGTGTATGGCTGGACTGTTTGTTGGTGTACCGTTTTTGCTACTCAAACGGAAGATACTGACACTTGAACAGATGGGTCTGGGCCGCGTGCTTGGCTTTAGTGATATTGGCCTGGCGCTGGCTGGCGTGGTCGTCTACCTGCTTATCACACTAGTGACACAGTATGGACTGCAGTTTGTGCCTGGATTTAATGGTTCCGAGACGCAAAATCTGGGCATTTCAACTCGACTGTACGGTAGTGAATTACTAATGGCGTATGTCGTGCTGGTAATCCTGACGCCGATATTTGAAGAACTACTTTTTCGCGGCATGCTCTACGCAGAACTTCGCAAGAGTCGCATGAACCAGTGGGTGGTTGCAGTAGTGGTCAGTGTGCTGTTTGGCGCGGCGCATGGACAATGGAATGTCGGGATGGACGTATTTTGCCTGTCGATGGTGGCCTGCTACTTGCGCGAGATGACTGGGACGATTTGGCCAGGTATCGTACTTCATATCCTCAAAAATGCGGTGGCGTTTTGGTTTGTGTTTATCGCCGCGCAGTCGATGACTGGCTAACGCAGCCCAGGCCCTGTATACTAGGAGGATTATGCGAGTATCAAAGTTATTCACCAAAACAAGCAAACAAGCGCCAGCCGATGAGGTGGCAAAAAACGCCCAGTTATTGATCCGTGCCGGGTATGTCTACAAAGAGATGGCGGGGGCATATTCGTACTTGCCGCTGGGACTACGGGTGCTTGAAAAGATCAAACAAATTGTTCGCGAAGAGATGGACGCAATCGATAGCCAGGAACTCATCATGACCAGCCTTCAAAACAAAGCTGTCTGGGAGAAATCTGGGCGGTGGAGTGACGATAAAGTCGACGTGTGGTTTAAATCTGCCCTCCAAGACGGTACCGAAGTAGGGTTTGGGTGGACGCACGAAGAGCCGATTGTTGATATGATGCAGCAGTATATCCAGAGCTACAAAGATCTGCCAGTGAGTCTCTACCAGTTCCAGACAAAGATGCGCAATGAGCTACGTGCCAAAAGTGGCGTCATGCGTGGGCGTGAATTTGTAATGAAAGACATGTATTCGTTTCATGCATCGGCTGAGGATTTAGCTGACTACTACGAAAAGACGATTGAGGCCTACAAGAAGGTCTATGGGCGACTGGGGATTGGTGATGAGACCTATGTGACGTTTGCGAGCGGGGGAGCGTTTACCAAATTTAGCCATGAGTTTCAAACAATTTGCGATGCGGGAGAAGACTATATTTATTTGCATCGAGACAAAAACCTAGGTGTCAACGAAGAGGTGCTCGATGATGCCGTGCAAGAACTGGGAGTTGCCAAAGAGGAGATGGAGCATATCAAGTCGGCTGAGTCTGGCAATATCTTTAACTTTGGTTCCCAAAAGGGTGAGGAAATGGGGTTGTATTTTACTGACAAAGATGGCACTGAGAAGCCGGTCTACCTTGGATCGTATGGGATTGGTATTACGCGTGCTATGGGTGTGATTGTCGAGAAATTTTCTGACGAAAAAGGTATCGTTTGGCCGGAAGCGATTGCGCCATACAAGGTGTACCTGGTGCAGATTGGCAAAGCGTCTGTCGAGACAGCAGAGCAACTGTATAAAGCCCTGCAAGACAAGGGCGTGGAAGTGCTCTACGATGACCGTGATGAGCGTCCAGGGACAAAATTTGCCGACGCAGAGCTGCTAGGAATCCCGTATCGAGTGACGGTGAGTGACCGGTTGATACAAGAGCAGAAGTATGAATTGACCCCAAGAAATACAGGCGAAACGGTACTCTTGACGCACGACGAATTACTTGCTAAACTGAGCTAACTTGAGCAGTCTTGGAGGGGTTAGAAACACTAGTTGCAAAGTAAGCTAGGTCCTTCCGCGGGGCTCGATTTGAAAAGAGGTAACAACTATGAAAAAAGCATACCAAATCACAGCACAAGGCCGCGCCGAGCTCGAAGCGGAGCTTGCTGAATTGAAAGGTCGCCGCGGCGATATTGCCGAGAAGATTGCAGAAGCACGAGATTATGGTGATCTGACAGAGAACGCAGAGTATGATAGCGCCCGCGAAGAGCAGGGGCTCGTCGAGACCAGAATTGCAGAGATCGAAGATATTTTGATGAATGCCGAAGAGATCAAGGCCAAGAAATCGAACAAAGTACAGCTTGGCAGTACGGTCGAGATCAAAAACGGCAAGACAGTCGTCTATCATATCGTCGGTCCCGTCGAAGCCGATCCGCTCAATGGCAAAATCAGTAATGAGTCACCGCTTGGTGTCGCGCTACTCGATAAAGCTGTCGGCGATCATGCCACGATCACAACGCCAAAAGGCGAAACAACCTACACTATCATCAGCATCTCGTAGGCAACAACAGTCCGCCCAAAAGACCTCGCAGCAGCGGGGTCTTTTGGTCTTTCGTATGCTATACTAATCTCTAGTAAACAACCTAGCGGAACAACGGACAATGGCGACACTAAAAGAACTGCGCGATGAGCGCCTCAGAAAATTGAATGATTTGCAGGGCCTGGGTGTCAATCCATACCCAGCAGAGGTGACGCGGACCCATGCGATTGCCGAAGTTGTGCAACGGTTTGATGAACTTGAAGGTGAAGTTGTGACGGTGGCTGGTCGGATTGCTGCCACGCGAAAATTTGGCAAATTAGCGTTTTTGGTACTGCGCGATATGAGCGGGCAAGTGCAGTTGTTTTTGAAAAGTGATACGGTTGAGCCGCTGAACGCAGCGACCTCTCAGCTCGGTATGGAGCAATTAAATTTACTTGACCCTGGTGATTTTATCGAAGCAACTGGCCCTGTGATACGAACAAAAACAGGTGAAGTCAGTATCGATGTGCGTCGTTTACGACTTTTGACCAAGAGCCTACGCCCCATGCCGACCGATCAGGAAGGCTTTACTGACAAAGAAGAGCGCTTCAGGCGTCGCTATGTCGATATGAACGTCAACCGTGACGTGCGCGAGCGTTTCGTGCGCCGGGCAAAATTCTGGAGTGCCACAAGGAACTTCCTTGATGCACGGGGGTTTGTTGAGGTGAACATTCCGGTACTGGAGCACACCACAGGTGGGGCGGATGCCAATCCGTTCGTGACGCACATGGACGCGCTCGACCAAGATTTCTATCTGCGTATTAGCCATGAATTGCCGCTGAAGCGCCTGCTTGGTGCAGGGTTTGAAAAAGTATATGACGTTGGGCCGCGATTCCGCAATGAAAACTATAGCGATGAGCACCTGCCAGAGCATGTGGCGATGGAGTGGTATTGGGCCTATGCAGATTGGCAGGACGGCATCGCCTTTCAGGAAGAGATGTTCAAATTCGTACTACAAGAGACATTTGGGACATTACAGTTCAAGCTGGGTGATTTTGAGATCAATCTAGAGGGTGAGTGGGAGCGCTGGGATTATGCCGAGACGATCGAAAAGCGGTACGGCATCGATCCGTTTGACTGTACACTTGAGCAAGTGCAGCAGGCGCTCAAAGATAACAAACTCGAGGTCGAGAAAATCGACAACAAAGCACGGGGTATCGATAAGTTGTGGAAGCATATTCGTAAAGATGTCGCTGGACCGATTTGGCTCATCAACACGCCGACATTTATTTCACCACTATCAAAAGCACATCCTGACCGCCCGGAAATTACCCAGCGCGCGCAAGTCGTCATCGCTGGCAGCGAACTCTGCAACATGTTTAGTGAGCTGAATGACCCACAAGAACAGTACCAGCGCTTCGTCGAGCAGCAAAGTATGCGCGACGCCGGGGACGAGGAAGCCATGATGCTGGATATCGATTTTGTTGAGATGCTCGAGTACGGCATGCCGCCTGCCTGTGGGCTTGGGTTTAGCGAGCGAGTGTTCTGGATTTTTGAAGGCGTGACAGCGCGAGAAGGCGTGCCATTTCCGCAGCTACGTGCCGAAGTTGATGCTACGACAAGGGAACTTTACCCTGAAGCAAGGCTCTAGTAGACGGCTACTCTAGGCGTCAAGCGCTGCACTACTGTCGGCAAGCTCGCCGAGGAGAATGTCGACTTCATCTGAGACGATATCAGCGAAACTCGGGACATTGGCTTGCAGCCAGGCGAGGAGCTCTTCGTCGCTCGACTGTTGCATGGTAGCGAGCTGTTTGGCTTGATCTGGTTCGAGTTCCATGACGATTTCGTTGATGACTCGGTGATCGAGTGTTGATTCGAAGTGCTCGGAGAGTGACGTGAAATCTGCTTCACTGAGATTGAGGCCTAGATCTTCGAGTAGGGTACGGGTTAGTAGTGGCATAGAGAAATCCTTTCAGTATTATTCATTTGATGCTTCTTGGGCGGCTGCGTCTCGCGCGGCAGCTTCTCGGCTTGCACGAGCGAGGTAGCTGTCGGCAGTCTCAGAAGTCTGTGCGGTAGCAGCTTTTTGAGTGCGAAGCTGTTCTTGGCCTGCGTCGTGTTGGCTATCGAGCTCGGCAACTTTGCGACGGCTCTCTTCAGCGACACTGTGCCAGTATGGTATCTCGCGCTCTTGGTAGATCTTGACTTGCTGCTCGGCCTCTTGGAGTTGTGAAGTGAGCGAAAGGAGACCAATGTTGTCGTCGTCTGCGAGCTCGCTGATCTGCGCTCTCAGTTCACCGACACGTTGCTCGGCCGCGGGCAGATGAATGTCTTGGATTTCCTGAAGTGTGTCGCTCGCCGCACGAGCCTCACCGGCGTACTGCTGGGCTTGTGCCCGGTTGGTTTCGAGCGACTGGGCGAGCTTCGTTTCTTGTCTGGCTGACTGTGAGACGTGGCGTTCTGCCTGTCGGGCAAGGCGTGTGCTAGTGGCAGCGATTGCAGCGATAGCACCGACACGGTCGAGATGCTCTTTGGGAATATCTTTAATGATCGCACGCGTTTCGAGCCATGATGCGCCTTGACTGCGTAACTCATGACGCATTGTTTTGCGGGCGAGCGCTTTTTCTCGTCGCAGGCGAAGTTCGGCGATATAGGTGTCGCGGCGGGCTTCTTTGTTTCTTCCGACTGCGTCGACTCGATCTTTCATAGTGCCAGTATGAGTGTCGTACGCATTTTTGGCCTTGGTATGCCGCGCTTGTGCATTTAACAGCTTTTTCTCCCGACGCCTTCTCAGGCGACTATTGGCAGGCAAGTCCTTTACTTCTTCGAATTTTCTCAATTGGCGGTCAAGTAATCCCTTGGTGACAGACTGAGAAAGTCCCAGTCGTAGCTTGGCTGGTGTATCGCGTGCGTTTTGCCAGCGCGCCTTGGCTGATTCGATGGCGGCAATGCGTTGATTGCCTGCTTCGCGGATGGCTCTGCGCACAGGGTAGCGCTTGCCGAGGATCTCTGCATCGGTGTATCGAAGTTCGGTGTCTTGAGGAGATTCTTGCTGCTCAGCTACCGTGTCCTGGGGTGCTTCGGCTGTTTCTGCAAAGGTGGGCTCTTCTTGTGTTTCAGGCCCTGGGATCTCATCTGGTGGTATATCTGGTGCTTCCGACACTGATGGTTCATCAGGCCGTGGGCCTTCGATCGTCATGACGGGTCTTGTTGCTCGGCGTGTCTCTGACATTGTTTGTTCCTTTTAGTGTTTGCTTGCATCGTATCATAAGCATGATAGCTCGACAAGTAGGGCCACAATACGAAAACAAGACAACGGTTGCCACTACAGTCCCTTTTAGTGGTGGTGGCTTGAAATTACCACTTTCGCTTATGTCGAATCGGGGCTATACTACTAGCATGAGTACTACTAAATCGAAATATACGACACCACGGAGTCTACAGAAACTATTTTTTATCGGCCTCGGCGCATGGTATGCGATGACGCTGCTTGACATGGCTATACAAGCAATGCGATCAAATGGCGGAGGGTGGGATGTGTTCTTTCCACAAATGTTGATACTTTTTGCGCCGCTTGTTGCATTTGTCATCGTGTATTTCACACGCAAACGGCGCGATCTCAGCCTTGCAACGCTATTCGAAACATCGGTGGCTGCTTTTGCTATTATCTTACTGCTCGTCGCAATTAGTGGAGTGCTTAATTATATTCCTACCGATTGGTTTGGAGGAGGGGCAGCCGATCTGCAGACGGCACATCAGCAAGTGGCTCTGATGCAAGTCATGTACTACTGCGTCCAATTTATCGCCTTTGGAGGCGCAATCGCGGTCTTCGTTTTCTCAATATGGGGGGCGCGTAAGCGGGGCGAGTGGTAATGTATGATTGAAGTTTCGTCGCTCACAAAAACCTACGGCAAAAAGAAAAACCTTTTCACGGCGCTCGATGACGTTTCTTTCACGATTCCCGAAGGCGCCAGCGTGGCAATTGTGGGCAAGAGCGGGAGCGGCAAGAGCACGCTGATGCATGCCATGAGTGGGCTTGATCGGCCAGAGACTGGCAAGATTGTGATCGACGGTGAAGATATTTTGACGTTTAAACAAAAAGCTGTCGATATCTTTCGCAGTCAAAAAATGGCGTTTATTTTTCAGAGTTTTTTTGTGCAGGGCAACGAGAGTTGCTACAACAATGTGAGCTTGCCACTTGAGATTGCGCGAGTGCCAGCTAGTCGACGTAAAGCCAAAGTGCTCAAGGCTCTCAAAGCTGTTGGTCTCGACGACAAAGTAAAATCACGCGCTCGCGATTTGTCTGGTGGACAGAAGCAGCGGCTCGCAATAGCGCGAGCAATTGTCAACGACCCGGCGATTTTGTTTGCCGATGAGCCAACAGGAAATCTCGATAGCACGACCGGTGAACAAATCGAAGACTTACTATTTAGCTACAACAAACAGCGGGGGACGACTCTGATTGTGGTGACGCACGACCTTGATCTCGCCAAAAAATGCGATATGCAGGTGTATATCAAAGACGGCAAACTTGTGCGAGTCGTGGGAGGGAGGTAGTATGAAGCGGATTGATATTTTACGAAGAGCTGGCCGCAATTTGCAGCAAGCGAAAGGGCGTACGATTTTGACGAGCCTGGCGATCGGTGTCGGTGCGTTTACACTCACTATGGCGCTGGCAGCCGGGCAGGGCACGAGAGATTATGCCGACAAACTTCTCCAAAACAACGTCGACCCACGAGCAGTATTTGTCGTCAAAGACAAGACACTGTTTGGCGAAGGTGGCGATGTCGGGCTGAGAGAATATGACCCCGATGTGACGATGGCCTCAAGTGGTCGTCCAGGCGCGACGATGAAGCAGCTCAATGATGCCGATCTTGCGTATCTTGAATCGCGGGGAGATTTGACCACGATCGTACCGATTTATCAGCTGAGTCCAAAATGGGTGAGCTTCGTTGGTTCTGACAAAAAATACATCGGAGCGGTTGATTTTTATGATGTGACGATTTTGAACGAGGCGAGTGCTGGATCGCTGCCTGAGCTTGGCAAGCAGATTGCCGATAATGAGATTGTAGTGCCGCAAGCCTATGTCGAAAAGCTGGGGCTGACGGCAGAGAGTCTTGTCGGAACACGCGTCACAATTGCGTTTGTGCAGCAAAAAACGTCGGCTAGCGAAGAGCAGATTCAGGCAGCGTTTTTGTCGGGTGGCACAGAAGCAGTACAGAAGCTACTGCAGCCGGTCGAGCAAGACTACCACTATACCGTGAGAGCAGTCCAAAAAAAGAGCAACATGTCGCTTGGAGCGGCGCCAAAGCTGCTCGTTTCTGCCAATAGCGCCAAGCAGATCAATGAATTTGCTAGTGCGGGGACAAGTGTAGCAGGTAAGTACATGGGCGTATCAGCACTCGCCAAGCCTGGCAGAGAACCAGCCACGATCAAGGCCGAGCTCGAGCAAAAAGGCTATGTCGCCCAAACCGCCAAAGATGCTCAAGGTATGTTGTTTACGATCGTCAATACGTTGCAGGGGATTGTGATTGGCTTTGGCCTATTGACACTATTTGCGAGTGTATTTGGGATTATCAACACGCAGTATATCAGCGTGCTCGAACGCACTAGCCAGATCGGGCTCATGAAAGCACTCGGCATGCCCAGGCGAGCGATTGCAAAGCTCTTTCGTTACGAGGCAGCGTGGATTGGATTCTTGGGCGGCATGCTCGGGTCGCTAGTAGCCTACGTGGTAGGTACGCTTATGAATCCGCAGATTTCGAAGTGGCTGGATATCGGAGACACGCGGATCCTTAATTTTGTCTGGTGGCAGATTGCAGCACTTATCGGCGTCCTCGTCATCATAGCCGTCGTTGCTGGCTGGTTCCCAGCTCGCAAAGCCGCCCGCCTCGACCCAATCGAAGCGCTAAGAACTGAGTAGAGCGCAAACAATGCTGTACCAAAAAGACGCGAGACAAGAACAATGACAATTCGTAGTAGATTCAAGGAAGCAAAACTCGCGCAGCGATACGACCTAAAAAATAATCCACAAGTAACTTTCTCGCAGGCCAACGAACGACTCGCTGCGATACAGGCAAAGATTCGAGAACTGCGTTTAAGCCAGTTGGTCTGTAGTGATCGTGCGGGGCACGCTGGTGATATGCAAGGAGTGGATATGCGTCAAAAACGTAATGCCGACAAAATAGAAATAGATATTCACGGCTATGAGATCGATCGATTGACCAAAGAGCGCGACGAGTTGCTACTTTTGATCGACCTCACTTCAAAAAGGATGGCGAGGGTAGCACTGCGGCTGCCATAGAGTTTTTTCGGTGATGCACATCAGCGCTTTGTCGGAAATCACAGCTGATTCTGGAATAGGACAATAGCACTTGTGCTTTTTTGGTGGCAGGGCTATAGTGATGCTTGTACAAGTTCATTATATCAACAGAAAAAGGTGCATTAGGGTGAGAAAAGAAGGGGACTGGCACGGTTCGGAGTTGTAGGAGTCGGTATCAGACATTATTGAGCGTGGGAAAACTAAGGACGACTGTTGCAGCAATTGTCGTTGCAGTAAGTTTGGTGGTATCTCCGTATGTGTCGATGGCAGTATTTGCGCTGCCTGGTGACTACGCGTGGCAGAGCTCAAGCGCAGGAATCACAGGTGATGTCATGAGCTGGAAGGCGATTGCCTCAAGTAGCAATGGAGTGAAATTGGCGGCAGTCGTAGATGATGGCTATATCTACACGTCATCAGACTCGGGTGCTACATGGGCCGAACGAACCAGTCCAGGATTGCGCTACTGGCAGGCAATTGCAATGAGTAGTGATGGTACGAAGCTTGCTGCCTATGGTGCAAGCGCAAGTAATTACACCGGCAACAGTAGCTATATTTACACGTCAAGCGATTCAGGTGTTACGTGGAGTGAACGCACCGGCACTGGTCAGCAGCTATGGCAATCGGTCACCGTGAGTGGTGACGGCACCAAACTGTATGCACAGGCAGGATCTTCGCTATACGTATCTACAGATATGGGAGCAACTTGGAATCAGCGTACATTGCCAATCGGCGCAAGTAGTTTTGCAAGTAATTCTAACGGTTCGACACTGGCGATTGCCGCACCATATGATTATGTCTATACATCTACAGATTCTGGCGTAACATGGACACAGTAACTGGGGTCGGGGTCGCACTATTGGCAGCGAATTGTGTTTGCTGCGGGTGATAGCACTCGGTTAGCCGCAACAACATACAACGACAACATCTACACCTCGAGCGACTCGGGGGTGAACTGGACTGGGCAAACAGCCTCTGGCGCACGAAGCTGGAGTGCTATTTCGATGACTAACAATGCGGCAGGTATTGCTGCAATAAGCGGAACTGTGCTGTATATCTCATCCGATGCGGGTGCAACATGGATGCAAAATGATCTTGGTTCAAGATGCAATGCGAGTGGCTGTGCAATGGCAGTTTCGTCAGATTTTGCAAAATTGGTAGTAGCAGCTACAGGTAAGCCGATCTATATATCTGTCGACTCAGGCGCTACGTGGACTGCGCGTACAGTAATCGAATCAGGCGCATGGAGAGCGCTCGCGACGAATAGCGATGGGACGAAACTTGTCGGTGCCACCGAATATTCTGCTCGCGTCTATACTTCAGCCGATGCAGGTGTTTCGTGGACGGTGCAGTCGAGCGCTGGCCAGAGA
This sequence comes from uncultured Candidatus Saccharibacteria bacterium, assembly GCA_964602775.1. Lineage (GTDB taxonomy): Bacteria > Patescibacteriota > Saccharimonadia > Saccharimonadales > Saccharimonadaceae > Saccharimonas. The sequence continues at coordinate 97,610 of CAZRRY010000001.1, read as the reverse complement.
AACTGGACGGGCGTAGCATCAAGTAGTGATGGTACAAGACTGGCCGCATCGGTGAGCAGTGGGTATATCTATACCTCAGCTGACAGTGGCGCTACCTGGGTGGAGCGCACAGCAGCCGGCAGCCGTATTTGGACGGCGCTCGCCTCCAGCGCGGATGGAAGCAGAATTATAGCGGGCACAGGCGACGGATATCTCTATACCTCGCGAGATGCAGGAGTATCGTGGAAGACAGAGTCGACACCTGCTGAGCGATACTGGAGCGCTGTCGTATCGAACAGTGATGGGACTCGGGTCGTGGGGTCAGTATCAGGCGGAAGACTTTACCTCGCGGGTATCGAAGGCGCCGCTACCACGACAGTTGATATTAGTACTGTTGCCCCCGCTACCACTGTCAACCAGGCGATTAGCAAGGCAACGTTATCAGTGACTTCTTCGACTTGTTACACTATTGACTCAAACTCAATTACACTTCTGGATAACACAGGTGTGCAGTCACCAAGCGCAAACGTGTCTATCGTAGGTGGACTGTCTTTTAATCTCAACTGTGTTGCTGATGGTGGATCTGCGCCACTGACTCTCACACTAGGGTCAAGCTACCAAGATGTATCAAAGTTACGCGCCTACAAGAAGGACTCAACTGGTACACTCAGAGATATTACAGGCCAGATTCTCATAAAAAACACAACTGTCAATGGAGTTTTCTCAACTACGCTAGACTACACGCTTGTTGATGGTGGTATATATGACGAGGATGGGGTTGCCAATGGCGTGATTGTTGATCCAATCTACATTGGAGTTGTAGCAGAGCCGCTTGCATCGACAGGTATTAATGTGGCAGCACTCTTTGGGTATACATTGACGGCAGCTTTCATAGGACTCAGTATCTTTGTTCTCACAAAAAAACGATCCACTTTGCGGCAATAAGCTCAAAGCACTGGCTCTTCTCTCTAGCGTCACGTATAATAACTAGTATGCTAGATATCCGATTTATACGGGAACACCCTGATCTTGTTCAAACCGCTTCGACCCAAAAAGGGTACGATGTCGATATTCAGGAGCTACTGCGTGCTGATGAGTCACGGCGCGAGCTGCAGCTCAAAGCCGATGAACTTCGAGCACGCCGAAACGAGATTTCTTCACTGATGAAGGGTGGCAAGCCAGCTCCTGAGCTCGTTGAGCAGGGAAGAACGATCAAGACGGAACTGGCTGAAGTCGAGGATCATTTAAGGGTCGCCGACGAAACGTATACTACACTTCTCAAAGCCGTTCCGAATATGTCCTGGGATGATGTGCCTGTGGGGGCATGCGAGGATGAGAATGTCGAGGTGAAGGTAGTGGGCGAGAAGCCAACCTTTGATTTCGCACCTAAAAATCACTACGAAATCGCCGAGTCAAAAGGTTGGCTCGACAAAGAGCGGGCTGCAAAAGTTGCCGGGAGTCGGTTTGCTTACATTATGGGCGATCTCGTCCTACTCCAGCAGGCGGTGATTCAATTTGTCATGAGCTCGCTGACCAACCCCGAGATTATCAAGCAGATTGCAGAGAGTGCGGGTCTCGAGGTCAGCACGAAAGGCTTTGTGCCCGTCTTGCCGCCACTAATGATCCGCACGGAGCCATATGACCAAATGGATCGACTGCAGCCGAGCGACGATCGCTACAAGATTGAGGGTGAAGAATTATGGCTACAGGGGAGTGCTGAGCATGTGCTCGGCAGTATGCATGCTGGTGAAATTTTTGAAGCCAAGCAGTTGCCACTGCGCTATCTTGGGTTTGCCACCAGCTTCCGCAAAGAAGCGGGGACCTACGGCAAAGATATGGAAGGCCTGATCCGCATGCACCAGTTCGACAAGCTTGAGATGGAGAGCTTTACGGAGGCGAAAGATAGCTACAATGAGCACCTGCTCTTCATTGCGATCCAGGAGTGGTTATTGCAGCAGCTCAAATTGCCATACCATGTACTCATGAAATGCACGGCTGACATCGGTAAGCCAAATGCTCGTGGCGTCGATATGGAAGTATGGCTACCAGGCCAGGGCAAATACCGCGAGACACATACCGCCGACTACATGACCGACTATCAGGCGCGGCGACTGCAGACACGTGTACGGACAGACGATGGCGTACAGCTCATCCACACCAATGACGCCACAGCATTTGCGCTTGGTCGCTGCATGGTGGCAATTATTGAGAACTACCAGACAACTACTGGTGATGTGCGAGTTCCAGAGGTATTACGACCATATCTTGCTGGTCGTGAGATATTGTAAATGTTGCGACGCGGCGTGAGGCGCGCGACTCGGGCTGGGTATAAGCATATTGCGAAGCCATTGTTGTTTCGAATGCACCCAGACGACGTGCACCACCGGCTAGTGCGTAGTGCAAAAATTGTAAGCCATATGCCAGGCATGAGGGCGCTACCTCGGCTCTGGTCGCACCGCTCTCCACGCCTTGAGCAGGAGTTGTTTGGCCTGACATTTCAAAACCCGATCGGCCTGTCGGCAGGATTTGACAAAAATATTGATATGTCGAGCGTGCTGCGCAATGTCGGCTTTGGATTTATGATTGGCGGGTCGATCACAGCGTGCCCGTGCGACGGCAACCCCAAGCCGTGGTTTCATCGCCTCCCGAAGTCGAGGGCACTTGTGGTTCACGCGGGCCTGCCGAACCAAGGGGTAGAGAATATAGCCCGCCGGCTTGAGAGGGTACCAGAAGCGGTATTTCGTGATTTTCCACTCAGTATCTCTGTTGCAAAAACCAACACTGCCGAATGTGCAGACGACGCAGAAGCGATCTACGACTATTGCCAAAGCCTCGCTATCTTGGAGCAAGGCGGGCTGTGTCAGTTGTACGAAATCAATATATCGTGCCCAAACACGTTTGGTGGAGAGCCGTTTACGACACCCGCCAGGCTCGATAGACTGCTTTCTGCAGTGGACGAGCTCGGGCTTACAAAGCCAGTGTTTGTCAAAATGCCGATCGACGTAGCTTGGCAGGAGTTTCGTCTGCTTCTCGAGGTGATAGTGCGGCACAACGTTCAGGGTGTCACAATCGGCAATCTCGCGAAAGACAGAGAAAATGCTGCACTCAAAGAGCCTATTCCTGAACATATAAAGGGCGGCCTCAGTGGTCTGCCGACACAGCGACTGAGCACGCAGCTGATTCGCCACACATACCGCCACTACGGCGAGCAGTTGGTGATTATTGGCGTTGGTGGAGTGTTTAGTGCCGATGATGCATACGAAAAAATCAAAGCTGGCGCCAGTCTCGTGGCGCTCATCACCGGTATGATTTTTGAAGGCCCGCAGCTTGTCGGGGAGATCAACCATGGCCTTGAGGCGCTTCTCAAGAAAGATAAGTTTTACCATATCTCACAAGCGATTGGTAGCGATATTTTGAAAAAAAGCGTATAATAAAGACACAAATACGGCTAAGCACGAAAGGGGTTGCCCATGATAGCAAATGTCGATATCTCAGGATTTGGAACATATAGTCCTGACGAGCCTACCAAAAAATACATCACCAAGAAGATCGGTGCACTTGAGCGCCTGGCTCCGCGTCATGCCCGCAAGTCGATGCGCGCAGAAGTCAAGATTGCCGAAGTCAACCGTGACAAGGGCAACAAATACGAGGTAGAGGTGCTGATATATGTCCCAGATAGAACTATCACCGCCAAGGATTCAACGATGAACGTCTTGGCCGCCGTCGATATTGTCGAGGCCAAACTTGCGGCGCAGCTTCGCAAGTACAAGACAGAGAGCGTGCCCCATATTGGCAAGCGGGGTATCTTGAGCCGGTTCAAACGAAGTTACGCTAGGGAGCAATAAGACTCATCCAGCTGCCCTTGAATAACACTTATGCTTTGCTGTATACTGAAGTACGAACAGTAGAGTAAGGGTTGTATCAGATGACAAAGGAGACAAACAGGTGAGAAAACAATTGATTGTGGGCGTAGTGGTTGGGGCATGGGCGCTGATCGGTCTGGTTGCCGGCGACAAGGCGTATGCGGCGACTGCGGAAAGCTGTTTTTATATGTAGTCAACGGCTCTGCTGCTCAGATAGGCAACTACTATGACAACGAAGGTAACAATCCGGCAAACCCTGCCTGCCCGAGAGATGTCGATATACCGAGCAGCCTGGGTGGCTCAACCACCATCGAAATTGCCAATAGTTTCAACGGCGGTTTCAGAAGTAAATCGCTCACGTCTGTCGTTATTCCAAGTACGGTGACCTTTATCGGGGCTAATGCCTTCGCGAACAACCAACTCACATCGATTACAATTCCATCATCGGTCACAAATATTGAGTTGAACGCATTTGGGTCAAATCAGATCTCATCACTTTCGATTACTCCGAGTACGACAACGATTGGGGCGGGGGCATTTGCCGATAACAAGCTAACCACGGTTACCCTATACCAAGGGGTGACCTACGATGAGGGTACATTCCAGCAAAATAATATTACAAGTGTTGATATCCAGAATGGTGTAACGACACTTCCGGTATATCTATTTGCGCACAACCGGCTGACGTCAGTCTCGCTCCCTTCAACACTGACAGACGTCGGCATACGGGCGTTTTACGACAACAAACTGACGAGTCTTACGCTACCAAACTCAGTCACCACAATCGGCGAAGGTGCGTTCTTTGTCAACAACCTCGCCAGCCTAACACTCTCAAACTCTCTCACAACTATCCCTGCCTCCGCCTTTGCGGGCAACTTCCTCAACGAAGTACAGGTCCCCGCTTCGGTGACTACCATTGAGCCTGACGCATTTTCGTTTCAGGGCTCACGATTAGCGGCGATTATGTGGACCGAAACATTGCTTGGTCAGAACGGTGATCCGCAAGACAACGCGACGTTTCTGGCTGAAGTCAACAAGCTTTGGTATGCACAGCTGATGACTGTCAATCATACGAATCCTAAAGGGCTAGTAGACGAAGCAAATGCGATCACAACCCTTGACTTCAATGGCGACGGCATCAATGATTCAGTCAGTATCGGAGGGCAGATCATCGACCCAACACCACTGACTGTTTAGTATGTTGACCAGAGCGGCAATCATCTCGCGCCATCGGCATTTATCGTGGGGGAGACACATGCGGGCAATAACATCAATCGTTTCTTGGTGATGGACAACAAAGCCGATGTATTTGATCCTACCAACTACTATCGCTACGGTCAGACCGTGACACTTGCGCCGCTGACAATCAATGGTTATGTGATTCCTGGTCAACAAGTCACGATTCTTGACAGTGGGGCTGTGGCGACCTTTGTCTACACGCAGCCTGCTGCGGGAGGCGCCACTGGTACAAACGGCGGCTTGGCCGCAACTGGTATGAGCGTTGGCCTCGCTGCTGCTTTGGCGGATGGTCTCAGTGTCATCGGTCTCGCTGTATTTCGTCTATCTCGCAAGGCTCAGCGCTAATCTCTTGAATTTTGGTTGTAAAGTAGATACATCCTCTTTTAACTGCCCCTCAAACAGGGTATAATACAGAGTAGTTTTGATTGAAAAATACCTGAGGAGACAGAGGGGTACATATGGTAAGTCGTGATAAAGCACTCACAAAAATTTTCGGTGACCCGCAGAAGCGGATTTTGAAGCGTCTGCAAAAAAAAGTCGATCAAGTCAACGCGCTGGCGCCAAAGTACAAAAAAATGACCAAAAAAGAGCTGGCAGCTCAGACTGGGTTACTCAAAAAACGCCTCAGCAAAAAAGGCGTCACGCTTGACGATCTACTGCCAGACGCATTTGCGGTAGTACGCGAAATGGCTACGCGCGTGCTCGGTGAGCGTCACTATGACGTGCAACTCATGGGGTCGATGGTGCTTCACGAGGGCAATGTCGCCGAGCTCAAAACAGGCGAAGGCAAGACACTCATGTCGACGCTGGCTGCGTACCTCAACGCACTTGAAGGCAAAGGCGTGCATATTGTGACGGTCAACGACTACTTGGCGCAGCGCGACGCTGGCTGGATGGGTGAAATCTACGCAGCACTTGGCTTGCAGACAGGGGTGATTATCAACGAGGCGTCCTTCGTCTACGATCACGGGTACGACAACGAGCACCACACCGATCCACGCATGAAAAAGCTTCGCCCGGTATCGCGCAAAGAGGCCTATGCGGCTGATATTACTTATGGTACCAACAACGAGTTCGGGTTTGATTATTTGCGCGACAACATGGTGAATGATGTCGAGCTGGTGCGTCAGCGTGACCTACATTTTGCCATCGTTGACGAGGTTGACTCTATCTTGATCGACGAGGCAAGGACGCCGCTTATTATCTCTGCTCCTGCTGCCGAGAACCCTGAGTCGTACTATCAGTTTGCAAAAATTGCTGCCAAACTCGTGCCTGAAGACTATGTGCTCGATGAAAAACGCCGCAGTGTCGCGCTCAGCGATATTGGGGTTGAAAAAGTCCAAAAAATGCTCGGTATTAAGAATCTCTACACGCCGGATTATGTGCGCAGTGTGTACCATATGGATCAAGCGCTCAGGGCGCAAACGCTTTTTCACCGCGACAAGGACTATGTTGTCACGGGTTCGGGCGAAGTGATTATTGTTGATGAGCACACCGGTCGCCTCAAGCAGGGCAACCGCTACAACGAGGGCCTTCACCAGGCAATCGAAGCCAAAGAAGGCGTGCCGGTCCTCCAAGAAAGTATGACGCTCGCGACGATTTCGTTCCAGAATTATTTCCGTCTCTACAAAAAACTCTCTGGTATGACCGGTACCGCATTTACAGAGGCCGAAGAGTTCCAGCAGATTTATTCACTCGAGGTTGTGGTGGTGCCGCCGAACAAATCGCTTGTCCGTAAAGATCACGAAGATCTTATCTATAAGACCGAAAAAGGCAAGCTCAAAGCAATTGCGCAGGCGATCAAAGAATACCACCAAGAAGGCCGCCCGGTGCTGGTTGGCTCTGGTTCGATCGCCAAAAACGAGATGATCGCTGGTTGGCTCGACAAAGAAGGTATCAAATACGAGATCTTGAATGCCAAAAACAATGAGCATGAAGCGGCTATTATCGAACGCGCTGGGCAAAAGGGCGCAATCACACTTGCCACCAACATCGCCGGTCGTGGTACTGACATCAAGCTGGGTGAGGGTGTGCGCGAGCTTGGCGGCCTGGTAGTGATTGGGTCTGAGCGGCATGAATCTCGACGTATTGATAATCAGTTGCGTGGTCGTGGCGGTCGTCAGGGTGATCCGGGCGACACACAGTTTTATGTCTCGACCGAAGATGACTTGATGCGCATTTTCCAGGGCGAACGCATCGCGACACTGATGGACAGGCTGGGAGTCGACGAAGAAACGGCGATCCAAAACAAAGCCGTCAGCAAAACACTCGAAGCCGCCCAGAAGCGTGTCGAGGGCTACAACTTTGACACGCGTAAAAATGTTGTTCAGTACGACAATGTTATCAACCGCCACCGCAAAGTGGTCTATACGATGCGCCGCAAGATTCTTGACGGCGACAACATCAAGCCTGAGATTCAGCGCTTGCTTGCTGAGAAAGTACACGAGCTGACAGCGGTCCCCGCCAAAAACAATCCGAAATTTCGAGATGAATTTAATGTGGCAATCCCGCTAGATGACAAAGAGATCGAAGCAATTGGCGCCGAGAAAAAAGACAAGCAACGTCGCATAAAAGCACTTGAAGCAGCACAAAAACTCTACGCTGCCAAAGAAAAAGAGCTTGGCGAAGACGATATGCGTAATGTTGAGCGACAGGTGTATCTTCAGGTACTAGATAGCCTCTGGATGGAGCACCTCGAAAATATGCAACACCTCCGCGAGGGGATTCACTGGCGTAGTGTTGGCCAGCGCGACCCATTGGTAGAATACCGTAGCGAATCGCAAAAGTTATTTGATGGCGTACAGCAAAACCTGCGCGACGAAGTGCTTCGGTTGATCTATCATATTCGCCGTACCGACGCGATTGTCGACGCTGCAGCTGAGGAAGAGCGTGAAACAGAACTGACACGATTGGCTGAATCTGCGGTTGAACGCGGTGTCAACGAAGTGACTGGCGGAGAACTCAACCGCGACCACGATTTCGATGGCTCGGTCAAACATGCCAAGACAACTTCAGAGGTAAATCACCAGCGCAATGTTGCCCGCAAGAAGAAAAAAGCTGAGCGAAAAAATCGCAAGAAAAAACGCTAGTCTATGAAACACACCACCACCGAAGTTCGACTCAAAAACGGTGCCAAAGGACTATTGATAGATATCCCCGGCGCTACTGTCATGAGTTTTCAGTTTCAGTTTCGTGCTGGCAATCGCTACGTCAAGCACAAAGATATCTATGAGACAGCACATGTCATGGAGCATATGGCGTTTGGTGCCAATGCTGATTTCAAAGACGAGCACGCCTACGAGGCGGAGTTTACCAAAAACGGCGCCTACCACAATGCGTATACCAGCGACCTCTCAATGGTATATGTGGCTGATTGCGCTGATTTTGAATGGGAACGGATTTTGCGCTTGCAGCAAGTGGCGATTTGCCAGCCTCGCTTTAACCAGACAGAACTTGATGCCGAGAAGGGCAACGTGAAAAGCGAACTGACCGGCTATCTTAACAATCACAACCGAGTCCTTTGGCCAAAAATTCAGCAACTGCTCGGTGAAGATGTCTATACGTTTTGGCAGCGCTTGCAAACGATTAGCAATGTCACGCTCAAAGACATTCGTGAGCATCACAAACGCACGCACACCACTGACAATATGCGGTTTGTGATTGCAGGTAAACTCGACGGTCGCAAGGCGCAAATCCAACGCATACTGGGTGAATGGGAGCTGCCGCGAGGTGAGCGATTTGATGTGCCGCGTGACGAGCTGCGTAGCGGCAACCCGACATTGATCCGCCGCAAAGAAGCCAGTAACCTGACATTTGGCTGGAGCATGACACTGCCTCGCGAGCTGAGCGACGATGAAGCAGAAGCAATGGCTTGTCTCGATCAAATTCTGACCGGTACAATGCATTCCAGGATCTATGGTGCGGCACGCAAAAAAGGCTTGGCCTACGGGATGTTCAGCGATACAAGTGTCGGATTCCATGATTCGTCGTGGGACTTTGGTGGCCAGGTCAACCTTGAGACGTCCGAAGGGTTGTTTGATATCATCGTCCGAGAGCTAAAAGCAGTCGTGGCCGGCAAGATTACCGAAGCTGAGCTCGACGCCGCGAAATCATACGCGCTCGGTCGGCACCAAATGGGCGCTCAGACCGTTTCGCAAATCAGTAGCTTCTACTGTAATCGTTATTTTGGTGATGGATTTGTCAAAGAGTACGACAAAGTGCCCGATGCGATTCGCAGTATCACGCTCGAGCGGATGCTGGCGACAGCTAGAGAGTTTATTGCTCACAATACGTGGGTGCTGGCCGGTGTCAGCAGCGGTGAAAAAGAAGAAATCGTCGCGCTCAATAGCAAACTAGAATCAATTTTTGCAAGCAAGAGGTAAGCGTATGAAAGTCGCGATTGCATGGTATGGGGCAGAGGGGCAATCGAGTTATCGCTACTACACGGCGAAGGGCGACGACGTGACGATTGTGACGCCAAAAATTGGTGAGGAATTCCCGTTGCCCCAAGGTGCCCAGTCGATCACTGGCGAGGACGCGCTCGCTCATCTCAAAGGATTTGATCTTGTGCTTCGAAGTTCGGGTGTACGTCCAGATGCGCTCGTGACAGATGGTATGATTTGGTCGAGCACAAATGAGTTTTTTGCGCAGTGCCCCGCACCCATCATTGGCGTGACGGGCACAAAAGGCAAGGGCACGACCGCAAGTTTTATCGCGAGTATCCTGCGTGCTGCTGGCAAAACAGTTCACCTCGTTGGCAATATCGGTGTGCCGCCGCTCGACGTGCTGTCAGTGATTCAGTCGACTGATATCGTCGTCTTTGAACTCAGCAGTTTTCAGCTGTGGGACCTAACGAAGAGCCCTCATGTGGCAGTGGTGCTGTTGATCGAACCAGACCATCTCGACGTGCATCGAGACATGGAAGAGTATGTCGCTGCCAAAGCAAATATCGTGCGATATCAGACACCCGACGATATTGTGTTTTGTCACCCGCTCAACAAAGCGTCAAATGCGGTCGCGCGCCAATCTCCCGGCACTGTGCGCCACTACGCCGACAGTGGTGAGGGTGAGGTATACATTCGTGATGGCGCTTTTTGGCGTGACGACGAGCGGATTTGCACGACTGACGCGGTGACCTTGCAGGGAGCCTTCAACTTAGAGAATGCCTGCGCTGCGATTAGTGCTGCGCTCCAGTACACTGATGACGTAGCAGCAGTCGAGCAAGGGTTGCGTGATTTTACAGGACTACCACACCGACTCAAGTTGGTGCGTGCTGTCGACGGTGTCGACTATTACGACGACAACTACTCTTCACAATATGCAGCCACAATTGCTGCGATTGCTTCGTTTCGAGATAGGCCAGTGATTCTGATTGCCGGTGGGTATGATCGGGGCATTGATTATCGGCCGCTGGCTGAAGCGATCGTGCAGTACAGGGTGAAGCATGTGCTTTTGATCGGGGAAACAGCTGGGACTATCGCGACAGAGCTCAGTGCGCTCGGATATACGGCATTTCGTCAGTTGACCGATGTGACCATGCAAGAGATTGTTGCGGCTGCACGAGCGCACGCCCAGCCTGGAGATGTCGTAGTGATGAGCCCGGGGTGCGCGAGTTTTGATATGTTTGCAAACTTTACTGACCGCGGCAATCAATTTATAGAAGTGGTGGAGGCGCTATGAGTCGATTCGTTTTTCGCTCATTTGGGTTTGAGGCGGGAGTTGCACGCTTTGTGTATGAGTCGGGCGGGATTGAGTTTGTCGAGCGTGTGCAGTTTGAGATGCCCCACGAGGAGTATGACAACGATGCGCTCGAGCGGGCACTATATTTGGCATTTTTGCTGGTCGGCACATCTTATTACAAATGTTTTCCGACCCCCGCTGTGGTATTTGAGACAGGACAAATCGACGATTGGCAGGCAGTCTTTCTCAACAAGGTATACCAAGAAGGCCTAAGCCAGTTTGCGTTCGAAAACCAACTATCTCGCCGGCAGCTCGCGCAGTTTGAGGCAACGGGCGCGAGCTCGTCAGCTGTCAGCTATGCTCAACGTGGCAAGCTGGTACTACAAAGTGGCGGAAAAGATTCGCTGCTTGTGGCGGCGATGCTTGAGCGAGATGTAGTGCAATATCATCCATGGTATTGCTCGAGCAGCACAGCGTATCCCGCGCTTCTTGACGGCCTGTCGCATAAGCTAATTGTTGCGACGCGCTCGATCGACCGAGCGAGCTTGGCGCGCGCAGCAGAGCAGGGGGCTCTCAACGGCCATGTGCCTGTGACCTATATCATTAGCGCACTTGCGCTGGTTCAGGCAATCTTGCTCGGTGACAATGAAGTGCTGCTAGGGATTGCACGCGAGGGCGAGGAGCCGCACGCCTGGGTTGGTGATCTTCCGGTCAATCATCAATGGTCAAAAACTGCCTCGGCTGGCCAGCTCTTCACGGAGTACGTGGAGCGCTACATTAGCCCGGATATACGCGTCTATTCACCGCTTCGTCACTACTCTGAACTACGAGTAGCCGAGTTATTCGCCAAGTACGCCTGGGAGCGATTTGGAAGTGAATTTAGTTCTTGCAACGTAGCAAATTATCAGCAGGGAGCCAACAACCAGCAGCTCCAGTGGTGTGGCAACTGCCCAAAGTGCGCCAACTCATATCTGCTTTTTTCGCCATTTGTCGAGGCGCGTGAGTTGCAGGCGTTATTTGGTGGCAAGGATTTATACTCGGAACCAGCGCTCCAGGAAACGTTCAAAGGGCTGCTGGGTGTTGACGGTGTCATGAAGCCATTTGAATGTGTTGGTGAGATCGATGAGCTTCGGTGCGCGTACCATATGGCGCAGCAGCATGACGGCTATGGTACAGTAGAGTTTGAAGTGCCAGCGAGCACATTTGATTACCGCAAAGAATACTAATGGTAGTAGGAGAACCCCAATGCAGCCGCGAGCTATGACAAAAGGACAACAAGCAGTAAAGCGAGCGTTTTCGTCGAGTGATTTGGTCGTGCTGGGGGCGACATTTTTTGCTTTTTTTGTGGCGTCGAGTCTGTATTTTGTGATTGGGTATTTTACGAGTGCAGAATTTAGCGCAGTCCAAGGCCAGCCAATCGAAATCATCTTTGGGCTGCTTGGCACAATAGTGGGGAGTGTCATCTTGTTTGGTGCAATTCTTGGGCTTGGTATGTTTATGGTGCGCATGCAGCGCCAGAGAGTACTCGGCAACTCGCTACAGATCGAGTACAGCGGCTATGCATGGCTGAGAGATTGGGTCAATACCGTTTCGGCAGATCTCGCAATGCCGCGAGTTGAAGTATTTGTGACGCAAGACCCAGTGATGAATGCCTATGCGCTCGGGTTTGCGCGCCCGTATATTATCGTGCTCAATTCTGGCACAATTCGGTACATGACACAGCGTGAAATCAAAGCAATTGTGGTACACGAAATGGCGCACATCAAATACAAACATACCGATGCCAGTGTTTATCTCAATCCATTTTTGTCGCTACCACTTATCAATATCTTTGGCGGCTGGGTGGCGGGCTTTTGGTCGCGCCGTGCCGAGCTCACGGCAGATCGCTTGGCGCTCATGTACCTCGAAGACCCAGAACTTGTCAAAGAAGCGCTTATCAAAGTACATGTCGGTCCAGATGTCGCAAAGTCCATGAATGAAACTGCAAGGCAATGGCTGCAGTACAATGCTGAGCGTCCGATGAACCGCTTTGCTCAGACGTTCAGTAGTCATCCGTTTCTCGTGCGTCGTCTTCGTCATATTGATACGTGGAAAACTGCGCTCCAACCAGCTGCACACAAGCAGCCTTCGTCGAGCCACCATGGCCATACCGTATAATAGGTGATATGCAGCCTACCCAAAAGCGCGCCCAACTACTGCGTCAGCACGTTACCGATGCATCGATGCAGCTTGCTATTGAACAAAAAGCCTTACACCTCAGTCAGCTTGATGCCAAGCTGGCACAGCCAGATATATGGTCCGATGCCGCTGCTGCAGAGCAGCTCTCCAGAGAAGCAGCTGCAGTTCGGGCGATTGTCGAGCCATGGCAGCAGCTCCAGGCGCAGGCAGACGACGTGCTGGCATTTGCGAGCATGGATGATGCTAGTTTACAGACAGAGCTTGAGGCTCAGCTTGATACTCTCGAGCAACAATTTGCCGCAAAGCAACAAGACCTGCTGTTCCGCGGTGAATTTGATGACCATGCGGCGATCATCAAGCTCAGTGCTGGCGCGGGTGGGACTGACGCCCAAGACTGGACAGAAATGCTCGAACGTATGTATCTGCGCTGGGCAGAGCGAAGCACGATGAAAACACAGTTGATCGAACGCTCTGCAGGCGAAGAGGCTGGTATTAAGAGCGTGACGTATAGCATCAGTGGGCCATTTGCATACGGCAAACTTAGAAGTGAGCACGGTGTGCATCGTCTGGTGCGCCTCAGCCCCTTCAACGCCGATAGTTTGCGACAAACGAGTTTTGCGCTGGTCGAAGTCATGCCAGAAATTGATGCGCCCGACGAAGTGGCGCTTGAAGATAACGATCTCAAAATTGATGTCTACCGTGCTGGTGGGCATGGCGGACAGAGTGTCAACACGACAGATTCGGCAGTGCGTGTCACGCACTTGCCAAGTGGGATTGTGGTCGCAATCCAAAACGAACGTTCACAACTGCAAAACAAAGAGACTGCGCTCAAGATTTTGCGTAGCAAGCTCGTTCAGCTACAGCTTGAGCAGCATGCCGAAAGTATTGCCGATCTTCGCACGGGCGAGTCAGCCAGCTGGGGAGCACAGATTCGCAATTATGTCCTCCACCCCTATACGCTTGTCAAAGACACTCGGACAAAACACGAAGACCGCAACGCGCAGGGCGTGCTCGATGGCAACATCGATCCGTTTATCGAAGCATTTTTATTGAGCGGCAAATAGCTACTTGCGGGCTTGCAATTTGCTATAATAAAGAAAAGTAATTGGAGGTGAACATCATATGAAGAGTAAATGGCTTATTCCGGGGGTGATTCTTGCGGTACTGCTCGTAATCGGCATGTGGGTAGGGGGCACATACAATAGCCTCGTCTCAGATCGCGAAAAAGTCGTGGCTTCGTTTGGCAATGTCCAGACACAGTATCAGCGTCGTGCTGACCTTATTCCAAATCTTGTCAATACCGTCAAAGGCTCGTCTAACTTCGAGCAAGAAACACTCAATCAAGTCGTTTCGGCTCGTGCCAAAGCTACTGGTATCACAGTCGATGCCAGCAAAGCGACACCAGAGCAGATGCAGAGCTATATCGATGCTCAAAATGGTGTCACCAGCTCACTGAGTAAGCTGCTCGCGGTTGTTGAGAATTATCCAGACCTCAAATCAACCGCTGCCTACCAAGACCTGATGTCTCAACTCGAAGGCACCGAGAACCGTATCCAGGTAGCGCGTGCAGATTACAACAATGTTGCACGGCCATACAACACACGTGTTCAGTCGTTTCCCACCGCACTCATTGCGTCGATGTTTGGGTTTTCGCAGCGACCATACTTCCAAGCTGAAGCAGGAGCTCAAAACGCGCCAACAGTTGATTTCGGCAATAAAGTAGCCCAATAAGGCACTGCAATGAAAGGTATCTGGGGTAGTTTGCTCGGGGGAGTGATCGGTACGCTCACGTACTGTCTGCTCAGTACAACGCCGACACATGCACTCGCGATACCCCCGGCACCAAGTCTAGCTGTGCCGATTGTCGACCAGACAAAGACATTGTCCGACCAAGATATCCAGCGCCTCACCTCGCAAATTGCCGCCTCTCGACAAGAAAAATCCTATCAAATCGGCATCCTCATGATTTCTACGCTTGGCAATGACGAATATCTCGAAGGTTACTCGATCAAGGTCGCACGGCAGTGGGGAATCGGTGAAAAATCAAGCAGCAACGGCGTGCTCATCGTGGTCGTCAAGGACGATCGAAAGATGAGAATCGAAGTCGGCGATGGCCTGCAGGGTGACCTGACAGACGCACGTGCATCACGAATCGTGCGTGGCGTCATGGCACCGGCGTTTAAGCAACAGGACTTTGCCGGTGGTCTTAGCGGGGCTATCACCAGTATTCAAAAAGCCGTCTCCAAGCAGGCCGATCCAACACTTGCGGCCAGTTCGTCTTCGGCA
Organism: uncultured Candidatus Saccharibacteria bacterium; assembly: GCA_964602775.1. Classification (GTDB taxonomy): domain Bacteria; phylum Patescibacteriota; class Saccharimonadia; order Saccharimonadales; family Saccharimonadaceae; genus Saccharimonas. The sequence continues at coordinate 82,386 of CAZRRY010000001.1, read as the reverse complement.
CCGTCCAACTGGTGGGACCTGCTTGTGACAGCGCTAATCTTCGGTGCGTTTATCTTTTCGTGGGTAGGCTCTATGCTCGCACGCAGCAAAAGTTGGTGGGCAGGAGGGGTGATTGGCCTTATGATCGGCGTTGCCCTGCTGGTGATGTTTTCCTGGGCACTATGGGCATTTGTTGTGGCGCTTGGCGTCACGCTGGGAGGTTTTTTGTTTGACTATTTCGTTTCCAAAAACTACGCTTCTCACAAAGAAAACGGAACACTGCCATCCTGGTGGGCAGGTGGCGGTTCTATCGGCGGCGGCGGTTGGTCATCTGGTGGTGGCGGCGGCTTTGGCGGCGGTGGATTCTCGGGCGGCGGCAGCAGCGGTAGCTGGTAGCTTGAGGAAGCTCGAGTGCGCTTATGGTATAATGGTACGAGATGATTCTGTTAGATAGGGTAACAAAAGCATACGGCAAAGATGCATCGCCCGCGCTCAATCGGGTGAGTTTGCATATCCAGCCCAATGAATTTGTGATTCTTGTGGGCACTTCTGGTGCCGGCAAATCAACACTCCTCAAACTCCTGACACGCGAAGAAAAACCCACAAGTGGCAAGATCGTCGTCGGCGGGATCGATTACGACACGCTCAAAGACAAGCATATTCCATTGCTGCGCCGCAAAATCGGCGTCGTGTTTCAGGACTTCAAACTTCTCCCGCAGCGCACCGTGTTTGAAAACATCGCGTTTGCCCTCGAGATTGCCGGCATGACCAACCGTGAGATCAAAAACACCGTCCCCAAGGTCATCGATCTTGTCGGCCTCACCGGCAAGGAAAAAAACTTTCCGCACCAGCTTTCTGGTGGTGAACGACAGCGTGTGGCCATCGCCCGTGCGGTAGTGCGCCAGCCAAAAATTCTCATCGCCGACGAGCCAACTGGCAACCTTGACCCAAAACATAGCTGGGATATCGTGCGTTTGCTAGAAAAGATCAACAAATACGGCACCACCGTTCTGCTGACCACGCACAATGTTGAGATCGTCAACAAACTAAAGCGCCGCGTCATCGTGATCGACCACGGCAAGATCACGTCAGACCAAGCGCAGGGGAGTTATCGACAATAATGGCCAAAAAAACCAACAATGCCAAAGCTCTTATCGGTCAGAAACGTCACAGACGCCAATGGATCACGTTTATTCGTATGTGTCGCTACGGCGTCAACAACTTTACGCGCAACGCTTGGCTGACGGTGGCAGCGACTGCTGTTATGACCATCACGCTGCTTATTATTTTTCTGACGGTCGTAGCTCAAAACGTCTTGTCTGATACGACCGACCAGCTTGGTCGGCGACTCGAGCGCTCGATATACCTCAAGCCAATGACTACCGAGCAGCAGGCCTCAAAGATCATCAAAAGCATCGAAGGACTGTCAAACACCGAATCAGTAACCTTCATCACTACCGAGCAAGGCCGAGCAGATTTTGCCGAAAAAAACAAAACCAGCAGTAGCACACTCAGCGCGATCAATATCGCCACCAACAAAATCCCTGCCATCATCCGCATCTCTCTCAAAGACCCTAACGACACAAGTCAGTTGATCGATTTTGTTAACTCTAGCAAAGACCTCAAAGAATACATCGAACCGTCACGCAAACCGTCATTTATGAGCAGCCGCAAAGTCGCTACCGACACTATCGCTGGCTGGGCCCGCACCGCACAAGAGGTGGGGATCGGCGCAAGTATTCTCTTTACAAGCATCTCTATGCTTATCATTTTCAACACCATCCGTATGGCAATTTTCAACCGCAAAGAAGAGATTCAGATGATGAAGCTGATCGGCGCCGACCGCAGTTTTATCCGGGGGCCGTTCGTGGTTGAAGCCATCGTGTATGGGTTTATTGCCGCAGTGCTCGCCACCGCAGCCGGCGTCGGCATTTTGCTTTGCATGAAGCAGGGCCTGGTGTCGTGGGGGCTGCCAATCGAACAGACTATCGCCCTCGTCATGACTTATATAGGGTTTGTGCTTCTCGCCATGGTCGCTCTGGGTGCGATTATCGGCACAATCTCATCGCTGCTCGCAACACGACGCTACTTGCGGCTATAAAGGAGCAAAAAGTCTTGACACAGCACACTGCTTATGCTAAATTGAAACTAATGAAACGGTCCACCACATCGCTTTCAAGAGGGTTAGTCACCAAATCGGCCTTGGTGGCTACCGCTGTATTGATGGCAGTCAGTGGTCCACTATCTCTTGGGCAGCACGTTTTTGCTGACAAATACGACGACCAAATCAAAGCAATTGAAGCGGAGATCAGTGGTTACCAGCAACAAGCTGCGGCGCTCAGTGCGCAGGCAAAAACACTCCAAAACGAGTTGTCGAGTCTCGCCACCCAAAAAGCAACGATTCAGGGTCAAATCGATCTGAGCCAGGCAAAATACGACAAACTTGTCAACGACATTAAAGAGACCGAACAAAAAATCGCCGACAACAAAGAAGCGCTCGGGCAGATTATTGCCGATATGTATATTGACGGCTCAATCACGCCGCTTGAAATGCTTGCCAGCTCCAACGACATCAGCGACTATGTCGACCAGCAAGAGTACCGCTCGTCAATCCAAAACAGTCTTAGCCAGACAATCGACGAAATCAATGCCCTCAAAAAGCAACTCGAGAGTCAGAAAGTCGATGTCGAGCGCGTCCTTGCCGACCAAAAATCGCAACGCGACCTGTTAGCGAGCAAAGAAGCCGAGCAAGCAAAACTACTAGCAGATACGCAGGGCCAAGAAGCGTCATATCAGCAGCTGTCTTCACAGCGCAACGCACAAGTGTCTCAGCTTCGTTCTGAGCAGGCAGCTGCCATGGCTGCGGCTGCAGCAGCCAGTGGCGCCAGCAATATTGGTGGCGGATCAGTCGGCGGCGGGGGATACCCTGGCGTCTGGGCTTATGCTGAACAAGACACACTGGTTGACTCATGGGGACTCTACAACCGCGAATGTGTCAGCTACACCGCCTGGAAAGTCGCGAGCACCGGACGATTCGTGCCTCATTTTGGTGGCTATGGCAACGCAAATCAGTGGCCATCGACTGCGGCTCGGTACGGTATCGCAAGCGGCTCAACCCCACAAGAAGGCTCAGTTGCCATCTGGTATGTCGGTATCTACGGCCATGCCATGTATGTTGAGCGTGTCAACGGTGACGGGACGATTCTTGTCAGTGACTACAACAACAATGCCGATGGTGGTGGGTGGGGTCGTTACCACATCTACAATCGCTCAGCTGCCGGGCTGACCTATATCTACTTTTAAGATAATTTTTGCAACACCAAAACTATAGCGCGCCACTCACCAGGTGCGCTATACTTAACTATAAGCAATAAAGAGAGGAATGAGTGTGACTGAATATGAGCCACAAGAAAGTGGGCGTCGTGTGGCGATTGCCCAGCAGACAGGAGTCTCGAAGTACATTTTTTTTGTGAGCCTCACCCTGGTCGCCTTGGTGTCATTTATAGCAGGCACACGACAAGCCGAGCTGTACGCTGCAGTCGCGCCACTTTTTGGCATCAAAGCCTCGAGCGAGTCTCTAGAGCTGAGTATCGTCCAAAAAACCTACCGTGAGCTCAAGGCTAATTACGACGGCAAACTCGATAGCGCTGCGCTTGCCGATGGTGCAGCGCGTGGTATGGTACAGGCAGCAGGCGACCGCTACACCGTATTTATGGACAAACAAGAGGCTGAAAACTTCGCAAAAGACCTCAGCGGCGAAGTCACTGGTATTGGGTGCGAGCTCGGTATGCGAGGCGACCGACCGACAATCCTACGCGTCCTCAAGGATTCACCAGCCGAACAGGCCGGACTTTTGGCTGGCGATATTTTTATGGCAGTCAACGATGAAGAAGTTGCGGACGCTGATTCTTCGACGGTGGCTTCAAAAATCCGCGGCAAAGAAGGCACGACCGTCAAAGTGGCTGTGCTCAGGGCCAAAGAGACCAAAACTTACTCGATCACACGCGCCAAGCTCAACGACCCCAGCGTACGTTCACGCGTCGAAGGGACGCTGGGTGTACTGACGATCTCAAGATTTGACAGCGACACCGGTCGACTTGCTCGCGAAGCGGCTCAAGGTTTCAAGAAGCAAGGGGTGACAACTGTTATCTTAGACTTACGCGATGATGGTGGCGGCTATCTCGATGCCGCGCAAGATGTCGCCAGTCTTTGGCTAAGCGACAAAGTGATCGTCACCGAAAAAACCGACGACAAAGTCACCGACACGATCAAAACAAAAGGAAGCGCTGTCCTCAGTGGCGTCAAGACAGTCGTCCTTGTCAATGGCAGTAGCGCCAGCGCCAGTGAGATCGTCGCTGGGGCCCTGCAGGAGCACCACGCAGCGACGCTTGTCGGTGAAAAAACCTTTGGAAAGGGCAGTGTCCAACGTCTGATTGATCTGCCAGGCGGTCGCCAGCTCAAAGTCACAATCGCACGCTGGTACACACCAAGTGGGCGCAATATCACCAAAGAAGGCATCGCCCCCGACACCACTGTTGCCCTGACATCCGACGATCGCAATGCAAATCGCGACCCGCAACTCGACGCCGCCAAAAAAACGCTCGGCATCAACTAGCTTGTGCTTCTCTCAGGCTTGAGGTAGTATAGACGTATATGGATGATATAAAGAAAAAGATCCTTTTGGTAGAAGACGATGTCGCACTGGCGTCTGTCTACCGCTCTCGACTTGAACTCGAGGGATTTGAAACACACGAAGTTCATAACGGCGAAGATGCCCTCTCGGCCGCCATATCATACAAGCCAGATCTCATTCTCCTCGATGCTATGATGCCAAAAATTAGCGGGTTTGACGTACTCGACATCCTGCGCAATACCCCAGAGACTACCAACATGCGCGTCATTATGCTGACGGCCCTCAGCCAGCCCAAAGACAAAGAGCGTGCCGAGCAGCTTGGTGTCGACGATTACCTCGTCAAGTCACAAGTGGTTATCGGAGATGTCGTGGCTCGTGTCAAGCACCACCTTGGTATGGACACCGTCGCACCTGCGCCAGACCTTCCACGCGCCTAGGTAGGGTAGGGGTATAAGCATAAGCCTATTGACTTTTGGTCAATTTTTTGCTATAGTCAAGCTAAAGGTTAACAAAACAAAAAATATTCACACATGAGTCACCACGAACGCCCAGCCACTACCATAGATATACATAATACTCTATCTCAGGATCGTCCCTTTAGTCCATACTCACCTGACTACGCTGCGCCAAACCTCTACGTACCACGCAATGTCTATGGAGCTGACGGCAAGCCACGGCGTGATTCCGAAGGCCGACCTGTCACTACACCCGAAGCCGGCTGGTTTCCTATCGGGGCAGGATCGGAGGGCGGTGTCGAGTATACTCGCGTTCAAAGAAACGAATGGGACCCAAGAACCAGGACGTTCAATACACTTACCAAAGATATTCCAACTGACCAACTTCAGGAGCTGCAGAAGACAATGGAGACAGTGGAACAAGAAAACGCACGACGCAGGGCTATGGGGAAAGATGCAACAGCCCTTGTGCAGGGTGATCCAGCAGCAGTGCTATCACGAACGCCTGATAGTGTGCCACCTGTCGATAACGATCCACAGACATGGGCCCTCACCCCCGATGAGCACGCAGCGTTTCAGCGAGAGTTGCGGAGCGCCCAGCCTCCTGCTTCGCCCGAGTTTATCGACCGTATTCCAGACTGGGTGACGACACGGCAAGAGCCAGCGCCTGCTCCGAAGGTTGAGTCAGTTGAAGAAAGAAGGGCCACTATTTTAGCTCGGATCGAACAGCTGACACAAGGCGTAAGTGAAGCGGATAAGGGCCGCCTTGCGAACTATGCGAGGTATCAAAGAGATAAAGCACAGGCACAGGTCAAAGGTGACGGGAGAGGCTCTGAAAGCTCTGGTCAGTATGCTGGTCAGGAATATCGTCGCATGGCACCAGAGGCACAGGCTATCGCCAGTCAATACCAGACGCTCTGGGTTCAGTTGCCGTCGTAGCCGTTGCATCAACCAAAAATACCCTCGTCAATCGAGGGTATTTTGCTTAGTGGAGAGCTAGGCTTCTGTGCTACTCAACAACAACCTGCACGCGAGGGTGGGTGCGGCCGGTAAATGAGGCTTTTTTGATCTTTTTGAACACTACCGTGCCAGCTTTTTTGGCATGGATCGTGAAATTGCGGCTGATATAAGTGCCAGGACCAGCGACTTTGGTGCTGCCTGTTTGGCGTACGAGAACTTCGCCAGCAGCGACTTTCTGGCCGCCAAAACGCTTGACGCCAAGGCGAGCACCGGCGTTGTTGTGGACGTTTTTGCTTGAACCACCTGCTTTAACGTGTGACATAAGACTCCTTTAAACTTTGTATAAACAATCCGTACTATTGTACGCCAACAGGGGGCAATCGTCAAGTGCTTTTGAGTATGAGGAGTTCGCGGGCTACCACTTGTGTTTCGCGGTAGTAGAGAAGTTGCTCGGGGCGGACGGTGGCGAGCTCGACGCGCGCGTAGCCAAACTTTTCGAGAGTAGTCGTCAGTGGTAGGTGAGTAAACCGGCCTTGGGCGTCTCGCCAGGCGGGGACGGCAAGACAGAGTGAAGTGCCTGCCGGTAGCTGCGGGTGGAGATTGCGGAGGAATTCACCGATGATATGATTGCAATTGCCGACGACTTCACGCAGCTTGGCAGGGGAGGGTGGAGCAGAGAAGGGCTGGCCGAGGTAGGTTTCGGCGACGACTGCTAGGGGAGTTTTAAGTTCTACGTTCTGAGTTCTAAGAAGCGGCCAGGTGTGGGTCATGGCATCGCCTTCTTCGATGGTGACAGTGGTGGAGAGTCGATGCTTTTCGACCAGCCAATCAAGGTTTTGGGTAGAGTAGTCTACCATTTTTTCGGAGAGGTCGGTACCGTATACGTCATATCCAAGCAGCGCAGCTTCTTGCAGGACCACACCGGTGCCGCAGAAAGGGTCGAGAACTGCTATTCTCGCACTGTGTTTACCGTCTTTTGTCTCAGACCCGCTCGGCGCCAGCTGACTGTTGGCAGGAGCCTCTTGCCTCGCTGCTGCCGGAAAGGCAGAGTCTTCGCCAAAAGAGGTAAACGCAGCGCTACCCACTGCCATATTTACCATGATCCGCGCGAGTTTTGGTGGCAGCATGCCCACAAATGCATCGGTTTTTGGACGTGCTTGGTCGCGAGCGGCAAGAGCAGTGATGTTTTGGGCACCGACGCTTTCGGCGACGATGATTTTGCCAGCGCCGGTGCGTACGACCAGAAGTTCAACGTGATTGTTACTGAGCCCAAGTTTGTTGTGGTGGCTGGCAGCGGTGTTGAGAGCGGGCTCGGCATTTGGGATGACGCGTAGGCTGACGCCATGAGATTTGAGCTTTTGTTTGAGGATGATACCGGTTTTTTGGACGTCCCTGGCGGTTGTTTTGAAGCCGTAGGCACTAATGCCAAGTGTGATTTTGCCCTCATGCGACCGCCAGGCATCGGTGTAGGCGTGTACGATTTCCATGCTAGCGCGGCGCCAGTCACCCGACAGTTCTGCCACGACACGACCAGCTTTTTGGCTGCCACCGAGCTGCTCGAAATCAAACTGGAGATTGTCGACAATAGCCGATTCGTCCGAAAACCAGCGCACCGACTTGCTGCCATACAGGCGCTCGAGCTCGGCCATACCGAGTGCGGGCTGACGACCTAAAATAGCGATATACATGAGTGTAGTATATCAGTAGTTTCAAGAAGCTGCACACGGACGGCTGCAGGTGGTATACTGTATCAAAGATGAAGGTTTCGTTTAAATCAGTGCTGAGTGTGATTACACTCGCGATGGTGGTGTTGATTTTGTACGCGTCGCGGCATCAGCTTGAGCATGCCTGGAAGCTGCTGGCGCAAGTGAACATCTGGATCGTCTCTTTGGTGGCGGTATTTACCATTATGAGTTATTTGTTTTCAGGCGAGATGATTTTTTCGTACCTCAAACAAAAAAAGATCCTCAAAGATGTTAGTCTGCTGACCCAGATGCGTGTGTCGCTTGAGCTGAACTTTGTCAACCATGTGCTCCCAAGCGGTGGAGCTAGCGGCATCGCTTATGCCAACTGGCGCATGGGCAAGCTGGGTGTTTCAACATCGGCTACAGTACTAGCGCAGATTGTGCGGTTTGCAGCTGGGTTTGGGGCGACTGTCGCACTGCTATTTGTGTCGCTGATTGTGGTAACAATCGACGGCCATGTCAATCGTTGGATTATTTTGATGAGCGCGCTGCTGGTGATGAGCATGACCGTGACTGTTGCTGGGTTTATGTTTGTTGCAAAAAGCTCCAAGCGTATTTCCAAGCTCAGCCGAGGGCTAGGAAGGTTTTTGAACCGTATCGGGAAGCTGTTGCCAATGAGCCTTCGGCATAAGTTCGCGAAGACGCAGGAGATTGAGCAGTTTTTTGAGGAGTTTCATGCTGATTATATACAGCTGGATCGGAATAAAAAGATGCTATGGCGCCCATTTTTCTGGGGGCTATTGTTCATGGCTTCGGATATTTTGATCTTTTTTATCGCATTTCTTTCGCTTGGTGCGGTTGTCAACCCGGCGAGTATTTTGATCGCCTACTGTGTCGCGTCACTGGCAGGGTTTGTCATGTTGACGCCTGGTGGGGCAGGCGGCTACGAGGCCTTGATGGTGGGCGTGCTTGTGATTGCCGGGACGACACAAAGTGTTGCGATTGCCGGAATATTACTGGCCCGAGTTATTATTTTGCTCATTACGATTGTCGTTGGATACATTTTTTATCAGCTAACTCTCAACAAATATGGCAAGCGACCTGCCGCTGTTTAGCGTCAGCGATTTGCTGGCGAGTCTCAATCAGACACTCGAGTACGCCTACCCGAGTGTTGAGGTTGAGGGCGAGGTTGCAAGTTTTAAAGTCAATCAACAAAAATACGTTTTCTTCGATCTCAAAGATACCGCTGGAAGTATCGGCTGCTTCATGACCGTATGGCAGCTCAGGATCCCGATTGAAGACGGTATGAAAGTTATCATACGCGCCACACCCAAACTGACTCCTTGGGGCAAGTTCAGTATGACTGTTCAGTCGATCCGTCCAAGTGGCGAGGGGAGTATCAAAAAAAGTTTTGATCTTTTGAAACGTAGCCTCGAAGCCGAGGGGCTGTTTAGTCCAGAGCGCAAGCGTCCATTGCCACTGATCCCATCGCATATCGCGGTGGTGAGCAGTACGGCTGCTGCAGGGTATGCGGATTTTATCGCCATTCTCAATGAGCGGTGGGGTGGTATGAAAGTCGACGTTGCCCATGTGCAGGTCCAGGGTGAAGGCGCGGCCGATCAAGTCATACGAGCAATCCAGTACCTTAATACCTGCGAAACACCTCCCGAAGTGATCGTGATTATCAGGGGCGGCGGTAGCGCAGACGACTTGCAGACATTTAATGACGAGCTCTTGGTGCGAGCGATTGCTGCCAGTCGTACGCCGACGCTGGTCGGAGTGGGACATGAGACCGACGAGACGCTTGCTGAGCTTGTGGCCGATATGCGCGCCGCGACGCCGAGCAATGCCGCGCAAATTATTGTCCCAGACAAGCGTGAGCTGCGGCAGCAGGCGTGGAGTAATGTCAGGCTGGTGGCGCTGAGAACCGAGCAGGCAGTTGATCGACAACAAACCCAAATCCAACGACTACTTGAGCGATCGGTAAGCCTTGCTTCTATGAAAGCTGAGTCGTATACGCAGCAGCTCGAGACTGCACGTTTGCGGCTTGAAGCCTACAATCCCAAAGCAATTCTCAAGCGCGGATACGCGGTTGTGCGAGGAGAAGTAGCGGTAGGACAAGTGATTATGATTGAAAGAATACACGACACAATAACAGCGGAGGTACAACATGTCGAATCCTAAACACCGAACGATACAAGACAAGATGCAGCAGCTCGAAACCATGGTTGCGTGGTTTGACAGTGATGAGTTTAGCCTAGAGCAGGCGATGGACACATACAAAAAAGCTGAGAAACTGGCCGCAGAGATTGACCAAGAGCTCTCGGAGTACAAAAACGAGATTTCTGTTTTGAAGAAAAAATTTGATCAAGCAGCTGCATGACGTGGTTGGTATGGCTGGGCACGGGGCTGCTCTTCTTTTTCGGATTTATGGCCTTTACCGGTGCGCCATATGTGCCTTCAAAACGCCGAGAGATAAGACAGGCGTTTTTGAAACTATACCCACTCAGCAGCCGTGATGTACTCGTAGATATTGGTGCCGGCGATGGTGTTGTACTGCGAGAAGCCAGTCGTAGGGGCGCAAGGGCGATTGGTTACGAGATCAATCCAGCTCTCGTGTTGGTGGCGAAGTGGTTGTCGCGTACGGATAGCAGAGTCTCGGTGCGACTAGCAAATTTTTGGCACACCCAGCTACCAAACGACACCACAGTGGTCTATGTATTTGGTGACGGGAGGGATATCAGCAATATATACAAGCGTGTTCAGGCTGAGGCATCACGCTGCGGTCGGCACTTGATGCTGATTAGTTATGGTTTTGACGTGAGGGGCGTGCCGCCAGTGGGCCAGTATCGAGCATATTTTCTCTACGACATCGCACCTTTACAGACAGAGAACGAAACCGTATAATCATAAGCATGAATCACTACCGTCGCCGTGAGCAGGGTAAATCAATTGGAGTTATTATCGCCATTGTTGCACTTGGTATTTTGGTGGTGGTGTTTGGGTCTTTTAGTGTCTGGGCTTTCACAAACTACACCGACCAGAAAAACAATGTTGATACCAAAGTTTCAGACGCCGTCGCAAAAGCCAAACTTGAGGCTTCGACAAAAGCCGAAGAGATCTTTGCACAGCGCGAGAAAGAGCCGAAGCGACAGTTTGTAGGGCCGTCTGATTATGGACGCCTGACATTCGATTATCCAAAAACATGGAGCGCATACCAGGATTCTGATGTCAGCAACGGTGGTGGCGTGACGTACCAGGCGTATCTCAATCCGATTCTTGTTCCGCCGGTCAAGGTTGCAACGCAAAAATTTGCACTCAGGATTACAATCGAGCAAAAAACTTACGATAAATCGCTCGAAGACCTCCAAAAACAGATCAAAAAAGGAGAGCTTAAAGCTAGTCCGTACTCGGATGCTGGCCTGACAGGCACGATGGTAACGGGCAATTTCACGAAAGACATGGTGTCGACTGCGGTACTCATCAAAATGCGTGATCGCACGCTGACACTGCGCACCGACGGAGAAGTCTTCAAAGAAGATTTTGCTGCGATTCTCAAAACAGTCAAATTCAATGAGTAGTGAGGGAAGTTCTAAGTTCTAAGTGCTTAGTGCTCTCAATCACGTTCTCCAAGCTCTAAGATCCAGGCTCCAAGATCTCTTCCATCGTGCTACACTAGAAGTAGCCTATGGAGGGGATATCGAGTGAAGCAATGATGGAGGGTGGCGTATTTGTCCATGCGCCATTTTTTGTTGCAGCTGCTCATGAACTGAAATCGCCGCTCGCACTGATGCGTCAGCTGTCTCTCGAACTCGCTTCTGAGGATCTCTCGGACAAAGAGCGCGCAACACTCGCTGAACAAATCGTCCTCACTAGCGAGCGTGCACTCCGTCTAACGACTGACCTCACAAAACAAGCACGACTTGAAGATAGTTTGTTTACTTTGCAGCCACTCAATGCGGTTGCACTGTGCGAGGAAGTAGTTGATGAGCTGCAGCCGCTCTACCGCGCGAAGGGACGACGATTGCGGGTTGGTAAGGGTCGACGGTCGGTGCTCTGTCTTGCCAACAAAGATCTGCTGCGCAGAATTCTCCTGAGTCTTGCAGATAACGCGCTGCACTATGCAGACAATTCAGCCACAGTTGAGGTGTCAGTGCGGGCGACGGAAGGTGGGCAGTATGTTCGCCTAGGGGTACGTGACTATGGGCCAGCTGTGCCAGTGTCCGTCTGGAAAACATTGGCGCATTCTCTTGGAAAAACCGCTCAGCCACTCCGTGACCGGCCGACATCGAGTGGGCTTGGGATATATATCGCCTCGCAGTTTGCGGCTGCAATGCACGGAAGTCTTGGGGCAGTGCGTCATCGCGACGGAGCAACGTTTTATGTTGATGTCCATGCCTCGCATCAGCTGAGGCTTTTGTGATGAAAGCTCGTTCTGTGGTCGTGGTCGAAGACGATAGCTGGGCAGCATCGGCACATGCCCGCGAGTTGCAGCGTGCGGGGTTTTGTGTCCATGTTGCGCCCAATGGTCTTGAGGCGATGAATGTCATAGATGGCATGCGCCCAGATGCGATCGTACTCGACATGTTTTTGACAGGGCCCAACGGTATTGTCTTGCTCCATGAACTGGGGTCACATAGTGATCTAGCGAGTATTCCTGTCATCGTGTGTACGACAAGCGCCGCTGATATCCCAAAAGGTAGCCTCTCTGCTTATGGTGTGCGCGAAGTGCTCGACAAGACATGTATCCAGCCTGGTGACATCGCGGCTGCGGTCAAAAGGCAGCTGTCATGAGCGCAGAACGAACCCGTGCAATTGTACTGCGACGCACCAACTATGGTGAAGCTGATCGAATCTTACGCCTCATCACGCCGCTTGGGCAGCGAACTGCGATCGCAAAAGGCGTACGACGCGAGAAGAGTAAACTGGCGGGTGGTATAGAGTTGTTTGCGATTAGTGACGTCGTGATTACCTCTGGTCGTGGCGATATGGGCGTGCTGACTGGCGCGCGACTTGTGCAATTCTATCGACACATCCTAGAAGACTATGATCGGCTGCAGTTTGGCTACGAAGCGATCAATAGCGTTGCTCGAGCGAGTGCGGAGGTAGACGAGCCAGAGTGGTATGGTGTATTGAGCGAAGTCTTCATGGCGCTCGATGTTGCCGAAATCCCGCTGCAACTTGTGCAGACATGGTTTTATGTGCATTATGCCGAACTCGTGGGGTATGCGCTCCATCTCGAGCGAGACGTGACCGGCCAGCCGCTTGCGGCAGACAAAACCTATATGTATGACCATAGCGAGAGAGGCCTCAGGGTGGCCGAACAGGGTGATATTGACGCAGACCACATCAAGTTCCTCAGAATTCTCAGTAGCAAGCCAATCAAAACAGTCATGCAAATCGGCGGCATAGAGCCAATCTTGCCAGCTTGCTGGATGCTCGCTCGCCAGCACGCCGCAATCGATTAGGGTTGCAAAATGTATAGCATTACACTACAATGATGTAAATGTCAAAAAATGAGACAAGTCCAGCCAATGCTTTTGATGATGGCGCACAGTTGCTTATTTCTTGTCGTGACGAAAAGTGCGGCAGCATTAGTCAGGAGGGTGCTTTTGAGCTAGCAGCAGAGTTGGCGAAGACTGGCGATACAATCATGTCAGCGGTTGCTCAGCTGCAGCGGCTGCGTAACTCTCGAGCAATGTCCGAGCAGGCAGACTTTATCAAAATTCGTGATGAGATTTTGGAGTTCCTCAAGCAGGTTGCCGGGGTTGATGTGTACGCGCTGATGGACGGCGAGGTAAGTGCTGATACGATCGAGGAAGTCTATGTCGCAATGGCTAGATTGAAAGAACCAACAGTTGCCCCAGGGGAGCGTAGTAGTATCATACAAAATAGAGCAGTAGCCGAGCAATGGAGTGAGTTGATAGTACATACGATTAGTGCGCGAATAGAGATGATGAAACTCGCAGTCGAGTACCCATTTGTCGCTCGCACGATGTTTGAGCCGCGGCAGATTATGCGAACAAATCCTGGTGTAAAAATGGCAATATTGCAAGATATCACTCGTGGTAAAGATGGAAGTATTGTACTAAAAACACACGAAAACCCCGACATCAGAGCTTACGAAGACCAAAATCTCCTCGACTATTTACTAACAGAAGAGCTAGCGCTTGCCGAACAAATGCGTGATTCATTTCGCTGCATGGCAATCGGCGCTCAATCCCTGGGAGCTCGCGTGTGTCCAGCACCAATGCGCTACGGGCTATGCTTTGAAGTCGCAAATGAGATAGACCTAGGGTTATTTCCGGCACTAGAGCAAAAGATAATTACCTTGCTTGCGAAGCAGCGACAGCAAAACATCCAAAGTTGCTTGGGTATGGCCAGGTCGTTCCCGTTTGAAAAGATCTATGATGTAGCAAATGTCACTCAACCTGCGGAAAAGAACGGCCCAGTGAACCAAGATGCTCCCAAATCCTCAAAGCGTACAGTGAAAAGGCAGAAGCAAGGTATGAGCATAGAAAGCAGTAGCTGTACCGAGAGCAACGAGATAGATAATCGGATAACTAAAATAATCGTAAGAACCAAAGAGTCGCTCATCGCGTCAGTCGATATGGCGGGCGGAGAAAACCAGTCGCAGCTAGATTTAGCTATCGATACGCTCATGAGCGCTCCTGAGGTGTGCGACTATATCGCAAGTCATGGCAATGACTCGACGTTTATATCCTTTTTACGCAAGGCGCTACTTGCGGTGATTTATCCAGGCGAACAAATAGCAAATACGCATGCAATCAAGCGTGTGCGCACCGTAAAAGGTAGATTCAACAGTGATGGCGTGTTTGAAAAAGCGTATAGGCTATCAGGAAACGCGATGGCTGGTGCAGGTGGTGGCAAGCTCGGGAAAGATACGAGACTCCTGTTTACTAAAGCACTGGATGGTTCGACACAATACATTACATTTTATGGCATTGAACATAGATCAAGTGGGGCATATAATTTACGTAGTTTTGAGAGATACTTTTAAGAAACCACCGCAATTCCTAAAGTGGTATATACTAGTAGAAAAGTAGTTCTAAGCGTGTTACCAACATGCAGGAAGAGGTGAATACACATGTCAGATATAAAATTGGATGATATTGTTTCGCTCGCGAAGCGCCGAGGGTTTATTTATCAGGGAAGTGATATCTACGGCGGGCTCAGCGGTACCTGGGACTATGGTCCACTGGGAGTCGCGCTCAAGCGTAATATCATGAACCTTTGGTGGCAGATGTTTGTTGATGCGCGCGACGATATGTATGGGGTTGATGCGGCAATTTTGATGAACCAGAAGACCTGGCAGGCGAGTGGGCATGTCGATACCTTTACCGACCCGTTGGTGGAGTGTAGCGAGTGCAAGGGTCGCTTCCGCGCTGATAAGCTTGATGATCCAAATAAGTGCCCAAACTGCGGCAAGGAAGGGACGTTTGGTGAGGCACGGCCGTTTAACATGATGTTTAAGACCATGGTGGGGCCGGTTGAGAGCGATGCAGCGATTAGCTATCTTCGCCCAGAGACAGCACAAGGGATTTTCACAAATTACAAAAACGTCCTCGACAGCTTTTATCCTGATTTGCCGTTTGGTTTGGCACAGCAGGGCAAAGCCTTTCGCAATGAGATTAGCCCGCGTGACTTCATCTTTCGCAGCCGCGAGTTTGAGCAGATGGAGATCGAATGGTTCGTCGACCCTAGCAACTGGGAGGCGGAGTTTGAGAAATGGCGTGTACTCGTGCACGAATGGTGCAATGCGCTAGGCTTGCCAGCCGAGAAAGTGCACGAGCTCGAAGTGCCAGCTGAGGACCTGGCGCACTATAGCAAGCGCACGATAGACTTTGAGTATGACTTTCCGATAGGTCGTGAAGAATTGTTTGGCCTGGCGTACCGCACGGACTTTGACCTCAGTAATGTTGCTCGTATGAGTGGTAAAAACATGGAATATACCATAAAAGGCACGAACACAAAATTTGTTCCCCATGTGATCGAGCCGAGCTTTGGAGTTGAGCGCGCACTGATGGCGGTGCTATCGGCTGCCTACCGCGAAGATTCACCCGCAAAAGCATCGAGTGATGGTTCGGCGGGAGACCAAAACGGCGAGAAGCGCATCTACCTGGCGCTGCCTGAGCATTTGGCGCCAGTGAAATATTGTGTCAGCCCGCTACTGAAGAACAAGCCAGAGCTCGTCGCAAAAGCTCGCGAAGTCTACGACGCACTCAAGAAAAAGCACGGCGCTGTCATGTGGGACGACAACGGTAATATCGGCAAGCGCTACCGCCGCCAAGATGAAATCGGCACGCCGAAGTGCATCGTCATCGACTTTCAGACACTTGAAGACGACACCGTGACAGTACGAGATAGGGATACGACGGAGCAAACTCGCATCGCAAGCAAGGATATTGCAGATGAGTAAATATCTAGTGGCATATGCAACGCTAATTGCAATACGAAAAAATGTAAAAGAGGATACTTATTGGACGGACGGTGAAATCATCAACCAATACCGCTTAGCACTGGATCACATAGCTTCATATTTTAGCAAAGAAGTCTTTGACCCTACTGATTTTGATATACCTGAGTCAGAGATTACGCAAGAGGTCGGCTCAATAAATACTCGCACACGAGAGAAGAGGTATACAGGTAGAAGTCACGTGAGAACGCAATTGTTTTTGGTGATGATAGACAAAGTCCTGGCGTACATGCAACTATTAGCGCCAAAAGATGAGAAAGAGCAGATAGGGTTTCGTATAAGCAAGGAGACATAATGGCAACAGAGCACCAAAGAGCACAGCTGGAAAAAAGATTACGTGAATATCGCAAGAAGTACCTAACAAAAAAGCAAAATCTTGATGTCAATGAATCAGCAACCCGCATCATGGTTAATTACTTCCTGACGGACGTGCTGCAATATTTGGAGCTCGAAGAGATCAAGACCGAGTATGCGATACGTGGTGAGTACGCTGACTACGTCATACAGATCAAACGCAAAAAGCATTTTGTTATCGAGGTGAAGTCGATTGACCTTGACCTTAACGAGCGGCATATGCGCCAGAGCCTGCAGTATGCAGCGAATGAGGGGATTGACTGGGTGCTGCTGTTCAATGGCAAGCAAATACAGCTGTATCGCGTGATCTTTGGCAAGCCGTTGACACACAAAAAGGTCTTTGATCTTGATCTCGCGGACCTCACGCAAATGCGTAAAGCGTCTGAAGAGCTTGTGCCACTCCTAAAACCCGCGGTAGTAAAAGGCGAGCTAGAGCTTTATTGGAAGAGGTTTGATGCATTGACGCCATCAAGTCTGATAAAGACTATCTATACGACTGATGTAATCAATGCGATTCGCCTGAAGGTAAAAAAGCAGAGTGGAATTAGCTTTGATAACGCTGCGGTGCTCGATGCTGTACACAACCTTATCGTCCATGAATGTAAAGATGTGACTAAACCAAAGCAGCTCAAGTAAATGGTCTGGACAGATGAGGCAGGGGAGCACTCAAGATGGTGGTCTGGGGTACAATAGTAGTATGAAGCTACTTCTGACATCATCGGGTCTCAGCAAACGAGCCATCGGCGAGAGGCTACAGCAAATGGTTGGCAAAGCACCAAGCGAATGCAAGGTTGGGTTTGTCCCGACAGCGGCAAATGTCGAGCCATATAGCAAGGACTGGCTCATCGCACAGTTCGGGCAACTGCAGCGATATGGGTTCTACCAGATCGACATTGTCGATATCGCGGCCGATGGTGTGGACTGGCAAGCGCGACTGGTGGATGTCGATGTGCTATGGCTGAGTGGCGGCAACACCTTCTATTTGCTCGAGCAGGTGCGCAAGACAGGCTTTGATGAGTGGTTGAAGCAGCATGGACGCGACAAAGTGTATGTCGGGGGAAGTGCCAGTACGATACTCGTCACACCGACGATCGCAATTGCCGAGGGAGCCGACGAAAATGTCGTGGGTCTCAAAGATCTGACCGGCCTCGGACTGGTCGATTTTGAGATTAACGTGCACTGCGACGCGGTGGGTCTCGACGCGACAGAAGAGTATGCAAAGAGTGCTAATCATGACGTGTATGCACTCGATGATCTCAGCGCGATTGCGATTGAAGGCAAGCATGTCGAAGTGATCTCTGGTGGGTCGTGGCGGTTGTATGAAAAATAATACTAGGAAGCCCAAGCCAGTAAAGCCAAAGCCACAGCACCACCCCGAAGATTACGGGCTCGATGTGATGAGCGGGGATGATGATTTGTTTCGGTGGTTTTTGTTGGCGTATCTACTCGGTAAGCCGATTCAGGCGACCGTCGCAGTGCAGACGTGGAAGCTATTTGTGGAGCGGGGAATTGATACGCCGTGGGCGATAGTCGGCACCAAAGAGCGTACACTCGCACATGTGCTGGTAGAGGGAAAGTATACGCGCTACAACCATGTCATGGCAAAGGCGTTGCTGACGATGAGCCAGCAGCTGATCGATATGTATGATGGGTCGTTGCTGCTCATGATAAGTCTCAGTGAGAACGAAGCCGAATTTAGCAAGCGCCTGCAAGAGCTCTATGGTATCGGGCCAAAAACTGCTGAGATTATCATGCGAGAAACCGAGGAATACTTCGCCAGCAGAGTCGAATAGCGGGTTCGTGGTACACTGAAGACACTACTACAACCAAGAGGAAGTCGGGAATGGTGTTTTTTCTAAAAACGAAAATTGATATGAAGCGACGCTGGCTTGCGGCGGGTGTGTTTGCCGCGACATTAGTACTCAACAGTCTGGCGGGTAGCACGACACTGCTCAATGGTCAAAATACGGCGGCGATTTCCGACAAGAACGTGAATTTATTTACCCCCGCAGGCTATACCTTTGCGATATGGGGAGTGATTTATTTGCTACTTATCGCCTACACCATCTATCAGCTAGGCTGGATCAGCAAGCAGAAGGCAGACAAGCTCAAACCAGAGACGATCGAGGCGATCACGCCGTACTTTATCGCGACATCGGTGCTGAACTGTGTATGGATACTGGCATGGCAGTACGAAGTACTGTGGCTGAGTGTGCTGCTCATTGTCGGTATGCTGCATAGCCTCATTCGCATCGAAGAAGTGCTAAAAGACAAAGATATGTCGGTGCGCGAGAGAATGCTGGTGCGAAATCCATTGAGCATCTACTTTGGGTGGATCACGGTGGCGACGATCGCAAATATCTGTACCTGGCTCGTCTCTATTAAGTGGGATGCTTGGGGGTTATCACCGGTATTTTGGACGGTCAGCCTACTCATCATTGGAGCATTCGTGGGCCTCGCGGGGATGCTACGCAACACCAACTGTGCCTATGGGGTGGTGTTTATTTGGGCGTATCTCGGTATCTTGGTCAAGCACGTCTCAGACAATGGCTGGAATGACCACTACCCGATGGTAATCGGTGCACTGTGGGCTCTCCTCGCCGTACTGGTGGTGGTATTTGGAAAGACACTTCATAGGGTGTATCTACAGCTGCAAAAGTAGACTCAATGTCGCAGGATAGTAACATACTATTGCAATATTATTATAATAATGCTACAATTCAAGCATGACTATTACAACCACGCAAAAAATCATCAAAATCGGCACCAGTCAAGGCGTGACGATTCCTGCAAAAGACCTGCGGGCACTTGGCGCAACGGCAGGTGACGAGCTTGAGATTATTGTGCGCAAAAAGGCATCCGTCGCAACGGATGCTGAGCTGATTGAAACAGCCAACTCCTTGCTAGAGCGCTATAAGCAAGATTTTTCTAATCTAGCAAATCGTTAATGAATAGCCTTACATTTGATCAAATCTTGCAGCTCCATGCACTGGTGCTCCTGAAAGATGGCGGCAGCGACGGAGTCCGAGATATCGGTCGGCTGGAGGCTGCAGTCGCGGTGCAGCACCAGGTGGTTTTTGGCGAAGAACTCTACAGTACTATTTATGAAAAGGCTGCAGCGATGATTCGCGGTATCATAGGCGATCATCCGTTCGTTGATGGCAACAAGCGTACGGCAATGCTTGTAGGCCTCACGCTGCTTGAGCTGAATAGTTATGTATCTGAGATAGCCATAGGCACTCTCGAAGATTTTGCCGTTCGGGTCGCGGTCGAGCAGCTTAGCGTAGAAGAGATCGCGACATGGCTCGAAGCGCATAGCCGAAACATATAATCATGCTAAGCTAGAAGGTAGCAAGGGGAGTATAGACATATGAAGTACCAAGGCACCAAACTACCAAATTTTGATCCGCGCGACGTAGTAACGGAGATCGAAATAGAAGACACTGAGATCGGCAAAGGCGAAGAAGTAAAAGCCGGTGCGACAATTACAGCGCACTATACTGGCGCGCTGGTCAAAAACGGCATTATCTTCCAGAGTTCACATGACTTTGGCAAAGCAATTACCTTTGGGCTCGACCAAGTGATTGCTGGCTGGACGCAAGGAGTGCCTGGCATGAAAGTTGGGGGCACGCGTCGGCTGGTGATACCAGCGGCGATGGCATACGGCGAGCGAAGTCCAGCGTCAAATATTCCTGCCAACAGCGATTTGGTGTTTGACATCGAGCTAGTCGCGATTCCTCGTAATGGCGCGTAGCGTTGGCGTATACTAAGAGCATGACAAAGAACAGGGAAGGCCAGTCAGCTGTTGGAGCACTAGGGGTAGTATTTGGCGACATTGGCACCAGTGTGCTGTATGCACTGCCGGCGGCGTTTTGGCTGGGGCATTTTGAGGCGAGCCAAACAAATGTGCAAGGGATTGTTTCGCTTATTATCTGGTCGATTACGATCATCGTGTCGCTCAAATATATTGGGTTGATGATGCGCGCCGACAACCAGGGCGAAGGTGGCATTATGGCGCTTGTGGCGCTGATTCGTCGAGCGATGAGTGATGGCGGTAAGCGACAAGCCAAGCGCTGGGCGCTGGTTGGGCTAGTCGGTGTGGCGCTTTTTTATGGCGATAGCGTCATCACGCCAGCGATTTCGGTCTTGTCTGCCGTTGAGGGGCTTCAAGTCGCCCTACCTACGCTCGCGAGTTGGACGATGCCGATTGCGCTGGTCGTACTCACGCTGTTGTTTTTGATCCAAGCCAGAGGCACGGGTAGTTTGGGGCGATGGTTTGGGCCAGTCATGGCAGGGTGGTTCGTCACGCTGGGTGCCTCAGGGGCATTCGCTATCATTGCACAGCCGGCAATTCTGAAGGCGCTGTCGCCATTGACTGCATTAGAGTTCGTTATGGCTTATCCAGCATTGGCCTTTTTGGCAATGGGGGCGGTGGTGCTGTCGATTACTGGTGCAGAGGCGTTATATGCAGACATGGGACATTTTGGAAGACGAGCGATTAGGCGTAGCTGGTTTTTGGTAGTATATCCTGCGTTGCTTTTGAATTACCTCGGACAAGGCGCGCTGTTGCTGGGGGACAAGAATGCCACGGACAATACCTTCTTTCGATTGTTCGCTGATTGGGCACAACTGCCTATGGTGATGCTTGCAACATTCGCCACCCTGATTGCATCACAATCGGTCATTGCGGGTGCATTTTCGCTGACACGCCAAGCAGTGCAGCTCGGCTATTTACCAAAACTTACCATACGTCATACCTCGAGTCAGGCGGGTCAAATTTATATCGCAGGCCTGAACTGGTCGATGTACGTGGCTGTGGCGCTGCTGGTTATTATCTTTGGCTCAAGCGCGCGACTGGCTGATGCTTACGGCATGGCCGAAAGTGGCACATTGCTGGCGAGTACAATACTACTGATGGTAGTAGCGCGGTTTATTTGGCCACACCTAAAAGTAGCCATTTACCTGTGCGGAGTGCTTTTTGTATGCCTCGAAGGCGCTTTTGTCGCAGCGTGTTCGATGAAAATCGTACATGGCGCATGGGTACCGCTCGCTATTGCGGCTGTTGTGCTGATCTTGCTCACGACATGGTCGAGGGGTAGCGAGTTGCTGGCGAGGGCGCGGCGCAAGCGCGAGGGCCAGCTCGTGGCGTATGTTGCGTCACTTACTGAGCGACGAGATCTTATACGCACCCCGGGGACAGCCATCTACATGGCGCATCACGCGGGGTACGCACCACTGGCCTTGCATGCGACAATCGAACGGTTACACGAGCTCAGTCAAATAGCGGTGATTGTGACTGTCGATACTGCCAATGTGCCGCGCGTACCGATAGCGCAGCGCGCTGTTGTTGACAATCTCGGAGACACTCACGATGGTATTGTCCAGGTTCGGCTGACGTTTGGGTTCAACGAAGTGCCAAATGTGCCACGCGCACTTGAACGACTGCATGATAAGTGGCCCGAGCTACAAATTAACCCCAAAACAGCCAACTATTTCATCTCCGATAGTGACATAACCCTCGCGCGACACGGTTCGTTTGGCCGTCTTCGTGCTCGGTTATTTATGACACTCCACCGGGTCTCGGCGCCGTCACCTGAGTATTTCCGGCTGCCACCCGAGCAGACGATTGACATGGCGTCGTATGTGAGACTATAACGAGAGAATAACAGAACGCGAGGAGGAAAGTAGTGAAAAAACTTTATAATGCAGCGCTGAGCTATATGGTGCTGGGACTAGTGGCAGGATATGCCGTACGAGTATATGTCGACCAAATCAAACATTTCGAAGGAGACACACAACTGCATCTTTTGCATTTCCACTTGCTCGTGCTCGGCATGCTGATGTTTTTGCTGGTGCTGGCACTCGAGAAAACCTTTGCGCTCAGTAAAACCAAGTGGTTTAAGCTATTCTTTTGGCACTATAACGGCGGGCTGCTGTTAACCGTCAGTATGATGGTGGTTCATGGTGCTATGCAAGTTAATGGCGCAGCAGATAGCGCGGCCGTAGCCGGTGTTGCGGGTCTCGGTCACATCTTGCTGACTGTCGGTCTTGGGTTTTTGTTTGCGGCCATCAAGTCACGGCTCGATGCAACTAGTCGACAGCCGTAAGGGTATTCAAACAATACCGGCCGGACGGGGTGATTAACACTAGTCTAGCGTCGGTTTCAAATATGCGGGATTTTTCCACCAAAGCACAAACGCTATATATGGGCACACTACATATAGCGTGCAATAAAATACCACCTCTGTAGTAAGAGGTGGCATAAGAGAGCAGAGCAGTAGGGCTACTTCTGTTTGTCGCCAAATAGCTTTTCTTTGACAGTGTCTACCATGTTGCCGATATGATGTTCGGCGTCTTCCGCGAAGTTGCCGACGTGCTCTTTGGTATCTTCTGCAGTGTTGCTCGCGCGCTCTGAGGCGCTAGCGACAGCCGTTGAGATATCGTCGACACTGAGCCTGCCGTCATTATTGGTGTCGGCTTTTGCTTTGAGCGAATCAAGAAAGCTACCGTCAAGTCCATGCTCGTCGGCAAGCGTCTTGAGGTCGTCGAGACTTAGCTTGCCATCATTGTTGCTGTCAGCCTTGGCCTGAGCTTCGGCGAGTAATTGCTGTATATGCATCGTGTTTCCTCCTTTAGTGATATTTCCAGTGTAGCGGGCCAAAGGTTGCTTTGCTGTGAAAAACATTACGATATTCACCGACAGATGTGCTACGATATGAATATCTAAACGAGGTATTGTCGGCATGCAACCACGGCTCATTGTTCAGCAAAAAATCACAGCGTTTGTGAACAAATATAAAGTTCTCGCCCCTACACCTGTCGGTGCGCCAGAGGCACTTGTGGCACTGGCACAGCAAAAACGACTGGCACTCAAAGAGAAGGTCATGTTCTATACCGACGAAAAACGCGATCGACTGACGTTTACGTTTCGCGCGGAGAAGGTGCTTGATGTCCACGGCAGGTATTTTGTAGAAGACGCCAACGGCAAACTGCTCGGCATGTTCAAAAAAGAATTTGTCCAGTCGCTCGTTAACAGCACCTGGAAGGTGTTCGACACCCAGGGAAATGAGCGGTTTCTTGTCAAAGAAAGCAACATGATGCTCGCGCTCCTCAGGCGCTTTGGTGGCGAGTTGCCGATTATCGGGATCGTGATCGACATGATTGTGATGTTTTTGAAGTACCATTTCGTGTTTATTGACGTCAGAACTGGTCAAGAGGTGGGGGCGTATCGCAAAACAACACTGATCCGCGATCACTATGCGCTTGAATTGACTGACGAGGCATGGAATAGTCTTGATTGGCGCGTGTTTGCGTCGTTTGGTGTAGCGCTTGACGCATTGCAGTCACGCTAGGAAATTTTGTGTTCGTGTGGTATAATTAAGCAACATTTAAGGGAGATGTCACTATAATGGCAAAAACGAAAGTTCGCCGTATTTCAGCAAACGAAACCAACACAAGCAGCACCCCAGCGGCTACTAGCACGAACACGGATGCTGCTCGCGTGACTGGACCAGCCTGGGCAGTATGGATTTTGTCGCGATTTCCTGGCGTGCGCTATAAGTATCAGGCATGGGGCACGACAAAGCGAGTGATTATTGCGATTTTACTATACTTTATCGCGCTACCGATCATCCCGATCATCGTGGCTGCTGTATGGTATGCCAAAGACCCAGAAGGTTTCAAGAAAAGCCCGCTGATGCCAGTGCTTGTCGCAGTGATTGCCGCATGGCTGGGAGGATTTGGTTGGGTGGCAAACCAAACGCCGATTACGGATGGTACGCCAATGGCTAGCGTCAAAACACAGGCTGACGGCGAGACAACAACCGCAAATAGTGACCCTGCGGCAACTGCCAGCCAGGCTTCAAAAGATAAGATTGCATCGCAGACGAAAAGCCAGGCTACCAACGGCCGTAAATTTGAGAACTGTACTGCCGCATTTGATGCCGGTGTGTTTGATATTCCTCGCAACAATCCATCGTACGAGCGCCGCCTTGACCGCGACAACGACGGTATCGCCTGCGAGAAGTAGGGGTCTCACTCGGTGGGCTGGCTCGCAAATATGATTTTTGGCACACCGTCTTCTGAGCCTATAGAAAATGAGACTCAGGCCGATAATCAAGCCGGGTCGATGCGAGCCGACCCTCTTCATGATGCACATGATCTTGCTATCATCCCTGAAGTAGAGATTGAGCATGTCGAGCCACATCTAAGCCATGATATGCATCACCTCGAACTGTGGGTGAGATTCAAAAATCACTCAGACGCAGAGGTGGAGGTCACAAGAGCGCAATGTTTGCGGCAGCATGTTGATCTCGGGAGGTTTCTGGGGGCCGGCGAGGCGCATGAAGTGCAAATTTATCGAGGGGACACGCCTCGAAACAATACAGAGCACACCTGTGAGGTGCGTTATAAAGTGATTCAGACGGGCGATTATTTTCGTGCCAATCATGTGATCCGCTACAAATACGAGCGTGAAAACGACCAAGAGTTTTATATTCCAGAAGAAATGGAGCTGATGGGCCCTATCCACAAGCTCTGAGCGTTGGGCTTGTGTCACCTCAAGAAGTTGCGTAGTATAGAGCTAATGAAGCGAATTCTTTTTACTGATGGTAGCGCAAGTCCAAATCCGGGCCCTGGCGGGTATGCGGTCATCGAAGGCGGTAGACCGGTGGCGCTTGGGAGTGAGGCGGGTGAGTCGACAAATATCCGTATGGAGGGCTTTGCACTGCTGGCGGCGCTTGAAGTAGCTGGCGGTGATGACTGTGAGATTCATACCGATAGCGAGTTTTGGATAAATGTCATCACCAAATGGGCGCCGGGCTGGGCGGCCAAAGGTTGGCGCAAGAGCGGCGGACCGATTAAAAATCTCGAACTCGTCCAAAAGCTGTACGATGCTTACTATTCGTATGCGGGTGAAGCTAGGCTCGTGTGGGTGCGTGGGCATGTCGGGCATGAAGGCAATGAGCTAGCAGATGAGTGGGCAAATAAAGCCCGTGCTGGTGCCCGACTATGAGCGGGCGAAAGATTATCTTGATAGGAGGCATGCCAACGGTAGGTAAGTCCACGATTGCAGCACAAGTGGCGAAGCGTCTTGATCTGCCGTGGTTTTCTACAGATCAAATCCGCACACTTATGATGACGACGGCAGACAAGCGAGACTACCCGCTCCTTTTTAATGCAGATGGATATACGGCCGAGACCTATTTGACGGCCTATACGGCGGAAGAAATCGCCACGCAGGAGCTGGAGCAGTCTAATGAAATATGGTCGACGATACAGTATTTTATTGATAATGACTGGGTGTGGAGGGATGGGTTTGTGCTGGAAGGTATAAATATTACGCCTACATTGGTTCAGGAGACATATTCCGCTAAAGAAAACGTGAAAGCAATTTTTTTGTCAGACATAGAAAAAGAGCGCACGCGTAAAGTCGTACACAACCGTGGGCTATTTGGACCACCCCATGAGACACCAGACTCTCTTAAGGAAAAAGAGGTGGAGTGGACGCATATCTTTGACCAGATGATCCGTGAGCAGGCCAGCAAGACAGATTTGCCGCTTATCGAGATCGAGAAGTCAGATGCGGATATCGACAATGTTTTGGCAGCTCTCGGGTACAACACATGAATCAGGGGTTAGCACTCGAAATTTTGCTAGCGGGCGAGAGCGCGCTGTTGACGGGACCGGCAGGGACCGGCAAGACATTCGTGCTCAATCAATTTATCCGTCTGAGCAAATACGAAGGCAAGCACGTGAGTGTCACGGCAACGACGGGACTAGCGGCGACGCACCTCGGGGGAACGACGATCCATGCTTGGGCCGGGATCGGTGTGAATGACGTATTACCGGGCGGGTTTGTCGAGCATATGGCCAAGGGCCGCAAAGAAATTATCGAAAAAACTGACGTGCTCATCATCGATGAGGTCTCGATGCTGCATGATTTTCGGCTGGATATGGTCGATGAAGTGTGTCGGCTGGTGCGCCGCAAGGACGAGCCGT
The DNA here is from genome assembly GCA_964602775.1 of uncultured Candidatus Saccharibacteria bacterium. Taxonomy (GTDB): domain Bacteria; phylum Patescibacteriota; class Saccharimonadia; order Saccharimonadales; family Saccharimonadaceae; genus Saccharimonas. Next base: position 55,824 of record CAZRRY010000001.1, on the reverse strand, counting down.
TTGGCGGGATCCAGGTGGTGATGAGTGGTGATTTTTTCCAGTTGCCACCGATTAACCGCGAAGGCAGTCGAGCGGGGAGCTTCATTGTTGAGAGCCAGGTCTGGCGCGAGCTCGACCCGGTGATTTTGTATCTCGACGAGCAATTTCGTCAAACCGAAGGCGATGATCTGCTGGATATTCTGACGAGCATGCGCGCCAATGAGCTGCGGCGACACCATGCCGAAAAGCTGCTGGCCAGGTCGGAAATAGCTCCGCCCTCAGACACACTGCTGACAGAACTGCACACAGTCAATGTCGATGTCGATCGCATGAATGAGCAGCAGCTCGCAACGCTGGGCGGCGATGAGTTGATCTATCAACAACACACAACCGGTAGCGCAAACTATGTCGAAAGCCTCCAGCGCAGCGTATTGGCACCAGCTGTACTGACACTCAAGCTCGGTGCGCTTGTCATGGCAGTCAAAAACGACCTCTCTCGCCGCTATGTCAACGGTAGTATTGGCGAAGTGACCGATTTTGAGCCAGGTACCGACTATCCTGTGGTGACATTTCGTAGTGGCAAGGTGGTGACTATGATGCCCGATACTTGGGAACTACGAGATGGCGACAAAAAGCGTGCGTCGATCAGCCAGATTCCGCTGCGGCTCGCCTGGGCGATCACGGTCCACAAAAGTCAAGGCATGACACTCGATGCGGCGCGGATTGACCTGCGCAAAGCGTTTGTGCCTGGTATGGGCTACGTGGCGCTGAGCCGCGTCAAAAATATCAATGACCTGTACCTGACTGGTATCAATCGGATGGCGTTGACAATGAGCCCTGAGGCGCACAAAATCGACGGACAGTTGCGCCGCCGCGCGGCAGCTGATGGCAAGCGGTTCGCGCACCTTGCTGCGCAGGCTGAGAAGCGCACGCATGAGCTGCCGACCACGAAAAAGCGGCAGGGGAGTAGTGGGTGGGCGGAAAAAATCGCCAAAATGCGTGAGACGCACCCCAATGCGTATATGCCGTGGACTGATAGCGATGATGCAGTGCTGAAGCAAGAGTTTCAACAAGGCAAGAGCATCAAAGAGTTGAGTAAAAAACTCGGCCGACATGAAGGGTCAATTACGATGCGGTTGCAGAAGCATTTTGGAGAAGATGTCGTTTCTTGATTTGATCCATCACCCAAAACCCACTCCATGCCCACCTCCCCGTCATGCCGGACTCGCTCCGGGATCCAGTCATTAAATCAATCTAATCCTTTCTTTTGCTTCCCCGAAAGAAAGGACTTGTTTGGTTCTTTTGCAAAAAGAATACAGCAGCTTTGCGTTTAAAACGTCAAAACCCCGCAACCACCACACGGGCGGAGCGGGGCTCGACGCTGGTGTGGTGGGGCGGGGTATAGACCCAGGCATGCTAGGTAGGGTCTACTGTGCGGCTTGGACACGGTGCCATGCATCGTAGTGCTCGTCGCTATATTGACCGGAAATTTTTACTTCTGCGATCGTCACTATATCGTCATTGATGCGGTGCGGCCGAGCTACCACCCACAGATAGGTCCCCACCGGGACAATCGGCACCCAGTTGCTTACATGACACTTGATGGTGGGTCCCACTGTCGCTATCTCAATTACTGCCGATGTGTTGACATCTGGCTGCGACAGTAGTCGTGCTTGCAGTTGAACTTCGAACGTGCATCGAAACACCTCGACGCGCCTACTGGGCATCGCTCCTCCTCAGGGATATTCTGGCACTTACTGACAGTATACAACATTTCTCATACGTGTCTTAGGAAACTAACGCAAATACTACCTAGATTTGTTACACTAAAATAATGACAGCATCTACCACCCAACCTGACAAACAACCAGAGCCAACCGACATTTTTCTATGGGCGAATCAAGCCGACCGCGATAAGGACCAGCTTGAGATCGACCTGTTTCTTTTTACCAAAGGCTATACGGTGTACGCCACTAACTATGCTAAAGAGCTGAAGAATCAGCTGAAAGTGTTGTTTCTCTATGACATGATTAGCACGGTGCAGACTGGTGCGGCCACCGGCATGCTAGTACGTGATTTTGAAGCAGCGGCAGCCGAGGACAATGTACTCGAGCGGACAGAGCTCGATAAGGTAGAGCATGCCCAGGAAGTTATCGAGCAGATCATGTATGGCGAAGAGGGCCTGGAGGTCTTTCGTGAGGGCGACCATGAGTTTAAAAAAGTCAAAGGAATCATTGCGCGGTTTAGTGGCAAGACGAGTGAGCCGTTTTTTGTCGCCAAGTTGCTGCCGCAGTCACAAGTGCTCAAAGGCGCAACCGCTTGGATGTACAATGGTGATTCATTTCAGCCATTTGCGGCTGACGCCGGGCTGAGGATTGCTCCGGACAATCAGGTCTTGATCGCTGGCAATGACGTATTTGCCTTTAGCGAGACAAAGTTTATCCGCATGTTTGGGTATGATGCCAAGCAGTTTGCAGTTGCGGAGGAAAAAATCCAAGAAATCGAAGAGCATTTCAAACTGAAATTTCCCGAAGGTATGACATTTGACGCGCTGGTCCGAGACACCAAGTCACTCGTCAACAAACTCCAAAAAGTCGAAGTCGGCATGGTGACGCAGGAGCAGGTGGTGAATCAGGCAGATGAAATGGGGCTAGAGCTAATGACCGACGACACAGTCGGGGCGATTATTATTATGGATGCAAAAGACGCAGCGAAATTTGTCAATCTTCTCAACGACGACTATGTCACAAGCGACATGACCGGTATCAAATACGAGCTGAAAGGCAAAAAAGAGTTACGCGACGCAGCTCCGAGCGACAACAGCAACGCCTAGTGCCTGGTGGTATAATAAAGCCATATGGTAGCTCGGCACCCTTTTGACTTTCCACAGGATTTTTTGTGGGGAGCTTCGACGAGTGCGCATCAGGTCGAAGGTGGTCTGAGCAATCAATGGACGGTATGGGAACTCGAGAACGCCAAGGCGCTTAGCACGCAGGCCCCGTATCAGTTTGGTGATGTGCCCAGCTGGGAGTGGGTGCGACAAGAAGCACGGCAGCCAGGCAACTATGTATCAGGCAGGGCAGTCAATCACTATGAGTTATTTCGTGATGATATTGCGCTGCTCAAGAAGTTACACATGAATGCGTTTCGTCTGAGTATCGAATGGTCGAGTATTCAGCCTGACGCGGGGCTATGGAATGCCGGTGAAGTCGAGCATTATCGAGCAGTGCTAAGTGAACTGCGCCAGCAGGGAATCGAGCCGGTTGTGACGTTGTTTCATTTTACGCTTCCTGTGTGGTTTGTGGCGCTGGGTGGGTTCGAAAAGCGCCGCAATGTACGGTACTTTGTGGAATTTGCAGAGAGAATCATGGCAGAGCTAGGTGATCTTGTGACATATATCATTACGATCAATGAGCCCGAAGTCTACGTCTGGCAGTCATATATGGAGGCACGGTGGCCGCCCCAAAAACAGAATAAACTACTTGCATATAGAGTGCTTCGCAATATCATTGCGGCACACAAACAGGTTGCCAAAGCCCTGCATGGCCAGCGCCCAAGCTACCAGATCTCAATCGCCAAAAACAGCACCTACGTGTATCCGGGCGACGATGCGAAGTTGAGTGTTTGGGCAGCGGCGATTGCACAATATTTCCAAGACGATTATATCTTGCGGCGTGTTGCCAAACACTGCGATTTCTTAGGAATGAACTACTATTTCAGCAGTCGCATGTACGGATATCGCGAGCACAACCCGCACGATCACACCAGCGATCTTGGTTGGGACATGCAGCCTGAGAATATCGAGCATGTGCTGGTACGACTAGCTCGCAAATACAAAAAACCAATCCTCATCACAGAAAACGGCCTGGCTGATGCGCGCGATGCGCAGCGTAAATGGTGGCTGACGCAGACGATTGTTGGGATGCAAAAAGCCATGCAGCAAGGCGTCGAGCTTAAAGGGTATCTGCATTGGAGCCTCGTCGATAATTTCGAATGGGACAAAGGGTTTTGGCCGCAATTTGGTCTGGCATCAGTCGATCGACACACCATGAAGCGCACGCTACGGCCGAGTGCGCAGTGGTTTGGAAGGGTTATAAAAAAGATTCGCGGAGTATAATAAAATCAATGAGCGAGTATCAGTTATTTGGGGAAGATGAAATCAAGATCGCACTGATCGGTGGTGGCACAGGGAGCTTTACGCTGCTTTCGGCGCTCAAGAAAAAAACGTCGCAAATCGCAGCACTCGTCAATATGGCCGACGACGGGGGAAGTACTGGCGTGCTGCGTGACGAACTGGGAGCGCTGCCGCCTGGGGATGTGCGTCAATGCTTGGTGGCGTTGTCTGATACCCCTGAGCTCCGAGATTTGTTTACCTATCGGTTTGAAGAGGGGACACTCAAAGGCCATGCGTTTGGGAATTTGTTTTTGACGGCGTGTGAAAAGATGACCGGTGATTTTGCTCGTGGGGTGGAGCTGGCGAGCGAAGTCCTTAATATCACTGGGGTTGTCGAGCCAGTGACGCTGACTAACGTACGTCTAGCAATGAGCGACCACGACGGCAACGTTGTGCGTGGTGAGTTTCAGATTGCTCATGAAGTGTTTGGGGGTAACCGTCCGCAGTTCTGGCTGGAGCCAGATGCCGAAGCCAACCCCAAAGCGATTGCAGCGATTATGCAAGCCGATATCGTGGTTATCGCACCGGGCAATCTCTACGGCAGTCTCGCTCCGGCGCTGATCGTGCCTGGTATCGGCAAAGCACTCGCCAAAACCAAAGCGTGTTGCATGTATGTCTGCAACCTCGTCACCAAGCCAGGTCAGACCGATGGCTTTGAGGTGCATGATTTTGCCGATGAGATCGAGCGGCTAGCAGGGGTGAAATTTCTCGATGCCGTGATTTTTAACACTGAGATACCGACAAAAGAGCTGCTCGATAAATACGCCCAGGATGGAGAGCTCGCGGTAGGTTATGATAAAGCGCGGCTCGAGAAAGCGCCGTATCTTGCGATTGGTGCATCGTTGCTATCTGGCTCGATCTGGCAAAGCACCAATAGAAGTGACCCGATTGCTGCGAGACGGACGCTGATTCGCCACGACCCTTCTGCGGTTGCCGATGCAATTATGGAGTGCTATGAGCATGTTCAATCTACCTAAAGAGCGACTGGGCGTCAGCCCAGAAAAGGAACGATCGCCAAGATTTGTGGAGCGGTTTGTGGTGATCGATATGGACCGAACACTGTTTGCTACTGATAATTTCGGCACGTATGTTTACGATGTGTTCGGCCTCGACGACGACGAGCGGCAGGCGGCTGAGCAGGCGGTGTTGTCGAGCAAGGGAAGTGGATTTGATACATTTGGATACTTACAACAGCGCCATCCTGGGAAACTCCAGCGTTTCTCGGGTGAGGCTGGTGAGCTCGATGTTGGATCTATGGCTGATTGGCTGGTCGAACGCCATGGACTCCAGCAACTGCAAGATGCCTTGCTGCTGCCAGGAGCGAGAGAGTTGTTCCGTGTGCTCGATGAACGTGAGCTGCCTCACGGTGTACTCACAACCGGCGAAGATTCTTACCAGCAGCTCAAAGCAGCGGTGTTACGACGCCTACTTGATCGGCCCGGACTACCTGTGATGGTGGTAGATGGTGCTAATGTGCCAGACAAAACTGCCATGCTTGTCGACGCATGCTGGCAAGAGACGTCCCAATATTTTTTGCTGCCAGTCCAGCTCAGTGGGGAATTGATTGCCGCACGAAATCTCGTTGTGATTGACGACAAAGACGAAAACCTTGCCAGCCCCCACGCCAGTATCCACGCAGTCCATATCGGCACCCACGACCTCTTTGCAGCGGCCAAAATGATTGACAAATAAGCATGAGCATGATACAATAGAGAGTACGATGAAATCCACCACATCATTCAGCGCAAAAGAATCTGAAAAAAGCGAACTTCGCTCACAGCTATCGCTCGTGACGGTCGCGCTTTATGGCCTACTGTTTGTCGGCTGGCTCGCGCTGCAGCTCCACGTCTAACACTCGGTCTACGCTCACTTCTTGAGCTGCGCTGATCTTTACTCTTTGTCAAGTTAGTGCAAAAAATACCACAATCAATTCTCATGATTGTGGTATTTTTATCTGTTAGCGTAAGCACTTTTCCACACTTATGTGGATAACGAGTCTCACAATAAGAAAAAATGTCAAAAAATGGTATTGCAGTGGGTAGTGGGGGGTTGTATGATGAGTCCAGTGGAAAACGTGGACACCACCAACTAACGCGGGTCCACCGGCAAACATCAAACACCACTAACAAAAACACATTAACTTAACCAAAAAACGCTTGACTGAAGGGTAGCTAGGCAACTTCAACAATGGATTATTTTGAACGCAAGCTTGACGATAAGCGTCGGTTAACAATACCGACTGAACTGCGTGCAGAATTTGCCAGTGGAGTTGTGCTCAGCCGCGGCTTCGGAGAATACCTCCATATGTATCCACAACAAGTGTGGGACAGGGAAGTTGAGCCGGCACTGGCTGGCAACAATATCTTCGACGAAGCACTGGCCGACCTCAATGTGCGTTTTCGCCGCGGTAAGATCACCCAATCGCTTGACGATAAGCAGGGGCGGGTCGTGATTGAGCAGCATTTGCTCGACTACGCACACATGGACCGCGAAGTGGTTGCTGTACGGGTAGGGGCATATTGGCGCCTCGGCTCACCCGAAACATTACTGTAGATTACTTTTCCGTTTTTCGTACGCTCATTAACAATCCAAACGATATCCTCGAGATCAACAATCTGGTAGTGAATAGTGGTTACTCGGCCCACATGAAAAATAGTCGGACGCACCTTCCTCTAACACAACACCTCCCAAAAAACTCCACCTCACACAGGAGCCCCTGGCAAATGCTTGCATTTGATGGGGATCTCCACACATAAGTCTCTCAAGATTGCCTAATAAGGGTTATGAGTTGCACTGCAACCCCCTCGGCTGGCGATCGATTCTTATTACAAAAACAAACATTCTTTGCGAAAATAAACAATGTTCACTACCAGTTTGGTGATCTCGAGCTCTAGACGCGTCGTCGTCTGACTTGCCAACCGGCGAAGCCGGCTGCCCGTCAGACTTTTCGGCTATTTCGAATTTTTCATCTCCGCGCCTCAGCGAGCAGTGCCTTTGCACAGCTCGCTTCAGTGCTCAATGACAAAATCCGAACTAGCGCGAAACGACATCGCCTAGAGCAACTGCCATACTGGAGCATTTGCTATTCTCGACACCTTGTCGAGTAGCAGTTACAATAAGGCAGTAATGAGTATCAAAGAACATCCACCACTTCATGTTCCCGTTTTGCTTCACGATGTCTTAGCGCAGCTGCAGCCCCAATTAGGCGAGAGTTATCTCGACCTGACGGCGGGGTATGGCGGTCACGCGAGAGAGATTTTGCAGCGGACGGATAATTATACCGAGTCGACTCTGGTAGACCGCGACGAGTTCGCGCTGTCTCATCTGGGTGAGTTTTCTGAAAAGGGAACACGACTTATGCATACCGACTTTGTGAGCGCTGCCAAACAGTGCCTCCGGGACGGTGAGCAGTATGATTTGATTCTACTTGACTTGGGGGTGTCGTCACCACAGCTCGATATTTCGAGCAGAGGGTTCTCCTTTACGAAGGATGGACCGCTAGATATGAGGATGGATGATCGTCAACGCGTTACAGCCGAGACGATTGTTAACACTATGAAACGTAGTGAATTATCCAAAATCATTCACGAATATGGCGAGGAACCGCAAAAGATAGCCAACCGCTATACTGATGCGATCATCGCCGCACGGCCGCTCAACACGACCGCGCAACTTGCCGAAACAATTCGGCGTGCCCATGTCGGCAGATGGCAAAAAATCCATCCTGCGACACGTACCTTTCAGGCCATTCGGATCCAGGTCAACGATGAGCTCCGCCAGGTTGAAGAAGTCATGCCACTGCTCCCAGCGCTTTTAAAAAAAGGCGGCAGGGTAGGGGTTATCAGCTTTCACAGCCTGGAGGATCGCATTGTCAAACGGTATTTTGCCGACCAAGCAGCCAGCGGTTACGAAGCTGAGCTCATGGTGCTGACCAAACATCCTATCGACGGGGCCACTCACGATGTTCACAATCCGCGCGCGCGCAGCGCAAAGTTACGCGCCGCTGTGAAAATATAAACAAAAAGAAAGGGGGACTTGGCTATGCCAGTGCACATCCCAGTCCAAAACACTTCAGAGGAATTCAAAGTACTTGTCCGCGTAAAATAATACGCGGGATACACAATAGTACCTAGAGATATATCTCTCGACACATGCTGTCGACGTGCGCCGATGTCGGCTTGCGGCTTATTTGAGGCAGGCCGACCACTCGGGTGCGTGACAAAGCGTAGGTTTTCTTGCGCTCAATTTACACCAACACTAACATAAACAAATACTATCCACCACCATGTCATATACTCGAACAATGCAATTTAACACCCGGCGCGGCGGCAATTGGAATCGCAACCAAAATACCGTTGCTTTCGCCTCGGCGATCAAACTCGGACCAGTGACGCATACAGTGCTTGTCGCACTCATGATTACTGTCCTTGGTTTGATATACTTAACGCAGGCAACAAGAGCCTCCAGCTATGATTACGCGGCTAGCGAAACCGCAGATAAGATTTCGGCTCTCACCGATCAGAAAAAAGACCTCGAAGTCGAGAATGCTCGTCTTACCGCACTACAGGCAGTCAAAAACAGTAGCGTCGCAAAGACAATGAGCACGCCAACCGATGTACAGCACGTAAGCGAATAATTAGTGTTATCCTATGGAGCTTCATTTCACAAAAGGCAGTCGCGCAAGACTACTCGCTATTTGCATGGTGGTGCTGATAGCGCTTTTTGTGATGCGGTTGTTTTATATTCAGGTTGTCCAGCATGACTACTATGTGGCACAGGCCGATAGCGAGCAGATGAAGCGTTTTGTGCTCCACGCCAAACGAGGAGAGATCTATACGCTCGATAACGGTGTGCCTAATAAGCTCGTAATGAACGAAAAAGTCTACACGGTGTGGGCTGATCCTGCGGTGGTGACCGACAAGCAGGCGATCGTTACTGCGCTCAACGAAGTCGCAGGTGGGCAGACTCGCAAAGATTTCTCACAGTACCTCGACAAATCTGGGACTCGCTACCAAGTGCTCGCTACCAAGGTTAGCCGAACGCAAGCCGAAATGCTCAAAGCCAAAAAGCTCGCAGGGCTTGGGTTTGATGAAGTGACGCAGCGTGTCTACCCAGAAGGTCAGCTGGCCAGCCAGGTGGTTGGGTTTGTTGACGCCGAGGGCGATGGCAAGTATGGGTTTGAACAAGCCAATGATGCAGCGCTCAAAGGCAAGGACGGTGTGCTTAATACAGTGACCGATGTGCGTGATGTGCCGCTGACGGTTGGCGATAAAAACGTCAAGATTCCTGCTGTCAATGGCAAAAATATGGTCTTGACGATTGATCGAAATATCCAGAGCCAGACCGAAAAAGCCTTGGCCGACGGCATAGCGCGCTCGGGAGCCACGAACGCCAGTGCGATTGTCATGGACCCCGCGACCGGAAAAGTGCTCGCCATGGCAAATCTGCCGACCTATAACCCGACCATGCTTCATAGTGTGACCGATGCTTCGCTTTTCAACAACGATGTGATTAGTGACCCCTACGAGCCAGGCTCTGACATCAAAACATTTACCGTCGCGACAGGTATCGACAAGGGCGTGATTACTCCTGATTCGACCTATAACAACACGGACTATATCAAGGTAGAGGATATTACCATTAGCAATGCCTCAAAAGGTCATACTGGTCCAACCACCATGCAGTATGCGCTCAACTGGTCGCTCAACACAGGCATGGTAACGATTGCTCAGCGGCTCGGTAATGGGAGCTACATCACCAAAGATGCGCGCGATACCATGTACGAGTATTTTCATAATAAGTTTCGTCTCGGTGAAAAAACCGGGATAGAGCTCGCCAACGAAGCCAAGGGGACGGTTGTTTCTCCTGACGATCAAGAGGGCAACGCTGTGCGCTATAGTAACATGTCGTTTGGCCAGGGGATGGACGCGACAATGGTGCAGGTAGCAGCTGGGTTTGGCGCACTCGTCAACGGTGGGATATGGCACACGCCGACGGTGGTTGCTGGAGTGGTTGACGATGAGGGAGTGTTCAAAGAAGCGCCACTACGCCAGCAATACCCTGGGGTGATTAGTGCTGACTCGTCGAGTATCGTGCGTGAGATGGTGCATCAGGCTCACTATGCGACATATAAGCCTCATGCAACTCCCGACGGCTATTATATCGGTGGCAAAACAGGAACTTCGCAGACAATCGAAAACGGCAAGTACGTCAGCAATCAAACGATTGGGACGTATCTCGGGTTTGGTGGTGAAGTTGGCAAAGTGCCGCGCTATGTTATCATGGTTGATATCTCAGCCAAGGGCAAAAACCTCGGTGGTGGGGCCGATGCGAAGCCTATTTTCAATGATATTTCTAATTGGCTAATCGACTACCTCCGCCTGTCGCCGAGCGGGGTCTAGACAGTGCATCAGGTGGTATACTAAGCATATGAACATATCCATTTTTACTGCTGATTTCAACTCAGTATTTATGCTGAGTGTCGGCGCTTTTTTGTTATCAATGGCGCTGACGCCGATCTACACGTATTTTGCGTATCGGTATCGGTTTTGGAAACGCCAGCGCAGCACGAGTACGCTGGGTGAGAAGCTCGAAGTCTTTACGAAGCTCCACGCCAAAAAGTTTCATCGCTCGATTCCGACGATGGCAGGGATTGTCGGGATTACGGCGATTACAGTGGTGACGTATTGTTTCAACTGGAGTCGCGCGGAGACCTGGTTACCGCTCGCCGCTCTTCTGGGTGGGGCAGTCGTGGGGTTGATTGACGATGTTATTAATATTCGCGGTAGTGGCACTGGTGTAGCGGGTATGCGGTCAAGTCTCAAATTTGTCATGGTCGTGGCCATGTCGTTGGTGCTCGGTTGGTTTTTCTTTGTCAAGCTGGGGTACACGAGCGTCCATATCCCGTTTCTTGGTGACTGGCAGCTGGGCATGTGGATTGTGCCACTATTTGTGCTGGCAGTGGTTTCGACAGGCAATGCTGTCAATATCAGTGATGGGCTCGACGGGCTGGCGGGTGGGTTGCTTTCGATCAGCTACGCGACGTTTGGTATCATTGGGTTACTGCAAGGCCATCTGATGATTGCTGGCTTTTGCTTTACAGTGGTCGGTGCGCTCCTAAGCTATCTTTGGTTCAATATCTACCCGGCGCGGTTTTTTATGGGAGATGTCGGGAGTTTTGCGTTTGGGACGAGTCTCGGGGTGATCGCGATGCTAACCAATACACTGTTTTTGCTGCCCATTATCGGCGTGGTGTTTGTGGCCGAGGCCGGATCGAGCTTAATTCAGATTGCCAGCAAGCGACTATTTGGGCGAAAAATATTTATTTCGGCACCTGTCCACCATCATTTTGAAGCGCTCGGGTGGCCTGAGGCAAAAGTCACGATGCGTTTTTGGGTGATTGCCTGTGTTGCTGGATTTGTTGGCTTGCTCCTGGCGCTTCGAGGAGGACATATTTAACGTGAAGCAGTTTGCTCGATCGGCAGCGCGTTATTCGCGGGCAGATAGCGGGGGAGGCACAGCGCAGCGGCGTCATCGTCCCGACTACCAGCTGGTGCTGTATGTCGGGCTTCTGATGCTACTGGGCTTGATTTTGATGTATGCTATCGGACCACAACGAGCCAATGTGCTCAACGCCGTGCACAGCACTGACTACTACACGGACACTTACTTCGTGGTGAAGCAGACGGCGAGTCTACTGCTCGCAATTGGTGCGTTTGCAGCGATGGCGATGTTGCCATTTACGCTCATGAAACAGCATGCTGAGCGTCTGGTATGGATTGGTCTGGGTCTCTGTGTGGTGTTGTTTTTGCTGGGCAATGTCCTTCAGGTAGAGCAGATAGCACAGTGTAGCCTGGGTGCCTGTCGGTGGTTCAAACTTGGGCCATTTGGAGGGTTTCAGCCGGCAGAATTTTTGAAATTTGCCATGGTGGTGTATTTGGCGCGTTTTTTGAGTATTCGAGCCGAGCAAGGGCTGTTGGCTGATACACAAAAAACCATCGTGCCAGTCGTCGGCATTTCACTCATCGTGTTGTTTTTTGTCGTGATTGTACAAAAAGACCTTGGCACTGGTTTGGCGCTGACATCGATCATTTTGTCGATGCTGGTCGTTAGTGGACTTGGCTGGAAGTTGCTCGCTAAGATTATTGGCGGGGGACTGATTCTGGGCGTGCTATCTGTGTTGTTATTTCCACATCGCATGGAACGAGTCACGACGTTTTTTCAAGGTGACAAGGGGATAGCGGTGAGTGCGGATGATAACAATTATCATATCAAAAATGCCAAAATCGCACTCGGCACAGGAGGGCTACTGGGGCTTGGGATTGGCAATAGTGTGCAAGCGACGGGGTATCTGCCAGAGGCAATCAATGACTCAGTGTTTGCAATTATCGGTGAGACATTTGGATTTATCGGGGCGACGGTTGTGATGATCCTATTTACTGCGCTTTTGCTTCGTTTGCTGCGGATCAGCGAGCATCTCAGCGATATGTCGATGCGTCTGGCTGTCGCGGGAATATGGGGCTGGCTGGCGGCGCATGTGATCCTCAATACCGCGTCGATGATAGGGGTGTTTCCCTTGACGGGTATCACTTTGCCACTTCTGAGCTTTGGCGGGACTAGCATGGTGTTTATCGCTGGAGCGCTCGGGCTAGCATTTCAATTATCGCGATTTACCGTTCATCAGATTGTAGGAGAAAAGGAGTCCAATGGTGCGTATTCTCGCAGCCGGCGGGGGATCGGGGGGGCACGTTTCTCCGGTCGTCGCCGTTATCAATGAGCTCGTCAAGCAGCGTAGCGACGCAACGTTTCTGTTTGTTTGTGACAAATCGTTTGAGGTACAAGCGCGGGGGTTGATAGAAAAGGGCAGCTCGGTGCCGGTAAAGGTCACGACGATCACTGCTGGAAAGTTTCGGCGCTATTCTCACCTCACGCTGCTGCAGCATGTGACGATACCTGGTGTGGTATTTGGCAATATTCGCGATGTGTTCAAGATTATGGTTGGGTTTTTTCAGAGTATTCGGATTATCCGGCGGTTTAGGCCAGACGTGTTGTTTGCAAAAGGAGGATTTGTTTGTTTGCCGCTAGGACTGGCGGCGCGGGTCATGCGAGTACCGATTGTTGTTCATGATTCAGACACGCGTCCTGGGCTCACCAACCGAGTACTGGGTCGATATGCGGCAGCGATCGCGACAGGCTCACCACTTGAAAACTATCGCTATCCGGCGGCGATTAGCCACTATGTCGGCGTGCCGATTGGGGCAGAATTTGCTCCGTATTCACTCTCGGCGCAGCGTGTGGCCAAGCAGCGTCTTGGATTTGACTCGTCACGCCCATTGGTGGTGGTGGTAGGTGGTGGACTGGGTGCGGTCACGATTAATGAGGCCGTGGTGGTGTCTGCGAAGAAACTGCTGGCTGATGGCGTGCAGCTCTACCATGTTACGGGTCGTATGCACTACGACGATGTCCACACGCTGGCTCCGCGCAGTGAAGGCTACAAGATTGTGCCGTTTGTGTTTGAAGGTATGGCAGATGTGCTGGGTGCGGCCGATATTGTGATCTCGCGGGCGAGCGCGACATTTATCCAAGAGCTTGCAGGGCTACAAAAGACAGCGATACTTATCCCTTCGCGGGCACTCAGCGACCAGCGCAAAAACGCGGTTGTCTACAAAGAAGCCGAGGCGGCAGTTGTGCTGAGTGACGACGATATTGCAGTGCCAGATAGGTTGTATACGCAGATCCATCAACTTCTGTCGGCGCCAGATCGCATGGAGGCTTTGGCGGCACGACTCCATAGTTATGCGCGGCCGCATGCAGCCAGGGATGTAGCGAAGCTGATTGTCGATACGGCATCGCGGCGGTGAGGACTATGGGGCTGCTTCTGGGGTGGGTCGCAGCGAAGTCGCATAGCATCGAAGCGCTACACCTGCAATTGTATCTGTTATAATACCACTAGCACTATGAAACTTTTTGGAAAAAAAAAGACCACTTCTCCTATGCGTCGACGCGGCGCCGTCGGTATGAGTGCACAACAAGCCAGCAGAGCCACTGAGCAGGAGCTTGAACAGCGTTATGCGTTTCGGCGCAACCGCACGCTGACCGGTAGTTTGTCGTCCGATGTCGCCAGTGCAAATACGCAGCACATGGAGCTGCGTTCGCCGCGCGTGCAGCGTCATGATCTGATGGCGCATCGGCGAAGACTTGGCAGCGTGTTGCTAATTGTCGCTCTATGTGTCGCTGGTGCTGGGTGGCTGCTCTATCAATCAATTGGGTCGGTGAAGGCGACGAGTACGGTGGCTATGCGGCCTATCGATGTGCCACTGTACGAAGAAAAAATCAATGCCTATCTCAACAAAACGCCATCGCAGCGCTTGAGGGCTACGCTTGTACCTGAGCAGCTGGCGACGTATTTGCAAAAAAACGGTGCTCCCGAGGTTGCTGACGTTGCGTCACGGCTTGAGTTGGCGGGACTGGGGGTTTGTCGGGTGGATCTGGTGATGCGCCGTCCTGTTGTGGTATGGCGCAGCGGCTCGCACACTTACTATGTCGATGAACAGGGTGTGGCGTTTGAGCGCAACTACTACGAGGAGCCGACGGTAGAGATTGTCGATCAGAGTGGCATTGCTGCAACAAGCACGAGCCAGATCTTGGCGAGCAACCGGTTTTTGGGCTTTATCGGCAAGGTGATTGGTCGCATGAAGGCCCAGGGGTATACTGTCACCAAAGTAGTGCTCCCTGTCGGCACTTCTCGCCAGATACAAGTGTCACTCAGCGAGGTCAGCTATCCGATCACATTTAGTATCGATAGGGCAGCAGGGGAGCAGAGCGAAGACGCAGCTCGCTCGATAAAATACCTTTCGGAAAAGACAATCGCACCGCAGTATATCGATGTGCGGGTGAGCGGGAAGGCGTATTACCGGTAAGCGGTTGAGTAAGAGATCTTGGAGCTTGGATCTTAGATCTTGGATAATTTCAAAATCTCCTTGCGTGTCAATAAACCCTATGCACATAATCATACTAAGCTCTAAGCTCTAAGCTCTAAGCTCTAAGCTCTAAGCTCTAAGCTCTAAGC
>CAZRRY010000001.1:0-40503 GCA_964602775.1 uncultured Candidatus Saccharibacteria bacterium | reverse complement strand
GCTCTAAGCTCTAAGCTCTAAGCTCTAAGCTCTAAGCTCTAAGCTCTAAGCTCTAAGCTCTATTAAGGACTCTCCTTGCCAATCGAGGAATGTTCTATTTTTGTTCTATAATACAATATGAAAATTATATACTACTATACAAAAGTAGGGGAATTGCAAATATCAGCATAAAAGGGGAAAAGGATAGGGGGGTAATAAATTTTCAAAAAAAGCAAATCATTGCCATCAGCTGCGTGAAAAATCAAATCGTGTGGAAAACTACAACGGGCTCTTGTGGGTGTGCCGGAACGAGTCATGCGGAGCTGAAACATATGTTCGTGTCAGCAACACGCTAGAATAGAAACACACAATAGTCTATGCAAGAACATGCAAAAGGCTACTCCCCTCGTACAGGGCGTATTTAAAGGTATTGGCACTCAAATGAGACGTATGCTGATTCGGCTTTGGCTGATTATATTAACGTCTCAAAAGATATATTGCGCGACGTTAAGTCTATGTGTGTTGTGTGCTTCAAAATATCATTCCCCGACTTGCATATGGCCCGATTAGCGCACTCACTTTCCTGCTTGGTGCTATTCCCTATGTGTACAGTTGCTGATACGCGTCGCCATCCTGTATGCTGATTGATTTTGTATCATAGATTCCAGCTGGTTGTTGCTACTTATACGTACCGTACAAGGAGTATCATTTATGTTCTATTTTTGTTCTATTCTATACCAATGCGAGATAGAGATATGCTGCAAAGAAGCAGGTATAGAACACCGCTTGGTAGACAAGAGCGTATCGAGGTGACCTTCTCACGCCATCGATCGCAATGATACACATCAACACAACGAGCATGTACAGTAGTGAGTCTTTCGTGATCCATGCGGTATATGTACAGAAAGTCCAAAGCAGTAACGCTGAAAGTTGGGCGAGCAGCTTGTGGGGTGCTGTGAGCTTGCCGCGCTCTGGCAGTAGTGTGCAGCCTATCTGCAAGAGGCAGGCTACGGTAAATATAGCTGTCGCGACGCCCGGTAGATGGAGCTTGGGCGCGATATAGGTCGCAAGTACATACGAGAGAGCACTCAGGCTGCAGCTAAATATCACGAAGTAATAGAGGGTCGAGCGTATGGTGGTAGCTGCGTGTGCGCTAAAGGTACTGTGAAGCCAATCGCTTCTTCGCCATATCACTACAAGCGCAAGCAGCGCTCCGTAGAGGAAGACGATCGAGAGAATGGCGCACCACTGCTGACTATCCATATATAATAGTATAGAATAAAGTTAGCCCGGAACGGGCCAGTCTCCCCACCACGGGGTGGCACCTTATCCGGGCTGCCAGTTGTTGGAAAAAACTACTGATGGAGATTGAGGACTGTTGGGTCTGGGGTATTGGTAGTCTGTGGATCTTCTTGTCGTATGACTCGTGGTCGATTGGGGGTTTCGCCAATCGCTCCCCTGCCACTATCATCTGTTTTGCGCTTGCGGGTACGTGAGCGTTTCTTTTTTGGCCTGGCTGGTGGATCTACCTGCGCTATAGTAGCCTGAGGAACGATAACTGGCGACGGAGAGGTTGGTGGGACGATTTGACTCCCCTGCTCTTTTGCGGCCTGGAGCGCAGTATTGACTTCGTCGGGTGTGACGTTGCTAATCGGCCAGGTGGCGCCCTGTGCGATCATAGCTTGCTCGCGTTCGATACGGTCAGCTTCGCGCTGCTCGTCGCTCTTCGGCGGCGTATAGGCGGGTCCAGGGCGTTTCACCGTGAGGTGATCTGGCGGCAAGATACGCTCACTGATTTCGCGCTCGATTTCATCGCGGGGGCGGCTAAATCGTTCGCGTGTCAACTGGATAATTCTGCCAGTATTGTCGTCTTGAGCAGGTGGAAGATTGAGAGTCTTTGCACTAAAGGCGGGTGCTTTTTCGCCGTTGATAACCATATTGATGATGAAATTGCGATTGTGCATTTGCAAGAGGTCATTTGGTTCAAATTGCGGTTCGAACTGCTTGGAGAGAATAGGGCTGTCGTCGGCCGAGACACGGAAACTAATCATTGTGCCGACGTTACCAAACACGGCGTCGCGCACGGTGTCGCCCATCTGTGAAATGTACTGGTTGGCCACGGTGAGATTGAGGCCATACTTGCGGGCTTCGGACAGTATGGTCGCAAAGCTATCGGTGGCGAAGTTTTGGAACTCGTCTACGTAGAGGTAGAACGGGCGACGATCTTTGACGTCTGGAATATCGCTACGGCTCATGGCAGCGAGCTGAATCTTGGTGACAATAAAGGCGCCCAGGATAGAGGCGTTGTCCTCACCGATTAAACCTTTGCTGAGGTTGACAACGAGTATGCGGCCTTCGTCCATGATTTCACGGATATTGAACGTCGATTTTGGTTGGCCGATGATGTTACGAATGATGGGGTTGGCAGTGAAAGCCCCAACTTTGTTGAGGACTGGCGCGATGGCTTCGGCCTGGAACTTGTCGGTCCAACTGGCGAACTCAACGTTCCAGAATTGCAAGACAACCGTGTCTTGGCAGTAGCTCAGCGTTTCTTTACGGAATTTTTTGTCAGTGAGCATGCGTGTGATGTCAAGCATCGTGGTCTCTGGCCGGTCGAGGAGGGCCAAGATAGTATAGCGCAAGATGTATTCGAGTCGAGGCCCCCATGACTCGCCAAACATGCGCTTGAGCACGCCAATGACTTCTGAACTGATATTGGTTTTTTGCTCAGGATTGGTGACTTCGAGCGGATTGAAGCCGAGCGGAAAAAGTGTATCTGCGGGGTTGAAATAGACGACATCCTGCAGCCGGCTACCAGGGATGAAGCGCATATTGTTGACTGCGAAATCGCAGTGCGGGTCGATGATAGCATAACCCTGTCCATGAAAAATGTCGCTGAGGGCAAAAAGCTCCAAAAGACCCGACTTACCTGCGCCGGTTTGTCCGATGATATAGACGTGGCGAGAGCGGTCGTAGCGCAGCATTCCGAACTGGTGGTTGATGCCGCGGAAATTCGTCATGCCAAAGGCAGAAATATTTTCATCGATAGCGGGGTTGCCTGTGAGCACCGGGAGTTTGGCGGGTGGTTCAGCAGTTTTGGTACTGGCCCAGACGATGTTCGGGGTCTCGACATTGGTGTGTGGTAGGTGGAAGACACTGGCGACTTCTTCGATGTTCATCAGGTAGCCGCGATCAGCAAACAAACGGGCTTTATATTTGGCAAGCGACTCTTTGGAGAAGCTATCGTTGGCCATGCGGAAGCCGTTGAGGTTGGTACTATTAAACTGTTTGAATGTGCCCACGATTCCCTGCATGCGGAGTTTTGCGTCGCTGGCGCTTTCTCCGAGGTAGGCGATACGAATTTTTACCTGGTAGCCGAGTTTTGTGGCCTTTTTTTCGGCTTCGGCGATGCGTGTTTTGTCTCGTTCAGAGATTTCTTTGACGGCGCCTACCCCCTGCTCTGGTGGCGCCCAGAGTGCTTCCAGGAGTCCGGCGAGCCATTTGCCCGCTCCCCCACTACCGAAGAAGCCGACTGAGCCAGATTTGACAGATTTGATCCAGGCATCAGCAGCTTTGTGCCAGTCGTCGCGGACCGGTCGCACTAGTATCTGGATCCAAATCTCTTCGTTGGTGTCCTCGAGCTTTGCGAGGGTTCCCGTGATACCGGCTAGTGGGTCGACTTCAAAACTTTGGAAGGTTTTGATTGGGAGAAATTCTTTCTCGCTGAGGACGATTTCGGAGGTGTAGACGACACTGTGTTGCCGCTCGTGCGTGACGTAGTCTTCGTCGGCTGCATGAATTTGCACTTGGGGGTACTGGGCATAGATCTGGCCTTCGACGAAACTCTGGAGCGTTTTGGGGGTCCAGACATAGAATTGGATCCGGCCGCCGACCGATGCTACTTCGAAACTCAGGTGCTCTTGGTATCCCCCATTGGCTTTGAGCTCTTTGGCGTCACGCAAAATACCATGCAGGCTAGCGAACATTTGCTCGGCGGCTAGTTCGCTTTTGTCGTTGGCTTTGGGGATCTCGAGCATCAAAAGGACGCTTTCGATGTCTTTGACGATGTCGACACGCTGGTAGTTGCGCCATGTGAGGTAGCCCAAAATTGCTACGATTGGTAGCCAGACATACCACTGAAGCAACAGATTGATGAAAGCGAGAATAAATGACATAACTTAGTGATCTTCATTATATCATACCTCTGTTAAATTTGCAAGGGTTAGCGGGATTTGTTTTCAAGAAAACAAATGAAAAAAATTTAATCTCATCAATCTTTTATCTTCTCGTCCCTGTCTTGTCATTCCAAACTTGCTCCATGCCCACTTCCCTGTCATCCCGGACCCGTTCCGGGATCCAGTCAAAACAAATCAATGTACTTTTTTCTTTCGTTACACAACAAATACAATCCTTTCTTTTGGGGAGGCAAAAGAAAGTATGAAAACTGGATCCCGGATCAAGTCCGGGATGACGAGGGCGTAGACATTAAGCGGGTCCGGGATGACTGGGAGTGGCTCTGAGTCAAGCCTGCGATGATGGGGTGGGCATGAGAAAAGGAGCGAGCTCCTCGTTTATCGTTAAAACGTATGTATCAAAAATTGAAAAAGCCCGCCACTGATGAGCGGTGCGTCCAGGGTGGACGGGCTCTTTCGTTGGCGGGCGGCAAGGCGGGCTGCCCTGTCAGGTTCTGCGTCTCGATGACTTCACTCTCGAGATATAGCCCAAGAGAAACCCGATCAGCACCACCATGGAGAAACAGTAGAGAACGATCAGCACCAAACCCATGGCGACAGTAGTAACTACATCAGTGATATCCATCACAGCTCCTCACTCGACGAGATAGTTCCCTAGCTCCTATTGTATCGTGGTGCAACCAAAAAAGCGAAGGTATGGCTTCGCTTTTTGATGTATCAGCGGAAGAGAGTCTAGACTTTTGGCTCAGCGAGGGTGTATGTCGCTTTGGCGACACGCTTGAACTCTGGTTTGCTCTGGAGATTCAACAGGATCGTCGTCTCCTTTACTTGGCGGCTTTTGAGGACTCGCTTGACGATCTCGTCGCGGTGGAGCGGCTCACCGGCTTTTTTGAGCACCTTGGTGATGATGTCCGAGACAGTGCCCTTGCTGTAGCCCCACTCTTCGAGGGCGTAAATACCACGGCCGATCAGCACAAAACGTTTGTCTTTGATGAGCTCGTTGTGGATCGCCTGAGTCGTGACATCTTTGCGCTTGAACTCACTGTTTTTGATCTGTTTGGCAATGGCGCTAAAGTGCAGTGGCTTGCCTGCGTCAGCCAGGATCACGTAGATTTTGTCGCGGATATTCTTTGGATTGACAGTTGGCCATTTGACCAGTCCCCACATATCTTTGAGACTTGCGAGGCCCTTGCTGAGGCTTGCGGTGGCACGGACTTGGCTCGGACTTTCGAGAGTGAGCATGTCGTGGAGGGCTTCGATATCAATAGGTTGACCGTGTTTCTTGATGGTTTTGAGGATTGTGTCAATCTGTGAACGGACCTTTTTTTCGTCGCCGTTTTCGACCATGCCTACGCCATGGTGGTAGTTGTCGTTTTCGTTGACGACGGTGAGTTTGGGCGAGAGTTCGGCGACAAATGCAATATGTGCTTTGGTATTGGCGCTGGCGCTCTCGCTGCCAGTGATACGTGCTGCGACATCTTGGATACGCCCAACACGACCGTTTTCGGAGAGATCGCGGATGATCAAGCGTTCTGTTGTCTGTACCGCAGGAATATTGCCCTCACTGGCGGCGATTTTGAGTCGAATCAAGATGGCTTTTTCGAGCTGGCGCACTCGCTCACGGGTGATGCCAAGTAGCTCACCAATCTGCTCAAGTGTTTCGCGCCTATCAAATAGCCCAAACCGACGGGTGATGATTTCTCGTTCGCGCTCTTGGTCGATAGCTTTTAAGATATCCTGCACAGCCGTTTTTAGGATTGCTGCAGTATCTTTTGGCGTGGACTCGCTCATTAGTTTGATCTCTCCGTTCTCCTGCCTCACCTTAGGAGTAATTAGTGGTTGATGTTCAATTCGTATTTGATTATAGAACAATATTTTCTAATTGTCAAACACTAAATCTTCTAGGTTTATTGTACCACAATATAGACGCTTATGGTAAATACTTTTTTGAGACTTTTATATACCAAAAATCATGGTAAGCGTGGACATAATCTGTCGAATGGTCAATCGATACCTCTATAATATACAAAAAAACCACGTCAAAAACGTGGAAAATATTACACCATAATTGAGGATGAGTGACCCGCCCCCGCGAGTGGCCGATGGAGCTGGTGCTCGACAAGGGCGGCTCACTCGCAGGGGTGGTAGAGAGCCCCGATGGGCTACTCGAGCAGACGAACCTTCATCACGCCCTGTTTGCGTGCCCACACCGTGATGTGTTCTGTCAGCGCAGTGGTGTCGCTGTACAGGACACTTTCGGGTGCATTTTTGAGAGAATTGATGAGAGCGAGGAGTTTGGCGGCTGCTAATTCGGCAGCTCGCTGCTCATCGTCCTCTCCAGCTGTATCGTAGTCATGCGGCTTCGTGATCCACTCCGCTCTTTTGCGCAGAGTGTCCAGATCTCGCGCTAGCAAGCTATCGGTGCGAGCGCCTTGCGGCAGCTGCAGAGCGTCCTGCAAGAGCTCTTGCCAGGACGTGTACTGCTCGGTTGTGAGCATAGTTTACCTCTCAGGTGTTGATGGTAGGTACAGATATAGACTACCCCTTTGAGCAGATAATTTCAAGCGGTGGCGCTAGTCCTGCGCCGATAATTGCCATACTACGAGCGTTTTTTGCGAGGGATGCGACGTTTTTTGGCGGCTGGAGCGTCGGCAAGGAGCTGTTTAGCATCTTTTTCGGTAAGGGTTTTTGGGTCGAGGTCTTTTGGAATTTTGGCGTTTTTCTTGCCATCGGTGACATACGGCCCAAAACGACCGTTGAGTACTTTGACTGTACCGAAGTCAGCGATGTTTTTTTCGGCTTCGGCTTGGAGCTTGGCGGCGAAAAGTTCGCGGGCGGTAGCGAGGTCGATAGTACGGGGGTCGTGGTCTTTGATAGAGACGAATAGTTTGCCTACCTGGATGTACGGTCCGAACCGACCAACGTTTGCTTTGATCGTCTCTCCATCTTCGGTTTCGCCGACGGTACGTGGGAGCGTAAAGGCTTCGAGGGCTTGTTCGAGGGTGATAGTTTCGATTTTGGCACCGCGTGGCATAGGGGCAAAGGTAGGTTTCTCGCTGTCGTCGGTAGCACCGAGCTGTAGCATGGGCCCGAAGCGGCCAAATCGAGCCAAGATTGGTTTGCCGGATTTGGGGTCGGTACCGACTTCGCGACTATTGCCGACTTTGCTGCGGTCGATGTCGCCTGATTTAGCGATGAGTTCGTGGAATGGTGTATAAAAGTCTTCGAGCATGCGGTTGCGCTCGAGTTTGTCGGCGGCGATGTCGTCAAAATGAGCTTCGACGCTTGCGGTGAAGCCGTAGTCGATGACTTGCTCGAAATGGGTGCCGAGGAAGTCGCTGATGAGCTCGCCAGCGGGGGTTGGGATGAGTTTGCCGCGGTTGCTGCCGGTTTTTTCTTGGATGACTTCACGGATGATGGTTTCGACTTCACCGCTCCCGTCGTTACTGCCTGCGGCAGCACGTAGGTCGCTAGGCGCGGGTCCTGCCGACGAGTCCGCCCCTAAAATTTCTGTCTGCGACAGAGAATTTTGGGTGCTGCCCCACTCGTCGTCACCCGCTTGAGCTGGTACTCCTGCCCCATATTTTGTTAGTACGATGACATCACGTGGCTGGCCCTCATCTTCGCCCTTTTCGGCATAGCCGCGGGTTTGGACGGTGTTGATGATGGTGGCGTAGGTGGAGGGGCGTCCGATGCCGAGTTCTTCGAGTTTTTTGACGAGCGCGCCTTCGGAGTAGCGGGCTGGTGGGCGGGCGAATACTTGGCGAGCTTCGATACTGTAGGGGGTGAGGAGGTTGCCGCTAGCGAGCGGTGGCAGCATGGCGTCTTCTTTGCCGCCACCGTAGACACGCAAAAAGCCATCAAAGACAATCACCGATCCTTTTGCCTCGAAGATAAGCTGTTTGCTGGCACTCGCGCCCCTGTTAATTTCGATAGTAATTGTAGTGTTCTCTAGCTTGGCCGGTGCCATTTGACTCGCCAAAGTGCGGCGGCGAATCAGGTCGTAGAGTTTTTGGTCGTAGTCGTTGCCACTGACGGCTTCGCGAGAGATATCGGTTGGGCGGATAGCTTCGTGGGCTTCCTGGGCGCCGGCAGATTTGGTTTTGAATTGGCGCACTTGGCTGTAGTTGATGCCGTAGAGGCGCTTGACGAACTCTCCGATTGCGGTGATGGCTTGCCCCGAGAGGTTGGTGCTGTCGGTACGCATATAGGTGATGCGGCCTTCTTGGTAGAGCTTTTGCGCTGCTGTCATGGTAGCTTTGCTGCTAAAGCCGAGTTTGCTGTTGGCTTCTTGCTGTAAGGTGCTGGTGGTAAATGGTGCAGCGGGGTTGCGCGTGCTGGGGCTTTTGGTGACGTTGGTCACAGTGTAGGTAGCATTGTCGAGCGAGGCTAGGAAGTCGTGGGCTTCTTGCTCGTTAGCAAAGCGCTGTTTGAGCTCGGCTTTGATTTCTTCGCCCTTGTGAGCAAAGAGAGCGGTGACTTTGAATTCAGAGCTGCCTGCAAATGCGGTAATTTCGCGTTCGCGCTCTACCAGCAGGCGTACTGCAGGGCTCTGGACGCGGCCGGCAGACTTGCCGCCAGGGACTTTTTGCCAGACGACGGGGCTCAGCTCGAAGCCAACGATACGGTCCAAAATTTGCCGAGCCTGCTGGGCTTCGACGAGTTTCATGTCGACAGTGCGAGGGTGTTCGATCGCTTTTTCGATCGCGGGTTTGGTGATTTCGTGAAAGACGATGCGTTTGGTGGTAGTTGGGTCGAGCCCCAATACTTCACAGAGGTGCCAGGCAATCGCCTCCCCTTCGCGGTCTTCATCTGTCGCCAGCCAGACGTTGGCGGGTCCAACTGCTTTGACGTGTTTTTTGAGCTCGGCGATGACTTTCTTTTTTTCGGGATCAACTTCGTAGACTGTCTTAAACCCGCTCGCGGTATCGATCGGCGGCGTGCCGTCTTTTGTCTTTTTGGCAATCGAGCGGATGTGGCCAATACTACTCAGCACGGTAAAATCTTTACCGAGGTATTTTTCGATAGTTTTGGCCTTGGCTGGGCTCTCTACGATGACGAGGTGTTTTGGCATATACTTGGTCTACTATATATAAGTTTGGCGCGCGGGCCAAATCCAGTGGCTTATAGTACGCTAGCTTTCGAGATTGTGCAAGTTTTTGTTGGTTTTTGCTGGCGCAGGGGTATAGCGCAGCTGGAGTGATTTCGACTGGCAGAAATGAGACGCGCCCACCGATGGAAGCCGGTGGGCGCGTCATCGATGGGCGTAGGGGTGGGTGTCAGGCGTCGGCTTGGAGCGCCCGAACGAGAACTCTCAGCATGTGGCGACCGATCTGTCTGACCGCATCACGCGCTGCTTTCGCTTTCGACGCCATGAGGCAGTTGATGAGTTCGAGAATCTCCTGCGGAGTCTTGCTCCTCATGACCTGCTCTGACCACGCATAGCCACCGCGTGTTCTCATGAAGAGAGCGAGCGCTGTAGCTGCCTCCTGAGCAGGAACGGCGTATTCACCGCCTGATAGCGGTGGGATGCCCTCGATCGCATCGGCGACGGTTCGTACAGAAACTGCTTTCATGGCAACTCCTTGGGGCGAAGTGTCTGACAATTGGATTCTACAATATTTTTACCGCAATGTCCACTGATTGGCGCCAAGTGCGCGGATGGTGCCGTGGAGCTCGAGCATGGTGAGGGCGACGCTCAGGTCGGTGGCAGTGCAGCCGATCGTCTGCTGGATCTCGTCACCGTCGCGCACCCCACTTTGGAGCAGCTTGATGACCTCCGTCTCGAGCGGTGTGTTGCCGAGGGCGAGGCTGGTTTGTGGTTTGAGGAGATCGGGCGCGATCACTTCGAGGATATCTTCGACACAGGTGGCCGGGTGAGCACCTTGCTTGAGTAGTGCATTACAGCCGGCACTCAGAGGGCTAGTAATGTTACCTGGAACGACAAACACCTCTTTGTTTTGTTCTAGCGCATGCATGGCTGTGTTGAGTGAACCACTTCGGGCTGCCGCCTCAGTAACGATAACCGCATCCGATAGTCCCGCTATTAGACGATTTCGTTCCACGAAACTCCAGATGCCTACCACATAATCTGCCGTATGTTCAGAGACGATAGCGCCGTTTGAGGCGATAATCCGCTCACCAATATCACGATTTGTTATTGGTCGGATATCGGGTAATCCATTGCCAAGTACCGCAATAGTCAAGCCGTCGGCATCAAGCGCGGCTTTGTGCGCGAGTGCATCGATACCGAGGGCGAGACCGCTGATGATCACGACGCCACGCCTTGCTAGTTCGCTGGCGAGTGTGGTGGTGACCTCGGTGCCGTACTTAGTTGGTTTGCGTGTTCCGACGATAGCCACAGTCGGCAGCCGCTTTTCGGGAAGTTTTCCTATAAAGTATAAGCATTTTGGAGGTTTTGCAATACTATCTAACACCTTAGTGTAGGGGTTTTCTCGAGGTGATAGTTGATTGATTTTCATATGTTTTATGATAAAAAGTATTGACTTATTGTCAAGTGTGTGCTAATATCGAAAATGATTGATGAGTCATAACGGCTCCTCAAGCACCTTATACCCCCTATTCTAACAGAAGCTACCCTAGCGGTAGATTCAATTATGTTAGGTTGCGCACATGGGTGTGTGATAGTAATCTACCCTCCACTGTCACACCGCCAGAAAGCCCACGTGCGTATACTAACCCCTTTGTCCAGCGGACCTCCATATGTTGTGAGGTGGGTCACGCTATGCCCTTTCAGGGTGGGATGAAGGGTTGTATGGTGCCAGGTGATGCCCACCCTTACCTGGCACCTTACAAGAGAATAACGATAAAAAGACCGACGATATGCCGGTCTTTTTCGTTGTGTGAGACATCTGCTATCGGGTACGACCCGATAGCAGATGATAGGTCGCAACAGTGGTCGCACCCGATAGCATAGAGAATAATCACTTGCCGTGAGGGGTCTACAGGAGATGCTAAAGGTACGATACCTTTAGCAGACCTCTGGGATGTCAATGCCGGATCGATACTGCGTCGGTTTTGCCTGGCAG
Source organism: uncultured Candidatus Saccharibacteria bacterium (assembly GCA_964602775.1). Lineage (GTDB taxonomy): Bacteria > Patescibacteriota > Saccharimonadia > Saccharimonadales > Saccharimonadaceae > Saccharimonas. Next base: position 29,282 of record CAZRRY010000001.1, on the reverse strand, counting down.
ACAAGATTCAGGTAGTTCAGCGAGGGTCTTGTGTTTGTTGTATTTATATGATATAATGAAAAACTGGTCAAGTCGGTACGCCCATAAGGGGCTGCCACAAGAGACAAGGAGTCTTTGAAATGACCGCAACGCTCATTGGCATTTCCATGGTCACGCTCGCCCTCGTCATCGGGGGCCTCGACGCCATTTGGCGTGGACGCGGGCCGCTCGGCCTGTTCCGCTTGGGACTGGCTGGCTTCATGATCAGCGTCGGTCTCCAGCTCGCCTGGTGGCGAGACCGGGCAGAGTTCTTCGCCCCCGCCCCCGGCACGCCGGGACGCGGCGACGGCAAGTTCGTTCCGGGGGAGGCCGGCTACGCCGGCATCCCTTTCCAGCACATACAGGCCCCGATGTGGGCCGGTATGTTGCTGATCGGCATTGCCGGTCTCTGGTTCGTGGTGGCGCGCGTCATGCGCGACAGCGCCAGCTACCTCGACCCGGAGCTCGACACTGAGTCCGGTGTCGTTGGTGTGGAAGAGCTGCTTCCCGCCGGCCACCCCGACCGGGAGGACTGACAGCGGGTGGGTGGGCGCGGCATATCGCTGCGCCCACCCACCACCCCTACTCTCTGCTTGTTTACTCTCGAATATTCGAGGGTTTTTTATTTGGCTGATATACTAGAGACAATGGATACGTTTTGGATGATGATCGCAGCGATCGTGCTGGGTAGTGTGATTTCGCTTGGTGGCGGGGCGGCGATATTTTTGACGCGGGCTACACGGTCTCGGGCGATTTTGCTGGCGCTGCCGTTTGGCGCGGGTGCATTGCTAGCAGCAGCGTTTTTTGACTTGCTGCCAGAGAGTTTTGAGATGGCAGAGCCGAGGAGTCTGCTCGTATGGACGCTAGCTGGATTTGTAGTATTTTTTCTGTTGGAGCGTCTGGCGAGTTGGTTTCACCACCATCATGAGCATAGCGTCCACGAGCATCGCCATGGCACACAGAGCACGATGCTGATGATCGGTGATTTGTTGCATAATATCATCGATGGCGTCGCGATTGCTTCGGGGTTTTTGGCAAATCCTGCGACAGGTGTCATCACGACGTTGGCGGTCAGCGCGCACGAGATACCAAAAGAACTCGGGACATTTGGCATGCTGCTCAGCCGCGGTTGGCGGGACAAAAAAGTGGTACTGGCGAATGTGCTGACGGCTATCGGTACACTACTGGCGGCGTCGCTAACGTACTGGCTAGGGAGTGCGGTCCACTTGCCAGTGGCGCAGCTGCTGGCGCTGACTGCTGGGTTTTTTGTGTATGTAGCAGCAAGTGATATTATCCCTGATATTCACGAACAGCCGCGACGAATCGGCTCGATTCAGGCGGCGGTGCTAGTCGGTGGGATTATCGTGGTTGGTACGGTGATCCACTTCCTGGGTATTTAGTCGGTGGGTGGTGGCGTCGAACGATCCTGCTGCAAATGCAGTCATGACCCTACGTGCTGTTGGGAGCTGTGAAGCGAAAAGCGCTTGCTCCTGAGAGGTAAATTTGCCCAGTACCAGACTGGTTTTGTCGGTTTGCTGATGAGCATCCTGCCATACGCCTATACGCAAGCGAGCGGTGTCACTACCAATGTGAGCGGCGAGTGATTTGAGACCGTTGTTGCCACCGTCGCTTCCGCCGTGCCGGGTGCGGATGGTGCCAAGTGGCAGCGCGAGGTCGTCGTGCACGACGAGGATGTCATGCACGGTGAGTTTGTAGAAATCTATGAGGGCGCGGGCCGATTCGCCCACGAGATTGTAGTAGGTGGTGGGCTTGATAAGGAGTATTTTTTCGTCCCCAACTGTGATCTCTGCGGTGAGGGCTTTGAATTTGGGGGAGTTTTTCCAGGCAGCATCGTGCGCACGAGCGAAATCGTCGAGCACCGCGAAGCCGACGTTGTGCCGCGTGCCGTTATAGCGGGCTTCTGGGTTGCCGAGGCCGATGATCAACTTCATAGTATTCAGTATATCCTGCTTTATCCCTGTAGCCTATTGTCGGCGGAAGTCGAGCGAAGCGAGCCTTTAGCGGAGTGGAGGCCGAAGCTCGAATTTATTTCGAGCCAGGTCGGAGAGGCTGGCCTCTCCTAATTCTTCGTTGCCAAGGCCGATGATGAGTTTCATAGTTTAGAGATTTTCTAGGCGTTTGCGCTGTTTGTAGGCCTTGGTGACGGGTTCGAGGCCGCGTGCGATGCGTTCTTTGTTGGCTTTGATCTGCTTTTCGTCGCGGTAGCTAAATTTGATCGGTGTGCCAGAGTAGTCGTAGGTTTCGCGCACCAAGCGCTCGAGGTAGCGTTTGTAGCTCCAGTGGACAAATTTGAGGTTGCTGCCGTAGATAACAAACCACGGCGGGTTGTCGTCGGTTTGGACGATGTAGCGGAGTTTGGGGTGAGAATTCTTGAGGCCGGCTGGTGGATGCTTGGCGACGGCTTTTTGGAGAAGATCGTTGAGCACACGTGTCTTGGTGGGCTGCTGGCGACGTTTCATGATATCGAGCGCGAGGTCATAGAGTTTGGTAACGTTTTGGCCCGTCACGCTGCTGGTGAAAATCAGTGGAGCCCAAGGCACAAAGTCGAAATTGTGGGCGATTTTTGGTGCCAGGGCATCGCGCGTGTAGGCATCTTTGCCTTCTACAGAATCCCATTTGCTGACGACGAGCACCAGGCCCTTGCCTGCTTCAGCGATCATACCTGCGAGTTTTTGGTCGAGAGCAACATTGAGTTCATTGACGTCCATCAGGACAAAGCAGACATTTGCCTCCTCGATAGCTTGCAGAGTACGCAGGACGGAAAATTTCTCAATCCCTACCTCTTGTTTGCCTTGCCGACGCACGCCGGCGGTGTCGATCAGCTCGATGGTTTGGCCGTGGTAATTGACCTGTACGCGGTTGAGGTCACGGGTGGTACCAGCGACATTGGCCACGATGGCCTGCTGCTTGCCAGCGAGGCGGTTGAAGAGATTGCTTTTGCCAACATTTGGACGGCCGATCAGCGCGATACGCAGGACTTCATCTAGTTCGGACTCAATTGCAGGTGGGAGAAGCTCTGCCAGGCGGTTCAGAATGTCGCTGACGCCGCTATTGTGCTCGGCGCTAGTGCGAATGATATCTTTGATGCCGAGACGGCGGAATTCGTCGTCGGGCAGACTTTCGCGGAGGTCGGCTTTGTTGGTAACCAGGATGACTGGTTTTTTGCTCCGTAGAGCTTTTTTGGCAACCATGCGATCTTCATCACTCGGGTACTGCGTCGTATCGACGACAACGAGTATGACGTCGGCAGCATCGGCGGCTTCTTCGATTTGGTGTTGAATGGTAGCTTCAAATTCGTCGTCGGGGTCCTTGAGGCCTGCGGTGTCGACGAGCCAAAATTGAGAAAAGTTCTGAGTTCTGAGTTCTGAGTTCTGAGAAGAAGACACAGAATCGTGGTCCTTATCTGGAGTAGTATCGAGGCCTGTTTTATCGGCAATATCCTGTGTTTTTCTACTTAGATCTAAGAACGTAGAACCTAGAACACCATCGTGGCGGTACGTCACCTTCCCTATCACGTTGTCACGGGTGGTGCCGGCTTCGCGGGCCACAATGGCCTGCTGGGAGCGGACCATACGGTTAAACAGCGAGCTTTTGCCCGCATTGGCGCGTCCGATGATAGCGACAGTAGGAAGTTTGGTGGCCATGGTCTGCTAAGTATACCAGATTTGTACCTCTGATGCGAGCGTAAGCGAGATATGTGGCGATGATGACCGGTAGTTGACTGATTTGTGATATGATGCTTTTATAGTAATGTACCTACTCAGCCTAGTATGAAACGAGGGCGCAAGACGATGGCGACATACACGATCTACGTCATGACAGCAGAGCAGTACGATCGGGCACGCAAGAAATGGTGGGAAGTCTGGAAGCCGGCATTCCTCTGTGACAACGAGGAGTGCTGGGGTCTCCAGGTCCACGCGAGAGATGGGAGTGAGGTGAGTACGGCCCTCAGAGGTGGCGGGTACGTCCCTATCTGGAGCCATTGGCTCGAGGCGTACGTCGTGCTCGTGTTTGAAAAGACGTACGAAGTGGCTGGTAGGCAGATCGCCACTCTTATCGGGTTGAGGGTGGTCGCTTCTGGACCCGTTTCCAATGAAAATTGGAAGACGGCGTTTCATCAGTAGGCACATGGAGTGGTGTGGCGGTTCCCTATTCTGGGAATCGCTGCACCCTCCAGTTTTAAATGTGGAGGCTAGGTGAAAGTTGCTAGCGCTTTTCGGTGAGACATGTCTCACCTCTTTTTATACCCTCGAGACTGTATGGTCCAAGCTGCGTACGGTGAAGTCGAGTCACTTTGTAGCCAAGCGCTGCAAATGTGCGCCTGATCTGACGGTTGCGTCCCTCGCTCATCGTGACCTGCCATTCCCGCCTATTGGTCTCGCTGAGACGCATGAGTTGCAGGTGGCTGGTACCGTCTTCAAGTTCTATCCCAAAATCACCTATCATTTGCTGATGAAGCGGCTCTAGGTCGCGGTCCAGGCGGACGTGGTATATTTTTATTTTGTGAAATTTTGGATGAGTCATTGTAAACGCAAAATCACCGTCGTTTGTCAGCAAGAGCAGGCCCGAGCTATTGGCATCGAGGCGGCCAACAGGTTTGAGTGCATGGTAGTGAGGTGGCAGCAGGCTATAGATAGTTGGCACACTCCCCTGTGCGCGACGAGAACACACGTAGCCGGTAGGCTTGTTAAGCATAAGATAGACATAGGTAGCGGTAGTGCCAGGGAGTATGGTCCCGGAAACCGTAACTGTGTCACTCTCTGCCACTCGCCCACCGAGTTCTGCCACTTGCCCATTGATGATTACGAGGCCATGCTCGATCAGTACATCTGCTTCACGACGAGAGACACCGAGCTGCAATGCGAGGTATTTGTTGAGGCGAGTTGTTGCGGCGCTCATGATACAAATTATAGAGCAGTTGGCTGCGGAGGAGTGTCATTGCTGGGCGCAGGAGTGCTTCCAGGAAGAGGTGTTTCTTCAAATTGTAGCCCTGAAGGAGGCGCTGGAGGTGCAGTGGGAGGGGTTGACGGTGCAATGGGTGCGGGCGTTGGAGCACTGCCTGCAAGCTCTTGAGATATCAGGTCACTAAAATCAGTCCTCTGCTGAGCAGATGATGGCAATGGCTCGATGACACGACTTGCGAGTGTCGGTGGCTTGACAGTAGGACCAGATGGAGGAGGCGTCAGAGGCGCCGTAGGACTAGGGAGCGCAGATGGCTGCAATGTGGGAGGAGGAAGTGGCATGGGGACTGGTGCTGGTGGCGTAGCGGGTATCGGTGCAGGCGCAGGAGGCGCTACAGGAGTAGGCTGAGGGGCTGGTGGGGCTACAGGTGGCATAGGCGCAGGTGAAACAGGCGTTGGCGCGGGAGGTTGCGGCACAGGTGAAGGTGGAGTAGCAACTGGTTGCGACTGTGGCGGGAGTGGCATGGGAGCTGGTGCTGATGGTATCGGCGTAGATGTTGGGGGCACCACAGGGGTCGGCATAGGCACAGGTGCTACTGGTGCCGGGGGCGCCACAGGAGCACCAGGTGATGGAGGTTGTGGTGTGGGGGTTGCGGCGATAGTTGCTCCACTCACTGGCGCGTCTGCTAGCACTTCATGAACGGCACGCACGACATCTTCAATTCCTACCTGAGACTTGACGAGGTACCTGTCTGCACCGAGTGCGACGCCACGTTGACGCTGCTCTTCACTACTCAGTGCCGTCATCATGATGACTTTTATGCCTTTGGTCTCTGTGGTGCTGCGCAGGATGTCGAGCATGTCAAATCCGCTAATTTTTGGCATCATTACATCACTCACTATGAGGTCTGGTCGGTCTTTGATAGCCATTGCCAGGGCTTCTTCGCCGTCGCCCGCCGAAACAATATCATAACCTTCGGCCAGGAGGCGCACGCCATAGATTTCTCGAAGACTCTTGTCATCTTCTACCAATAGTATTTTCGTCATATCTGCTCCTTATTGTAGATGGTGTTGTCAAAAAATACCATAGTAGTTATGGTTACTGCCGAGGTGGCACGCTGACAGTCGGCTGAGTTGGTCGAGTGAATTGCGCGGGATTTGCTTCGATGGCGGTCAATGGGGTATTTGCGTACTGTTGCGATGCCTGAGCTGGGGCCGGTGTGACTGGCTGGAGGGGCATGGACGCCGCAGGGACTGTCGGTTGAGCAGGCATGACCGGCGTGGGCGCGACAGCTTGAGGGGGTGCGACAAATGGCGTTGGCTGAGTGAGTGGAGCTGTAGCGAGTGGTGTGGGCGCTACGATAGCCGGTGCGGCGACCGGTACAACACTCATGGGTTGTACGACAGGTGTCGGAAGTACTAGTGCGGGTTCGGGTGCGGTGGCGGGAGCTGTCAGTTGTGCTGCGGCGGCGTCGCGCTCGGCTTCAGCTTGCTCGGCAGCAGCGCGTTTTTCGGCTTCAATACTAGCCTGCTCGATCAGTCGCGTCGCTTCATCGTGTGCGATACGGGGTAATTCTACGAAAAAAGTGCTGCCTTTTTTGTATTCACTTTCGACCCAAATACGTCCACCCATGGCCTCGGCCAAGCGCCGACAGAGGTAGAGCCCCAGGCCTGTGCCGCCAATTTCACGCGTGTCGCTGTTGTCGACGCGGTAGAATTTTTGAAATAAGTGGGTTTGATCTTCGCGCGGAATACCAATACCTGTGTCGGCAATGCTGAGCACAACTTTGTCGTTGTCCCCTGTTACGTCGACCACAACGTCGCCTTTTGGCGTATATTTAATTGCGTTTTCAATCAAATTGTCGGTGACTTCGCGGAGGTGATCGTTGTCGACATTGACATAATAGACAGGGTTGAGGCGCCGATTTTCGTCTTTTGCACCGTCTGGCATGGGTTTATAGAGGATGCGCAGGCCTTTTTCGGTGGCTTTTGGGGTCAGACCTTCGACGATAGCCTGGACAAATGGCACAATGTCAACCACCTTCGGGTCACTATTGAGCCGGTGGTCGTCGGCTTTGCTGACATCGAGAAGGTCTTGGAATAGTCGCCCGAGGTGCTGTGCCGAGGTGTGAGCTTTCATGATAAAATCTCGCGCTTTTTCGTCAATCGTAGCAGTCGCTGGGTTGAGTGCCAGCCCAAGATAGCCTTCGATGCTGGCGACAGGAGTACGCATCTCGTGGCTTGCGGTGCTAATAAATTCCGCGCGCTGACGTTCATCTGATTTTTCGGCGGTAATATCGCGAAAGACAACAATCACCCCGCTGCCTGGCTGCCCTACCGGCGAGACTGAAATGTAGGCCAGAAACGATTTGCCAGAATGTGTTTCGAGACTGAAGTTATCGACGGTGGTTACTTGATTCTTTGAGCGAGTCAGCTCGATCGGGTCTTCGTTGCTATTGACGGGCTGGTTTTTGGTATCGAGCATTTTGATGATCGATTTGTAGCTGAGCCCAATCGAGTCTTGTTTGACCCAGCCAAGCATTTGCTGAGCGGCGGGGTTGATAAGCTGCACAACGCCCTGGCCGTCGAGGGCGATCACGCCGTCGTTGATTGCGTTGATGACAACTTCGGATTTGCCTGCAATCTGGCTGAGCTCACTAGCGAGCTCGTTGTATGATTGGTTTCCGGCTGCGGCTCTTTGGGATTTCGATACGACAAGCGACGAAATTGCCGCCAGCGCTGTCAGGAGCGCGACGATTCCTGGCACAAGCGGTACTGCGACACCATACGCACTGGCTTTTGCAGGTACAAGATAGGTCGCGACCGCCAGACCTGTCATAAGCGCAGACAGCACGATCACGACCCCAAGTATGACTTGAAGCAACGACGAGCGAGAAGATGATCTTTGCGCGATACGGCCCCCTAAAAGGATTATGCTTTTTGTCTATTATACGGCAGATCGTCTCTGTTTGACAATAACTTAGCTATGGAGATCGCGTCGCAGAAAATAACCTGTCCCACTGACGAGCAACAGCACAGCAAGACAGGTGTACATGGCGACGTAGCGCACACTGAGAGTGCTTGAAGCGACGATAGCCACTGCGTCAAATGCACGAAAAATCGATGCGAAGCGCAACAGCTCGTAGCCCGCGAGGTGTGAGACAAGCGAGAGTGCGTAGCTTGCAAATACCAGCATGGCAACCACTCGAGCCGGGGTCTGTGCCGACGCTGCACATGCAGCCGTAGATATCCCAAGTGCGAAAAACACGATTTGGATGATTGCCGCTGCGGCCATAAATACCATGAGCAATCTACCAAATCCATGCATCGAAGCGTAGAGTGTGATGCTGACATACGATGAAGCTGCGGTGGCAATCCAGAGTGCAATGAGGTGCAGTATGCCGACAGCGTATTTGGCGCGCACGATACGCCAGCGACTCGTTGGGCGGGTATAGAGAAACTCACTGGTTTTGGTCAGTGGCTCGACGGTCAGGAGACTGCTGCCAAGCAGGCCGGCATGCACTGCCAGCATGATTGCAATGAACAAAAAACAAATACCAAAGTAGCCTGGAAGCGTCACTGCATCGAGGCCGTTCATACCAAAGATAGTTTTGATTGTATCGGGCATAGACTGCAGCAGCTGAGAGGTAGCACTCGTATCAGCAGTCAAGGTCTGGAACTTCACCATACTTGTCCACACAAAGAGTATCATACTGACGCACCATGCGATGAGCGCTATGCGTCTACTCCAAAACTCACGACGAAACACATTCATCTGGCTGACTCCGTATCGCGGCGCTTGAACACTGCCCAGCTGCCCATGAAACATACGACGACTATTATGGTCGCTACGACAAGGTGGCCAGTATCGTAGGTGGCGTCTTGGACCACTTTCATAAGGTCAATGTATTTGTATGGCGTCAGATAGCGGATGGTTTCGTCGCCAATCACCGAACTAAACATGGCGAGGACAAAGAGCCCAAAGCAGAGTGCAATACTAACCCCAATACTGTTGCGGATCCGGCCAATTCCCTGTGACAGTGCGATACCAACAGCAAAAAACCAGCACTGAACGAGTGAAAAGGCAGCCATGACCATGAGAAACGTTTTGGTTGAGAAATCTTCGGCGTTAGCGAGGTGTGCACCGATCAAAAGTGTCGCAACCAGCACTATACTTGTGATGGCGAGTATCGAAAGGTTGGCCAGAAGTTTTTGCCAAAACACACTACTGCGTGTCAGGGGTTTTGTCAGCAAAAAGTCGCTTGTGCCTGCCAAACGTTCACGATTGAGCATTGAAATCCCCATACTCACCGCTTGGATTCCGCCAGCCAGCATAAAAATAGGCAAAATATTGGCAATAAAGCCCGGGAAACTCAGCAAGCGAAATCCACCCGTGCCCATGGCATTTCTGATCGCCTGCGGCAGTCTGCCAAATGCTTCTGTCACAGCTTGTGCGTCGTGTGCAAACGCAGGATAGACCGACAGATAGATGGTCGCGAGACACAGGAGTACGACCGTCCAGGTGACCCACGAACCACGTTGCATGCGGAGTTCTTGGCGATAGACTGTGAGCATCAAGACTCTTCCGTTTTGTAGTAGTGCATAAAAATTTCTTCGAGTTCGGGCTCTTCAATCCAAGCGCTGGTCAGCGAGAGTTTGGCAAGTAGTTTGGTGATAGTATCGACATCTCCTCGGTACAAAAATGAGACTGTCTTGCCCTTGACGCTTAAGTTGCTGATGCCGGCAAGCTTGAACAGTGATGCGGCGGCGGGTGCAGCCAGTTCGGCCCGGACGCGTGCGTAACTGTTCTCACGAAGGCTGCTGATTGATTCAACGTTGACGAGTCGGCCATCTTTAATAATCGCGACACGGTCGCAGAGTTTCTGGACCTCACTGAGGATGTGGCTGCTAAACAGAATGGTTGCGCCTCGTTTGTTTTCGTTGCGGAGTAATTCAAAAAACGTTTGCTGCATGAGCGGGTCGAGCCCGCCGGTTGGCTCATCGAGGATGATAAGTTTTGGTGAATGCTGTAGTCCCTGAACGATCCCAACTTTTTTCTTGTTGCCAAAACTGAGGTCATCGATCTTTTTGTTGAGGTCGAGGTCGAGTAGTTTGGCGAGTTGGATCATGCGGTCTTCAATTTCGCGCTTTGGTTTGTCATAAAAGCTGGCGCTGTAGCGCAGTAGGTCTTTGACGCGCATGTTGTCGTAGTAAAACACTTCGCTCGGGAGATAACCGATGTCCTGGCGAATGCTCGGGCCAGCTTTCGTGATGTCTTGACCGAAGATTTCGGCGCTGCCGCTGGTGGGTTTGATAAGCCCAAGCAAGGTGCGAATAGTGGTAGATTTGCCGGCACCATTTGGACCGATAAACCCAAAAATCTCACCTTCTTTGACTTCAAGGCTAATGTTTTCGATGCCGCGTGATTTGCCATAGTGTTTTGTCAGATTACTGGTGGTGATCGCTAGTTTCATACTGTTGCTAGTATACGCTTTTTGCCGCAATGATTCATTGCCCGAAGTGTCCAAACTCTTTTTTTGGGGTCGTCCCACCTCTTTTTGGCCTTAGCTCGGGAGGCATGCTTGCAACTTTGTGATATTTTTCTCAGGTAGATTTCAGTCGGATTGCTATAATAAAGATATGACGCAGATTGTTAAGACTACCTTTCTGATGGCTGGGTTGACCGGCTTATTTATGCTCGTAGGATATTTATTTGGTGGCCGGAGCGGCATGTTGATGGCGCTCGCGATGGCTTCCATGATGAATATTGGTATGTACTGGTTTAGCGACTCGCTGGTGCTCAAGATGCAAAACGCTCAGCCACTCGACGATCGCTACCCCGAAGTGCGCAAAATTGTGACTGACCTAGCGCAGCGCGAGCAGATACCGATGCCGGCACTCTACTACGTTGAGACTCCCATCCCCAATGCCTTTGCCACCGGTCGCTCGCCGCAGCATGCAGCCGTAGCAGTGACGAGCGGTATTATGGAAATCTTGAATGAACGCGAGCTGCGGGCTGTGCTGGCGCATGAGCTGGGGCATGTCAAAAACCGCGACATGCTGGTCTCGACCATCGCAGCGTGTCTGGCTGGTGCGATCAGCTATCTAGCGCAGTTTGCCTTTATGTTTGGCGGTGGTGACCGTGAAGAAGGCGGTAACCCGATTGCTGCAATTTTGGCAGCCATCTTAGCACCGTTTGCTGCCATGATTATCCAGATGGCAATTAGTCGCAGTCGCGAATTCCTGGCCGATCAGCATAGTGCTGAGCTACTGCATGATGGCGATGCTCTCGCGAGTGCTCTGACCAAGCTTGATAACTGGAAGCAGCAAGTCGGTCCGATCGAGCCTACACCTGCCGAGCAAGCCGTCTCTCCACTGATGTTTGCGAATATGTTCTCGGCGGCAGGTCTCGCAAGTCTCTTTAGCACCCACCCGTCCACCGAAGCGCGCATCGAGCGGTTGAAAAAACTGCGCTAGGTCTATTCAGATGTTTGTTCAGCAGAGTGGATATTCACCATCCAGCTGACGCCGAATTTGTCGTTGCACATGCCAAATTCGTCACCCCAAATTTGCTTGCTGAGTGGCATACCGATCGTTCCGTCTTCGGCCAGGCCGGCAAACTGACGGCGGAGTTCTTCGGCGTTGTCGCCGCTGAGCATGATGCTAAAGCCCCATGGCTGGCGAAACTCCATGCCACTTGGCGTGTCGGCGCCGGTGATGGCCTCTCCGCTGTCGAGTGTGAGTTTGGCATGCATGATATTGTCGATGCAGCTCGGGTCGGACTCGACACCATAGTCGCCAAAGGTGTGCATATCGAGCTCGCCGCCGAGGACGCTGTGATAAAACGTAAATGCTTCGCGGGCGTTGTCTTTGAAGTTGATGTAGGGGTTGAGTTGGGTGGGCATGAGGGAGCTTCCTTCGCTAGGGTTGATTAGGGTTTATTGTAGCATTTTAGTGATGAGACTATTTTAAATTTTTAAGAAAAATTAAAATAATCTTGATCCTTTCTTTTCTCTTTTCGGAAAAAGAAACAAAAGACACGACATCTTTCTTTAAAAGAAAGATGCAAAGAATGTTCTTTGTTTCGAGCAAAGAACCAAACACGACCAAAGATATCCTTTCGTCGCCTGTAAGAGCTCCAAGCAAGAATCGGTCGCTGCGGAACTCCCTTCGGTCGGTCTCATGACAATAGTTACTAGTTACGGGTCATGAGACAAGTCCTCGCGAACTATTCCGATCCTTCCTTGTTTCTCTTACAGGGTCTCAAGGCTCTCTGGACTCATTAGCTATCTCGCAAAAGTGAGAATGGTTTGCGGCGAAGCCGCTAAAATAAGCAGTTCTACTGCGTTATGGGGTCTGGGGCATCTGGACTGACCCGAGAAGCGAGAATGAGTCTTTCCTGGATAGTCGAGGACTCGTCACTGCTCCTGCTCACCGAGCAGTGACTCCGCAGACTACCAAGAAAGACGAGTTTCGAGATTCTCGGCGGAAGGAAGCCGCCCCAGAGGTTTCTCCACCTTTGACTCCAAAGGTGGTCGGTTTTGTTTCTTTTGATGAGACAAAAGAAAGGCTTGTCTTGATTCTTCCAAAAGAAGAACAATGATTACTTTGGTTCTTTTGCGAAAAAGAACAAAGTGTTTGTCCATCTGTTATATATCAAAAAAACACCCCAAATCATTGACTTTTTGCCCTCGATTTGCTATAATGCAATGAGTGGAACATCCACTGGATGAATACTCGATTCGAAATCATTGATACAACCAATAATTCTTTCTCGCTGTTCATCGCCTAACTAACAGCATGGAAGGATTATTTTTTTATGCAACCAACACGTCAATTTACTGGTGGCCGACGCCGCTTTTCCCCTAGTGATCGCCCTCGCGCGGCGCATTTTTCGCCGGGTCGTGGTCGTAGCAATCGTGGGCCAAAACAGCCAAAGCTGATCGCGCCCCACAAGTTTATCAACCGTGCGACCGAGCGCGAAGAAGAGCCAGAATACGTCCCGACTCATAGTTTCAATGACTTTGCCCTGAACTCTCAGATCAAAGCGACGCTGGAGTACCTCGGTTTTACGGCGCCAAGCGCTATCCAAGATCAGGCGATTACACCAGCTCTGGAGGGGCGCGATATCATCGGTCTGGCTAATACTGGTACTGGCAAGACGGCGGCATTTTTGCTGCCGATTATCGAAAAACTTTCAAAGAACCCTGTGCGCAACTCTGTCTTGATTTTGTCGCCGACGCGCGAACTTTCGCAGCAAATCGACGAAGAATTCAAGCGTTTCTCTGCTGGGCAGAAGCTGTATTCGGCAATTTGCGTGGGTGGTGCGAATATCGGCCGTCAGATTCGTGACTTGCAGCGTAACCCGCACGTGATCATAGCCACACCAGGGCGACTCAAAGACCTACTCGAGCGCCGCGTGCTTGTACTGGGCGCCGTTAATACCTTTGTGCTCGACGAAGCCGACCGTATGCTTGACATGGGGTTCGTGACTGATATTCGCCGCGTTGCGACACTTCTACCAAGCAATCGCCAGACGATGTGCTTTAGTGCGACAATGACTGGCGAGATCAAGACCATCATGGATGAGTTTTTGCGCGACCCCGTGATTATCTCGGTGCGCCGCGGTGAGACAGCCGACCATATCGACCAAGATATCATTGAGGCCGTCGACAAAGAGGATAAAATCGCTAAGCTCACTGCCCTTTTGCGCCAAGATGAACTCGAGAAAACAATTGTCTTTTGTGACACGAAGTTTGGCTCGCAGCGCCTCGCCGACCGGCTGAGCAAAGAAGGCCTACCTGCCGTGGCGATTCATGGCAACAAAAGCCAGAGCCAGCGCGAACGTGCCCTCAAGGCATTTAAGACTGATGCGGTGAATATTATGGTGGCGACCGATGTGGCTGCCCGGGGGCTCGATATCCCTGACGTGACGCATGTCATCAATTTTGACCAACCAAAGGTCTACGAAGACTACGTGCACCGCATTGGCCGAACCGGACGGGCTGGCAAAGCTGGCAAAGCGCTTACCTTTGTCCAGGGTGGTACCCGTAGTGAGGCTGCTCGCCCAGTTGAGCGTCGTGACCATGATGCGCCACGCCGACCACGAGACGAATCTCGCCCGTCACGACGTGAATTTCACCAAAAATCAGCACCGGCTATGCCGATGCATCCGCAGCCAAATCGCCGCAAGAAAATGCCGTCGTCGCGCGATGCCGAAAATCGACTGGTGAATTTGATCCAAGGATCATAACAGCACAATTTCGCCAAAAAATACCTGCCGCTCCGCAGGTATTTTTGTTTGAGATCAAGCTATGTTTCGGTGTGTGACTGCACCTTGAGCGGCACGATCTGACAGTACCTGAGCTACTTGCGCTTCCTCGCCACCACCCACACCAATCCAACACTCACAAGCACTAGCCCTACTCCCCCTGCCACCACCATCCATACTGCCATACCCGTGCGGGCGAGGCCTGCTCCTGGGTTGGTAATGATGGCTGGTATCGCAACAGGAAGTACGGTCAGCTCTGTGGCGGTGGTATCTCCTAGGGTACCTGCACTTCTGGTTGTAACTTGCACCTTGACGTCGTAGCTCCCAGCCGGAAGCGGTGCAGAGAGATTACTCAAGTTGAGGGTCCAGTTGTTGCCACTGGCGGTTAGTTCTGGTGAGCTGCCGAGCGTATAGGTGACGCCATTGACCGTGACTGTGAGGCTTTGGCTATTGGTGGCATCGTAGGTACCAGTAATCACGGGAGTACCGCCCACCCAGTCAACGGGGTTGACCGTCGGAGGATCAGCATCAGGACGTTGGATGGTGAGGTCAGTGGACTGTGTGGTTCGGTTGCCTGCAGCGTCGCTGAAGGTCACGGTGGCAGTGTGAGTGCCCGGAGTCAGGGCAGGAGCGATGGTGCCAGCTGGGAGACTCCAGGTACCGTCTTCATGGTTGGTGGCGGTATAGGTTACACCATCGATCACTACAGTCACGACAGCTGTCGGATCAGTGATGGTACCAGACAGTGCAGGACTATTGGTGATGCTAGGAGCGACTGGGGTGATGGTGCCAGTGGGGGCAGTGGTGTCGATCGTGAGGCTGCTGGCAGCTGTCGAGGTATTTTCATTGCCCGCCGTGTCAGCAGTTTTGATAGTGACATCATACAGGCCATCTGTGAGCGCAGGACTGATGGTGTTGTCGCTCAGCGTCCAGGTGCCGTCCCCGTTATTTGTTGCTGGGTAGTCTATACCGTTGATAGTGACAATGACCGTGGCAGATGGATCGCTAATGGTTCCGGCCACTACTGGTGTAGAATCGTTTGTTACCAACGTGTGGACGGTTGCGTTCGGAGCAGTGGTGTCATAGGTGACGTGGTTGTCGGTGCTCGTGCTAGCGGTGCTGGCGTTACCCGCAATGTCTGTGGCGGCATCAGCGGCAGCGGCAAGCGACACGGTATCGCCATTTGTCATCGAGCTAATCGTCACGGTGTAGGTGGTCGACGAAACGGCCGCGACATTACTGATAATTGCACTGGTTGAGCCGCTCAGCTGCAACTTGCTCGTGTCTAAAACTGTCACCGGTTTTGAGAATACGATAGTGAACTGCGCGCTATTACTATTGGTTGGATCAGCCTGACCGGCGGCTTGGTTGACCGTCACCGTTGGCTGGGTTGTGTCGTACGTCACTTGATTGTCTGTGCTGGTGCTGGCGGTGTTGGCATTGCCGGCCAGGTCCGTCACTTTACTGGCTAGCAAGGAAACCGTAGCAATATCGCCATTGGTCATGCCGGAAATTACTACGTCCCAGGTGGTGCTATCTATCTGCGTGAGGCTAGCAACACTGCCGGTCGTACCAGTAATAGTCAGGTCGTCGTAGGTAAACGAACTAGCCTGTACAGGCTCGCTGAAGACAATACGGAACGTGGCATAGTCTTGGTTGGTTGGATCGGCTTGTCCCGCTACTTGATTGACGGTGACCGTTGGCTGAGTAGTGTCGTAGGTGACTTGATTGTCGGTGCTGGTGCTGGCAGTATTGCTATTACCGGAGGCATCGCTGACAACACTTGTCTTTACCGCCGCAGTTGCCACATCGGCATCTGTCATGCCTGTCACCGTTGCGGTATAGTGGCGAGCATCAACTTTCGTCAGTGTCGTGACTGCTCCGGTAGTACCAGTGAGCGCAATACCGCTGGCTGTTAGCGTCGAAACATCTTCCGAAAAGACGATGTCAAACTTCGCGCTATTGATGTTTGTTGGGTCGGTCTGCCCTGCGGCTTGGTTGATCGTGACACTCGGTGGCGTACTGTCGTAGGTGATCTGGTTATCAGCACTAGTACTGGCGGTATTCGCATTGCCCGCCGCATCGGTTGCCGCACCAGCAAGTATCGTCGCTTTGACAGTATCGCCGTCAGTTGCACCAATCACCGTAACAGTGTAGATACTACCCGAAACGGCTGTGATGGCGCTGACGTGAGCCGTCAACGAGCCGCTGATTTGAATGCCGCTCGTGCTAAGGCCCGAGACTGGCTCGGAGAAGGTGGCGGTGAAATTCATCGTGGCACTATTGGTCGGATCGGCCTGCCCTGCGGTTTGGTTGATCGTCACAGTTGGCTTGGTCGTGTCGTAGGTGATCTGGTCATCAGTACTGGTACTGGCAATATTGTTATTACCAGCGAGATCGGTGACTTTATTTGCGGCAAGTGTCGCGGTCACAGCGTCACCATCGGTCATGCCAGTGACGGTGACGGTCCATGTGCGGCTATCAACTTGCGTGAAGCCGGTGACAGTGCCGGTGGTGCCGCTGAGAGTAATGTCGCTTGCAGTAAAGCTGCTTGGGTTGATGGCTTTTGAGAATACGACGGTAAACTTCGCACTATCAACATTGGTCGGATCGGCCTGCGTGACGGCTTGATTGATTGTGACACTCGGCTTGATAGTGTCAATCGTGTAGTCTTGAGTGTTTTGAGTTGTCACACCGGCATCGGTAGTGGCAGCAACTGTTAGGATGCCCGTCGTGGTGATTTGACCGCCGCTACAGGTAATCGGCACTGTTGTCGTGGAGCTGGGTGCGGGGGTACAGGTAAATCCACTACTTCCCGCCCCCGAAATATCGACAGATGTGATGATCATGCCGCTTGGCCCGGTAATTTTGATTGTTGTGTCTGTGATTGCGACATTGCTAAGAGTTGTCGGAGCTGTGATGTTTTCGATCGGTGGGTACACGACGGTTTTTTCGCGCATATTACCAGCTTTGTCGTAGGCTCGAACAACGATAGTGTGCGAAGCTGCTGGCGTCAATGTGACTGATTGCGGACTGGTGACGGTGCTAAAACTACCACCATCGACACTCATCGTGTAATGATCGATGCCAGATTGTCCGTCGGTTGTCGACCAGCTCACGAGTGGATGATCCATGTCGTGTCCACTGCTTGTGACGTCGAGGTTGACCGCAAAAGCGTTTGGCGCTGTCACATCATACATGACCCAGTTGTTTGCATCGCCCGTGCTTGCATAGTTGGTATTGCCGATAGCATCGGTAAATGTACCGGCGGCAATGCTTGGTGTGGCTGAGTCGCCAGTCGTCATGCCGGTAACTTCAAACTCATAGTGCAGATTGTCAATTTTGCTCAGAGTCGTCACTGTGCCAGTGGTAGTGCCGGGATTAATATCACTCGACGTAAAGGTGCCATCAGCAGCGGGTTTAGTGAGTGTTACCGTAAACCACGCGCTGTTGGTCTGTGTGTGGGCTGCTTGCCCGGTTTTTCTAGTAATTGCAACGTCTGATCTGCTGGCATCGTAGGTTACTTGATTGTCGGTGCTGGTGCTAGCAGCGCTGTCGTTGCCCGCGAGGTCTTTCACGGCGCCAGCGTTTACGACAGCCGTCACGGTATCACCGTTGGCCATGCCAGTGACGATCGCCGTGTAATGGCTCGCGTCGACTTTTGTCAAGGTTGTGACTGTGCCACTGGTGCCAGAGAGGTTGATGCCACTTGTAGTGAGAGTAGTGACCGGCTCGGAAAACACAATACTAAAGCTGGCGCTATTGACGTTTGTTGGGTCGGCTTGGCCAGCAGATTGGTTGATGGTGACTGTAGGGGCGGTCGTATCATAGGTCACCTGATTGTCTGTACTTGTACTGGCTGCATTGGTATTGCCTGCACTGTCGGTGACTTTTGCTGCTGCAATGGTCATCGTAGCAGTGCCCCCACTCGCCATACCGGTGACAGTCGCCCTGTAGGTCTTATTGTCTACTTTTGTAAGTGTTGTCACCGTGCCGGTCGTGCCGCTGAGAGTAATGTCTGCGACAGTGAGCGTCGAAACGTCTTCCGAGAATACAATGTCAAAGCTCGCACTGTCGACACTTGTTGGATCGGCTTGGCCGCTTGATTGATTCACGGTAACCGTTGGGCTGGTCGTATCAATTGTCAACGCATTTGCTGCGCTGTAGCTCGTCGATAGCTTACTCACAGGGTCTGTCACGGAAACACCGACATTGTAGCTACCGGCTGGCAGCACGGTTAGTGTATTGTCGGCAAGTGTCCAGCTTGGACTCGTGATGCTAGCGTTGACGTTTTGCCCGTTGATCGTTAGCGCGGCGGTTGTTGGTGTAGCTCCAGCCACGAACCCAGTCAGGGTCGTCGTGCCGGCGAGCGATGGCGTCGTGTCGCTGGTGCTTTTTGTGGTGACCGTGCAGCCGCTTATGCTCACTGCGCGTTCATCACTAAATTCACTCGTGTTACCGCTTGGATCAGTGACCGTCATACTGAGGTTTGTTACGCCAGCCGGCGGTGTGATGGATGCATAACCAGCCGCGCTAGTGGTTACTGTGGTACTCGATACATACTGCTCGCCCTCGCCGTATCCCGTGGTATCACGACCTGAAGGATTGGCATAAAAATCAACCGTGTAGGTCGTATTTGCCGCACTCCACAGATACGTGGCTTGTTCGGTGCTCGCATCGCACTTCGTCAGCGTGGTGCGCTGTGGGAAATTTTGCAAGCCGTTGCCGCCAGTATCGACATCGAGCGCACTTGGTAGGTCGTTGGCGTCGGGTGCATTGGCGCTGCCGCGTAGATCTATGCCAACTTTGCCATTTGCTGCAATACTATTGCCCCGAACTGCTATTTGGGAGCTTGCCGAATCAACCGCTACGCCGTTTGATACGTTATTAGCTATAGTGTTGCCCTCACCGGTACCAATTCCGCCCACAATCAGCCCGGTGACACTTGTAGCGCTGATGCCGTTAGCGCCATTCCCCTTAGCTGCGCCACTCGTAGAAGTCCCAATCTTGTTACCTTTTATCACGGTCGTATTTGCGGCCATACTAGACGTAGTGAGCGATATCCCGTTACCAGTGTTTCCAGATATAATATTGCCCTGTCCAGCTGTCGCGCCGCCAATTAACAGCGTGCCGGTTGGCGAGTTATTGGTGGCGGAGCTAATGCCAGTCCCGTTCGCGGCTACCGTTTCGCCATCAGGCTTCAGTCCAATTGTATTGCCGTACACCCGTACGCCCTGTCCGGTTGGGCCCGAGAAAACAATTCCAGTTCCTGGATTGCCACTAATGACATTACCTTCGCCTGCAGTTGCTCCACCAATCAAAATATCATTTGGGTTTGTTAGTGACATGCCGCCGCCCGTTGCACCTGTCACTACGTTGCCATTTTTGTCGAGCCCAATATAGTTACCTTGAATTGTATTGTTTGATGCACTCGTAAATGGCGAGCTGGATATGCTGATACCTTGTGTCACATTGCCACTGATCAGATTTCGAGCACTCGCCGTATTGCCGCCAATCGTGATGTTTGTGTTTGCTCCAGATGCCAAAAGTATACCGTAGCCGTTGGCTACCTTTGTGGTGCCGTCGATACCGAGGCCAATCGTATTGCCCTGGACGACGATATTTGTCGAGGCATCGATGCGAATACCAGGCATTGTGGCATTCGAACTGTTCCCCGATATCACATTGCCTTCTCCGGCGCTGGTGCCGCCAATCTGTATGCCATTATCCCCGTTAATAAAGATGCCGCCACTAGTATTGCCGGCTGCGGTGCCGTTAGCGAGGATGCCGACACGGTTAGCCCTGATGAGCAGTGGGTTTGCCGATGAGGCTGCACCGGTGATGGATATGCCGTAGCCGGTGCTATTGACAATCGTATTTGCTTGACCGGTACCCGGGCCACCAATCTGTGCGGAGCCGTTCCATACTGTCGCAGTGGAGAGAACGTAAAATCTCACCCCAAATGCGACTTCTCATGCACTTTCGTTACTGCTAGTGTAGCAGCCTTGGGGTCTCTTGCGTAGAACTCAGTGAATTGTCTCGGAGTCATGGTATCGGGTAGCCCCATGTGCCAGCGTCGTTCTATGTAATGCTTCGTGAAGGCATCGGCTTGCTCTTGGAGTTTTGGTATATCCTCTTGCCGGTATTCTCCTCTTGGGAAACATTCATTCCTGAGTGCTTTGTTGAAGTTTTCAATGTGGGATTGCTCGTTCTTTTTGTACGGGCGACTGTAGCGGTGCATGGCACTACTGGCTTCGACCGCCTTCACAAAGACACTCTGGAACTCGCTCCCATTATCCGACTGGTGTGTCTGTACGGAGCCGTAGAAGGCATTGTGGGCAGCAAAGGCTCGTGCACCAGTTTCCATTTCTAGGTTGTCCGCGATGATGACACTTGGTTCTTTCGTGAAGATGTCGATGGCGGTGTAGGCGTAGACGTTTGCCTGTTTTCCGCCCAGATCTACCGTGTCATGTTCAATGACTTCACGAGGCCGTGTGGCCGTCACAATAGCTTGATGCTTCTTGTACTGCTTCACCCCCACTGCAGCCTTCGTGAACCGTTTGTGGAGCCAACGGTATATAGTTGACAGGGCAAGAGAGATGCCGTGGTTTTCTTTAAGCTCCTTACGTATCTTCGCACCACACCAACCGAATTCATTGCGGATGTCGACAATCTTCTGGATGGTAGTTTCTGGAATCTGCGTGCTTGGACGGCGGTGCTTACAGGCCTGTTTGCGTTTGAGAAACAAACGGATGCCAATCTGTCTGATCTTTCTGAGCCAACGGTATACCGTTGCTCTGTGTTTGCCGATCACCTGGCAGATCTGAGATATGGTTGATCCAGCTCGGTACATATTCCAAGCTACTTCATAGTGTGTTAGTGTACGCATTGCGACACTCTCCTTTCATTAGTTTAGTACCTAACGAAAGTATACGGGTGTCGCATTTTTAGTGGGAATTTTCCGAGAATGCCCGAACCTTTATTTCCAAGTGTAGTTGCACCATCTGGTCCCGCACCAATCAAGTTTCCCCAGATATTGAAATTTTGAC
Organism: uncultured Candidatus Saccharibacteria bacterium; assembly: GCA_964602775.1. Taxonomy (GTDB): domain Bacteria; phylum Patescibacteriota; class Saccharimonadia; order Saccharimonadales; family Saccharimonadaceae; genus Saccharimonas. The sequence goes on along the minus strand of CAZRRY010000001.1, from coordinate 8,022 downwards.
CAGAGCCTACGGCGCCAGAAAAAATAATGCCATCGCTCCCATTTCCCGATATAACATTGCCGTATCCTGCCGTACTGTCGCCACCAATTTGCACACCGTTGGGACTTGCAAGAATAATTCCTCTTCCGGTTGCGCCAGTGATGGCATTGCCATTCTTATCGGGTCCAATATAGTTGCCTGCTATGAGATAGTTAGAGGTACTTGTCGTCAAAGCGCCCTCATTCACACCCGCAGTCGTGTTTCCACTAATAATATTGCGTGCTGCGGCAGCGTTACCACCAATCGTGATGTTGGCCGGTGGCGTCCCGCTGTTTCCTAAAATTTGAATCCCGTACCCATTTGGCGCTGCCGTCACACCGTCTAGTCCGACCCCTATATAATTGCCTTGTATCGTGACGCCATTGATGCCTGTGATGCTATTGATATTAATCCCTGAATCGTTTGCAAGGTTATTGTTGCCGGATATATAGTTTCTCTGGCCTGCCGCGGTTCCACCGATCAGCACATTTTTTGCTGATCCACTAATCAAAATACCGCCTCCACCCTTGTTTTTCATAGCGGTACTGCTTGGGGTGATGCCGACATAGTTGCCCTGCACCGTTGACCCGGTATCGCCCGTCACAGCGATACCATAGCTCCCGTTGTTTACGGCAACATTGTCAATGATAACAGAGTTGATGTTGGTTGTGCTGTTGATGCCCGTACCGGTGTTTGCCACCGCCGTCACTCCATCGGTCGCAAGACCAACCCAGTTGTTTTGGATTGTCACCTGCCCTGCCGTGCCAACGTTATTGACAAGAATCCCGGTTCCGCCTAGCCCTCCGACATAATTTCGATCAGCCAGGTTTGGACCGCCGATAGTAAGCCCTTTGCCATAGTTTCCAGCAATGCCACTCCCACCAGTCACAGCAAAGCCACTGGTTGTCTTGCCGTCTATACCGATACCAATGTAATTGCCGCGTATCTGACTGGTAGTGACGGTACTGATATTTATGTACCGATTTGTTATATTGGCAAACACATTGTTCTTGACATCAAAGTTGGTAGCACTTGTCAGCACCAGACCAGTTGCTGCTGTAACATTGCCGGCATTTTGAGCTGACCCTAGCCCTGTTGCGTCAGTGCCGAATAAGTTGTTAGCAATCGTTGCTCCAGTGATAGCACTTGTGTTGAGATAATTTTGTGTCGTGCCACTTATGAGGTTGTTCGTTGCCGTCAGCCCGCCTCCCGACGTCGTAACATTAAGGCCTACGGTGACTGGTGTCTTGACTGGCGCTGTGACGCCGTCAGATTTTACCCCAAGGTAGTTGCAGGTGACCGTTGTATTCGGTGAGTTGACAGTAAGTTGCGCATAGTTCGTCTGTGCTACTCCATAGATTGCTAATCCTTTGACGGTTGAGCCTGTCGCTGTTGCCACTATGTTCATCGTTGCGGCACTACCGCCTGCAGGAATCGCCGCGCCATTGAGCTCTATAAGGAGTGTATGAGCTGAGCGACCGGCGTTGGTAATTGCACCGTTTGCATCATTTGGCACCAGTGTGCCACAGCTCGCACCGGGCTGCGTCGTGCCATCAATAGTCGTTGGTGTTGTAATACCGGGCAATACGGCCGAGAGATTGATGGTCTGAACACCAGTCCCTGCAATATTAAATACGATCTTGTTTTGATCGGCCGCTGCTGAGGCATTGGCATTGGCATCAACAATCGCTTGCCTAAGGGTACCGGTTCCCGCCCCAACTGCAGGGTTCACACCACCATTGTCACCTGTGTTGGTTACAATATACGTCACGCCAGGTGCAGCAAAAGCCGACTTACTAAAGTGCACTGCCCCAACAGCTAGCGTCACAGCGACAAGACATACGAAAAAATATCGCCAAGTATGTAACCGCCATCTTTGCTCCCCTATTCTCACCATAATTCTTGTGCCTCATTATATACCAAAGCACTACCGTTTCTCAAGAGTTTGGATGAAATGGCTTAGTATATAATTTTGGCGCATGCTATTGGTTAATCGTTGGCAAAATCGTGGTAATCAGTACCTCATCGTCCTCACGTAGCGCTTCATTGCTGCGAGTATCTGACGCAAAATAACCAAGGAGCCTCTGTAGCGCATCACCTGTCCACATCGGCAGCGGTTTGTTACTGTTCCAGGCGTGGGCCGCATCAAGATTGTGAGCTACAATAGCGTTGATCGCCTCAAACTGCTTTCCGATGCCAACGTAAAGGCCGTAATTGTCGCTCGTCGTATCGACACGCGAGATACGAAAGGTATATGGGTAGTCTGGGCGCCTGGTGTAGATGTCTTCCTCACCGCGTGCCCCAGGGTAGCATTTGACAGTCTTTTCGTAGGTAAAGCCGCTGCGGAGCATGAGCGTTTTGATGTCGTCTCGGTTCATGGGGGTAGTATAGCACTGTGTGGAGCTGTAAATCACCCGTGTATCTTCACTATGATTAGGAATGTATGTTTTTCTGACTTCGCTGCGCTTCACAAACCCTGCGGGTTCGAATCCCCGCGCTGGAAGCACAAAAAAATAGCCCACCGGGAAGGCGCTCACGCCCGCGGGTAGCGGGGTTCACTATTTCCGCACGCGACATTGTCGCTCGCTCCACGAACCCTCCGGGTTCTCGCTCTCGCAGAGAGCTTACCAAAGTAAACACCCCTCTATGAAAGAGGGGTGTTTACTTTGGTGCGATTTTACGCCGAAGTCCGAACCGATTTCCAGCAAAAAATGTAATCTGAGCCGCGCCGCCTGTCCGCCCAAAGGCGGACGCGCCCCACCAGCCGCCCCCTTTACCTTTTTCTTAGATTTCCCCCCGCCGAATTTCTTTTTTAGCTGAAAAGGGGCTGGTGGCTCGCCTGCCATAAATGGCACAGGCGGCGCGGCTCTAGTCGGCACAGCCGACGTGCTACGCGCCCTAAACCTAAAAGTTTAGCGATTGACAAGGAGAATTAGCCAATACCCAAAAGTGCAAAAAAACGCTATATCTGGTGTATAGACACCAGATATAGCGTAGCTTCGCTCGACCCCTTGAATGAAACTACTTAATGTCAGAGAAATTCAATGTTTTTAGTATTTTTCTCTTAGTCGGTAGACCGTTTGGAAGTTTGTCGATTACGGTTATGCTGTCGACAATAATAGAATCGCCTTCATGCAGTCGAATCGTCTCTTGGACGGTTGCATGAGCTCGATAGTTCTCAAGCATATATTGAGGTTCGTCAAAGATAGCTCCTGCATCCGAAAGAGTACTTACCAGACTATCGTGTAGTTCTTGGAGTTCGTCATTCATAATCATCGTTGTGACGTGCACTTCTCTATTGGGGCCAAAAAACTCATCCTCTCCGGCCGTAAGGACAAAAGCCTTGAAGTTGTTGCAGAGTTGTTTTATTATACCCAACAAAACATCATCCATTCTTTCAAGTTGAAAGCTTGGAACAATAGTGATGTGTAGGGGGTAATTTTCTGGAGAAAATTCGTCTCCGTCTTTCAACTGCTCTAGTAGTTTAATGATTACATATCGTTGAGCCGGCATTATTCATGTGTCCTTTCAATTTTTAGTTGTATATTACAAGATTCGAGGTCTTGAGCATAGATTTCAGAGAAGTCGGGAATGGATAAATCGGGATGTTTAATGCTGAGATGATTGAATACTCTATTCCTTATACATTCCCTGACAAATACATATTTTTGGAGTTCGTAAATAATGTGCAAATCAGTTCGACTTTGCGCGCAAATCTTTTGTTTCGTCATCTCTATCTTCTCATCTACGATTGCAAGCCTCGTATCTCTAATGTTTTCATAGCCAGATAGTATGTCAGCAATAGGAAATACTTCACTGAGAGGTTTGCCGTATATTGGGTACGCGGCTAAACATGTACCTATAGCGTTCTCGTAGGCGTCCGTCAGTGGATTGTTTGGCTGATTAAACTCATCGATAACTGTAATATCGAGTGCAATGCCGCCGAGCTTAGTATTGAGCTCCTTGCGCTTGCCCATGGAGTCTTCTATCTCAACGTCTTTATAGAACACTTCATCAAAGTGCACTGCTGTTGCGCCAAGGTCTTTTACTGCGACCAAGAGGTCAATATCCGACCCCTCGCGGATACGATGTTCGATTAAGTAGCTGCCAATGATAGATATAGAGTCAATATCGCCTTTAACTCCGCCTTGCACAAAGTCGGCTATTTCAGAATATGTAAGTTCAGCGCTCATTTCCTACAAATACCTAGTCAAACTTTATATTGTCATCATCTCGGATAACGCCCGTTTGTAGCTCAAATATTCGCAACTCTTCATTGCTATTGTTGATAATTGTGTGTTTTCTGTTTTTTGGCACAAATATCCTAGAAAATGGCTTTGCAGTTGCCGTGATTAGTTCGCCTTTGTCATTTTCTAGCGTGTAGTCAAACTCACTTTCGCCAATCCATAGCTCGGCGTACCCAATGTGTTTATGGAGCTGCAAAGCTATGTTCGGTTTTACGATCAGTAGCTTTTGTCTGTGCACCATTTCGTCTTTATCTTGCACGGTATCAAGTACGATAAACTTTCCCCAAGGACGCTCCATCAAGCCATGTTTTGAGTTTTCGCTATCTTCTGCGAGCTTATGAAAAATCATTTATTCGCGCCTTTCACATCAAGAAAATCAAAAATATTATAGTCTTTTGTTGCCTCAAATCCCTTAATATACTCCTGGAATAGTTCGTTTATATGACCAGTAACTTTCTTAGCTTCTTCAACATTAAAACGAGCGTTCCACGAATAAACTTTAATACTGCCAAACGATTGGCCGAGATACTTATGGCTACGAGAACAACTAAAGAATATGTTTGCTTCGCCTCTTTCAAGTTTATGAATCAAGAATTGATAAAAGCCAGTATTGAAAGCTTTTATTTCTTCGACAAGCTCGGATTCCATATTTTCTGTGAATACGATATCCTTTCGTGGCTTGAAGACAAAGAATAGCAAGTTTGAATCTTCATCATAATTGAGCACTTCGGTATGGTCTTGGGCGTGGAATGTGTCTTTCATGTAGCGGAAACTCTCGGTCAGTGCCGCAAGCACTTGAGTAAATCCCTCAACACCCATTGTCTTCAGCGTGGCGTATGCACTAATGGGCCCATGCGGGGGACGTGATAACTCAAGACTATAGCTATATGGCGAGTACTTTGAGAACTCTAGACTATCATCTTCGTGATAGCTACGTTCAATATTCTGAAGCGGCTTTTTATCCTTCACCATAAATAACGAGCTTGAATAGCCGCAAAATCCGGTCTTGTGAAAATCCGAGCCAAAACTGTCTGCGTAGGCAACATTCGCCATTAGTAAGTACTTTTTCTTCATGACCGCAAGAACATCCAGTTTAATGTTCAGTGGATTGGAATCAAAATCATAACGAGCAAGCAGCAAATACACCCAGCCCAACACACTATCGATGTGAATATGTGGCACATAATCCAGTTTGTATTTGGCTACTATTTCGTCTCTTGCTTCAGCGATGCCCTTAATGTCATCGACTGCATGGTTCAGCGTACTTAAGCCATTGAGGATAATAAGTGGGAGTTTTTCGCCATTCTTAACAATTTCCTCAAAAGTTTCTCGGAATAATTCAACTGGAACCGTCGTGTCTTCGGTCTTAAGTCTTATACAGTTCTCTGTACCAATACCCACCCAGTTACATACTTCAACATGGCAAGGATGTCCAAGGTCATTAGAAATTACTTTAATCTTACCCTGCAAACCTTGCTCCCGAATATTTGGGAAAGTCTTATCCAACGCAATCTTCAGCCCGTATAGATTTGTACCTTTGCCGCCAAATGTAAATATGCCGCCAGCTTGCGCGGTATCCCAACCTGCGAGAGATGCAAAGTATTCAATGAGCTGTTTTTCGATGAGCATGAGCTTGCCTGATGATATATCTTGCGCAAAATTCGGGTTAGCAAAGCTAGCAAGGAACGAAGCGACCTGTCCGTACACATTCACATTTGGATGTACGTTATAGAGAACGCCTGTACTATCCCAGTTGACCGCGTCTTCAAAATAACTTGCAAAATTTGCTATGAAGTCGGTTGGGTTTTGAGCGCTATATCCAAATGGCTCTGCGTTTTCTAGTTCTTCTTTGTAATTAAAAACTCTATACTTTGAGAAAAATGGTTGGTCTGCTTTTTTCATTGGCAGAATAGCATCACCAAACTCTTCAACAATTTTCTTAACTTGATCGGGATTGTCGTAAAATAAGTCTTCCATAGATTGAATATAGATTAGTTTGAATCGTGCTACAAGCGTATACGAAATCCTCGTCGCTTGCCTACTAATATTGTCTGTCCTTCGTTTACTTGTTGCAGCAGCTCATCTTCGGTTATCTTCTGTCCGTTCAACTTAATCCCGCCACCAGCGGCAAGTCTTCGCACTTCACCATTAGACTTAAACCCGCCTGTAGAGATAAGTGCGGACAATACACTGTTTTGTGGGGTTGCTACAATCTCGGTTAAATCATCACTACTAATTTCCTTGCGACTAAACCTGCGTTCAAAGTTTTCCCTGGCAAGCTCCCCTTGCTCGAGACTTCCTGTTGACGTTGCTGCTAAATAAGTCGCAAGCTGCTTCTTAATTTCAAGGGGGCTATCTTGAGCCGCGGCCGTTAAGCCTTTGATGTCTTGTTTGCTGACTGGCGCAAATGCTACCGCATATGGAACGATAAGCGTATCAGGTATAGACATTATTTTACCAAATATGTCGTCCGCGCTAGCGGTCGTTGCGACGTAATTATCGTACGACTTACTCATCTTGCGCCCATCGCCGCTTGTTCCCTCGATTATCGGTGTTAGTAAGATGTCTTCGGGATTTTGCCCACGACTTCTTTGAACATTTCTAGCTTGCTGGACATTTAGTAGCTGGTCGATTCCTCCGAGTTCTACATCCGACCCTAGATGAACGGAATCAATACCCTGTAGCGTACCGTACATGGCTTCGGCAAGCGTTACGGCCGAGCCTTTCTGCATGCGCTCACGAAAATCCTTTCGCTGGGTTGCTTCTGAGAGATTGACCATTTGCAGATATTCAAATGTCTCGTGCAGCGCCATTCGTCCGAGCCATGTGCTATTGTGGTGAATGCGCACGTTTTCGGCGGTGGTATCAAAAAAGTTTTGCACCTGTTCTCGATATGAGGCTACATTAACTGCAATTTCATCATCGGTTAGTACTTTTCGGGCACTATCCCGACCAGACGGGTCGCCAATCTTCGCAGTAAAGTCCCCAAAAATCAAATCGATATCGTGCCCAGCTCGACTGAATAAGTCAAGCACTCGAATAGGGACGGCGTGCCCAATATGCACGTCAGGACCAGTCGGGTCGATGCCCATTTTTACACGGAGTGTCTCGTTATTATCAAGCCTTTCTTTGATGTGTGCCAAGCTTAGATCGTACTCAAGTTTTGGCCCCACTAAGTCAACAAAATCGCCAGGAGTAATCCCGCTCAGTGATTCTTTATTCTTCTCAAAATATACATCAGCTCTCAACATGTAATTATTCTAACATATTATATCAATTGGCGCAATAGCTTAACAGAGGAGAGCGACAACAACCCCACCAGCCAACCCCTTTTCTGCTAAAAAAATAAATTCGGCGGGGGGAAATCTAAGAAAAAGGTAAAGGGGGCGGCTGGTGGGGCGCGTCCGCCTTTGGGCGGACAGGCGGCGCGGCTCAGATTACATTTTTTGCTGGAAATCGGTTCGGACTTCGGCGTAAAATCACACCAAATCAGCACAATTTCGGAAACGGTCGCCCTGTCGGGCGGCTTTTTCGGTGGCGGCACGCAGCGCTGACCAGCGGTTTTTCAGGGGGGAGATAAGAAATTGCCATGCCCAGAGGCATGGTTCTTTTTGTTCAGTCGGCTAAAGCCGACACACTCCGCGTCCGCTGCGTGGTATACTAGTAAATGGAAAACAATTCAAGGCATGTGCTATTTTTGTTGGCTTAAACGGCTACTTCGCAACTATTTGGCGTATGCTGAATTGTTTTCCAAGCG